>NZ_JBQQBX010000002.1:0-360434 GCF_052245475.1 Streptomyces sp. 7N604 | reverse complement strand
GTTGAGGGGTTAAGGCTCCCAGGAGACGACTGGGTTGATAGGCCAGATATGGAAGCCTGGTAACGGGTGGAGTTGACTGGTACTAATAGGCCGAGGGCTTGTCCTCAGATGCTCGCGTTCACTGTGTTGGTTCTGAAGCAACGACCCCGGCCCCCTTTTTTTTGTGGGGCCCCGGCGGTTGTGTTTCGTAGTGTTTCGGTGGTCATTGCGTTAGGGAAACGCCCGGTTACATTCCGAACCCGGAAGCTAAGCCTTTCAGCGCCGATGGTACTGCAGGGGGGACCCTGTGGGAGAGTAGGACGCCGCCGAACAAACATTGAGAGAGAGCCCTGTCGGGAGCTTCGGTTCCCGACAGGGCTCTCTTATGTTGTGTTGCCCGCCACTTGGAGTTCACGTTGCGGGGGCACGATCCGTGCCATGGGACTGGGACATCCTGCAGTTGGGCTTCAGCGCGCTCTGACCAGCGCGGGCGTACGCGCAGGCGACGAGGTGATCGTGCCCTCGTACGGCACCGCCGATGTGGTGGAGGCCGTACGGCAGGCCGGCGGGATGCCGGTGTACGTGGACATAGACGCGGACAGCTTCTGCCTCGACCCGGCCGCTGTCGAGGCGGCGGTGACGCCGCGCACGGCGGCCGTCGTGCCGGTGCACCAGTTCGGCCACCACGCGGACATGACGCGGCTCTCTGAACTCGCCGGACGCCGCGGCCTGTTCCTCATACCGCAAGAGACAGAGCAGAGCTCCTCCGTGGAAACCGCGATGCGTCAGGCCAATGCCGCCTTCCTCAGCCAGCGGCTGAGCGACGTCATCACCCCCCGCGTCCGTCCCGGCGTCGAGCACACCTTCCACCAGTACGTCGTACGCGTGCCCGGCAATGGGCGGCCGGACCGGGACGCTTTCGCGCGGACCCTCCGGGCCAAGGGAGTCCGTTGCCGCGTGCCCGTACAGACTCCGGTGCACCGCATGCCGCCGTTCCGGCGCGACGTGTGGCTGCCCGAGACCGAGCGGGCCGCCGACGAATGTCTGTCTCTGCCCGTCGAAGCGGGCATGACGCGGCGGGAATTGCAGCGCGTGGCGTCGGCCTGCAATGCGCTCGGCGGGCTGCTGCAGCCTGCCTGAGAGGCGAGGTCCGCGGCCACTGTTGGCGGACGGGAACGCACGCGAGTTCGGGTATGATCTGACCCGTTGCCGCGCCCCAATAGCTCAGTCGGCAGAGCGTCTCCATGGTAAGGAGAAGGTCTACGGTTCGATTCCGTATTGGGGCTCCAGATACGAAGGCCCCCGCCAACTGCGGGGGCCTTCGTCATGTCTCGCCGCGTGTACGCCAGTTGTGCGTGCTCACGCCTCCTGGGCCGCGTGCGGCTCCGGGACGCGCATCGCGAGGATCGCCATGTCGTCCGACGCGGGCTCGGCGGCGAAGCGTTCCACCGCTCGCAGAATGCGCGCCGCGACCGCCCCGGCCGTCAGGCCCGTACACGTCGTCAGAACGTCGACGAGGCCGTCGTCGCCGAGCATGCGGCTGCCCTCCCGGCGCTCGGTCACGCCGTCCGTGACGCACAGCAGGACATCGCCGGGATCGAGGCTGACCGTCTGCTCGTACAGCTCCAGATCCTCCATCACGCCGAGCAGCGGCTGTGGTTCGGCCGCAGGCTCGACGCTGCCGTCCTGGCGCAGGCGCAGCGGCAGCGGATGCCCCGCGCAGACCACCTTGAGGATCGCGCCGCCGTCCTGCTGCGGCCACAACTCGCCGTACAGGAGGGTCAGGAAGCGGCTGCGGGCGCCCTCATCGAGGATGGCCGCATTCAGCCGCTCGAGGACCGCCGGGCCGCCGAAGCCCTCGCGTGCGAGCAGCCGCAGCGCGTGGCGGGCGAGGCCGGTGACGGCGGCGGCTTCCGGACCGGTGCCGCAGACGTCGCCGATGGCGAAGCCGTACGCCCCGTCGCGGATGGGGAAGACGTCGTAGAAGTCGCCGCCGACCTCGTTGCCCTCGCCCGCCGCGCGGTAGATGACCTCGACCTCCACGCCCGCCACTTCGGGCAGTTCGGGCGGCAGGAGGCTGCGCTGCAGGGACTGGCTGATGGCGGTGCGCTCGGAGTAGAGCCGCGCGTTGTCGAGGGCGAGGGCGGCCCGGCGCGACAGGTCCTCGGCGAGCTCCAGGATCTCCTGGCGGAAGTGCTCCTCGGTGGGCTTGCCGAGCGTCAGCATGCCGATGACGCGGTTACGGGCGACCAGCGGCAGCACCACGGTCTCGCCGCCCACCGCGGAGGCGGTCGCGAGCGAAGGACCGGGGCCTGCCGTGCCCTGCGAGGGGTCGCCCATGTCGACGGCGCGCAGCGAGGACCTGAGCGCCGCGGAGTGCGCGGCGTCGCTGGGGGCGGTCCATACGCGGGCGCCGGGGGTCGGGACCGGGTCCGGCGGTGCGACCTTGCCGAGCAGCGTCTTGATGCCGTCGATGCGGTCCTCGTCCTCGTGCAGGACGTAGGAGAGCTCCGGCTCGGAGGCCTGGTCGGCGACCGTGTAGACCGCGCACCAGGTGGCGAGGGTGGGGACCGTCATCTGGGCCATGAGGGCCAGGGTCTGGTCGCGGTCGAGGGTGCCGGCCAGAAGGTCGGAGGCCTCGACGAGGAAGGAGAGCGAGCCGCGGCGCAGGCGCTCGAGTTCGGTGAGCCGGGCGCGCTCGACCGCGAGGGCGATGCGGTCGGCCGCGAACTGCAGCCGCAGCGCCTCCTCGTTGGTGTAACGGCCCGGCCCCTCCGCGGCGACGCCGAGCGAGCCCGTCAGCCGTCCCTCGACCTTCAGCGGCACGGTGACCACGGAGCGCATGCCCGTGCCGCCGAGGAGCGGGACTGCGCCGGGTACGGCCGTGAGGTCCTCGTGGACGGAGGGCATACGGGCCGAGCCGTAGCGGCCCGTACCGGCTTCCACGGGCACGCGCGCGAAGCGCTGGCGTGCGGAGGGCAGCCCTGTGGAGGCGCGGACCTCCAGCTCGGTCTCGTCGTCCGTGGCCAGGAGGAGGTACGCGGCGTCGCCGTCGAGCATGTCGCGGGCGCGCTCGACGGTGCGCTGGAGGAGGCCGTCGAGGTCGTCCGGGGCGGGGGAGCCGATGAAGACCTCGAACGGGTCGGCGGCGGGCCCGCGGCCGTCGCCCGACGTCGTGGCGCTGTCGCCGGCGGCCGGGCGCAGTGTCGTCTGGAGCACGGCGCGCTCGTGGTCCCGTACCAGCAGCAGCACGGTCGAGGGCTCGCCCTGAGCGTCGCGGACGCGGAGGTGCGAGGCGTAGACGGGCACGACGCGGCCGTCGGTGTCGCGGAGGCCGTACGAGCCCTCCCAGCGGGAGAGCTGGAGCGCCTCGGCGATGCCGGTGCCCGTGCCGGGGGTGTGCGGCCAGGCGGCCAGGTCGGTGAGCGGCTTGCCGATGACCTGCTCCGGGGCGTAGCCGAAGAGTTCCTGAGCGTCGTCGTTCCAGGAGCTGACGGCACCGCCGCGGTCGATCTGGACGACGGCGACCCGGACCCGGGAGCCGGCGACGGGGAGCGCGTCGGTCGGGAGGGCGGGGCCCGCGGAGCGCGTGCCCGCCGGGCGCTCGGCGAGGTCGAGCTGGAACCAGACCTGCTTGTGCGTCGCGGTGTACTCCACGCCCCAGCGGCTGGCGAGCGCGCCGCACAGCAGCAGGCCGCGGCCGCCCTCACGGTCCGGGTGCGCGAGGTGACGGCCGGTGCTCTGGAGCGGGAGTTCGCGCTCCGGGTAGCGGTCGGCGACCTCGACCCGTACGCCGCGGTCGTTGCGGAGGCAGAACACCTCGGCGGCCGTGCCCGCGTGCACCACGGCGTTGGTGACCAGTTCGCTGGTGAGGACGACGGCGTCGTCCACGATGTCGGAGAAGCCCCAGCCCTGGAGGGTGTCGCGGACGAAGGCGCGGGCGGAGGCGACCGAGCGCCCGACCGGCTCGAAGGTGGCCGTAGCCCGCGCGGTGATCACTGCTCTCCTCACAGATGTCTCGGAGTCCGCCCCCGGGACCGGCCGTCTGTCGACGGAACCGGGCGCCGAGGGGTCGCCGGGTCCTTCAGATACGTGGCCGAAATCACCGTCCACGATGTCCTGCCGGACCAGGCTCTCGCCCCGCTCCTTCATCCCCGCTCCCTATGGCCGGACGGCTCCCGTCCCGGCCGCCCCTCCGATGCCTCGTCGTCGCACTACCGCCCTCCTGAGGGCGGGCGGATGGACAGCCGGGTGCCAGGTTACTTACCTTCGCCGTCCGTGCGGATGCCGGTCGCGCGTGTTTCCGCCCCGAGAGTGCGGTAGACGGTACTGCGATGGCGGGTGTGCGATGCTGCCGAACTGTTATGGCCTGGTTGGGCCATGGTGAAACACTGGGAAGGCTTCGACAGAAGACCTTGCAAGGACGGTCGACCCCGCAGGAGGGACACGGTGGAGTCTGGCGCAGCGGCGCGGGGCGCGAGCACGCGCGCGAAAGGCGGACGGTCCCGTAGCAACGGGACGACCGAAGTGGATACGGCGTCGCTGAACCGGTTGCTCACCGCACTGGTGGCGATGCGGGACGGGAACTTCCGGAAACGGCTGACGGTGTCGGGCGAAGGTGTCATGTCCGAGATCGCCGCCGTCTTCAACGAGGTGGCTGACCGCAATCTGCACCTGACGGGCGAGCTTGCGCGAGTACGGAGGGTGGTCGGCCGTGAGGGAAAGCTCACGGAACGGCTCGAGACTGGCGCCTGTGAGGGCTCGTGGGCGGCGGCGATCGACGCGTCGAACGCGCTCGTCGACGATCTCGCCCGACCGGTATCCGAGGTGGGCCGGGTGCTGTCGGCGGTCTCCGAGGGAGATCTGTCGCAGCGCATGGATCTGCGGTCGATGGGCGCGAGTGGGACGGCGCACCCGCTGCGCGGCGAGTTCCTGAAGGTGGGCCGCACGGTCAACGGGCTGGTCGACCAGTTGTCGGCGTTCACTGATGAAGTGACCCGTGTGGCCAGTGAGGTGGGCACCGAGGGCAAGCTCGGCGGCCAGGCCAAGGTGCGCGGAATGTCGGGTTCATGGAAGGACCTGACGGACTCGGTCAACACCATGGCGTACCGGCTCACCGCGCAGGTGCGGGACATCGCACTCGTCACCACGGCGGTCGCCAAGGGCGATCTGTCGCGGAAGGTCACCGTCCATGTGGCCGGCGAGATGCTGGAGCTGAAGAACACCGTCAACACGATGGTGGACCAGCTCTCCTCGTTCTCCTCCGAGGTGACCCGGGTCGCCCGCGAGGTGGGCACCGAGGGCGAACTCGGCGGCCAGGCGCAGGTGCCGGGCGTCGCGGGCGTCTGGAAGGACCTCACCGACTCGGTGAACCTTATGGCGGGCAATCTGACGGCGCAGGTGCGCGGGATCGCTCAGGTCACGACCGCGGTCGCAAGTGGCGACCTGTCGCAGAAGGTCACGGTGAGCGCACGCGGCGAAGTCGCCCAGCTCGCCGAAACGATCAACACGATGACCGAGACGCTGCGCACCTTCGCCGACGAGGTGACGCGGGTCGCGAGCGAAGTCGGCGCCGAGGGGCAGCTGGGCGGCCAGGCGCAGGTGCCGGGCGCGGCCGGTACGTGGAAGGACCTCACGGACTCGGTGAACACCGCGTTCCGCAACCTCACGGCGCAGGTGCGGGACATCGCTCAGGTGACGACGGCGGTGGCGAACGGCGATCTGTCGCAGAAGGTCACGGTCGATGTGGCCGGGGAGATGCTGGAGCTGAAGAACACCGTCAACACCATGGTGGACCAGCTGTCGTCCTTCGGTGCCGAAGTGACCCGTGTGGCGCGGGAGATCGGTGTGGAGGGTGAACTCGGCGGCCAGGCGCAGGTGCCGGGCGCGGCGGGCACGTGGAAGGACCTCACCGACTCGGTGAACACCGCGTTCCGCAACCTCACAGGGCAGGTCCGCAACATCGCTCAGGTGACGACGGCGGTGGCGAACGGCGATCTGTCGCAAAAGGTCACGGTCGACGTCTCCGGCGAGATGCTCCAGCTGAAGAACACCGTGAACACGATGGTGGACCAACTGTCGTCCTTCGCCGACCAGGTGACCCGTATGGCGCGGGACGTGGGTACGGAGGGCCGGCTCGGCGGCCAGGCCAGGGTGGACGGCGTGTCCGGCACCTGGAAGGACCTCACCGACTCCGTCAACTTCATGGCCGGCAACCTGACTTCTCAGGTGCGGCAGATCGCCCAGGTGACCACGGCCGTGGCGCGGGGCGACCTCTCGCAGAAGATCGAGGTCGACGCCCGCGGCGAGATCCTGGAGCTCAAGAACACCATCAACACGATGGTCGACCAGCTCTCCGCATTCGCGGAGCAGGTGACGCGGGTGGCCCGCGAAGTGGGTACGGACGGCCGCCTCGGCGGCCAGGCACAGGTGCCCGGAGTCGCGGGCGTGTGGCGCGATCTGACCGACTCCGTGAACGGCATGGCGGGCAACCTCACCGCCCAGGTCCGCAACATCGCCCAGGTGGCCACGGCTGTCGCCCGCGGTGACCTGTCCCAGAAGATCGACGTGGACGCGCGCGGCGAGATCCTGGAGCTGAAGAACACCCTCAACACGATGGTGGACCAGCTGTCCTCGTTCGCCGACCAGGTGACCCGGGTGGCGCGCGAGGTGGGCACCGAGGGCATCCTCGGCGGCCAGGCCGAGGTGCAGGGCGTATCGGGCACCTGGAAGGACCTCACCAAGTCCGTCAACTTCATGGCGAACAACCTGACTTCGCAGGTGCGCAACATCGCCGAGGTGACGACCGCGGTCGCGCGCGGCGACCTGTCCAAGAAGATCACCGTCGACGCGAAGGGCGAGATCCTCGAACTCGTCACGACCGTCAACACAATGGTCGACCAGCTCTCCTCCTTCGCCGAGCAGGTGACGCGGGTGGCCCGCGAGGTGGGTACGGAGGGCCAGCTGGGCGGTCAGGCCAGAGTCCCGGGCGTCACCGGCATCTGGAAGGACCTCAGCGACAACGTCAACCTGATGGCCAACAACCTGACCATCCAGGTGCGCAACATCTCGCAGGTCGCGGGCGCGGTCGCCAACGGCGACCTGACCAAGAAGGTGACGGTCGAGGCGCGCGGCGAGGTCGCGCAGCTCGCCGACACCGTCAACACCATGGTGACGACGCTGTCGTCGTTCGCCGACGAGGTGACGCGCGTGGCCCGCGAGGTGGGCACCGACGGCAGCCTGGGCGGCCAGGCGCGCGTGCCCGGCGTCTCCGGCACGTGGAAGGACCTCACCGAGTCCGTGAACTCGATGGCGTCCAACCTGACCGGTCAGGTGCGCAACATCGCCATGGTCACCACCGCGATCGCCAAGGGCGACCTCACCAAGAAGATCGACATCGATGCGCGGGGCGAGATCCTCGAGCTCAAGACGACCATCAACACGATGGTCGACCAGCTGTCGTCCTTCGCCGAGCAGGTCACGCGGGTGGCCCGCGAGGTGGGTACGGAAGGCCAGCTCGGCGGCCAGGCCCGGGTGCGCGATGTCGACGGCACGTGGCGCGACCTGACCGAGTCCGTGAACGAGATGGCGGGCAACCTGACCCGCCAGGTGCGCGCGATCGCCGCAGTCGCCGCGGCCGTGACCCGCGGCGACCTCAACCTGAAGATCGACGTGGATGCGGCGGGCGAGATCCTGGAGCTCCAGGACAACATCAACACGATGATCGCGACCCTGCGCGAGACCACGCTCGCCAACAAGGAGCAGGACTGGCTCAAGGGCAACCTCGCTCGCATCTCCGGTCTGATGCAGGGTCGCCGCGACCTCAAGGACGTGGCCGGGCTCATCATGAGCGAACTGACCCCGGTCGTCTCCGCTCAGCACGGCGCGTTCTTCCTGTCGATGCCGACCGGCGACAGCGCGGAGATCGGCGGCCCCGGCGAGGACGGCTCGTACGAGCTGCGCCTGATCGGGTCGTACGGCTACTCGATGGGCGCGATGCCGACGTCCTTCCGGCCGGGCGAGACGCTCATCGGCACGGCCGCCGAGGAGAAGCGCACGATCCTGGTCGAGAACGTGCCGCCGGGCTACCTGAAGATCGCCTCGGGGCTCGGTGAGGCGCCGCCGGCCCATGTGATCGTGCTGCCGGTGCTGTTCGAGGGCAAGGTCCTCGGCGTGATCGAGCTGGCCTCCTTCCAGCCCTTCGCGCAGATCCAGAAGGACTTCCTCAGCCAGATCGCCGAGATGATCGCGACGAGTGTCAACACCATCAGTGTCAACACCAAGACCGAGGTGCTGCTCAAGCAGTCGCAGGAGCTGACCGATCAACTGCGCATCCGCTCGGGCGAGTTGGAGAACCGGCAGAAGGCGCTCCAGGCGTCCAACGCCGAACTGGAGGAGAAGGCCGAGCTGCTGGCCCGGCAGAACCGCGATATCGAGGTCAAGAACACCGAGATCGAGGAGGCGCGGCAGGTCCTGGAGGAGCGCGCCGAGCAGCTCGCGGTCTCGATGCGCTACAAGTCCGAGTTCCTGGCCAACATGTCGCACGAGCTGCGCACTCCGCTCAACTCGCTGCTGATCCTGGCCAAGTTGCTCGCCGACAACGCCGACGGCAACCTCTCCCCGAAGCAGGTGGAGTTCGCCGAGACGATCCACGGAGCGGGATCCGACCTGCTCCAGCTGATCAACGACATCCTCGACCTGTCGAAGGTCGAGGCGGGCAAGATGGACGTCAGCCCGACCCGTATCGCCCTGGTGCAGCTGGTGGATTACGTCGAGGCGACCTTCCGGCCGCTGACCGCCGAGAAGGGCCTGGACTTCTCCGTACGGGTCTCGCCCGAGCTGCCCGCCACCCTGCACACCGACGAGCAGCGGCTGCTGCAGGTGCTGCGCAACCTGCTGTCGAACGCGGTGAAGTTCACCGACAGCGGCGCTGTGGAGCTGGTCATCCGGCCGGCCGGGAAGGAGGTGCCGGCCACGATCCGCGAGCAGCTGCTGGAGCACGGCTCGCTGCGCGACCCGGACGCCGACATGATCGCGTTCTCGGTGACCGACACCGGCATCGGGATCGCGGCCAGCAAGATGCGGGTGATCTTCGAGGCGTTCAAGCAGGCGGACGGCACCACCAGCAGGAAGTACGGCGGTACCGGCCTCGGCCTGTCCATCAGCCGCGAGATCGCGCGGCTGCTGGGCGGCGAGATCCACGCGGCCAGCGAGCCGGGCCGCGGCTCCACGTTCACGCTCTACCTGCCGCTCAACCCGACCGAGCTGCCGCCCCAGGGGTATCCGCAGCTCGCGCCCGCAGGGCCCATCGGCGCCGCGGCGATCGCTGCCCCCGCCGGCGACCCGCTGCTCGGTTCTCGGGGTGGCGAGGAGGCCAAGGAGGAGCCCGAGGGCGCCGAGGAGGCCCCTGCGGCGGCGTACACGCCCGCGCGGCGGGGCGTCGGCAGTCTGGCGCGGCTGCGCCGCAGGACCGCGGCTGCGGAGCAGCTGTCCCAGAACGGCGTCCCGGGGCAGCAGACGCCGCAGGAGGCCTGGCTGGACAAGGGCCGGGACCTGGTGGAGCGCGGCTTCGAGGGCGGCTTCCACGGCGAGAAGGTGCTGATCGTCGACGACGACATCCGCAATGTGTTCGCGCTGACGAGCGTGCTGGAGCAGCACGGACTGTCGGTGCTGTACGCGGAGAACGGCCGCGAGGGCATCGAAGTGCTGGAGCAGCACGACGATGTGGCGGTCGTTCTGATGGACATCATGATGCCGGAGATGGATGGGTACGCGACGACTGCCGCGATCCGGCGGATGCCGCAGTTCGCCGGTCTGCCGATCATCGCGCTCACCGCGAAGGCGATGAAGGGAGACCGGGAGAAGAGCATCGAGTCCGGCGCGTCCGACTATGTCACCAAGCCGGTCGACACGGACCATCTGCTCGAGGTCATGGAGCAGTGGATGCGGCCCGGCGCTGACTGATGCTGGTGGAACGCGTGTGGAAACGCGGGTTTCGGGGAACCTTCTGGTCTCCCACCGCGTTTCTTGCTACGTGCACAGTGACATCGCGGTGACAGGGTGTGGCGACAGGCGGGGTGCGGCTACCATGACCGGCACAAGGACGGGCGGCGCAAGGGAGTCGTCCCCTGGGGCGGCGCCCGGTGCTTCCCCGAGCTCTTCGAGCAGGGGAGGCCCCACGCCGGGGCGAGGAGGGCGGGCCATGGTGCAGAAGGCCAAGATCCTCCTGGTCGATGACCGGCCGGAGAATCTGCTGGCGCTGGAGGCCATTCTCTCCGCGCTCGATCAGACCCTGGTGCGGGCATCGTCAGGGGAGGAAGCGCTCAAAGCGCTGCTGACGGATGACTTCGCGGTGATCCTGCTGGACGTCCAGATGCCGGGCATGGACGGCTTCGAGACCGCGGCGCACATCAAGCGGCGGGAGCGGACGCGGGACATCCCGATCATCTTCCTGACGGCCATCAACCACGGTCCGCACCACACCTTCCGCGGTTACGCGGCGGGTGCGGTGGACTACATCTCCAAGCCCTTCGACCCCTGGGTGCTGCGCGCGAAGGTCTCGGTCTTCGTCGAGCTCTACATGAAGAACTGTCAGCTGCGGGAGCAGGCCTCCCTGCTGCGGCTGCAGTTGGAGGGCACCGGCCGTCCGGATCCCGAGACCAAGGAGCCCGCCGGGCTGCTGGCGGAGCTCTCCGCGCGGCTCGCGGCGGTCGAGGAGCAGGCCGAGGCGCTGTCCAAGCAGCTCGACGACTCCGCGGACGCGGCCGCCGTCGCCACCGCCGCGCATCTGGAGCGCAAACTCACCGGGCTGCGGCGGGCGCTGGACGCGCTCGAGCCGGGCGCGGGGAACGGCGCGTCCCCGCTCCCCTCCCAGAGTTGAGCGTTACGCCGCTTCCGGACATGTCACTCCCCGGCATCCCGTCCCCGGATACGTCACTTCCGGGTTGACGCAGCGTCAACGCGACGTCAATCCGAAGGCGACACGAACGGGTTAACGTCTGGGCACACGTGTCCCAGCCGTCCCGCACCGGTAACCTCGGCGGCATGGCCTCACGTACGTCCGGCAAGGGTTCCCAGAGCAGCACGGGCAGCTCCAAGCCGCGCGCGGGCCGTACCGGGGGCGCCGCGAAGAAGACGGCGGCGAAGAAGGCACCGGCCAAGAAGGCACCGGCCAAGAAGGCGGCGTCGGGCCGGAAGGCACCGGCGAAGAAGGCCGCGGCCAAGAAGACGGCACCGAAGCCGGCGCCGTCGCCCACCGCCGGTGTGTATCTGCTCGTACGTGCGCTGTGGCTCGGCCTCGCGCACGCGGTCGGCGCGCTGTTCCGCGGCGTAGGGCGAGGTGCCAAGGGCCTCGACCCCGCGCACCGCAAGGACGGCCTCGCGCTGCTCCTGCTGGGCATCGCACTGATCGTCGCGGCCGGCACCTGGTCCAATCTGCAAGGCCCGGTCGGCGACCTCGTCGAGATGCTGGTGACCGGCGCCTTCGGGCGGCTCGACCTCGTGGTGCCGCTCCTGCTCGGCGCCATCGCCGTACGGCTCATCCGGCACCCGGAGCAGCCGGAGGCCAACGGACGCATTGTCATCGGACTCTCCGCGCTGGTCATCGGGGTCCTCGGCCAGGTCCACGTGGCGTGCGGCGCGCCCGGGCGCGGCGAGGGCACCGAGGCGATCCGGGACGCGGGCGGGCTGATCGGCTGGGCCGTCTCCAGGCCGCTGATCTTCACGGTCGGCCAGGCCCTGGCCGTGGCCCTGCTGGTGCTGCTCACCGTCTTCGGGCTGCTCGTGGTGACCGCGACTCCGGTGAACGCGATCCCGCAGCGGCTGCGGCTGCTCGGCACCAAGCTCGGCCTTGTGAGCGGTGGCCCGGACGACGAGGACGCGGCGAGCGCGGACCCGTACGAGGAGGGGTACGGCGGCGAGTACGACGACGAGTGGCGCCGGCCGTCCGCGCGGCGGACGCGACGGGGCGCCTCACGGGCCGCCTCCGCCGCCGCGGAGGCCGACCCGGACCGGGCCGAGGAAGAGGCGCTGTCGAAGCGCAGGCGGGGCCGCAGGACGTCCGCACAGCCCGCCTCCGCACAGTCGGCCGACGACCGCGAGATGGGTGCCGTGGACGTGGCCGCCGCGGCGGCTGCTTCGCTGGACGGGGCCGTGCTGCACGGCGTACACCCCTCGCCGCTGGTCGCCGGGCTCAGCCACGGCATCGCGGCGGAGCGGGAGGCGGCGTCCGGGACGACCGGGGTGCCGACCGCGCGCGAGGCCGAGCCGGAGACCCCGGCGGCCCCGGCCACCCGCTCCGGCGACGGCGTGCCCGACCTGACCAAGTCCACCCCCGAGCGCGCCGAGCCCCTGCCGCCGCGCGCCGAGCAGCTTCAGCTCTCCGGGGACATCACCTACTCCCTGCCCTCCCTCGACCTGCTGGAGCGCGGCGGCCCGGGCAAGGCGCGCAGCGCCGCGAACGACGCCGTCGTGGCCTCGCTCTCGAGGGTGTTCGAGGAGTTCAAGGTCGACGCCGCCGTCACCGGCTTCACCCGCGGCCCGACCGTCACCCGCTACGAGGTCGAGCTGGGCCCGGCCGTGAAGGTCGAGCGGATCACCGCCCTCACCAAGAACATCGCGTACGCCGTCGCCAGCCCCGACGTCCGGATCATCAGCCCCATCCCGGGCAAGTCCGCGGTCGGTATCGAGATCCCCAACACCGACCGCGAGATGGTCAACCTCGGCGACGTGCTGCGGCTCGCCGACGCGGCCGGTGACGAGCACCCGATGCTCGTCGCGCTCGGCAAGGACGTCGAGGGCGGCTATGTCATGGCCGACATCGCGAAGATGCCGCATGTCCTGGTCGCCGGTGCGACCGGCTCCGGAAAGTCCTCCTGCATCAACTGTCTGATCACCTCGATCCTGGTCCGCGCGACGCCGGAGGACGTGCGGATGGTGCTGGTGGACCCCAAGCGCGTCGAACTGACCGTCTACGAGGGCATCCCGCACCTCATCACGCCGATCATCACCAATCCGAAGCGCGCGGCCGAGGCCCTGCAGTGGGTCGTTCGCGAGATGGACCTGCGCTACGACGACCTGGCCGCGTACGGGTTCCGGCACATCGACGACTTCAACCAGGCCGTGCGCAACGGCAAGGTCACGGCGCCGGCCGGCAGCGAGCGCGAGCTGGCCCCGTACCCGTACCTGCTGGTGATCGTGGACGAGCTCGCCGACCTGATGATGGTGGCGCCGCGCGACGTCGAGGACGCGATCGTCCGGATCACGCAGCTGGCGCGGGCCGCGGGCATCCACCTGGTGCTCGCCACCCAACGGCCGAGCGTCGACGTCGTCACCGGCCTGATCAAGGCGAACGTGCCGTCCCGGCTGGCCTTCGCCACCTCCTCGCTCGCCGACAGCCGGGTCATCCTCGACCAGCCGGGCGCCGAGAAGCTGATCGGCAAGGGCGACGGTCTCTTCCTGCCCATGGGCGCCAACAAGCCGGTCCGCATGCAGGGCGCCTTCGTGACCGAGACCGAGATCGCCGCGGTCGTCGAGCACTGCAAGGCCCAGATGACGCCGGTCTTCCGCGACGACGTCACGGTGGGGACGGCGAAGAAGAAGGAGATCGACGAGGAGATCGGCGACGACCTTGACCTGCTCTGCCAGGCGGCCGAGCTGGTGGTGTCGACGCAGTTCGGCTCGACCTCGATGCTGCAGCGGAAGCTGCGGGTGGGGTTCGCGAAGGCCGGCCGACTGATGGATCTCATGGAGTCGCGGGGAGTCGTCGGGCCGAGTGAGGGGTCCAAAGCGCGCGATGTGCTGGTCAAAGCGGAGGAATTGGACGGAGTGCTGGCGCTGATCCGTGGGGAGACTCACCCGTAAGAGGGTCGGCGAGCAACCGTTTCCTCTGCCGATACGTCAAGTTGTAGGGAAGGACGAGCGGGTAGGGGATCCTAGAACGGTGCGGCCGTTCTGATGGCGTACAAACTCCGTCTCCCCGGTTGCCCCACCCTTTCGTACCACCCCTAGACTGAACATCCAGCAGGTGGCTCACGCTCGAAAGGCGCCCCCGTGTCCATCGGCAACTCCCCCGAAGACGACCGTCCTTCCGTCGAAGAAGACGACCGCCCCTCGGTCGGTCGTGCGCTGCAGCAGGCCCGTATCGACGCCGGACTGACCGTCGAGGAGGTCAGTTCCACCACGCGGGTGCGCATCCCCATCGTGCATGCGCTCGAGCAGGATGACTTCACCCGGTGCGGCGGCGATGTCTATGCCCGCGGGCATATCCGGACGCTGGCGCGCGCGGTCGGCATCGATCCGGCCGTGCTGATCGAGCAGTACGACGCCGAGCACGGCGGGCGGCCGTCGCCGACCCCGGCCGCGCCGCTGTTCGAGGCGGAGCGGTTCCGGCCCGAGCCGCGGCGCCCCAACTGGACCGCCGCGATGGTCGCGGCCATCGTCGCCGTCGTCGCGTTCGTCGGCTTCACGCTGTTCAGCGGCGACGACAAGGGCAGCAGCGGCTCCGTGGCCAGCCAGACCGCCTCGTCCAAGCCCAGCGCCTCCCCGAGCGCGAACAAGCCCCACGACCCCAAGCCCGAGCCGTCCGACAGCGCCATCGCGGCCGCACCGGCCGACAAGGTCACGGTCAAGCTCACCGCCGACGACGGCGCGAGCTGGATCTCGGCGAAGGACCACAGCGGGCGGCTGCTCTGGGAAGGATCCCTCAAGCAGGGCGACTCGAAGACCTTCACGGACAAGCAGCGGATCGACCTCATTCTCGGCAACGCCGGCGCCGTTCAGCTCTTCGTCAACGGCAAGGAGATCGACGACCGGTACGAGCAGGGTCAGGTCCAGCGGCTGAGCTACACCAAGGGAGACCCGGCGGCAGGCTGACCCGGGGCCCGCGCGGGGCGGGCAGCCGAACCCTGGCAGCGGAGCGCGCCGCCGGGACGAAGTAGGCTGACGTCATGCCCGAATCCCGTACCGTCGCTCTCGTCACCCTCGGCTGCGCCCGTAACGAGGTGGACTCGGAGGAGCTCGCAGGCCGCCTGGCGGCGGACGGGTGGGAACTCGTCCAGGAGGCCGCCGACGCCGACGTCGCCGTCGTCAACACCTGCGGTTTCGTCGAAGCCGCGAAGAAGGACTCGGTCGACGCCCTGCTCGAGGCCAACGATCTGAAGACCGCGGCCTCTGAAGGCGGCGGGCGTACGCAAGCGGTGGTCGCTGTCGGCTGCATGGCCGAGCGGTACGGCAAGGAGCTGGCCGAGGCCCTGCCCGAGGCCGACGGCGTGCTCGGCTTCGACGACTACGCGGACATCTCCGACCGGCTGCGAACGATTCTGTCCGGCGGCGTCCACGCCTCGCACACCCCGCGCGACCGGCGCAAGCTGCTCCCCATCAGCCCGGTCGAGCGGCAGGCCGCCTCGGTTCCGCTGCCGGGCCACGGAGATCTCGTACCGACTCCGGAGGACCTGCCGGAGGGGCTCGCACCGGCCTCGGGACCCCGGGCTCCGCTGCGCCGCCGCCTGGACTCCGGCCCGGTCGCGTCGGTCAAGCTGGCATCCGGATGCGACCGGCGCTGCTCGTTCTGCGCGATCCCGGCCTTCCGTGGATCGTTCATCTCCCGCCGCCCCTCCGACGTGCTGACCGAAACGCGGTGGCTGGCGGATCAGGGCGTCAAGGAGATCATGCTGGTCTCCGAGAACAACACCTCGTACGGCAAGGACCTCGGGGACATCCGGCTGCTCGAGACGCTGCTGCCCGAGCTGGCGGGCGTCGACGGCATCGAGCGGATCCGGGTCAGCTATCTGCAGCCCGCCGAGATGCGCCCGGGGCTCATCGACGTTCTGACGTCGACACCGAAGGTCGCTCCGTACTTCGACCTGTCCTTCCAGCACTCGGCGCCGGGCGTGCTGCGGGCGATGCGGCGCTTCGGCGACACCGACCGCTTCCTGGAGCTGCTGGGCACCATTCGGTCCAAAGCTCCGCAGGCCGGTGCCCGGTCGAACTTCATCGTCGGCTTCCCCGGCGAGACCGAGCAGGACCTGGCCGAGCTGGAGCGTTTCCTGACCCATGCGCGGCTGGATGCGATCGGGGTCTTCGGGTACTCGGACGAGGACGGCACCGAGGCCGCCGCGTACGAGAACAAACTCCATGAGGACGTCGTCGCGGAGCGGCTCGAGCGCATCTCGCGGCTCGCGGAGGAGCTGACCGCGCAGCGTGCGGAGGAGCGTCTCGGAGAGACGGTCGAGGTCCTCGTCGAGGCGGTGGACGGGGATGAAGGCTTCGGCGAGGGCGAGAGCGAGTGGGCGGGCGCGGTGGGGCGCGGCGCCCACCAGGCGCCCGAGACCGACGGCCAGGTGATCCTCACGGAGTCCCGGGGGCTCACCCCCGGCCGTATTGTCGAGGCCAAGGTGGTGGCGACCGAGGGCGTAGACCTGGTGGCCGAACCACTGGCCGGCGGGTCCTGTACGGGCGAGGAGGCGGGCACATGAGCGGAGTTCCCGCGTCCGCGGCGGGCGGTCCCGGGCGTGCGCCGGTGCGCGGCGGCCCGGTGGGTGCGCCCGCGGTCCCGCAGCCCGGGCTTTGGAACATCGCCAACATCCTCACGATGGCGCGGTTGCTCCTTGTGCCCGGGTTTGTCTTGTTGATGCTCCACAACGGCGGCTACGACCCGGCCTGGCGGTCCTTCGCCTGGGCGGCCTTCGCCGTCGCCATGATCACGGACCTGTTCGACGGTCACCTGGCCCGGCGGTACAACCTCGTCACCGACTTCGGCAAGATCGCCGACCCGATAGCCGACAAGGCGATCATGGGTGCGGCGCTGATCTGTCTCTCTGCCCTGGGGGACCTGCCCTGGTGGGTCACGGGTGTGATCCTCTTCCGGGAGATCGGGATCACGCTGATGCGGTTCTGGGTGATCAGGTACGGCGTCATCCCCGCGAGCCGCGGCGGAAAGATGAAAACCCTCGCTCAGGGCACGGCCGTGGGCATGTACGTCCTCGCGCTGACCGGGCCGCTCGCCTCGCTGCGTTTCTGGGTGATGGCGGTGGCCGTGGTGCTGACCGTGGCGACCGGCCTGGACTACGTACGGCAGGCCGTGGTGCTCCGGCGGGCCGGGGACGCGACTCGATGACCGGCCCGCGGGCCGCCGGTGCGCTCGCCGCCGACGTGCTCGGGCTGCTCGTGCGCCGCGGTGAGACGCTCGCCGTCGCCGAGTCGCTGACCGGCGGCATGGTCGCAGCGGAGCTGACCGGTGTGCCCGGCGCCTCGAAGGCGTTCCGCGGCTCGGTCACCGCGTACGCGACGGAGGTGAAGCAGGGGCTGCTCGGCGTGGACGGTGCGCTGCTGGCCGAGCGCGGGGCCGTCGATCCCGGAGTCGCCGGGCAGATGGCGGCGGGCGTGCGGCGGCTGCTGGGCGCGGACTGGGGAGTGGGGGCCACGGGGGTCGCCGGTCCCGACGTGCAGGACGGGCAGCCGGTCGGCACGGTGTACGTCGCCGTGGCGGGCCCCGGAGGCGCTGCTCGCGGGCGGGAACTGAGACTGAGCGGCGACCGAGCGGGTATCCGCTCCGAGAGCGTCCAGGCGGCGCTCGGACTGCTTCTGGGGGAACTGATCGAAAATGTGCGGGCACAGGATACGGAACAGAGCGGGGGGAATTGATGTTTGCAGCCCTGAGTGAACACGTCATCGCTCCCCGCACGGCCGCGGCCCGAGGCGGTACGGTGGGGCGAGAAGGATCCGAATCCGAGGTCCGAGGAGGGAGCCACCGATGATTTTGCTCCGTCGCCTGCTGGGTGACGTGCTGCGTCGGCAGCGCCAGCGCCAGGGCCGAACCCTGCGCGAGGTGTCCTCGTCGGCGCGGGTCTCCCTCGGCTACCTCTCGGAGGTCGAGCGGGGGCAGAAGGAGGCTTCCTCCGAGCTGCTCTCCGCGATCTGCGACGCGCTGGACTTGCGGATGTCCGAAGTCATGCGCGAGGTGAGTGACGAGCTGTCGCTCGCCGAGCTGGCGGAGTCCGCGGCTGCGAGCGAGCCGGTGCCTGCGCCGATGCGTCCGATGCTCAACTCGGTCTCCGTGACGTCCGTGACGGGCGTACCGGAGGAGCGCGTGACGATCAAGCCGCCTGCGGAGGCGGTGGACGTCGTGGCGGCCTGACGGCCCGGCAGCTTTCTCGTTCCGTCGCTGCGCCTGCAGCGCGTTTCTCCTGCAGAGACGTCTCTGCCACAAGCTTCGTCGAGCCCCGGGCCGTATGTGGCGCCCGGGGCTCGACGCGTTGTTCTCTCTTGCCGGTCCTCCCTTCGGAATGTCTCGCCCGGGACAGGTGTGCGATCGTTGAGAGGAACATTGCGGCAAATGGGAAGAAATCAGGAGGAACCTGATGTCTGTCGTCAAAAGCCCGTTGCGTGACGAAGATCTCAAGATCGTCGGTGATGCCCTCCAGGGAGCGCTGGTCGACCTCGTGGACCTCGCCCTGGTGGCCAAGCAGGTCCACTGGAACGTCACGGGGCTGCGGTTCCGCTCCGTGCACCTGCAGCTCGACGAGGTCGTCGCCAGCGCCCGCAAGCACGCCGACACCGTGGCCGAGCGGGCCGCGGCCCTCGGGGTGTCCCCGGACGGGCGGGCCGAAACGGTCGCCAAGAGCAGTGGCATCGACCATGTCAACGACGGCTGGATCAAGGACGACGACGCGGTGCGGATGCTCACCGGCGCACTGGGCTCCGTGATCGTCCGGATGCGGGAGCGGATCGAGGCCACCGACCAGTCGGACCGGGTGAGCCAGGACTTGCTCATCGGGCTGACGGCCGATCTCGAGAAGCACCGGTGGATGTTCCAGGCGGAGAGCGCCTGAGGCGGCGGGCAGGCGGGCCGGGAGCCGCGGGTCAGGGTGCCAGGGGCGCTGGCGCTGTCGCCGGGGGTGTCGCTGGGGGTGTTGGGGGCGCCCGGGGCGCGGGTGTCGGCGGGCAGCTGCTGGGCGCGCCGTCCCGGCGGTCGTGCGCCCTCGTGCGGAGGGACCCGGCCGACTAGCGTCCGGCCGGAGGAGGGTCCGTAGGAGGCAGCCATGGCAGGGTTGGAGCTCGGGGACGGAGAGCCGCCGGTACGAATACGGGCGGGCCTGGTCCGTGCGGCGGTGGCTGTGCGGGCGGGCCCGGCGCGTATTGCGGGGGTCGTGCGAGTGGGACCGGCACGTATCGCGGGGGCGGTGCGAGTGGGACCGGCGCGTATTGCCGAGGTCGTGCGGACGGGCCCGGTCCGGACCGTGGGGGCCGTGCGGGCGGACCGGGTGGCGGTCGTGTTGCCGGTCGGTGCCACTGCCGTGCGATGGGTGGCCGCGCCGGTCCTTACGGGGGCGTGGTGCTGGGCCGTGGTGCGTCTGACCGTGGCGCCCGGCGAGTCCGGGCCTCTGGAGGCGGCCGTGATTGCGGGGGGCTGGGGGCTCAGCCTGCTGCCCGTCCACTGCGTCCCGGCGTCCGAGGCGCGCTCGGCGAAGGAGGCCAGGGCATCGGCCAGAGCGGCGAGAGCATCCCGAGCCGCCGGGGAGTCCGGAGCTCCCTGGAGGTCCCGAGCTACCAGGGCATGGCGACGCCGCCGTTCGGGCGCAGGATCTGACCCGTCGTGAACGACGAGGCGTCCGAGGCGAGATGGAGCACGGCGTGGGCGACGTCCTCCGGTTCGCCGACCCGGCTCAGGGGAGAGGCTCGGGCCATGGTCTGCTCGGCCTGGTTCTGGGCCCGGGCGTCGTGTCTGTCGGTCATGGGGGTGCGGATCCAGCCGGGGGCCACCGCGTTGACCCGGATGCCATGCTGCCCCACCTCCGTGGCCAGGGTCTTCGTGAGCTGGACGACGGCGGCCTTCGCGGCGCCGTAGCAGAGGAGTCCTGGGGCGCCGGTGTCGACGGCTCCGGAGGCCATCGTCACGATGGAGCCGGGGGTCTGCGTGGCGATCATGGAGCGGGCCGCTTCCTGGCAGACGTGGAGCACACCTTTGAAGTTGACCGCCAGGACGCGGTCGATGTCGGCGTCTGTCGTCTCCAGGACGGGGCTGCGGTGCATGATGCCCGCGATCGCGGCCATGACGTGCAGTCGGCCGCTCCCGGTTCGTGCGGCCTCGGCCACGGCGGCCGCGACTTGGGCGCGGTCGGTCACGTCGAGGGGGTGGGTCCTGGCCGTGCCACCGGCGGCCGCGATCCGCTCCGCGGTTCCCCGCAGGCCCTTCTCGTCGACATCGGCGCAGTGAACGGCCGCTCCGGCACGGGCGAGGAGGGCGGCGGTAGCCCGGCCTATGCCGCTCGCGGCGCCGGTGACGAAGACTGTGCGCCCGGTGAGGTCGTAGGCCTGGAGGACGGTCATGGCGTGACGGTACGAGTGAACCTGACGGTCCGTCAATTGCTTGCTGCCGACGACCTCCGAGGGGATTGATGGGGGGTGGGGGAGGCGGACCCGGGTCGGGAGGGGCTGGATGGCGAGGGGCCGGACTGGCACGACGGGCACCAGTAGGTGCTGCGCTCCTGGCCCGCGGCGCCCTGGTCGGCGGCGAGCACGGACGTTCCGCAGCGGCGGCAGGGGCGGCCCGCTCTGCCGTAGACCCACAGCCGGTGGTCGCGGCGGTGGTCGGCGGTGGTGGCGCGGGCGAGCCGGGTCTTGTTGGCCTCGAGGAGCCGTTTGGCCAGGGCTACCAGGCGGTCGGGGGCAGGGACCTCGGAGACGGGGAGCCAGGGGGTGCAGCCGGCCATGAAGCACAGCTCGGATTTGTAGACATTGCCGATACCGGCGAGGTTGCGCTGGTCGAGCAGGGCCTCGCCGAGGGGGCGGGCGGGGTCGGCGAGCAGTCTGCGCAGGGCCTCGTACGGGTCCCAGTCGGGGCCGAGCAGGTCGGGGCCGAGGTGGCCGACGACGCTGTCCTCGTCCGCGGTGCGGAGGAGGCCGAGGACGGGGAGGCGGTAGCCGACGGCGGTCCTTTCGGCGGTGACCAGGATGGCGCGGATCTGGTGCTCGGGTCCGCCGCGCCAGCGCTCGTCGGGGGTGTAGAGGTGCCACGCGCCGTCCATCCGCAGATGGGAGTGGAGGGTCAGTCCGCCCTCGATGCGGGTCAGCAGGTGCTTGCCGCGGGCGACCACCTCGGTGACGTCCCGCCCGGACAGGTCGACGGTGGCGAGTCTGGGCACGCGCAGGTCGGACCGCACGATGCGCTCGCCCGCGAGCGCATCGTGCAGCCTGCGGGCCGTCTGCCAGACGGTGTCTCCTTCGGGCATGCAGCCATGATGCCGCCGGGTGGGGACTGGCCGGGATGCTGACCGGCGACACCGCCGGGCTGCGCCGCAGGTGCGGTACGCGGGGGCGGGCGCGTAGGGCCCGCCGGCGGTCTGAGGTGCGCGGATTCTCGCGCGGGTTGGCGCCGGGGCGGGGGGTCAGGACGGGCGGAGGCGGAGGCCGCGGGGGGTGGGGTGGAAGCCTGCGGCTTCCAGGGCGCGGCCTATGGGGGAGGAGAGAGCCGGTGTGCCGTTGGCGCGCTCGACCGTGACCGTGCCGAGCGCGCCCCCGCGGGCGGCCTGCGCCAGCGCCTCGGCGGCCGCGTGCAGCCGGGCGTCGGCCTCCGGGCCGTCCGCGTCCTGCCCTGGCCAGGCGAGCAGGGTCTTGCCGCCGCGCTCGACGTACAGGACGAGTTCGCCGCCGACGAGCACCACCAGGGCGCCCGCCTTGCGGCCCGGCTTGTGGCCGGCGCCCGAGGGCGGGTCGGGCCAGGGAAGCGCGGCGCCGTACGCGTTGGCCGGGTCGGCCGCCGCGAGGACCACCGGCCTGCCCTCGCGCGCGTCCCGGCCGCCACTGTCGAGGAACCTGGGGTGCGGCCCCTCCGCCGCCTCGCGGTCGCGGGCCGTCGCCACCGCACGGAGGCGGTCGACGGCGCCGTCCATCGCGAACTGCGCCGCGCCGAGCCCCTCGACCACGTAGCCACGCCGGGCCTGCCCGGTCTCCTCGAAGGCGGACAGCACGCGGTACGCGGCCGAGAAGCCGCCCTCCACACCCTCGGCCTGGACCGCGCCGCGGGTGACCACGCCGTGCCGGTCCAGCAGCGTGTGGGCCAGGGCGTGGGCGCGCCGGGTCGGATCCGTTTCCCGCCCGGGCAGCAGCGACCAGCGGCCCGCGACGGTCGGAGGCCCGCTGCGCGATGCGGTGCCGCGGACCGTACGGGGACTGAGGCCGGCCGTGAACGTGCCGTACCGCCCGCGGGGCACCGAGCGTTTCGCCCGGTGAGCGGTGGCGCCCGCGGTGCGGCCGGAGCCGAGCAGGGACCGAAGCGGCGCCAGGGTGTCGTTGGTGAGCCTGCCGGACCAGGCCAGGTCCCAGACGGTGTCCGCCAGCTGCGGGTCGGTGCACTCGGGGTGCTCGGCCCGCACCTGGTCGGCGATCTGCCGGAAGAACAGTCCGTAGCCGCCGGACAGCGCGTCGAGCACCGACTGGTGCAGCGGTCCGATCTCGAGCGGATGGGGCGGCGGGAGCAGCAGCGGACCGGACTCGGCGAGATACAGGGACACCCAGCCGTCCTTGCCGGGCAGCGCTCCGGCCCCGGCCCAGACGACTTCGCCGGAAGCGGTCAACTCGTCGAGCATCGCCGGGGCGTAGCCGGAGACGCGGGACGGCAGGACCAGCTTCTCGAGGGCGGAGGCGGGCACGGGGGCGCCCTGGAGCTGCTCGATCGCGCGCACCAGGCCGTCGATGCCGCGGAGGCCGTGGGTGCCGACGTGCTGCCACTGGGGGAGGAAGGTGGCGAGCGCCGGGGGCGGTACGGGCTCCATCTCCTGCCGGAGGGCGGCCAGGGAGCGGCGGCGCAGCCGGCGCAGCACCGCGCTGTCGCACCACTCCTGCCCGATCCCGGCGGGGTGGAACTCGCCCTGGACGATGCGGCCCGCGGCGGCCAGCCGGTGCAGCGCGCCGTCCGTGACGGCGGTGCCGATGCCGAAGCGGGCAGCCGCTTCGGCGGAAGTGAAGGGGCCGTGGGTGCGGGCGTAGCGGGCGAGGAGGTCGCCCAGCGGGTCCTTGACCGGCTCGGTGAACGCCTCGGGCACGCCCACCGGAAGCGCCGTGCCCAGCGCGTCCCGGAGCCGCCCGGCGTCCTCGACGGCCGCCCAGTGGTCCGCGCCCGCGACCCGCACTCTGATGGAGCGGCGGGCGGCGGCCAGCTCCCGCACCCACTCCTGCTCGGCGCCGCGCTCGGCCAACTCGGCGTCGGTGAGCGGGCCGAGCAGGCGCAGCACGTCGGCCAGGCTCTCCACGTCCTTGACCCGGCGTTCCTCGGTCAGCCACTGCAGCTCGCCCTCCAGCTCGGTCAGCACCTCGGCGTCGAGCAGTTCGCGCAGCTCGGCCTGGCCCAGCAGCTCGGCGAGCAGCCGGGAGTCGAGGGAGAGCGCGGCAGCCCGCCGCTCGGCGAGCGGGGAGTCGCCCTCGTACAGGTACTGGGCGACGTATCCGAAGAGCAGCGAGCGGGCGAACGGCGAGGGCTCGGGGGTGGTGACCTCGACCAGGCGGACCCTGCGGGCTTCGATGTCGCCCATCAGCTCGGTGAGGCCCGGGACGTCGAAGACGTCCTGCAGGCACTCGCGCACCGCCTCCAGGACGATCGGGAACGAGCCGAACTCCGAGGCGACTTGGAGGAGCTGGGCGGCGCGCTGGCGCTGCTGCCAGAGCGGGGTGCGCTTGCCGGGATTGCGGCGCGGCAGCAGCAAGGCGCGGGCCGCGCACTCGCGGAACCGGGAGGCGAACAGCGCGGAGCCGCCGACCTGGTCGGTGACGATCTGGTCGACCTCGCCCTTGTCGAAGGCGACGTCCGCGGCACCGACCGGGGACTGCTCCGACTCGTACTCCCGCCCCCGCTGGGCCGGGTCCGTCTCCAGGTCGAGCAGGTCGAGGCCCATCAGATCGGCGTCGGGCAGCCGCAGCACGATGCCGTCGTCGGCGTGCATCACCTGGGCGTCCATGCCATAGCGCTCGGCGAGGCGGGCGCCGAGCGCCAGCGCCCACGGAGCGTGCACCTGTGCCCCGAAGGGGGAGTGGACGACGACCCGCCAGTCGCCCATCTCGTCCCGGAACCGCTCGACGACGATGGTCCGGTCGTCCGGCACGTGCCCGCAGGCCTCGCGCTGCTCCTTCAGATACGCCAGGACGTTGTCGGCGGCCCAGGCGTCCAGGCCCGCCGCGACCAGCCGCAGCCGGGCGTCCTCGGCGGTGAGACCGCCGACCTCGCGCAGGAACGCCCCCAGGGCGCGGCCCAGTTCCAGGGGCCGGCCCAGCTGGTCGCCCTTCCAGAACGGCAGCCGCCCCGGCACCCCGGGCGCGGGCGAGACCAGAACCCGGTCGCGGGTGATGTCCTCGATCCGCCACGACGTCGTGCCCAGCGTGAACACGTCGCCGACCCGGGACTCGTAGACCATCTCCTCATCGAGCTCCCCGACCCGGCCTCCGCCTTTCTTGGGGTCGGCCCCGGCCAGGAAGACCCCGAACAGACCACGGTCCGGGATCGTGCCGCCCGAGGTCACCGCGAGCCGCTGGGCGCCCGGCCGTCCGGTGAGCGCCCCGGCCACCCGGTCCCATACGAGGCGGGGGCGCAGCTCGGCGAAGGCGTCCGACGGGTAGCGGCCCGCGAGCATGTCCAGCACGGCGGTGTACGCGGACTCGGGCAGCGAGGCGAAGGGGGCGGCCCGGCGGATCACGGCCAGCAGCTCGTCCACGTCCCAGGTGTCCATCGCCGTCATCGCGACGATCTGCTGGGCCAGCACGTCCAGCGGGTTGGCCGGAACGCGCAGCGCCTCGATGGCGCCGCTTCGCATCCGCTCGGTGACCACGGCCGACTGCACCAGGTCCCCGCGGTACTTGGGGAAGACGACGCCGGTGGAGACCGCGCCCACCTGGTGCCCCGCCCGGCCGACGCGCTGCAGCCCGGAGGCGACGGACGGGGGCGACTCGACCTGGACGACCAGGTCGACAGCGCCCATGTCGATGCCCAGCTCCAGGCTGGACGTGGCGACGACGGCCGGCAGCCGGCCGGCCTTGAGGTCCTCCTCGACCAGGGCCCGCTGCTCCTTGGACACCGAGCCGTGGTGCGCCCGGGCCATGACGCCCGGGGCGCCCCTGGCGGCGCCCGAGCCGCCCATCAGCTCGGCGGGGGAGTGGTGCTCCGGGGCGGGCTCGCCGGTGGCGCGCTCGTACGCGATCTCGTTGAGCCTGTTGCACAGGCGCTCTGCCAGGCGGCGGGAGTTGGCGAAGACGATGGTGGAACGGTGGGCCTGCACCAGGTCCGCGATCCGCTCCTCCACATGCGGCCAGATCGAGGGCTTGTCGCCGGCCGCGCCGCTCTCGGGATCAGTGGCGGGGGAGCCCCCCAACTCGCCCAGATCCTCGACCGGCACCACGACGGAGAGGTCGAACTCCTTGCCGGAGGGGGGTTGTACGACCGTGGCCGGGCGCTGGGGCGAAAGATAGCGGGCCACCTCGTCGACGGGCCGAACGGTCGCCGACAGGCCGATCCGCCGGGCCGGGCGCTCCAGGAGCTCGTCGAGGCGCTCCAGGGACAGCGCCAGGTGAGCTCCCCGCTTCGTGCCCGCCACGGCGTGCACTTCGTCCACGATCACCGTCTCCACGCCCGCCAGCGCGTCACGGGTGGCGGAGGTGAGCATCAGGAACAGCGACTCGGGGGTCGTGATCAGGATGTCCGGCGGCCGGTTGGACAGGGCGCGGCGCTCGGCGGCCGGGGTGTCGCCGGAGCGGATGCCGACGCGCACCTCCGGCTCCGGCAGCCCGAGCCGCACGGCCTCGTGCTTGATCCCGGTCAGCGGGCTGCGCAGATTGCGCTCCACGTCCACAGCGAGGGCTTTGAGCGGCGACACGTACAGCACCCGGCAGCGCTTCTTCGCCTCCGCGGGCGGGGGCGTGCTCGCCAGCCGGTCCAGGGCGGCGAGGAACGCCGCCAGGGTCTTGCCGGAGCCGGTCGGGGCGACGACCAGCACGTCCGAGCCCTCGTCGATGGCCCGCCAGGCGCCGGCCTGGGCGGCGGTGGGCGCGGTGAAGGCCCCCGTGAACCACGCGCGGGTCGCGGGGGAGAAGGAGCCGAGGGCCTGGGCCGGTTCTTCCGACATGCTCCCCATCGTGCACCCGGCCACTGACAACCGGCCGGACCCGCAGGTCAGCGGCGTTCGCGGGCGGCTGCACAATGGCGGTATGGGGAGGCAGGAGAGCGCGCGGTACTGGCAGTACCCGGAGCTGCCGGGCGTGGATCTGCTGAGGGCGCGGTACGTGCACAAGACGTTCGTCCGGCACACCCACGAGGCTTTCGTCATCGCCGCGATCACCGAGGGCGTCGAGGCGTTCCTGCACCGCGGCACCGTGGAGCGCGCCGGGGTCGGCGGGCTCGCGCTCGTCAACCCCGACACCTCGCACACCGGCGAGGCCGGGGTCCCCGAGGGCTGGACGTACTCCGTGCTCTACCCGAGCCCGGACACGGTCGCCGGGATAGCCGCCGAGACCACCGCCATCCGCGGAACGCCCGGGTTCGCGTCGGCCGTGGTCCACGACCCGTACTCCTCCCGGCTGGTCACCGAGGTGCACCGGGCCGCCGAGGAGGGCAACGCGCTCGCGGCCGACACCCTGCTGCGGGTCGTCGTCGCGCGGCTGCTGCGGCTGCACGGCGCCCCGATGCCGGAACGCGAGGCGCGTACCGCGGGGGCGCGCAACGCCGCACGCGCCCGGGCGATCCTGGAGCAGCGGATGGCGCGGCCGCCGTCCCTGGAGAAGCTCGCGGCCGAGCTGGGCACGAGCCCGTTCGCGCTGCTGCGGGCCTTCCGCGACACCTACGGCATGCCGCCGCACACCTGGCTCACGGACGCGCGCGTGCGCCGGGCGCGCGGCCTGCTGGACGCCGGGACCGCGCCCGCGGAGGCCGCGGTCGCCGTCGGTTTCACCGACCAGCCGCACCTGAACCGGCACTTCAGCCGGATCGTCGGTGTGCCACCCGGGGCGTACCAGCGGGAACGGGCCCGCGGCTCCACGCCGGCTGGCGCGGCCGCCACGACGTACGGGGCCGCAAGAACGTACAAGACCGGGCCCGGCACCGGCTCGTAGCGTTCCGGGCGTGACAGGGGAACAGACACCCCCGCGTACGGAGACACCGGCGCGGGCGCAGGCGGAGGGGCGCTCCGACGCCGCGGTGGTGCGGGACGCGCTCGGCGTCGGCGTCGCCGTCGGGCTCTCCGGCTTCGCCTTCGGCGTGACCTCGGCAGGGGCGGGGCTCACGCTCCTCCAGACCTGCGCGCTCAGCGTGCTGGTGTTCACCGGCGCGTCCCAGTTCGCGCTGGTGGGCGCGCTCGCGGCGGGCGGCAACCCGCTCACCGCGGCCGCCGGAGCGTTCTTCCTCGGCGTGCGCAACGCCTTCTACGGGCTGCGCCTCTCCCAGCTGCTCCGCCTCCCGCGCGCGGTACGCCCCTTCGCCGCCCACTGGGTCATCGACGAGACCTCCGTCGTCGCTCTCGCCCAGCCGGACCGGCGCAGCGCGCGGATCGGCTTCACGGTCACCGGGCTGAGCCTCTACGCGCTGTGGAACCTCACCACGCTGCTCGGCGCGCTCGGCGCCTCCGCCCTCGGTGACCCCGATGCCTGGGGACTGGACGCCGCGGGGCCCGCGGTCTTCCTCGCGCTGCTTGCGCCCATGCTGCGGACGACGCTGGAGCGGGCGGTGGCGGGCCTCTCCGTCGTGCTCGCGCTCGTGTGCCACCCGCTGCTGCCCGCGGGAGTGCCGGTCCTGATGGCGGCGCTCGCCGCGCCAGCCGTCCTCGCTCTCCCCGGGCTACGCGGGACGGGCGGCCGCCGCACGGCCCGCACGGCCCGCGACAGGACGACTCGCGACAGGACGGACAGGACAGGCAAGACGGACAGGACGACTCGCGACGAGGAGGGCCGATGAGCACCTGGATCGCCATCGGCGTCACCGCTGCCGGCTGCTACCTGGTCAAGCTGCTGGGCCTCTCGGTGCCCGCGGGCGTTCTGGATCGGCCGCGCGTCAAGCAGCTCGCGGCCCTTCTCCCCGTCGCCCTGCTTGCCGCGCTGATCGCCATCCAGACGTTCGGCGAGGAGGGGCGCGCGCTGGCGCTGGACGCCCGCGCGGCGGGGCTCGCGGGCGCAGCGCTCGCGCTGGTGCTGCGCGCCCCATTCCTGGTGGTCGTCGCGGTCGCCGTGCTGGTCACCGCGGGCGTACGGGCGCTCGGCGGCTAGCCGGGCGACTGTCCGTTGCCACGGGACCAGGGTCAGACCGGGCTCAGTCCGGGCCCAGACTTGGGGGTGGCCCCGGTTCAGACCGGGGTCGGACCCGGCTCAGACCGGGGTCGGACCGGGCCGGGGCGGCCCCGGCTCAGACCGGGCGGCCGTACGCGCGGAGAGTCAGCAGGGCGTCGACGGTCACCATGGGCCGGCACTCGAGGGTGATGCCGGGCGCCCAGGACCGCCAGTGGATCGGCCACCCGCCGTCGTCCTGCTGCTCGGCCGCCAGGAAGTCCAGCGACCGCTCGACCTCCTCGTCGCTGAACCAGCGGCGGGCCAGTGATTCCGGCGTCCGCGCGAAGTCGTGCGCGTAGTGGTACTCGCCCGGCGCGTAGCCCTCGGGCAGCGGGTAGTCCGCGGACCGGTCCGGGTCCAGGACCGCCAGCTCCTGCTCCCGTACGAGCCGCCCGAGCCGCTGCGCCGCGGTCTCCGCGCGTTCCCGGTCCGGGGCCCCGTCGAGGAAGGCGACCGCGGCCTTCACCTCGTACGGGTGGGTCTTCTCCAGGGATTCGACCGCCGACCAGCAGAAGTCGGTGGCCCGGAACAGCCAGGCATGCCACACCTCGTTGCGGTGCAGCAGCCCCACCACGGGGCCGGTGGCCAGCAGATCGCTCGGCGGGTTGTCCACGATCGGGATCCAGGGCGCGGCCGGGTAGCCGCGCAGTGAGGGGTGGAGCGCGGGCAGCGCCCCGTCCTCGGTGGAGACCTCCGTCAGATAGCGGCACACTCGCTCGACCCGCCGTCCGCCGCAGCGGCCGATGGAGTCGAGCACGCGCAGCGCGTGTGCGGTGTGCAGCGGCTGGCTGACCGGGCCGCGCAGGTCGGGTTCGAGGGCGTGGCCGTAGCCGTCGTCGTGGTTGCGGTACGCGTCCAGCGCCGTCTCGACGGCGTCGGCGGCGCGGGTCCGGTCCGCCTGCCCGGGGTCACCGGGGGCGCCGGACAGGAAGTGGTACGCGAAGGTGCGCTGCTCGAGCACGCGCGCGGTGAGCCAGATGAACTGCTCCGCGCGGGCGAGCGGGGTTGCTCCGGATCGGGCCATACATCCGACCGTAGGCCGGAAGCGCGCCCGGTTGGCGGCAAGTGCGAGGCTGCAATCCCTGCGCGGGATACTGGGCGCATGCGGTTGACGGTCTTCTGGCAGCGGATGGCGGATTACTTCGGCGATGCGTACGCGGACTCCTTCGCGCGCGATCATGTGATGGCGGAGCTGGGGGGCCGGACCGTGCACGAGGCGCTGGCCGCCGGGTGGGACGCGAAGGACGTCTGGCGCGGGGTGTGCGCGGCCATGGACATCCCCGCGGACAGGCGCTGACCGCCGTAGGCCACACTGGCCGGATGGCAGCGACAGACGAAGCAGCTCAGGACGGCGCACGCGACGGTGCGCCGGACGGCGCGCGACCCGGCGGGGCACCGGGGGCGGAGCGCCGCGACCGCATGCCGCGCTGGCTGCCCCGCGCCATGGTGCTCGCGCTCGCGCTCTTCGCCTGTTTCCAGCTCGCGAACTGGGCCTTCCACCAGCTGATCGGGCTGCTGATCAACATCCTGATCGCGTTCTTCCTGGCGCTCGCGGTGGAGCCGGCGGTGGACCGGATGGCGGCGCGCGGGATGCGGCGCGGGCTGGCCACGATGCTGGTCTTCCTCGGGGTGCTCGGCGCCTTCGCCGGGTTCTTCGTCCTGCTCGGCTCGATGCTGGCCGGCCAGATCGTGACCATGGTCGAGCACTTCCCCCAGTACCTGGACTCGGTGATCCGGTGGATCAACGAGTCCTTCCACACGAGCCTGTCGCGGGTCGAGATGCAGGACAGCCTGCTCAGGTCGGACTGGCTGAAGAAGTACGTGCAGAACAGCGCCACCGGCGTGCTGGACGTCTCCGCGACCGTGCTCGGCGGGCTCTTCAAGGTCCTGACCGTGGTGCTGTTCTCGTTCTACTTCGCGGCCGACGGGCCGCGGCTGCGCCGGGCCCTGTGCTCGGTGCTGCCGCCCGTCCGGCAGGCGGAGGTGCTGCGCGCCTGGGAGATCGCGGTGGCCAAGACCGGCGGGTACCTGTACTCGCGCGGGCTGATGGCGCTGATCTCCGGTGTCGCGCACTACGTGCTGCTCGAATTCCTCGTCGTGCCGTACGCGCCGGCGCTGGCGCTGTGGGTGGGTGTGGTCTCCCAGTTCATCCCGACCATCGGCACGTATCTGGCCGGTGCCCTGCCGATGCTGCTGGCCTTCACGGTCAACCCCTGGTACGCGCTGTGGGTGCTGCTCTTCGTCGTGGTCTACCAGCAGTTCGAGAACTATCTGCTGCAGCCGCGCATCACCGCCAGGACCGTGGACATCCATCCGGCCGTGGCATTCGGTTCGGTGATCGCGGGGACGGCGCTGCTGGGTGCGGTCGGTACGTTGATCGCCATCCCGGCGACCGCGACGCTGCAGGCCTTCCTGGGTGTGTACGTGAAGCGGTACGACGTCACCGACGACCCACGGGTGCAGGGCCGTCCGCGGCGGCGCCCGGGCGCCTCGGCGGTGGCGAGAATCCGCCGGGCGTGGCGCAGTTGACACCAAAATCGAACATCCATTCTCATGGTGTTCCGGCCCGGTTTTCCACAGGCCGGACGGCGCCCGGGCACGTTGTCAGTGGCAGGCGTTAGCGTCGTGGACGTGAAGCGATCGACTCAAGCAAACCGGGTGGAACCCATGGCAGGAACCGACCGCGAGAAGGCGCTCGACGCCGCGCTCGCGCAGATTGAACGGCAATTCGGCAAGGGCGCCGTGATGCGCCTGGGGGAGCGGCCGAACGAGCCCATCGAGGTCATCCCCACCGGGTCGACCGCTCTCGATGTCGCGCTGGGCGTCGGCGGTCTGCCGCGCGGCCGCGTGGTCGAGGTGTACGGCCCGGAGTCCTCCGGCAAGACGACCCTGACCCTGCACGCGGTGGCGAACGCCCAGCGGCTGGGTGGCACGGTCGCCTTCGTGGACGCCGAGCACGCCCTCGACCCCGAGTACGCGAAGAAGCTCGGCGTGGACATCGACTCGCTGATCCTCTCGCAGCCGGACAACGGCGAGCAGGCGCTGGAGATCACGGACATGCTGATCCGCTCCGGAGCTCTCGACCTCATCGTCATCGACTCGGTGGCCGCGCTGGTGCCGCGTGCGGAGATCGAGGGCGAGATGGGCGACTCCCATGTCGGCCTCCAGGCCCGGCTGATGAGCCAGGCCCTCCGTAAGATCACGGGTGCGCTGAACCAGTCGAAGACCACCGCGATCTTCATCAACCAGCTCCGCGAGAAGGTCGGCGTGATGTTCGGCTCGCCGGAGACCACGACCGGTGGCCGGGCACTGAAGTTCTACGCCTCGGTGCGGCTCGACATCCGCAGGATCGAGACCCTCAAGGACGGCACCGACGCGGTCGGCAACCGCACCCGCGTCAAGGTCGTCAAGAACAAGGTCGCACCGCCCTTCAAGCAGGCCGAGTTCGACATCCTCTACGGGCAGGGCATCAGCCGTGAGGGCGGCCTGATCGACATGGGCGTCGATCACGGCTTCATCCGCAAGTCCGGCGCCTGGTACACGTACGAGGGCGACCAGCTCGGCCAGGGCAAGGAGAACGCCCGCAACTTCCTGAAGGACAACCCCGACCTGGCCAACGAGATCGAGAAGAAGATCAAGGAGAAGCTGGGCATCGGTGTGAAGCCGGAGGATCCGGCGGGGGAGCCGGGCACGGACGCGGCGGGTGTTGCGGGTTCCGTGGCCGCTCCGGCTGCCGCGACCGCACCCGCGGCCAAGGCCGCCAAGGCGACCAAGGCCGCCGCGGCCAAGAGCTGATCCATGACGCGTCGGACCGACTGGGGGGACGTCGGGGGCGGCAGCAGTGGCGACAGCAGTGGTGGCAGCGTCAACGATGTCGGCGATGTCGGCGGTGAAGTACGCACGGACAGCGGCGTCCCCTCTTCGTCGAGGGCCGAACAGGGGGCGCCGCGCAGCCCGGAGGAGCAGGCGCGGGCCATCTGCCTGCGTCTGCTCACCGGGACTCCGCGCACCCGCAAGCAGCTCGCGGATGCGCTGCGCAGGCGCGGCATCCCGGACGACGCGGCCGAGGAGGTGCTCTCCCGGTTCGAGGACGTCGGGCTGATCGACGACGCGGCGTTCGCCGAGGCATGGGTGGAGTCCCGGCACCACGGCCGCGGCCTCGCCCGCCGCGCACTCGCGCGCGAACTGCGCACCAAGGGCATCGAATCGGCGCTCATCGACGGCGCCGTCGGGCAGCTCGACTCCGAGCAGGAGGAGCAGACCGCCCGGGAGCTGGTCGAGCGCAAGCTCCGGGCGACGCGCGGCCTCGACCGGGAGAAGCGCATCCGCCGCCTCGCCGGAATGCTGGCGCGCAAGGGCTACGCCGAGGGCGTGGCTCTGAGGGTGGTGCGGCGTGCGCTCGAGGAGGAGGGCGAGGACCCGGAGTTGCTGGAGTACCACCTGCCGGACGCGTAGCCGGTAGCCGCCTTCCGGCGGGGGCAGCGGGTCAGCGTCCGGCAGTCCGTACCGGCGACTCGACGGCCCGGCCGCGCGTCGAGGCCGACCGCACCGCCCGCCCACACTGCCCGCCGAGTACCCGGCGTTGTCGGTCGTTTCCGACTCCAGCTGGCTGATCGCCCGTCACTCGACCGCAGCAGGACCGGCCGACTAGTCGGATCCGGCCCGATCCACCTGCTCCGCCGCCGACTTCGGTGGGTCCACCGGCAGGCCGGCCGTGCGCCACGCCTGGAAGCCGCCTTCCAGGTCCGTGGCCCGGTGCAGGCCCAACTGCCGCAGGGAGGCTGCCGCGAGACTCGACGCGTACCCCTCGTTGCAGACCACGATGACCCGCAGGTCGTGGCTCGTCGCCTCGGGGGCGCGGTGGTCGCCGAGCGGGTCGAGCCGCCACTCCAGCTCGTTGCGCTCCACGATGAGCGCGCCCGGGATGGTGCCGTCGCGCTCGCGCAGCGCCGCGTAGCGGGTGTCGACCAGCAGTGCACCGGCCGCCACCGCCTCGGCGGCCTGCTCCGGGCCGAGCCGGTCCAGCTCCGCGCGGGTTTCCTCGAGCAGTGTGTCGATGCTCTTCGGCCGCGTCTGCCTCGCGTCCGCCGTGGTGCCGCTCACTCCCACTCCTCCGGTTGCTCGACCGCCTCCAGCCGCAGCACGGGACCCGTACGGCTGTAGCGCCGCATCAGCGGCAGCGGCGGGTAGTACGCGTGAACCGATACGGCGTGCTCTTCGGTGGAGAGGTTCAGTACCTGGTGTACATGGTGCGGGCCGAAGGCCCGGCCCTTTCCGGCGGGCAGTTGCCGCTCGCGGTCGACGCCCTCGGCCAGTTCGAGCGTGCGTCGGCCCTCCGTGGGCAGCTGGGCGGCGAGGGACTGCTCGGTCAGCCGGCCGCCCGCGGTGGCGAAGGCGCCCCGCGAGCCGCCGTGGTCGTGCCATCCGGTGCCGGTGCTGGGCGGCCAGCCGATGAGCCAGGCCTCGCTGCCGCCGGGCCCGTCGAGCCGAATCCAGGTGCGGCCCTCGGGGTCGAGGGGGAGCGAGTCGACGAGTTCCCGGTCGGCGACCGTGCGGCGGGCGAAGTCGAGCAGTTCCTGCGCCGTGGGGCCCGAGCCCGTCGGGGGAGTCGTAGGCGTCGTGGGTGTGCGCGTGGACGCGTCAGCGGCCGGAGCGCGCGTGGTCGCGGAGAGGTCGCCGGAGGCGACGGGAGAAGTGGGTGACACAAGTCCGTCCTGGGTGATCGTCGAGGAGCGCGGCATCAGCCCGCGCGAAGGAAGGAATCGGATCAACAGGACGGACAACACACGCAGCCCGCATAGCGGACGAGGTCCACATGGACCCTCCGCCAGAAGCGCAGCCGGGTGTCAGTCACGTTCCGGAGTCAACCATGCACCTGTGCTGGGGTCAACAGGGGGGACACGTGGGACGAAACACACCAGGGCGGCCGCATCGTGCAACCGGCAACCGGCAACCGGCAACCGGCAACCGGCAACCGGCACCTGGCGCGTTCACCGCGACTCTCCCCTCGGTCAGCGGTGCGCCGACGCCTTGCCCGCGGACCCGGCAGCAGCACCCCGCGCCGTGGCCTGCGGCGGTACGGCGGTGCCGCCGCGCGCCGCTTCGGCGCACGCGTACAGGTCGGCGGGCCGTACCCCCGCCATGGCGGCGACCAGGTGCCCGTCGGGCCGTACGAGGAGCACGGTGTGCGCAGGCGCACCCGGGTAACCCTCGGTGACCAGGAGCTCGGCCCTTACCGGGAGCGCAGCAACGGCGGCCGCGAGCTGCGGCATCAGCCCCGCGCTCACCCAGTGACGGCGCTCCCACACGGCCGTGCCGGGCGCCACCAGCACCACCAGCAGGTCGCGGCCGAGCCGGTCCCGCAGTCGCGCCGCCGAGCCGTCCGGCGCCGTGACCGGCACGTCCGCGACCGGGGCACCGGGCGGCGTGGCGACCTGGGCCTGTGCCGAGTCGTCCGGCGCTTGAGGCGTGAGGGGAGAGCGCGCGTACACGGGGGGCGCGCCCAGTGGCCCGTGCCCCAAATGCCCCTCCGCGAGGAGCGCATCGTGCCCGCGCGCCCCTCCGGGCAGCAGCGTCCGGCGTACCGCGGGCCAGCTGCCGCTGCCGCGCACCAGAGACAGCGCCTGGTCGGCGGCGCGCAGCCGCGCCGCGACGGCGGCGCGGCGCTCGGCCTGGTAGCTGTCGAGGAGCGCGTCGGAGGCGTGGCGGTGCCAGACCAGGGCGAGCTTCCAGGCGAGGTTGCCGGCGTCCCGCAGCCCTTCGTCGAGATCCTGCGTGCCCAGCGCACCGAGCAGATGGGCCGCGCCCCCGGCGAGGAAGGCCCGGCCCACGCGCCAGCGCCTGGCGAGCCGGTGGTGGACGGTGTGCACGCCGGTGTCCAGCAGTTCGTACGGCGGGGTGCTGCCGCACCACAGGGCCAGCGTGTCGCGGATCCGGGTCACGAGCGCTTCGGGGGTGACCAGTTCGCCGCGCGGTGGCAGCAGCCAGTCCAGCCGCCAGACATCGCCGGGCAGCGGACGGGCCGTCACTTCCGCGCCGTTCGGCGGGAACCGGTGCAGCACGGCTTCGCCGGGCCAGGGCAGCTCGGCGCGCAGCGCGGCGACAGCGTGCCGCTCGACCGCCGTACGGCCCGGGAAGCGCACGTCCAGCAGCTTGCGGACGGCGGAGCGCTGGCCGTCGCAGCCGATCAGGTAACTGCCGCGCCACCACGTCCCGGTGCTCGGCGTCGCCCCTGCGCCCTGCGTCCCCGGTTCTGGAGGGGATGACTCATGGGAGACGCGGGGGCGGCGGGCGTGGGCGGTGACGCCCCGGTCGTCCTGTTCGAGGGCGTCGAGCTTGCTGTGGGTGGCGATCTGGGCGAGCCGTTCCTCGGCGAGCGCGGCCCGCAGCCGGCGGGTCAGCACGTGCTGCGGCACATGCAGTGGGGACTCCGGGGACCCGCCCTCGTCCGGCAGACCGACGCCCGGCAGACCGACGCTCGGCAGGCCGACGCTCGGCAGGCCGACGCCTGGTCCGCCGACGCCCGGCCCGCCGACACCGGGCCCGCCCGCGCCAGCCGCGCCCGCGCCCATGCCGGCGCCGATGCCCGCCTCCGCGTGGCCCTTCTCCGCGTCGGCCGCGGCCGAGCCGCTGCCCCCCAACTCCAGTCGGCGCGCCACCTGTCGGCGCCGCATCGTCCGCCACGCGCTCCAGCCGCACGCCTCATCGGGCGCGGGCGCGCAGCCGAGCCGCCGCAGGAAGGCGGCGGTGTCCTGGCGGAGTACGGCGGTGCGCGCGGGCCGCGGTTCGTCGTACCCGGGGCCCTCGTCGAGTACGACGACGGGCACCCCGAGTCGCGTGAGCGCCAGGGCGGTGCAGAGCCCGACAGGACCCGCCCCGACGACGATCACCGGGTCCACGGCGCGGCTCCCTGGGCCGTATGGGACGTACAGAACGTGGCAAGGGGAGCCCGGTGCGCGATCACAGCAAAAGTATGCAGCCACTCGCGGGTGCGTGCATCAAACGACATCGGCAGCGGCGCCTCTCGCGCCGCTGCCGACAGTTCGTCAGACGTGAAGTCCGGCCCGGGGCCGGCCCCGGATCAGACCTCGGGCCAGAACCAGGTCAGGCCCCGGCCGGAAACAGGATCAAGCCTTGGGTCAGACCCCGGGTCAGGCCTTGGGCCCCGGTGGTTCGTCGGTGGCCCCCGGCTCGGTGGCCCCCGGCTCTCCGGCGCCCGTCCCGCGGCCGGCCAGTCCCGCCGCGGCGTCCACGCTGAGCACGTCCGGCGCCTCGGCCGGTTCCGCCGCCGCGGCCACCGCGATCCCGGTCTTGGCGCGGCGCCCGCGCTTCTCGATCCAGGTGGCGAGCGACGACAGGGCCAGACACATTGCGACGTAGATCGCGCCGACGACGATGACGACCGGCGTGATCGGGTTCTCCCCGTTGACGATGATGTTGTTGGCCATCGTCCGCGCCGCGTACAGCAGCTCCGCGTACGTGATGATGTAGCCGAGCGAGGTGTCCTTGAGCGTGACGACGAGCTGGCTGATGATCGTCGGCAGCATCGACCGGACGGCCTGCGGCAGCAGCAGCGTGGTCATCACCTGGGACTTGCGCAGGCCCAGCGCGTACGCCGCCTCCACCTGCCCGCGCGGCACCGCGTTGATCCCGGCCCTGAGCACCTCCGCCTGCACGGACCCGTTGTAGATGGTGAGTCCGAGGACCAGCGCCCAGAACGCGGTGCTGTCGCCGATGAAGCCCAGGTCCGCCTTGTAGGAGAGGAAGAGCACCCACAGGGCGTAGATGGTGATCAGCAGCGGGACGGCCCGGAAGAGTTCGATGAACCCGGTGGCCAGCCAGCTCACGATCCGGTGGTCGGAGAGCCGGGCGATGGCGAGCAGGACTCCGAGCACGAGCGACAGCAGCCCGGCGACCGCGAAGACCTGGAGAGTGGTGAGCACGCCGTCGCGGATGTTCGCCCGCACGCCGGCGTTGTTGAAGATGTTCCAGACCTCGGGCTCGAGCTGGCCCTTCTCGGAGAGGCGGAAGACCGAGAAGGCGATCAGCCCGAGCACCAGCAGAGATCCGGCAACCGTGTAGATGCGGTTGCGTACCCGGGCCTTGGGGCCCGGTGTGTCGAACAGGACGCTCGAACTCATCGTGCGACCTCCAGGCGCCGCTCGAGCAGCCGGAAGAGACCGCTGATGGAGAAGGTGATGACCAGGTACGCGAGGGCGACCCAGAGGAAGATCCAGGCGATGTCGTAGCCCAGGTCGCTCAGGCGCTTCTGCACACCGAACAGTTCGGTGACGCTGAACGCGCCCGCGATGGCCGAGTTCTTGGTCAGCGCGATGAAGATGCTGCTGAGCGGCGGGACGACGGTGCGCGTGGCCTGCGGCAGGACGATCAGCCGCAGCGTCTGGAAGAACGTCATGCCGATGCTGCGCGCTGCCTCGGCCTGGCCGAGCGGCACGGTGTTGATACCGGACCTGACGGCTTCGCAGACGAAGGCCGAGGTGTAGAAGCCGAGCGCCAGCAGCGCCTTGGTCCACGGATTGAGGCCGGGGGCGAAGATCACCGGCACGACGAACCACGCGACCAGGAACAGCAGCGTCAGCGGCGTGTTCCGGAAGAGCGTGACCCAGGCGGTGCCGAAGAACCGCAGCGGCGGGACGGGCGAGACCCGGAAGCCGGCGATGACGACACCCAGCACCATCGCGAGCAGCCCGCTGGACAGGGTCAGCAGGATCGTGCCTATGAACCCCTCGCGGAACAGCGACAGGTGGTCGAGCAATACGTTCACGGGGAAGTCCTCGTGGGCGGCGGCGGTCAGGCAGGGGGCGCCGCGCCCCGTACGCACCGCGCGGGTGCGTACGGGGGCGGGCAGCTCACTGCCGGCTGATCAGCGGACTCGTAGCGAGCCTCAGTAGCGCTCGAGGGCCGGCGGCTCGGAGTACGGGGAGCCCGACAGGCCGAGCGTCGCGTCGTACGCCTTCTTGTAGTCGCCGTTCTTGATGTGCGCCTCGAGGGCGTCGCTCACCGCGTCGCGCAGCGCCTTGTCGTCCTTGCTCATGCCGACGCCGTACGGCTCCTTGGTGAACGGCTTGCCGACGACCTCGAGCTTCTCCGGGCGCTGCGCCGCGTACCCCTTGAGGATCGCGTCGTCGGTGGTGACGGCGTCGACCTCGCTGTTCAGCAGTTGCTGGACGCACTCGGAGTACTTGGCCAGCTCGACGGTCTCCGCGCCGTACTTCGGCTTCTTGATCTCCGCGAGCGGGGTGGAGCCGACGATCGAGCAGACCTTCTTGCCCTTCAGGGAGTCCGGGCCCGTGATGCTCTTGTCGTCCTTGCGCACGAGGAGGTCGGCACCGGCCATGAAGTACGGGCCAGCGAAGCCGACCTGCTTCTTGCGCTCGTCGTTGATCGTGTACGTGCCGACGTACAGGTCGACGTCGCCCTTGGAGATGGTGGTCTCGCGGACGCCGGAGTCGACGGTCTTGAACTCGATCTGGTCGGCGGAGAAACCGAGGTCGGCGGCGACCATCTTGGCGATCTCGATGTCGAAGCCGGAGCGCTTGCCGTCGGTGTCCTCGAAGCCGAGGAACGGCTGGTCGTTCTTGGCGCCGAAGACGATCTTGCCGGCCTTCTGGGCCTTCTTCAGGGTCGGCGAGTCGACCTTCACGTCCTTGGCCACGGTGTACGTGGGCAGCTTCGGCTGGTCCTTGCCGCCGGACCCGCCCTTGGGCTGGTCACCGGCCGAACCGGACTCGCCGCCACACGCGGTGGCGGTCAGTGCGAGCACAGCGATCGCCGCGGCGGCGGCCGTCTTGCGGAGCTTCATGGTGAACATCCTTTGTGTCGTGAGACGTTGATCGTCGGCGGGAGCCGTCAGTGGTGAAGGATCTTCGACAGGAAGTCCTTGGCACGGTCGCTGCGCGGATTGCTGAAGAACTGGTCAGGCCGGGCCTCTTCGACGATCCGGCCGTCCGCCATGAAGACGACGCGGTTCGCGGCCGAGCGCGCGAAGCCCATCTCATGGGTGACGACGACCATCGTCATGCCGTCCCGGGCGAGCTGCTGCATGACCTCCAGCACCTCGTTGATCATCTCCGGGTCGAGCGCCGAGGTCGGCTCGTCGAAGAGCATGACCTTCGGATCCATGGCCAGCGCGCGGGCGATGGCCACGCGTTGCTGCTGGCCGCCGGAGAGCTGGGCCGGGTACTTGTCGGCCTGGGTGCCGACGCCGACCCGGTCGAGCAGGGCGCGGGCCTTCTCCCCGGCCGCCTTCTTGTCCGTACGCCGGACCTTGACCTGGCCCAGCATCACGTTCTCCAGCACCGTCTTGTGCGCGAAGAGATTGAAGCTCTGGAAGACCATGCCGACGTCCGCACGCAGCCGGGCCAGTTCGCGGCCCTCCTGCGGGAGCGGCTTGCCGTCGATCGCTATGGAGCCGGAGTCGATGCTCTCCAGCCGGTTGATCGTGCGGCACAGCGTCGACTTGCCGGACCCGGAAGGCCCGATGACCACGACGACCTCGCCGCGCGCGATGGTCAGGTCGATGTCCTGGAGCACATGCAGCGCGCCGAAGTGCTTGTTGACGTTGTTCAGGACGACCAGGGGTTCCGCCGCGGGCGCGGCGTCCTTGGTCACCGATACTTCGGTCATCGGCTTCTTGCTCCGTCCTCCTCGGTTGGGAGGACCTTAATGAGCAGGGCCGACCAGCGTCATTACATCTGAGCGGAAATTGAGCATAACGATACGGCCACCAGCGGCGACGCTGGGTTATGGCGAACGCTTTTCCCTCCGGTCCTCAGAGGCCCCGGTGGTTGCGGTTTCCTTACCGGCTCCATAACGGATCGCCGCGGGCCGCCGACACCACTTGACGGGCCCCGCGCGCATCGGGCTGGATGCCCTGTGGCCACGAAAAGCCCGGACACCCCGGACAGCCGGAACAGCCAGGACAGGGAGGGGGACGCATGAGGCTGCTGCTCGTCGAGGACGACGATCACGTCGCCGCCGCCCTGTCCGCGGTCCTCGCCCGGCACGGCTTCGACGTCACCCACGCCCGCAGCGGCGAGGAGGCGCTCCAGGCCCTCCTGCCGGACGAGGGCGCGCCCTACGGCGTGGTGCTCCTCGACCTCGGCCTGCCCGACCAGGACGGCTTCGAGGTGTGCGGACGGATCCGCAAGCGCACCAGCACCCCCGTGATCATGGTGACGGCCCGGGCCGATGTGCGCTCCCGGATACACGGGCTGAACCTCGGCGCGGACGACTACGTCGTGAAGCCGTACGACACGGGCGAGTTGCTGGCCCGTATCCACGCGGTCAGCCGCCGCACCGGACCGGGCGACAACGCCGCCGAGGACTCCGGCGGTGGCGACGGCGGCGGCCCGGTCGAGCCCGTCCGCCTCGGCGTGGTCCTCATCGAACTGCCCACCCGCCAGGTCACGGTGGACGGCGCCGCCGTCCAGCTCACCCGCAAGGAGTTCGACCTGCTGGCCCTGCTCGCGCAGCGCCCCGGTGTCGTCTTCCGCCGGGAGCAGATCATCAGCGAGGTCTGGCGGACCAGTTGGGAGGGGACGGGCCGTACCCTCGAGGTGCACATCGCCTCGCTCCGCTCCAAGCTGCGGATGCCGGCCCTGATCGAGACGGTCCGCGGGGTCGGCTACCGCCTCGTCGCCCCGGTGGCCTGAGGACCCCGAGGCCCGGTGCGCACCCGACTCCTTCCGCTCCTCATCGTCCTCATGGCGGGCGTGCTGCTTGCCCTGGGCTTCCCCCTCGCGGTGAGCCTGGCCGCCGCCCAGCAGCAGCGGGTGGTGGTCGACCGGATCGACGACATGGCCCGTTTCGCCGCTCTTGCGCAGTTCGTCACGGCCCGCCCCGAGGCCCGCGTGCCCGAGGACGAGGGCGGCCGGCTGGTCACGCTGCGCGCGGAGCTCGACCAGTACCACGAGGTGTACGGGATACGGGCCGGTGTCTTCTACCGGGACCGCACGACCATGGCCGAGGCCCCGGACGGCTGGGCGGTGCCCGCTGAGGGCGAGGGCGACGAGGCCTTCCGCGAGGCCCTGGCCGGCCGCCGCAGCCACGACCCGGAGCAGGTCTGGCCCTGGCAGCGGGGCCGGCTCGCCGTCGCCTCGCCCGTGGTCAGGGACGGGGACGTGGTCGCGGTCGTCGTCACCGATTCGCCCACCGGCCAGATGCGCTCCGGCATCCTGCGCGGCTGGCTGCTCATCGGCGCGGGCGAGGCCGCCGCGATGCTCCTCGCCGTCGGGGCCGCCTTCCGCCTCACGGGCTGGGTGCTGCGGCCCGTACGGATCCTCGACGCGGCCACCCACGACATCGCGACCGGCAGGATGAAGTCCAGGGTGGCGGCCTCGGGCGGGCCGCCCGAGCTGCGCCGTCTCGCCCGCTCCTTCAACGAGATGGCCGATAACGTCGAGGACGTGCTGGAGCAGCAGCGCGCATTCGTCGCGGACGCCTCCCACCAACTGCGCAACCCGCTCTCCGCGCTGCTGCTGCGGATCGAGCTGCTCGCGCTCGAACTCCCCGAAGGCAACGAGGAGATCGGCTCGGTCCGCACGGAGGGCAAGCGGCTGGCGCGCGTGCTCGACGACCTCCTCGACCTGGCTCTCGCCGAGCACGCCCCGGCCGACCTGCAGCTGACGGACGTCGCGGAACTGTCGGAGGAGCGGGTCGGCGCCTGGCGTCCCGTGGCCGACAGCAAGGGCGTCGGTCTCTCCTACGACGGCCCAGCGGGAGCCACCGCGTGGGCCGACCCGGTGGCCCTGTCCAGCGCGCTGGATGCCGTCGTCGACAACGCCCTCAAGTTCACGCCGGAGGGCGAGGAGGTCGGCGTCGGCGTGGAGCACGAGGGCGACACTGTACGGATCACGGTCGCGGACGGGGGTCCCGGGCTCGCCGAGGAGGAGCTGTCCCGGATCGGCGACCGATTCTGGCGCAGCAGCCGCCACCAGAACGTCTCCGGCTCGGGGCTCGGGCTGTCGATCTCCCGCGCGCTGCTGGCCACGGGCGGGGCCTCGATCGCGTACGACCGGAACGAGCCGAAGGGCCTCCGGGTGACGATCACCGTGCCGCGAACGGCGCCGCGGAGCTGACCGCCGCGCCCGCGTCCATCAGGCTCATCAAGCCGCGGCCGGCGGCGTCAGGGCCGGACCGCTCGCCGATGACGCCCAGGAAGTGGAGGACGTCCGCTGCCATGTCCGGGGAGTCGTCCCGGCCCGGATAGCAGGACGGACTGCCGTCCGGCCGCGTGGCGCACTCGCGGATCGGCTTGCCGAGGACCTCGTCGCCCGCCTTGAGGGTGAGAACCGCGGTCAGCTCGGGGTTCTCGGGGTCGACCGGGCCCGTGACCGACGTGTAGCCCTGGAACCGGGTGCCGTAGCTGCCCTTCAGCGGCTTCTGGGCGCGGCGCGGGGCGAGCACCTTCAGCTCGGCGGTGGTGACGGTGGCCGAGCGGCAGGAGATGTGCCAGCGGCCGGTGGCCGTCGCGGTCCCTGCCTCGCGGTCGACGGTCACCGCGAGGCGCTTGCTGCGCACCGTGCAGTCGGGAGCGTCGTTCCGGTCGTCGGCCGGGTCGTCGGCCGGGGCATCGGTCGCATCGGTCTGGGCATCGGCCGTGGGGGCGGCCTCGGCCGGGGGGTCGGCCGGGGCGTCGACCGTGGGGGCGGCCTCGGCCGGGGCGGCGATCAGGAACCCGCCGAGGAGAGCGGCGAGGGCGGCGATACGAGCGGGGCGAGAGCGCATCTGGTCTCCCAGCGAGTCGAGTCCAAGCGAAAAGTCATTTGATGAGCTGAATTGTTGGGGATCATCCTGACCTTCGCGGGCCGACCCGCCGGTCCGGGTCCGCATGGCCTACGGCTGTGCGGCCGGGCGCCGTGCTGTGCGGCCGGTGCCGTGCGGCGTCAGTCCGGTACGGCGTCAGTCCGGTACGACCTCACCCGGGATGCAGCCCTTCACGCCGCTGTCCGCGCCCTTGTTGAACGCCCCGATGCGTTCGGAGGCGTCACCGTGGTCCGAGGACTTCGTCCAGGGAGTGTCGTCGGCGAGCACCGTCAGCGCCTGGGTCAGCTCGTCCGTGTCGCCCTCCTCGAACCGGAGCGCGCCGTCCTCGGCGGCCCCGAACAGCACGGCCCCCGCCAGGCAGTCGGCCTGCAGCTCGAGCTGCAGGGCCACCAGGTCGGTGTCGAGCCGGTTCTGGATGGCATGGCCCCACTCGTGGGCGATCACCAGATAGACCCAGGCGTCCCCGGCCTGGTGCCCGGCGTTCATCAGGTCGACGTCCCAGGCGAGGTAGTCGGCGGGGGAGCAGTAGACGGCGTTGTCGTCGGTCAGCGGCTCGCCGCCGCACGTGGGCACGCGGGCGGCGGACCCGTCGTACCCGCCGAGGACCGTGGGCGGCCGGTACGTGCCGGTGAACAGCTCGCTCCAGTGATCGGACCAGTACCGGTTGACGACCTCGACCGCCGACTCGATGTCCTCCTCGATGGTGTCCTGCGCGGTCGCGGCAGGCGAGGAGAAGACCGGGGAGGGGGACGGAGGCGGCGGATCGCTGTGCGGCGGTGCGGAGGTGGTGGTCGTACGCCCGTCCGGCCCGGTGCCTGCCCCACTGCCGCATCCGGTGGCGAGAACGGCGAGGACGGCGAGGACCAGGGCGAACAGCAGCGCAGCGACGCGGGTCGCCGGGACTCGGGGGAGTCGGGCGACTCGGGCGTGCCACGGAGCGTCCATGCGGGCCTCCGTCCGTTCCAGGGCATCCAGAGCGGCTGTCTCCCACGGAACCCCCGGGAGCTGTCGACCGCAACCCTGCCCCCTCCCGCAGCCCGGTCCGGAGTCCCGGCCCGCTCACCTCCGGTGCGTCACCACCGGTACGCGGCCGCGGCGGAGGCGGCGAACGACGCCCACCGCCCGCACCTCGAGGCGCGTCTCCGCCTCCCCGGCCGTGCGGCGCAGTGCCGGGACGTAGTACGCGGTGCCGCTGTCCCGCTGAGGAAGCGGCGCTTGCCCTCGGGCAGCAGCTGGTGGAGCTCGTAGTGGCGGACCGGGAGGTCCCCGTCCGCCGCCCGCCGTGAGCGCGCGGGGCCGCCAGCGGGCGGAGCCGCCGGTCGCGGTGAGCCGGACGCCGAGCGCATACACGGGGAAGGTGGTCGCGGAGGTGCGCTCCAGCGCGCTGGTGATGGACGCGGGGGAGAGCGATTCCGCGCCGCTGCGTTCCACCTGCGCTCCGGGCGGGCAGTTCTTCGAGGCCTGGATGAAGCCGGCGGCTCAGGGCGTACGCCCGGCCGTTGTGCTCGCCGGGCACGCGCGGGACAGTGAACACCTCGCAGCCCGGGGGACCACGGAGGTCATCACCCCGGACCAGGTGGCCTGAACCCGTGGACCGAAGCCGTGGCATGAACCTGTGGACCGAAGCCTTGGACTGAAGCACTGGACCGAACCTCAGCAGAACCCGCACAGCGACGAGCAGTTACGGAGCATCCCCCCATGCACGATGACCGCAGTCTGATCGAGGCCCGGCTGGGGCGCGTACTCGAGGAGCGCATCCGCCCCGCCCTCTACCCCGAGTCCGTCCCGCTGGAGGTGGCAGCCTGGGTGGCACCGGGCGAGCCGGTGCCGGTCGCCGAGGGGCTTGCCGCCGAGCACACGCCCGTCTCCGTGGGCGAGCTGTGGGGCGCGCCCTGGGGCACCACCTGGTTCCGGGTGTCCGGCAGGGTGCCGGAGGAGTGGGCAGGGAGGACCGTCGAGGCCGTCCTCGACCTGGGCTTCGACGAGCGTATGCCGGGCTTCCAGTGCGAGGCGCTCGTCTACACCGCGGACGGCACGCCGGTGAAGGGTCTCAACCCGCGCAATCAGTGGGTCAGGGTCGGCTCGCCCGTGGCAGGCGGCGAGGAGGTGCTGTGGCACCTGGAGTCCGCGTCCAACCCCGTGATCCTGGGCGACACCCCGTTCCGCCCCACCCACCTCGGCGAGAAGGAGACGGCCGGCACCGACCCGCTGTACCGGATCGAGCGGATGGACCTCGCCGTCTTCGACGAGACCGTCTGGGCGCTGATCCAGGACCTGGAAGTACTGGGCGAGCTGATGCACGAACTGCCGGTGGACGGGGCCCGGCGCTGGGAGCTGCTGCGCGCCATCGGCCGCGCGCTCGACGCGATCGCCCCGCAGGACGTGAACGGCACGGCGGCGGCGGCCCGGAAGCAGCTCGCCGGCGTGCTTGCCACGCCCGCCCAGCCGTCCGCGCACCGGATCAGCGCGGTGGGCCACGCGCACATCGACTCCGCCTGGCTGTGGCCGCTGCGCGAGACCGTACGGAAGGTCGCCCGCACCGCCTCCAACATGACCGCGCTGATCGAGGACGAACCGGACTTCGTCTTCGCCATGTCGCAGGCCCAGCAGTTCGCCTGGATCAAGGAGCACAGGCCCGAGGTCTACGCGAGGGTGAAGAAGGCCGTGGCCGAGGGCCGGTTCGTGCCGGCCGGCGGCATGTGGGTGGAGTCCGACACCAACATGCCGGGCTCCGAGGCGATGGCCCGGCAGTTCGTACACGGCAAACGGTTCTTCATCGACGAGTTCGGCGTCGAGAACGACGAGGCGTGGCTGCCCGACACCTTCGGCTTCGCCGCGGGCCTCCCGCAGATCATCAGGGCCGCCGGGGCGAAGTGGCTGCTCACCCAGAAGATCTCCTGGAGCCAGGTCAACACGTTCCCGCACCACACCTTCCTGTGGGAGGGCATCGACGGCACCCGGATCTTCACCCACTTCCCGCCCGTGGACACGTACAACTGCTCCATGCACGGCCGCGAAATCGCCCACGCCGTCCGCAACTTCAAGGACAAGGGCGTGGCGAGCCGCTCGCTGGCCCCGACCGGCTGGGGCGACGGAGGCGGCGGCACCACCCGCGAGATGATCGCCAAGGCCGCCCGCCTGCGGAACCTCGAGGGCTCGGCGCAGGTCGCCTGGGAGGCGCCCGCCGCGTTCTTCACCAAGGCCGAGGCCGAGTACGACAACCCGCCGGTGTGGGTGGGGGAGCTGTACCTGGAGCTGCACCGCGCCACGCTCACCAGCCAGGCCAGGACCAAGCAGGGCAACCGGCGCAGCGAGCACCTGCTGCGCGAAGCCGAGCTGTGGGCCGCCACCGCCGCCGTACGGACCGGCTACGCCTACCCGTACGAGCAGCTGGACCGGATCTGGAAGACCGTCCTGCTCCATCAGTTCCACGACATCCTCCCGGGGTCGTCGATCGCCTGGGTGCACCGCGAAGCGGAGAAGACGTACGCCGCCGTGGCCGAGGAGCTGAACGGGATCATCGCCGGGACCCAGCGGGCGCTCGCCGGTGACGCCGCCTCGGGCAGTGAGCTCGTCTTCAACGCGGCGCCGCACGCCCGCGGCGGGGTCCCCGCGGGTGGCGCGGGGCGCACCGCGCCGGCCGAGGAACGGGCCGCGCTCGAGCCCAGGCCGGGCGGCGGGTACGTCCTGGACAACGGCCTGCTGCGGGTCGAGGTCGACGAGCGCGGCCTGGTCGTCTCCGCCTACGACCTGGCGTCCGGCCGGGAGACCGTCGCCCCCGGCCAGGCGGCCAACCTGCTGCAGCTCCACCCCGACTTCCCCAACATGTGGGACGCCTGGGACGTGGACGCCTTCTACCGCAACACCGTCACCGACCTGGTGGACGCCGACGAGGTCGCGGTCGCCGCCGAGAGCCCGGATTCGGTGTCCGTGCGCGTGGTCCGCTCGTTCGGCGAGTCGAAGGCCACCCAGGTGCTGACCCTCGCGGCGGGCACCGGTCGGCTGGACATCGACACCGAGGTCGACTGGCACGAGACCGAGAAGTTCCTCAAGGCGGCCTTCCCGGTGGACATCCACGCAGACCGCTACGCGGCCGAGACCCAGTTCGGCCACCTCTTCCGGCCGACCCACACCAACACCAGCTGGGAAGCTGCCAAGTTCGAGGCCTGCAACCACCGCTTCGTACACCTGGAGGAGCCCGGCTGGGGCGTCGCGCTCGTCAACGACTCGACGTACGGGCACGACGTCACGCGCACGGTCCGCGAAGACCGGGGCACGACCACCACGGTGCGGCTGTCACTGCTCCGAGCCCCGCGCTTCCCCGACCCGGAGACCGACCAGGGCGTGCACCGCTTCCGCCACGCCCTGGTCCCGGGCGCCGGCATCGGCGACGCGGTCCGCGAGGGCTACCGGGTGAACCTGCCCGAGCGCCGCGTACCCGGCGATGCCGAGGTCAGCCCGCTCGTGACCGCCGACAACGACGCCGTCGTGGTCACCGCGGTCAAGCTCGCCGACGACGCGAGCGGCGACGTGGTCATCCGCGCCTACGAATCACGCGGCGGCCGGGCATCCGCCCGCCTGACCACCGGGTTCGAGGCAACCGGTGTCGCGGCCTGCGACCTCCTGGAGCGCCCGCTGGCCGACGGCCCGGTGGGCGAGACACAGCCGCGGCTCGAGGGTGGCGCGGTGGCGCTGTCGCTGCGCCCGTTCGAGATCGTCACGCTGCGGATCTCCCGCGTCCCGGCCTGACCTCGACCCCCGATCCCCGGGGCCCCGCCCCCCGGCCCTCGGCCCATGGCCCCGACCCACGGCCCGACACCGAGCATCACGACCCCGTCCGAGATCCGTACGGCCCGCCCCACCGGCGACGGGTCGTACGCGGTCAGGGTTTGACCGAGCCGTAGTAGTGGCGAGCGCCCTCGTGCAGCTCCAGCGGGTCCGTGAAGATCGCCGTCCGCAGATCCACCAGCTGCGCCGCGTGCACCCGGCTGCCTATTCGGTCCCGGCTGTCGATCACGGTACGGGTGATGCCCTCGGTGAGCCCCGGGTCCGCACGCTCGGTGGTCACCAACAGATTCGCCACAGCTATCGTCCTCACCGCTTTGCCGTTCTGCACCTCGGGATATGCGTCGGCCGGCATCACCGCGGCCCGGTAGTAGCGCGTCGCGGCGCCCTGGGTATGGAGCTCGTCCACGAGGTCACCGAGCTGCACCAACCGTATGCCGAAGTCGTCGGCGAGATCGGAGACCGCCTGGGTCGGCAGCCCGCCGGACCAGAAGAAGGCGTCGATCTTCCCCTGGCGCAGCAGGTCGGGCATCTTGTCGATGCCCACCTCGACCGGCTCGATGTCCTTCTCAGGATCGAGCCCCGCCGCCGTGAGCAGCCGGCCGGTTATCAGGCTCACCCCGGACCCCTTCTGCCCGATGGCGACCCGCTTTCCGCGCAGGTCGGCGGTGCGCTCCACGGGCGACCCTGCAGGGACCACGAGCTGCATGTAGTCGTCGTAGAGCCGCGCGCACGCCCGGAGCCGGTCCGCCCCCCTGCCGCCCCGGTCGAGGTATGTGGCGACGGCGTCGGCCGTGGCGATGGTGAACCCGGCCTCGCCGGAGATCACCCGTCTGATGTTCTGCACCGACCCCTCGCTCGACTGCAGCCGCACATCGACATCGGGGAGGTCCTTGGCCAGATATCTCTTCAGCAGCTCGCCGTAGCGCGCATACACCCCGGTGGGCACGCCCGTCGCGAACGACACCGAGCCCTGCGGCGAGGGCGCCTTGCCGAACGGCAGCAGCCACCACAGCAGCAGCGCGAGCGCGACGGCGGCCGCGACCGCGGCCTGCACGGCGCGGCGCCTGCCGATGCGGAGGTGTGCCGTAACCATGCGGCGATCCTGCCAGCTCGCTCGCCGCGCCGACCAGGCCTACCGTCCGGATCGCCATCGTGCACTGCCCTCGCCCAGCGCTCGATCAGCGCCCGGATCTGCGTCTCATCGTCAGCCAGGATTGCCACTCTCCCCCCGCTCATCCACCCGCTCATCCAGGTGGACCGTCACCGTGTCTCCGGCCTCCTTCCCGATCGCCCTGCGCACGTCGGCCTTCACCGGCAGCTTGTGCGTACCGTCCCCCAGGGCCATGAAGGAACTCCGGAACGGGTGACCGTCGATCGTGCCGCGGACCTTTACCAGGCCCCGGGTGCCGAAGAACTCGACCGAGTCGGGCCAGACGACATAGGTCCAGCCCCCCTTGTCCAGGCTCTTTTGCAGGGTCGCGGTGAATTGTTTGTTCAACATGGATGCCCTCGCACTTCTCTGCGTTCTCCCGATAGGACGAAGGGAAGCGGCGAAACTCATCGCGGGGCGGCGGTAAACCCAGCGAGGGCATGTCAGGCCTGCGGCTCGCTGATGTTGACCATCCAGGAGATGCCGAACTGGTCCACGCACGCGCCGAACACATCGCCCCACATCTGCTTCTCCATGGGGACCGACACGGTGCCGCCTTCGGACAGCTTCCGCCAGTAGCCGCGCAGCTCATCGGCGTCGTCCCCGCTCAGGCTCACCGCGATGTTGTTCCCGGGTTTGTGTTCCGTCCCCGGCGGGGTGTCGGCGCCCATGAGCGTGAATCCGCTGCCCGTCTCGAGCATGCCGTGCATGATCTTGTCGGCGTCGCCGGAGTGCTGCGCGCCGAATTCACCGTAGGTGTTCAGCGTCAAGGTGCCGCCGAAGACGAGCTTGTAGAAACCCATGGCCTGCCGCGCGTTGCCGTCGAAACTGATGTACGGATTGAGGCGAGATACCACGAGATGCTCCTTTCGTGACAAAAGTCAATCCTTGCAGACGGCCGGGGCACCGACAACAGCGAAGGGCCTGACCGGTCCCTGCCGGTCAGGCCCTTCTCCGTCAACCGCCGCTCAGTCCGTGACGGGGCCGAACTCCTTGCGCGTGTCCAGCGGTTCGCCGAACAGCCTCCAGCGCTCGCCCTTGAACCGCATCATCTGCATCGTCTCGATCGGGAAGCCGTCGTCCGGCCCTGTGGCCAGGGTGACGCCGGGCAGCAGCATGTCCACCTTGACGTCCTTGAGGTTCCGCACGGCGTCCCGCAGCCCCTCCCTCGTCGGGCACTCCATCGCGTCGAGCGCCTTGTGCAGGCTGGAGGCCACGGCCCAGCCGTAGGCGTTGAGCTGGATCGAGGGCTCGGCCTCCGGCTCGTACTTCTTCAGCGCCTTGCGGTACGCCTTCATCTCGGCGTCGTCCGCCCACTGCGGGTCGGCGGGGTCCTTGAAGTAGGTGGCCGAGACCACGCCCTGCACGTTCTTGAAGCCGACGGGCTGCAGCACGCTCGTCGACGAGGAGACGCTGTTGACGATGTGCAGCGGGTCCCACTTGGTGTTCTTCGCGTCGGCGGCGAGTGCCTGGCTGCCGAACTTGGGCGTGGTGATGTTGAGCAGCACATCCGCCCGGGAACGGGCGAGGTTCGCCATCTGCGCCGAGACGGACGGGTCGGTGACCTCGTAGCTCTCCGTGGCGACGACCTTGATCCCGCTGCCCTTGACGGCCTCCTTGAAGCCGCCGAGCAGGTCCTTGCCGAAGTCGTCGTTCTGGTAGAGCACCGCCACCTTGGCCTTGGGCTTCTCGTCCTTGAGGTAGTCGCCGTACATCCGGGACTCCGCGACGTAGTTGGGCTGCCAGCCCGTGGTCCACGGGTGCTTGGTGTCCGTGCCCCACATGGAGGCGCCCGTGGCGACGAACGGCTGGGGCACCTTCTGCCGGTTGAGGTAGTCCCACACGGTCGCCGTGGACGGGGTGCCCAGGGTCTGGAACACCGCGAAGACCTTCTCCTTCTCGACCAGTCTTCTGGTCTCCTCCACGGCCTTCGGCGGCTGGTAGCCGTCGTCACGGACGATGAACTCGACCTTGCGCCCGTCGATGCCGCCCTTCTCGGCATTGATGTACTTGAAGTACGCGCTGACCCCCTTGCTGATCGTGCCGTACGCGGAGGCGGGCCCGGACAGCGGGTAGACCCCGCCGAGCTTGATGCTCTTGTCCGTGATGCCGGTGGTCTGCTGTCCCTTGCAGGCGCCGTCCGCCGCGGTGCCTGCGTCCTCCTCTCCGCGCTGGCTGGAGCAGGCGGTGGCGGTGAGCAGGGCGGCGATTCCCGCCGCTGCTGCGCGTATCGCTGTTTTCTGACGCATCCGGAATCATCCCTTTCCCGGTGTGGACGGCGTGCCGAGTGGCACGGCGTCCAGTGGTTCGGAACCTGAGGGTGTAGCGGGGGGAACGGACTCCGGCGCGCGACTCGCCTGCGCACGGAGGAAGGGGAGGCGGCGCCACCGGTCCGCGCGCGCGACGCGCCCCACCAGACCGGCGAGTCCGGTCGGGGCCACGTACATGGCCACGATGATCAGCAGGCCGAAGACGACGCCCGGCGCGGCCTCGCTGACGTCCTGCGCGATGCTCGGCACGTACATCACGAACGCGGCCCCGAGCAGCGGCCCGTACAGCGAGGCCAGGCCGCCGACGACGAGGCCGGCCAGCAGCGTGACGGAGAGGACGAAGCTGAACGAGTCGGGTGAGACGAACCCGATCACCCAGGTGTAGACGCAGCCGGCGACACCCGCGAACATCGCACTCCATGCGAAGGCGAGGGTCTTGTGGAACGAGAGCCGCACTCCCATGACCTCCGCCGCGGCCTCGTTCTCGCGGATGGCGAGCAGCGCCCGGCCGACGCGCGAGCGCAGCAGGTTGCGGGCGGCCAGCAGCGCGACTGCGGCCACGGCGAGGGCGAGGAAGTACAGCCACTGGTCCTCCGCCAGGCCCGTCCAGGAGGGCGGCTGCGGCTTGTCCACGGTCAGGCCCATCGAGCCGCCCGTCACCGACTCGAACCGCTTGAGCAGCGGCGGGAGGAACACCGCGAGCGAGAGGGTGACCAGGGCCAGATAGAGGCCGCGCAGGCGCAGTGCCGGCACCCCGAAGCCCAGCCCGAGCAGGAAGCACGCTGCGGCGGCGGCCGGGAGCGTGGCCGGGTGGCCGGTATCGAACCGGTCGAGCATGACCGCCGCCGTGTAGGCCCCCACGGCGAAGAACGCGCCGTGCCCGAGCGAGATCTGCCCGCCGAACCCGACCAGCAGGTTGAGGCCCGCGAGCGCCACCGCGTACAGCAGCACCATGGTCAGCTGGAAGACCCGGAACGGGGCGAAGTAGTACGGAGCCCCGAGGAGGGCGGCGGCGAGGACCAGCGCCGCGAGTGGGCGCAGCAGGCGTGCGGCACGCGCATCCATGGTGGTGAGTCTCCCGTTGCTCATGCCCGCTCCACCGCCGCCCGGCCGAAGAGACCCTGCGGGCGCACCAGCAGCACCACGAGGATGATCAGCAGTGGTACGCCGATCTTGAGATCCGCGCCGACGAACTCCGCGTAGGCCCCCGCCAGGGTCTCGGCGATACCCACGACCAGGCCGCCCGCCACCGCGCCCACCGGGCTGTCGAAGCCGCCGAGGGTGGCCGCGGCGAAGGCGTAGATGAGAACCCCGCCCATCATGTTCGGCTCCAGGAACAACAGCGGGGCGACCAGCACGCCCGACAGCGCGCCGACCGTCGCGGCGAGCCCCCAGCCCAGCATCAGCACCCGGCCCACCCGGATACCCGAGAGCTTGGCCGAGGCGGGGTTGCAGGCGACCGCTCGCATCACCAGGCCGATCCCGGTGTGTTGGAACAGCAGGTACAGCAGCCCCATCACCACGGCCACGACTCCGATGACGCCGAGCGTGGACCAGCCGACGCTCACCCCGCCGAGGTCGATGCCGCCGTCGGGGAACGGCTGCGGGAAGTCCTTCACGGTGAACGACCAGATCAGGCCCGCGACCGCGTTGACGAAGATGAACAGGCCCACGGTGACGATGACGATGGTGAGCTCCGGTGCGCCCTCGACGGGCCGGATGAGAACCCGTTCGATGAGCATGCCGCCCGCGAACGAGACCGCGAGCGTGACCGGCAGCGCCAGCCAGAACGACATCCCGGACGCGATCAGCTGCCACGCCACATAGGTGGAGATCATCGCGAGCTCGCCCTGGGCGAAGTTGACGATCCCCGTGAACCGGTGGATCAGGACGAGGGCCAGGGCGAGGCTCGCGTAGACCGAGCCCGAGCCGAGCCCTTCCACGATCTGCTGGAGGAATTCGGCCACGTCGTTCACCCGCCCTCGCCGGCCCGGACGGGGACGCCGAGGTAGACCTCGGCGACCTGCTCGTCCTGGCGGATCTGTTCGGCCGGGCCCGACAGCATGAGGCGGCCCGACTCCAATACGTGGGCCCGGTGCGCGATGTCCAGCGCCAGCCTGGCGTTCTGCTCGACGACGACCACGGTCGTGCGCTCCTCCTCGTTGACATTACGGACGATCCGGAACAGCTCGCGGGTGACCAGCGGTGCGAGGCCCAGTGAGGGCTCGTCGAGGAGCAGCAGCGCGGGGCGGAGCATCAGCGCCCTGCCGATCGCGAGCATCTGCTGTTCGCCGCCGCTGAGGCTGCCCGCGGCCTGCCGGGAGCGCTGGCGCAGCTTGGGGAAGTAGCCGTAGATCCGGTCCAGGTCCGCCGCGACGGCGGCACGCTCGCCCCTGCCCCGGCTGCCCGGGCCGCGCCCGGTGCGCAGATACGCGCCGACGCGCAGGTTCTCCTCGACGGTGAGCTCGTTGAACGTGCCGCGGCCCTCGGGCACGTGCGCCACGCCGAGCCTGGCGGCCTGTTCGGGAGAGCGGCCCAGCAGCTCGGTGCCGTTCAGGGTCACCGACCCGCTGCCCTTGACCATGCCGCTGAGCGCCCGCAGTGTCGTGGTCTTCCCCGCGCCGTTGGGCCCGAGGATCGCGCACACCTCGCCCTGCCCGACCGAGAAGCCGATGCCGTGGAGCACCCGGGCCTGCCCGTATCCGGCGTGCAGGTCCGACACCTGGAGAAAGTCCGGGGCCGCGGACTCCGCCGCAGGAGTGCCCTCCGCCGGAGTGCCCTCAGCCGGGGAGTCCTTCGTCGGATCGCTCATGCCGCCGCCCCCAGGTACGCCTCGATGACGGCGGGGTCGCGCTGCACCTGCTCCGGCGGGCCCTCGGCGATCTTGCGCCCGAAGTCCAGGCACACCACCCGGTCGCACAGCCCCATCACGAAGCCCATGTGGTGCTCCACCACGACCAGGGTGAGGTCGAAGTCCCGGCGCACCGCACCGACCAGTTCCGCGAACTCCTCGACCTCTCCGTGGCTCAGCCCGTTGACCGGTTCGTCGAGGAGCAGGAGCCGGGGCTGCACCGCCAGCGCCCTGGCCAGCTCCACGCGCTTGAGGGTGCCGAAGGGCAGCCCGGAGGCGGGGTGGTCGGCCACGTCGGCCAGGCCGAGCCGGTGCAGCAGTTCGTCCGCCCGGGAGCGCAGCTCCGCCTCCTCGCGCCGGACCAGGGGCAGCCGGAGCGCGGCGGTGGCGTACCCCGCGCGGCCCCGGTGGTGGGCGCCCACCATGACGTTCTCCCGTACCGTGAGCCGCTGGAACAGGCCCAGGTTCTGGAAGGTGCGGGCGATGCCGCGCCGCGCCACGGCGTGCGGTGCCAGCGCGAGCAGGTCCTCGCCGTCGTAGCGCACCGTGCCCGCGTTGGGCGTGAAGCGCCGGGTGAGGCAGTTGAACAGAGTGGTCTTACCGGCTCCATTGGGCCCGATAAGGCCCACGGCGGTGCCCTGTTCGACGGCGAAACCGACGCCGTCCAGAGCCGTGATCCCGCCGAAGCGCACGGTGATACCGTCGACCGCGAGCATGGTGCGCCCTTTCGAAAGGTACGGGGCCTTGGGGGGTAGGCGAGCGTCACAGTAAGTGGGCGCCCTCTTCGTGGGCATTGGGTGCGAACACCCAACTTCACTGCCGGAGCCCTGTGCGCCGCGAACAGTCCTGCGGAAAAAGTCGGTGCGCACCTTGTTGACGGCTCACGGTTCGGCGGCGAGGATCCGCCCATGCCTCGCGCACTGGTCCTGGGTACGCCCCACCTTTCCGAGCCGCTGCGCAATGAGCGGCTGCGGATCCTGTGCGCCGTGAAGGAGCGGGTGGAGGAGGTCGCGGAGACCGCCGTCGCGGTGATGCGTACGGAGATCCCGTCGTACGCGGTGCAGGACCGGCGGTTCTTCGAGGACGTGCGCCACCAGGTGCTTTCGCACTACCGGATCACGCTGGCGCTGCTGGCGGGCGAGCGGAGCATCGCCCCCGAGGACCTGGTCTTCAGCAGGACCGCGGCGATGAGGAGGGCCCGCGCCGGATTCCCACTCGAGGACTGGATCAGCGCCTTCCGGGTCGGCCGGCAGGTCTTCTGGGATGCGGTGCTCGCGTGCGCGGGCACGTCGGCCGCCGCGCAGGAGGCCGCGCTGGCCCTGGTCGACCCGCTGATGCGGTACATGGAATACGCCAGTACGCACGCGGCCCAGGCCTACGTCGAGTTCCAGCAGCACGTGGTGGCGGACGCGGACCGCGAGCGCAGGGACGTGCTCGAACAGCTGCTGGCGGGCAGTTCGCCGAGCCGGGGCCCGCTCATGGCCGCGGCACAGGCGTACGGCATCGGCCCGCACGCGTCGATGATGGCCGTCGTGGCGGTCTGTGTCACTGGGCCCGATGCGGCTGCCGAGAGCGGCTACGCCACCAGTGCGGCACTCTCCGCCGCCGGCATACGGGCCGCCAGAACCCTGGTCGTCGTACGCCACGGCGAGATCGTGGCCGTGCCGGTGCTGCGCACGGGCATGGAGCCGGAGGACCTGTGCGCGCGCTTCGAGGCCCTGCAGCAGCGCCTCGCCCGGGACGGGACCGTGCTGGCCATGGGCATCAGCACGGTGGCCAGGGGCGCTTCCGAGCTGCCACGCGCCTACCAGGAGGCGAGGGCCGCCCTGGACTTCGTACCGAGCGGGGGTGGGGTGGCGGCGCTGCCGAGGCTGTCCCCGTTCGAGTACCTGGCGCTGCGCGCCGACGACATCGCCCGCCAGCTGGTGGACCCCCGGGTGACCGCCCTGCTGGACGAGGACCGCAAGCGCGGGGCCATACTCGCGTCGACGGTACGGGCGTTCGCCGAGGCGGACTTGAACCTGCGGCTCGCGGCGGACCGGCTGCGGGTGCACCACAACACGGCGCACTACCGGTTGCGCCGTATCGAGGAACGCACCGGGCGCAACCCGCGCCGGATCGCGGACCTGCTGGAGCTGCTGGTCGCCCTCGCCATCCGCGACGCGGCCGGGGAAGGCGAGGACGGACAGTGAGCCAGACCTATTCGGACCGGGACGCGAGTCCGGCCTCCACAGCGGCCGCGGCGGACTTCCCGGCACGGCGCGCGCTGCTGGACGTCGTACTCGACGTGTTCGCCGAGCGCGGCTACAGCAACGCGAGCGTGACCGAGATCGCCGCGCGCTCCGGGACCGCCGTCGGGAACCTCCTCCACCACTACGGAGGCAAGAGAGGGCTGTACCTCGCGCTGTGGGAGGAGTTCCAGGAGGAGCAGGAGCGGCGGACCGCGGCGGTCGTGGCCGAAGCGCGCGGCAAGGGCGTCGAGGACCCCATCGCCCTGTTCGTGGCGGGAGCCCGCGCGTATCTCGAGGGCGCCTGGGAGCAGCGGCGCATCGGCAGACTGCTGCTGGAGAACGACGGCCCCACCGGCTTCGACGCCGTGCGGCGGCAGTGGGACCGCTGCTGGGTACGGCGCAACGCCAAGCTCCTCAGGGTGGACGAGACCCGCCGCGCGGGCCGGGTCCGGGTGACCCTGCTGACGTCGGTGATCGGCGGTGCGGCCCGCGAGCTTGCCGACTGCGCGGACACGGCGGAGGCGCGGGAGATCGTGGAAGAGGTCTGCGGCATCCTGGCGCATCTGTCGGAACCGCCCGGGTGACCCGCCGGTCAGCGCGGGCCGGCTCCGTCATGGCCCTCAGCCACGCTCCGGGGAGGGCGCCCTGCCGTCCTACTCCACGAGGAGCGTCGCGTTGACGATCGTTCCGGAGGGAGGGGGCAGCGTGGCGCCGACGCCCTTCAGTATGCGCAGCATGCGGACGTTGTCCGCTCCGGTCAGCACGGTCACTGTGCGGTAGCCCAGCATGGGAGCGGCCTCGAAGGCGTGACGGGCGAGTGCGGTGCCCAGGCCCCTGCTCTGCCAGCCGTCCTCGACCAGCAGTCCCAGCTCGGCTGTGCGCTCCTCCTGGGTGCGCATCAGATTCAGCACCGCGATGACGGTGTGCGGGTCACCCTCGGGGTGGGTGACCCAACTCAGGCCGCGGTCGGGGTGCGTCATGTGACGCCACTCGGCCGCGCTCAGGACGCGGCGCGGATTCTGGTAGCGCGCGCAGAGGGACGCCAACGAGCAGCGGGCGTGAAGGGGGTTGACGGCGGCGTGATCCTCGACGGTCGCCGGACGGGTGACTGTGGCGTGGCCGGTCCGTGTGGTGAGGACGCGGCCCGGTCGCCATGCGCCGCGGGGACCGGCGACCAAGGCGTGCAGGGGGACGGTAGCGGATAGGGGAGTCGGCACGATGGTGGTCTCCTTCTCTGGATCGGAGCTTGCTCCGGTGAACTGAGCGGTGACCGCAAGGAATTTCGTGGGCCTTGTGGAGAAAACTTCTCACGTGAAATCGCTTTCTACCCGCTGCCCTCCGTCGGACGGTCGGTCATCCGGTGAGCGGTGCGGGAGTTGAGAGAGTACCGCGCCGAGGTAAAAGCCAAAGCCCGCCTGGTCTCTCCCCGAATGTTCAAGACAGAGTGGCAACCGGGTACTTGATGATGGTTGATGTATCAGACAGTCGCTCACCAGGGCTGATGTATCCGATCTGCAGTCGCTGGGGGGTTTCGGCAACCCGATCCTGCCCTGACCGGTCCACATAATGTGGCCGGAATCTTCCAGGCCCCGGACAGGGGCGTGTTGACTGGCCAATGCAATTGTCGGAGTGGAGTAGTCCATTGCGTAACCGATAACCTGCCGCGTGCAGCCTCGATTACGTCGCGAGATTCAACCATCCATCACCGTTCGGGAATATGGATGATGTCGCCGACGGGCTTTTCAGTCGGCGGCGGCGAGCAGCCGGGCTTCGCTCTCCTCGTAGCGCTGCCGGCTCTCCCAGCCGACGGCGGGTCGGCGGCGGCGGTCGAGACGGCTGCCCAGCCAGCCCGCCAGGTAGCCGACGGGAACGGAGATCAGCCCCGTCGACTGCAAAGGAAACCAGTGGAAGTCGGTGTCGGGGAAGACCGCGTCCGGCGTGCCCGAAACAGCCTTGGAGAAGATCATCAGCACCAGTGCGCACGCCGCCCCGCCGTAGAGCGTGGCGAGCAGCCCGGTGCGCGTGAATCCCCTCCAGAACAGGGAGTACGTCAGCGCGGGGGCCACGGCCGAAGCTCCGATGCAGACGGCCAGCGTGGTCAGCACCGCGACGTTCCAGTTCTGCACCAGCACGGCGAGCACGATGGCGGTCGTGCCCACGGCGGCGACGGTCCATCCCGCCACCGTCATCTCGGTGCGCGGGTGCGCCCGCCCGCGCCGTATCGCGTGGGCATACAGGTCATGGGCGAGTGACGAGGCGGCGGCCAGGGTCATCCCCGCCACGGACGACAGCAGGGTGATGAAGACCATCCCGGCCACAGCCGAGTAGAGCAGCGTCTCGCTGACCGACGTCTCCTGCCCGAGCGCCCGGGAGAGCATCAGTACGGATGTCTTGCCATGGGGGTCGGCACGAGTGATCAGGCGCGATCCGACCAGCGCCGCCGCGCCGGCCCCCATGATGATCACCAGCAGGCAGAAGGTGGTGACCGCACCGACCGCCCAGGACATCGAGCGGCGCACGGCCGGCGCGTCCTTCGCGGAGTACAGGCGCATCGTGACGTGCGGCAGGCAGCCAACGCCGAGCACGACGGTGAACTGCAGACTGATGAAGTCCAGCTGGGCACTGGTCGACCGGCCCAGTTGCAGGCCCTGTTCGAGGTATGCGGAGCCTGCCCCGCTGCCCCGCTGTGCGGCCTGGAGCAGGGCGTCCGTGCTCCAGTCGAAGCGGTTCAGCACCAGGACGGCGACGAAGACACTGACGGCGAGCAGCAGCACGATCTTGATGATCTGGACGAGAGCGGTTCCCCTCATGCCGCCGAGGCCCGCGTAAACGATCATCAGGGTGCCGACGATGACGATGCAGGCCGTTTTGGCGCCGTCGAGCGGGATGTCGAGGATGAAGATGAGCAGCGACCCGGCCCCGGACAACTGGACGACCAGGAACGGCAGGGACGCGGCGAGAGTGATGACGGCGGCGGCGATGCGTACGGCCGGGCCCGGCATATTGCGGGCCAGGACGTCACCCATGGTGTACTGCCCCGCGTTGCGCAGCGGTTCGGCGAGCAGGAACATCAGCAGCACCAGCGACAGCCCGGTGCTCGTCGCCAGGACGAAGCCGTCGTAGCCGGCGAGCGCGATGATGCCGGTGGTGCTCAGCACGGTGGCCGCGGAGATGTAGTCGCCGGCGATGGCCAGCCCGTTCTTGAACGGAGTGAGCCTGCGATAGCCGGTGTAGAAGTTCGCCAGGTCGTCGCGGTCGGGTCCCGCCATCACGCAGAGCAGCAGCGTGACGGTGACCAGCACCGTGAAGATGAGCAGGACCGTGGTCTGCGTCTCGGAGCCGAAGTCGCTGTTCATCTGCCCGCCCCCGCGTTCCCGCCCTGCCTGCCGCGCAGCTGCCTGGCGCGCAGCGCCCGGGGATCCACCGAGCGGCGTGCGCTGTGCTCGTACCAGCGGACCGCCGCGAACGTCACCCCGAGCTGGAGCAGCCCCAGGGCGATCCCCACCGGCAGCTCTCCGGCGACCCGGGTGCTCATCAGGTCCTCCGCGTAGCAGGAAAGGATCACGTAGATGACGAAGTAGCCGAGTGCGGTGAGGGTCGAGACCCGGCGGAGCAGACGGTAGGCCGAGCGGAGAGACCTCAGTTCGTCGCCGCGCGGCGGTGGGGGTGGGTACGAGCGGGCCTGCAGCGGCGGCTCGGCCTGCCACGGTGGTGGTGGTTCAGCCGGCCACGGTGGTGGTGGTTGGGTCGGCCAGGGTGGTGGTGGTTCGGCCGGCCAGTGTGGTGGTGGTTGGGTCGGCCAGGGTGGTGTTTCGCCCGGCCAGGGTGGTGGTGGTTCGGTCGGCCACCGTCGTGGTGGTTCCTGGGGGTACCAGTTGTCCCCGTAGTGCGTCATCGCCCGGCCCTCCGTACGGCTCGGCTCCTGCGTGCATGCGTGAAAGTGCGGTGCGTGGGGGGGGCCGGAGGCGGTGGTCCGGGAGTGCCGCGTGTGCGCGGTCGGGTTGTTCCGGCCGGGGTCGGCCGGCGAACGTCGCGCTGCGGGTCCCTCCCGTTCCAGGAGTGGCCCGGCCCGCGCACAATACCGACTGGTTGGAATGTAAGATAGCTTTTTCGCCGAGTCGCTCAGGAAGATCCGCAAAGGGGCTGCAGGAAGTTCCGCAGAGAGTTCCGCAACGAGTCGCTCACGAGGCAGACCGATCGGCGCGGACAGGGGGCGGAGCCTCCGGCCGGAGCGAGATCCGGAGAGCGATGGCTCCGGGCCCGGCCCTGTGGCGAGGCTCCGGGGTCGGGAGGTACCTCCGGCACCGCCTACCCTGGTTGCATGACCGCGCAGGACGCCCTCACCCGAAGCTACGAAATCCGCACCTACGGGTGCCAGATGAACGTCCACGACTCCGAGCGGCTCTCCGGCCTGCTGGAGGACGCCGGTTACGTCCGGGCGCCCGAGGGCACCGGCGAAGGCGAGGCCGACATCGTCGTCTTCAACACCTGCGCGGTGCGGGAGAACGCGGACAACCGGCTCTACGGCAACCTCGGCCGGCTCGCCCCGATCAAGGCGAGGCGGCCCGGCATGCAGATCGCCGTCGGCGGCTGCCTCGCGCAGAAGGACCGCGACACCATCGTCAAGAAGGCCCCCTGGGTCGACGTCGTCTTCGGCACTCACAACATCGGCAAGCTGCCCGTGCTGCTCGAGCGCGCCCGCGTCCAGCAGGAGGCGCAGGTCGAGATCGCCGAGTCCCTCGAGGCCTTTCCGTCCACGCTGCCGACCCGGCGCGAGTCCGCGTACGCCGCCTGGGTCTCCATCTCGGTCGGCTGCAACAACACCTGCACCTTCTGCATCGTCCCGGCGCTCCGCGGCAAGGAGAAGGACCGGCGGCCCGGCGACATCCTCGCCGAGGTGGAGGCCCTGGTCGGCGAGGGCGTCACCGAGATCACGCTGCTCGGCCAGAACGTCAACGCGTACGGCTCGGACATCGGCGACCGCGAGGCGTTCTCGAAACTGCTGCGCGCCTGCGGCCGCGTCGACGGGCTCGAGCGGGTCCGCTTCACCTCGCCGCATCCGCGCGACTTCACGGACGACGTGATCGCGGCGATGGCCGAGACGCCGAACGTCATGCCGCAGCTGCACATGCCCCTGCAGTCCGGCTCGAACGCCGTCCTGAAGGCCATGCGCCGCTCGTACCGCCAGGACCGCTACCTCGGCATCATCGAGAAGGTACGGGCCGCGATGCCGGACGCCGCCATCTCGACGGACATCATCGTGGGCTTCCCCGGCGAGACCGAGGAGGACTTCGAGGAGACCATGCACGTGGTTCGGTCGGCGCGCTTCGCGCAGGCCTTCACCTTCCAGTACTCCAAGCGCCCGGGGACCCCCGCGGCGGAGATGGACGGGCAGATCCCGAAGGAGGTCGTGCAGGCGCGCTACGAGCGTCTCGTCGCCCTCCAGGAGGAGATCTCCTGGGCCGAGAACAAGAAGCAGGTCGGCCGCACGGTCGAGGTCCTGGTCGCCGAGGGCGAGGGCCGCAAGGACGACGCCACCCACCGTCTCTCCGGCCGCGCTCCCGACAACCGCCTCGTTCACTTCACCCGCCCCGAAGAGCCGGTGCGCCCGGGCGATGTGGTCGAGGTCGAGATCACCTACGCGGCGCCCCACCACCTTCTGGCGGAGGGCCCCGCGAAGGGCGTGCGCCGTACGAGCGCGGGCGACGCCTGGGAGCGCCGCAACGCTGCCCCGCCTGCCCCGAGGGGCGTCATGCTCGGCCTGCCCACGATCGGCGCTCCGGCGCCCGAGCCGGCCCCCGCCTCGGCCTGCGGCTGCGACTGAGGGCACGCCCCGGGCGGCGGGCTGCGCGGCAGGGCCTTCTGCTGACACCTCACGCGCGCGTGCTGCGCGAGCGGCGCCCGTAGAGGCAGCCGTTGGTTCAGGAGGAATCAACGGCCGCCTGGGCGCGTGGCCGTTCGTACCCGGTGGGAGGCCGGGCCGCCACCGCGGCGTCGGTCAGCGGCCCGACGCGTCGGAGCGGCCCGAGCGGCGAGCGTTAGGGTGCGGGACATGCTTGCCGCAGCCGCCGTATGTCCCTCGCCGCCCCTGCTCGTCCCCGAGGTGGCCGCAGGCGCCGCCCCCGAGCTCGACGCCCTCCGCACCGCCTGCTCGGGCGCCCTCGCTGTGCTCGCAGCCGCCCGCCCCGACCGCCTCCTCGTCGTCGGTCCCGCCGACGAGCCCGGGCGCGGCCCGTACCCCCAGGCCGCGAGCGGCTCGTTCCGTGGCTTCGGAGTCGACCTGGAGGTCCGCCTCGGCGCAGGCGAGGATTCATCCGGCGCGCCCTCGGGCGCACCCCACGGCGAGCGCGAGCTGCCGCCCTCCCTCGCCGTGGCCGCCTGGCTGCTGGAGCGTACGCAGTGGGCCGCCGCCCCCGTCGAGGGCCTTGGAGTCGGCGAGCAGCTCACCGCCGACCGCTGCGCCGAAGCGGGCCGGGAAGTGGCGGCCGGCGCCGAGCGGCTCGCCCTGCTGGTGATGGGGGACGGCAGCGCCTGCCGGACCCTCAAGGCGCCCGGCTACCTCGACGAGCGTGCCGCCGGTTTCGACGCCGAGGCCGCACGAGCGCTGGGCGCGGCGGACACCGCGGCCCTGCTGGCGCTCGACGAGGAGCTGGCGTACGAGGTGCAGGCCGCGGGCCGTGCCGTCTGGCAGGTGCTCGCGGGCGCGGGGCAGGGCGCCGGTCTCGAGGGCAGGCTCCTCTACGACGACGCCCCGTACGGGGTCGGCTACTTCGTCGCGACCTGGTCGTAGAAGTCGTAGGAGTCATAGAGACCGCTGCCGCACCGGCCGCGGACGCCCTGACGCGCGTCCTGGGCCCGTACGCGCGGACGGCCGCGAAGCGATGCACTTCGCGGCCGTACTCCGTACTCGGTATCGAGCCTCTCGATGGTCAGGTGCCGGTGCCCTCGTCCTTCTGCTGCTGGCGGTCAAGGGACTCCTTGGCCTTGTCCCTGCCGGTGTCGGTCTGGCTGCTGTACTTGCCTTGGGTCTTCTCGTCGCTCGTGGACGCCGCCGTGTCCACCCCCTTGTCGATCTTGCCACGGTGCTTGCGTGCGCCCTCTTCGGCCTTGCCCCGGTTGAGCTTGGCCTTGACCTTGTCCATCATCCCCATGAGCCGGCCACCTTCCCTGTCGAAGGACTAGTTCCTGGCGCCCTCGCCGGTCTCGCTGTCGGCGGCCTTGTCCGCGGACTGCTGCTTGGGGATCTCGACAGCCTCTGCAGCCTCGGGCGGCTTCGCGTCCCCTGCCGGCTCCTCCACCGCAGCCTCGGCGGTTTCCGCCGTCGGAGTGGCCTGTGCCACCTCCTGCGTTGACCCGGCGGACGAACGACGGCGAAACCTTGCAAACACGCCCATATCCACTCCATAGATTACTCGTGCGAGCGAAATCCCGCGTCTCCCGGAGCGTCCCGTTGCGGCGCTCGGCGGACCGGCTCGTAAACCGGCGTGCAGGACCTCGCAACAGGCAACGACTCCCGGCCGGGGCCGTCACGTCACTCGTTCGAGGAGACGCCTCGAGGTTTGCGAGACTGTGCCAGTGAGAAGCACCGCGCCCGTGTCCCGGGTCATCGCCGTCGTCGGGCCCACCGCAGCCGGAAAGTCCGATCTCGGTGTGGCTCTCGCCCAGCACCTGGACGGAGAGGTCGTCAACGCCGACTCGATGCAGCTGTACCGGGGCATGGATATCGGCACCGCCAAACTCACGCCCGCGGAACGCCAGGGCGTGCCGCACCATCTCCTGGACATCTGGGATGTGACGGAGACCGCGAGCGTCGCCGAGTACCAGCGGGTCGCCCGGGCGGAGATCGACCGCCTGCTGGCCGCGGGGCGCACCCCGGTCCTGGTGGGCGGCTCGGGTCTCTACGTGCGCGGGGCCATCGACGCGCTGGAGTTCCCGGGTACCGACCCGGACGTACGCGCGCGCCTGGAGGCCGAGTTGGCGTCGCACGGCTCCGGGGTCCTGCACGCCCGGCTCGCGGCCGAGGACCCGGAGGCGGGCCGCGCCATCCTGCCCAGCAACGGGCGGCGCATCGTACGCGCGCTGGAGGTCATCGAGATCACCGGCCGCCCCTTCACCGCCAACCTCCCCGGGCACCACGCTGTCTACGACACCGTGCAGATCGGCGTGGACGTCGAACGGCCCGAACTCGACGAGCGGATCGCGCTGCGGGTGGACCGCATGTGGGAGGCGGGCCTCGTCGACGAGGTGCGGTCCCTGGAGACCGTCGGCCTGCGGGAGGGGCGTACGGCCTCGCGCGCGCTCGGCTACCAGCAGGTGCTCGCCTTCCTGGCCGGGGAGTGCGGCGAGGAGGAAGCGCGAGCCGAGACCGTACGCGCCACCAAGCGCTTCGCGCGCCGCCAGGACTCGTGGTTCCGCAGGGATCCCCGGGTGCACTGGCTCAGCGGCGCCACGGACCGGCGACCGGAACTTCTGGGACGGGCGTTGACGTTGGTCGAACGGGCGGTCACAGCCTGATCACGTGATGGCATCGGGACGCTCCGGCCGCCGTCCAGGCCTCGAACGGCGTGCCATCATCGACCTTCGATCGAGCCGTGATGTCTGAGCTGGGAGGGCGTGTGGCGATGGAGGCCGGCCCTCGTGACAAGCCGTATCCGCCGCAGGAGGAGGATTCGGACGAGTTGACACCGGACGGTCCGGAGAGTGAGACCGGCGGCGAGTCCTTCCGGGAGCTGCGCCCGCCGCGGCGGCTGCGGATCTGGCAGATCGCTCCGATCGTCGGCCTCGCGGCCGCGGGATCGTTGATGTTCGCCTTCCCGCTCGCCTTCGAATTCGGCGACGGCGGCGCGGTCGTGGCGATGCTCGGCCTGCTGATCAGCAGCTGCGCCGCGGGCTGGGGCATGATGGCCGGCCGCCGCGTCGGCCTCACCTGGCCGGGCCTGCCGCCCCGCGGCTCCGGTACGCGCCCGGACTGGCGAGTCGTCGCCCTCTACGTCCTGGTGGTCCTGACGATCGCCGCCCTCGCCATCTGGCGAGTGGCCCGCCTCCGCTGACAGCGGACCGCCCCACTCTCTCGACGGGGAGCGGCCGTCGCGGCGAGCGCATCCGTGTTTCTTGTCGTCGAGCGCATTCGCCGTCCAGGGATGCCTGCGGCCTGGACGCCGGGTGGCCGTTGTGGCGGGCGGCTCCGTTCTTCTTGCGGTGGGGCGCCGCCGCCGTTCAGCGACGTCCGCTCGCTCGACGCGGGTGGCCGTTGGGGCGGGCGGGCTCGTGCTTGTTGCCGTCGGGCGCATTCGCCATTGAGCGGTGCCCGCTGCCTCGATGGGGAGCGTGCGCCGCCGTTCGCGGCACCGGCTCCCTCGACGCGGAGCGGCCGCCGTGGCGAGCGGACCCGTAGGATCGGGGTGTGAGCACCGCGCAGATCCCCTTCCTCAAGGGTCACGGCACCGAGAACGACTTCGTGATCATTCCCGACCCCGACAACGCCCTGGACCTCCCGGCGGCCGCCGTGGCGCGGCTCTGCGACCGGCGGGCCGGGATCGGCGGGGACGGGCTGCTGCACGTCGTACGGTCCGCCGCGCACTCCGAGGCCGCCGGGATGGCCGCGGAAGCCGAGTGGTTCATGGACTACCGCAACAGCGACGGCAGCATCGCCGAGATGTGCGGCAACGGGGTCCGCGTCTTCGCGCGCTATCTGCAGCGCGCGGGCCTGGTCGGCGAGGGCGACCTGGCGATCGCCACCCGCGCCGGGGTGCGGCAGGTGCACATCGCCAAGGACAGCGCGGGCGGCGACATCACGGTCGGCATGGGCAAGGCGTTCCTCCCGGAGGGCCAGGTCACCGTCTCCGTGGGGGACCGCAGCTGGCCCGCCCGTAACGTCAACATGGGCAACCCGCACGCCGTCGCCTTCGTCGAGGACCTGGCCGAGGCGGGCGACCTGCTGAGCCCGCCGCCCGTACAGCCCGCCTCCGCATACCCGGAGGGCACGAACGTCGAGTTCGTCGTCGACCGCGGTCCGGCCCACGTGGCGATGCGTGTTCACGAGCGCGGCTCGGGCGAGACCCGTTCCTGCGGAACGGGAGCATGCGCCGTCATGGTCGCCGCCGCACGCCGCGACGGGGCCGACCCGGCCGTGACCGGCCGCCCGGCCATGTACACCGTCGACGTCCCCGGCGGGCGCCTGGTGATCTCCGAACACCCCGACGGCCGCATCGAGATGACAGGCCCCGCCGTGATCGTGGCCGAGGGCCTGATCGACCTCGACGGGATCGCAATCGCTTCTGCCTGAATCCTCGCTCGAATGGGTGATCCGGTTCACTCTGAGCGAGAGCCGGTCGGCCGTGCGTGATGGGGTCGGTAGCATCAAGCACCGGCCGGGTGTCGGGCACCGGCCCGGGTGACCGAGCCCCGCCGGCCGATGCCGCCGGAGGTGCCCATGAGCGCAGAGGCCACCAATCCAGGTCCTCCCGCCCGCAGGCGCGGCCGCCCCCATATCGAACTGCGCAGACTCGGGCGCGCAGCGCTGCTCGGGTCTGCACCCCGGGACCGCCTGCCGGACGCGATCGACCATGTGGCGAAGGTGCACCGGGCGCACCACCCCGGTGCCGACCTCGATCCCCTGCGCCGGGCGTACGTCCTCGCTGAGTCCTCGCACCGCGGCCAGTTGCGCAAGAGCGGCGAGCCGTACATCACCCATCCCCTGGCGGTCACGCTGATCCTCGCCGAACTCGGCGCCGAGACGACCACCCTGACCGCCTCTCTGCTCCACGACACCGTCGAAGACACCGATGTGACGCTCGATCAGGTACGGGAGAAGTTCGGCGAGGAGGTCGGCTACCTCGTCGACGGCGTCACCAAGCTGGAGAAGGTCGACTACGGCGCCGCCGCCGAGCCCGAGACCTTCCGCAAAATGCTCGTCGCGACGGGCAACGACGTGCGCGTGATGTCCATCAAGCTGGCCGACCGGCTGCACAACATGCGGACTCTGGGCGTGATGCGCCCGGAGAAGCAGGCCAGGATCGCCAGAGTGACGCTGGATGTGCTGATTCCGCTGGCCGAGCGGCTCGGCGTACAGGCGCTCAAGACCGAGCTCGAGGACCTGGTCTTCGCCGTCCTCCACCCCGACGAGTACGAGCGCACCCGCGATCTCGTCCTCGACCGGGCGGGCCGCCCGGATCCGCTGCCCGCGATCGCGGAGGAGGTGCGCTCCGTACTGCGCGATGCGGGCATCGGCGCCGAAGTCGAGGTCAGACCGCGGCACTTGGTATCCGTCCACCGGGTGCGCCTGAAACGCGGCGCGCTGGGCGGCGCCGACTTCGGGCGGATCCTGGTGCTGGTCGCGGAGGACGCCGACTGCTACGCGGTGCTCGGCGAACTGCACACCTGCTTCACCCCGGTCATCTCCGAGTTCAAGGACTTCATCGCCGTCCCGAAGTTCAACCTCTACCAGTCCCTGCACACCGCGGTCGCCTCCCGGCCGGGCGGCGACGTCGCCGAAGTCCTCATCCGTACGCACCAGATGCACCGGGTGGCGGAGGCGGGCGTGATCGCGCTCGGCAATCCGTACGCCTCGGCTGCGGACGGCACGGAGGGCGGCGAGGGCACAGGCGGCACGGGTGGCACGGAGGGCGCGGAGGGCGCGGAGGGCACCGAGGGGCCGGAGGGGGCCCCAGGGTCTGAACCCGCCGCAGGCGGCGGGGCGGGCCGCGAGACATCCACCGAGGGCGAGCGCGCCGACCCCACGCGCCCCGGCTGGCTGTCCCGGCTGCTCGCCTGGCAGCAGTCGGCCCCCGACCCCGACACCTTCTGGACCTCGCTGCGCGACGACCTCGCCCAGGACCGGGAGATCACGGTCTTCCGGGCCGACGGCGGCACGTTCGGGCTCCCGGCGGGCGCCAGTTGTGTGGACGCCGCCTACGCGCTGCACGGCGAGGCCGCGCACATGTGCATCGGCGCGCGCGTCAACGGCCGGCTCGCCACTCTGGCCACCGTGCTCGCCGACGGCGACACGCTGCAGCTCCTCATGGCCCAGGACGCGGCCGCGGGGCCGTCCCCCGAGTGGCTGGAGTACGCGCGTACGCCCGCGGCCCGTATCGCCATCACGCGCTGGCTGACCGCCCACCCGGAGGCCTCCAAAGCCCCCGCCGACACCGGGTCTCCCGCACAGCAGGAGCAGGAGCGCGGGCAACGACAAGGGCAAGGGCGGGGGCAGGGGGACACCGAGGCGGTGGCGGCCGGGCGGGTGCCGGGCCACGCGGCGGCGCTCGCCGCCGTCGCCGACCTGCCCGGCGCGACCGTGCGGCTCGCGCGCTGCTGCACCCCCGTACCCCCCGACGCGGTCACCGGATTCGCCGTTCGCGGCGGCGCCGTCACCGTGCACCGCGCGCAGTGCCCCGCGGTCGCCCGGATGCAGGTGGCCGGGCGCCACCCAGTGGGGGTCCACTGGCGCGGGCGGGGTGACGGCACCACCGGCGACTGCCGCGTGACGCTCCTCGCGGAGGCCTTCGGTCGGCCACACCTGCTCGCCGACCTCACCGAGGCCATCGCGCTCGAAGGGGCCGCGATCCTCGCCGCCGCGGTGGAACCGCCCCGCGAACAGCGCGTCCGCCACACGTACACGCTTCAGCTCCCGGACGCCGCGCGGCTGCCCGCCCTGATGCGCGCGATGCTGAAGGTGCCGGGGGTGTACGACGTGACCCGCGGTCAGCGTCCCGTCACCGCCGTGCCGCGGACGAACGCCTGACTGAGCACGAGGACCGCCCGGAAACCCGGAAGCGCCCTTTCGGGTGCGTACGGCGCGCGGCTCCGCCGGAGTTCCGCGCCGCGCTGATAGCCGTATTGCATGATCCGACCCCCGCGCCGCAGGGCACGCAGGGCGGCCTTCGCCGCCGCAACCATGGCCACCCTCGTCGCGGCCGGGATCCCGGCACCGGCCCCGCTGGGGATCGGCGACCGGCTGTACCCGCACCTGGGGAACCCCGGCTACGACGTCCTGGAATACGACATCGCCTTCGACTACTCCGGCAGCAACAGCAGGCCGCTGCAGGCCGTCACGTCCATCGACGCCCGCACCACGGCCCCGCTCGACGGCTTCAATCTCGACTTCGCGCGCGGCAGGGTCCGGTCCGTGGAGGTCAACGGCAAGCCCGCCCGCTTCCGCAGCGTCGGAGAGGACCTGGCCGTCACCCCGGCCGATCCGGTATCGGCCGGCGCCCCGCTCCGCGTCAACGTCGCGCACACCAGCGATCCCGGGACCGGAGCCGACGGCGGCTGGGTGCGCACCCGGGACGGCCTGGCGATGGCGAGCCAGCCGGATGCCGCGCACCGCGTCTTCCCGTGCAACGACCACCCCGCCGACAAGGCCCGCTTCACCTTCCGCGTCGCCGCGCCGAAGGACCTCACCGTCGTCGCGGGCGGGCTGCCGCTCTCCCGGGAGCAAGGCGAGCGGACCACGACCTGGGTGTACCGGACCGCGCACCCCATGGCCACCGAGCTGGCGCAGGTCTCCATCGGCCGGTCCGCGGTGCTGCGGCGCAGTGGACCGCACGGCCTGCCCGTACGGGACGTGGTGCCCGCCGTGCACCGCGAGCGCCTGGAGCCCTGGCTGGCCAAGACGCCCGGGCAGATCTCCTGGATGGAGCGGAAGGTCGGACCGTATCCCTTCGAGACGTACGGGCTGCTGATCGCCGACGCCCAGACCGGCTTCGAGCTGGAGACCCAGACGCTCTCGCTCTTCGAGCGCGGGCTGTTCACGGATCCGCGTTTCCCCGCACCGTACGTCGAGTCGGTCATGGTCCACGAGCTGGCCCACCAGTGGTTCGGCAACAGCGTGAGCCCCGCGCGGTGGTCCGATCTGTGGCTCAGCGAAGGGCACGCCACCTGGTACGAGGCCCTCTACGCGCACGAGACGGGCAGTGTGTCGCTGACCGAGCGGATGCGCCTGGCGTACGGCAAGTCCGACGGCTGGCGGACCGCGGGCGGCCCGCCGGCCGCTCCACAGCCGCCCGACCCCGGCAAGAAGATCAGCATCTTCCGTCCCGTCGTCTACGACGGAGGCGCCCTGGTCCTCTATGCGCTCCGGCAGCGGATCGGCGCGGCGGCCTTCGACCGGCTGGAGCGCGCCTGGGTCGCGCGGCACCGCCACGGGAACGGCTCGACGGCGGACTTCATCGCGCTGGCCTCCCAGGTCACGAGGCAGGACCAGTCGGCTTTCCTGCGGTCATGGCTGTACGGGGCCACAACGCCGCCGATGCCGGGACACCCGGACTGGAAGGCCGACCGGGCGGTCGCGCGGGACGCCTCGCCCGCTCCGCACCAGGCGGGCCGGGCGGTCCGCGCGGGCCGCAAGGCCGGGCGGTGAGGCGGGGTCGTGAGGCCGGGCGGCAGGGCGGGCGGTGAGGCGGGTCGTGAGGTGGCCGTGTGATGAGGCCGGGGCGTGAAGCCGGGGTGAGCGGGTCGTAAGGCCCGCGGCGGGCGGGTCGTAAGGCCGGAGCGGCGGGTCCGCCGGGGAAACCCGCGTGACGGCCCCGGCGCGCCGTGCGACCATTTCCCGTGTCGGCAGCTACAGAGCCGGTCCCGGGAATCGTCCGGGCCTTCCCGGCGTTGTTCCCGACGAGGGTTCCCATCGACGTAAGGATCAAATGACCTCCTCTTCTTCCCCTTCCCAGGACGCCCAGCGCTTCTCGGCAAGCCTTCGGGCCGACGCCCTGATGGAAGAGGACGTCGCCTGGAGCCACGAGATCGACGGGGAGCGCGACGGCGATCAGTTCGATCGTTCGGACCGCGCGGCGCTGCGCCGGGTCGCCGGCCTTTCCACCGAGCTCGAGGACGTCACCGAGGTCGAGTACCGGCAGCTGCGCCTGGAGCGCGTGGTGCTGGTCGGCGTCTGGACGTCCGGCACGGCGCAGGACGCGGACAACTCCCTCGCGGAGCTGGCCGCGCTCGCCGAGACCGCGGGCGCGCTGGTCCTGGAGGGCGTGATCCAGCGCCGCGACAAGCCCGACTCGGCCACGTACATCGGCTCGGGCAAGGCTCAGGAGCTGCGCGACATCGTGCTCGAGACCGGGGCCGACACCGTCGTGTGCGACGGTGAGCTCACCCCCGGCCAGCTCATCCACCTCGAGGATGTCGTCAAGGTCAAGGTGGTCGACCGGACCGCCCTGATCCTCGACATCTTCGCCCAGCACGCCAAGTCCCGAGAGGGCAAGGCGCAGGTCTCGCTGGCGCAGATGCAGTACATGCTGCCGCGGCTGCGCGGCTGGGGTCAGTCGCTGTCCCGGCAGATGGGTGGCGGTGGCTCCTCCGGTTCCTCGGGCGGCGGCATGGCCACCCGTGGTCCAGGTGAGACCAAGATCGAGACGGACCGGCGGCGGATCCGCGAGAAGATGGCGAAGATGCGCCGGGAGATCGCCGAGATGAAGACCGGCCGCGACGTCAAGCGGCAGGAGCGCCGGCGTAACAAGGTCCCCTCGGTCGCCATCGCCGGATACACCAACGCGGGAAAGTCCTCGCTGCTCAACCGCCTGACGGGCGCGGGCGTGCTGGTGGAGAACGCGCTGTTCGCCACCCTCGACCCGACGGTGCGGCGGGCCGAGACGCCCAGCGGGCGGCTCTACACCCTCGCCGACACGGTCGGATTCGTCCGGCACCTGCCGCACCACCTGGTCGAGGCGTTCCGCTCCACCATGGAGGAGGTCGGTGACGCCGATCTGATTCTGCATGTGGTGGATGGCTCGCACCCTGACCCGGAGGAGCAGCTGGCGGCCGTACGTGAGGTGATCCGCGACGTCGGCGCGGTCGACGTGCCCGAGATCGTGGTGATCAACAAGGCGGACACGACCGATCCGCTCGTCATGCAGCGGCTGCTGCGCATGGAGAAGCACGCGATCGCGGTGTCGGCCCGTACGGGGCGGGGCATCGACGTGCTGCGGGGGCTGATCGACGCTCAGCTGCCGAGGCCGCGGATCGAGGTCGAGGTGCTCGTGCCGTACACGCACGGGAACCTCGTCTCGCGGGCGCACGCCGACGGCGAGGTGATCTCCGAGGAGCACACCCCGGAAGGCACCCTGCTGAAGGCGCGGGTCCACGAGGAACTTGCGGCCGAACTGCAGCCCTACGCCCTGGCTGGACGGCGCTGACCGCCCCGCCATCAGGCCGCCCTGCCCTCAGGCCGCCCTGCCCTCAGGCCGCCCCGCCATCAGGCGGCCACGGCATACGGCCGCCGCCTCGCCACCAGGCGCGGCTCTTGTACGAGTTGAGGCCCGCTCCCACCGATCTGAGGTCGGTGGAAGCGGGCCTCTCCGTCGCCGCGTGGCCTCTGCCGTTGCGGAGGGAGCGGTGCGCCGCTGGGCCGGGGCCGCTGGGCCGGGCTATTCCCCGGCGAACTTCCGGCTGACCTCGTCGAACATACCCTTCGCCTCAGGCCCCAGGTGTGGGCCTGCCAGCCATGTGGCCGTGACCGGGCCGATGGAGGTGTTGGACACCAGGGCAGGCTTGCCGTCGGAGCCATTGGCGAACCAGCCGCCGCCGGACGAACCGCCGGTCATGGTGCAGCCGATGCGGTACATCGTGGGCTGCGAAGAGGACAGCGACAGCCGACCGGGCTTGTCGACGCACGAGAACATCTTGGCGCCGTCGTACGGCGGCGCCGCTGGGTAGCCCCAGGCCCCCATGCTCTCGATGCTGTTGACCGCAGGGGCGTTGAAGTCGACGGGCAGCGCGGCGCCGACGGTCTCCTCGAGCGACTTGCCCCCGCTGCCCTTCTCCGGCTTCACATGCAGCACGGCGTAGTCGTACGGGGCGCCGTTGCCCCCGGTTGCCGAGCCCTCGGAGATCCACTGCTTCGAGGTGGACGCCCAGTTGGCCCAGTAGACGCCGTAGGGCATGAGCTCCTCGCGCGGAGTGTTCTTCAACTGGCTGTCCGGCACGCCGTTGTCGTTGAAGGACGGGACGAATGCGATGTTGCGGTACCAGCCGCCGTCCTTGCCCGCGTGGACACAGTGGCCCGCCGTCCAGACGAGGTTGGACTTGCCCGGGTTCGCCGGGTCCTTCACCACAGTGGCGGAGCAGACCATCGAGCCCTTGGGGCCGTCGAAGAAGACCTTGCCCACCGGGGCGGCGTTCTCGTGATACGGGGTCTCGACTCCCTTGGCCTGGACAGGCTGCGGCTCCGGGTCGGTGACGCCCTGGTCACCGGAGACGTCCTCGGGAACCGTCTTCTGCGGCTCCTCCGCCTCCCCCATACGCTCGGGCTTCCACAGGTCCTCGATGATCGGGTTGACGAAGTCCCCGGCCTCGCGCAGCCAGTCGTCCCTGTTCCAGTCCTTCCACTCCCCGTTCTTCCACTTGTCCAGGTCGATGCCCAGTTCCTTGAGGCGCTCGTCGAGGTCGGGCAGGGATATGTCCCTGCCGCCCTGCCCGCCCGCGGATACGCCGGGATTCGGGTTCGCGTCGTCCTCCGTCGGACCGCACGCGGTCGCGGTCACCGCCAGGACAGCCGTCAGCGCGACCGCAGCGAAGGCCGATCCGGCCCCACGGGGGCGCAGCGCCCTCCACCCGGGGCGGCGGGAGACGGGCGGGCGTATCGATGGCATGGGCGGAACTCCCCCTGGGTCTCTTCGAACCTGCGATGGACTTGTCATGCACGCCGACGAAGGGCGCAGGACCCCCACTATGCCGGGTGCCGTAGGGGACGGAAGCGAGCGGGTCCGTGGTTCCCCATCGCCTCCCGCCGTCAAGGATCTTGCGCGTGCCCGTGATCCGCTGCTCTCGGCGTCGTTGGTACGTACGGGGGACAGCGGATCAGCGTTCAGCACGTCCAGCAGGAGGATTGACGAAACGTGGCCGTGACCCAGCAACCGCCGGTGGCGTCACCCGTCCTTCCGGTCGAAGCGGCTCACGAGGGCATCCTGCGGCGGCAGTCGCTGCGCGAGTCCGCGGCGCGCACGTATGCGCGCTTGCTGCCCATCGTGCCGGTCCGGGCGCGCGGACTGACGATCGAGGGCGCCGATGGCCGACGCTATCTGGACTGCCTTTCCGGAGCAGGGTCGTTGGCGCTGGGGCACAACCACCCGGTGGTGCTCGAGGCCATCCGGTCCGTGCTCGACTCCGGTGCTCCACTGCACGTCCTGGACCTGGCGACACCCGTCAAGGACGACTTCACCACCGAACTGTTCCGGACCCTGCCACGCCAACTCGCCGACCGGGCACGGGTGCAGTTCTGCGGCCCGGCCGGCACCGACGCGGTGCAGGCCGCCCTCAAGCTCGTACGCGCCGCGACCGGGCGTAGCGGGGTGCTCGCGTTCGCCGGGGCTGCTCCCGGCATGACCGCGGGGGCGCTCGAAGCATCCGGGGGCGCGCAGGACGTGCGGGTGACGCGCCTGCCGTATCCGTATGACTACCGCTGCCCGTTCGGGATCGGCGGCGAGCGCGGCGCGGAGATGTCCGCGCGCTGGACGGAGAACCTGCTCGACGACCCGGAGAGCGGGGTGCAGCCTCCGGGCGGAATGATCCTCGAACCGGTCCAGGGCGAGGGCGGGGTCATCCCGGCACCGGACGGCTGGCTGCGCCGGATGCGCGACCTCACCGCCACGCGCGGCATTCCGCTCATCGCGGACGAGGTACAGACGGGCGTCGGACGGACCGGCGCTTTTTGGGCGGTCGAGCACAGCGGGATCGTGCCGGATGTGATGGTGCTGTCCAAGGCCGTCGGCGGCAGTCTCCCGCTTGCCGCCGTGGTCTACCGCGACGATCTCGATACCTGGCAGCCGGGCGCGCACGCCGGGACCTTCCGGGGCAATCAACTCGCCATGGCCGCGGGCGCCGCCACCCTGGCGTACGTACGCGAGAACCGGCTCGCCGAGCGGGCCGCGGAACTCGGCGGCCGGATGCTGAGGCAACTGCGCGACTTCGCGGAACAGCAGCCGTGTATGGGGGACGTACGCGGTCGCGGGCTCCTGATCGGTGTGGAACTCGTCGACCCCGAGGGCACGGGCGCAGCGGACGACGTCACGAGCGGCAGGGGACTCCCGGCCGCGCCCGGACTCGCCGCCGCCGTCCAGCAGGAGTGCCTGCGGCGAGGCCTGATCGTCGAACTCGGCGGTCGCCACTCCAGCGTCGTCCGGCTCATGCCGCCGCTCACGATCACCGATGAGCAGGCGACAGCCGTCCTCGACCGGCTGAGCGACGCCATCGCCACCGCGGCAAGGACCGGCGTGCGGCGCAGCGGACGCAGGAGCACAGGGGCGAGCGCGACTCGGCCGCCCCGGGACAGCGCGCGGTGACGAAGCGCCGGTGGGGCGCCGGAACACGCAAGCTGCTCGCCATCCAGCAGCTCGTCGCCGGAACGGGGATGCGGATACCCGCGCGACGTCGTATGCGTCCCGCCCCCTGCCCACAGAAGAAGGAGGAAGGCGCCTCCACCACGGCCGCAGCGCCTGGACCAGCGCGCCGACGAAACGATGAATCCACGCACGGGCCCCAAGACCGCAGCGTCCACCGTTGAACACACCGTGCCGCGCCAGGCCGGCCCCGCCGGTGTGCATTGCGTCACCAAGGATCCGCTGGACCACCCCGATCCGCGCGTCGCGGCCGATGCGGCGGCCGTGGAGAACCTGCTGCGCTGCTGGACGCGGGAGAACTCCACGCCGCCCCCGGACGGTGACACCCTGCGCATCCCCCTCGACGCCACCGGCACCGCGCTGCTGGTCCCCGTCCGCTACTGGTCGGCCACCGGGTGGCACCGGTTCGGGGCCCCGGTCCTGGAGAACGGCTCGGCGGGTGCCCCGGCCGCCGAAGCCGTCACCGTGGCGGCCCTGCTCGCCCGGGAGGCGGCGCACGGCGCCCCGCGCAGCACGAGCGCGCGCGGCCCGATCGCCCCCGGCGCGGACACGGCCGATCTCTTCAGCCGCGTCGCCGACTCCGTACACCGCACCGCCCAGTTCATCGCCGACCGGCGGAACCGGCCCGCCATGCGGCTCAGCGGTGATCTCTTCCTCGACGCCGAGCAGTCCCTGGTCCTCGGCCATCCACTCCACCCCACTCCCAAGAGCCGCGAAGGGCTCTCCGATGCCGAATCCCGCGCCTACTCACCCGAGCTGCGCGGTTCCTTCCCTCTGCACTGGATGGCGGTCGACCGGACCGTACTGGCCGGCGACTCCGCCTGGACCGAAGGCGGCCGCCCCGTGACCGCTGAGCAGCTCATCACGAACCTTGCGGGCGTCGATCTGCAACTGCCCGAGGGCACGGTGCCGTTGCCCCTCCACCCCTGGCAGGCCCGCGATCTCCGGCAGCGCCCAGCCGTCGCCGAACTCCTTGACGCCGGGCTGCTGCACGACCTGGGGCCCCACGGCGAGCCCTGGCATCCCACCTCCTCTGTACGAACGGTGCACCGGCCCGGTGCGACCGCCATGCTCAAGCTCTCCCTCGGGCTGCGCATCACCAACTCCCGCCGCGAGAACCTCCGTAAGGAACTCCAGCGCGGCGTCGAGGTCCACCGTCTGCTGCGCTCCGGCCTAGGCGAGCAGTGGAAGAGCGCCCACCCTTGCTTCGACATCGTCAGGGACCCGGCCTGGATCGCCGTCTCCGCACCGGACGGGCAGCCGCTGCCCGGCCTGGACACCGTGATCCGGCACAACCCTTTCGGCTCCGGCGACGACGCCGTGTGCATCGCCGCGCTCACCTCGCCGCGCCCCTGGCCGGGACCCGAATCCTCCGGCGTCCCGGTGATGCGGTCCCGCCTCGCCGACCTCGTGACCCGGCTCGCCGCCACGACAGGCCGCCCGGCCGCCGCCGTGTCCGCCGAGTGGTTCCTGCGCTACCTCGAGGCCGTGGTCCGGCCCGTCCTGTGGCTCGACGGCGCAGCGGGCGTCGCGCTCGAGGCGCACCAGCAGAACACGCTCGTCCTTCTGGACGCCGACGGTTGGCCCGTCGGCGGTCGCTACCGCGACAACCAGGGCTACTACTTCCGCCAGTCACACCGGGAGGCACTTGACCGGAGGTTGCCCGGAATCGGAACCGAGAGCGACACCTTCGTCTCCGACGAGGTCACCGACGAACGCTTCGCCTATTACCTCGGCATCAACAACGTGCTCGGCCTGATCGGAGCCTTCGGCTCCCAACGGCTCGCAGACGAGAGCCTCCTGCTCGCTGCCTTCCGCCGCTTCCTCGGCGTGGCCGCCGCCCCCAACGGAACCGGCTCACCGCTGCCCGGCCTCCTGCTCAAATCCACCACCCTCCGCTGCAAGGCGAACCTCCTCACCCGCCTGCACGGACTAGATGAGCTGGTCGGCCCGGTCGACACCCAGTCCGTCTACGTCACCATCCCCAACCCCCTTGTCGTATCCGCGGCGTGACACAGAGACCCATGGGAACCAAGGAGATCCAGAGATCCATGAGGCTCACGAGATATACGAGGCCCACGAGAGGAGAGCGTCGCCGTGCCGTCCGCAGAATCCAGTACCGACCGGAGCACCAGCTCCAGCACCGACGACACCCTCGACCTGCACCTGCCGGACGAACTCACCGCGTTGATCGACGAGGAACGCGCTGTCCTGGCACGCGCGGACGTCCCACCCCGCGCCCATCCGGGACCACCTTCCCCATGGACCGGCCCGGACCTGCTGGACTCCGTCGCCGAATGGGGGCCGGCCACCGGCCGCTCGGACGTCTTCCGGCTGGTTCCCGTCAGCATCGACCGCGATCTGCCGCTCGTCGCCCGCTGGATGAACGACCCCGCCGTCGCTGCCTTCTGGGGCCTCGCAGGCCCCGACGAGATCGCCGGCGCCCACCTACGTGCCCAACTCGAGGGCGACGGCCGGAGTGTGCCCTGCCTGGGTGTCCTCAACGGCACCCCCATGAGCTACTGGGAGGTCTATCGCGCCGACCTCGACCCCATCGCCCGCCACTATGCGGCACGGCCCCATGACACCGGACTCCACCTCCTCATCGGCGCCGTCGCCGACCGCGGCCGCGGCTTCGGCACCGCCCTTCTCCGCACCGTCTCCGACCTCGTTCTCGACAACCGCCCCTCCTGCACCCGGGTGATCGCGGAACCCGACATCCGCAACACCCCCTCCGTGGCCGCCTTCCTCGGCGCCGGGTTCCGCTTCCACGCCGAGCTCGAACTCCCCGAGAAACGAGCAGCGCTGATGATCCGCGACCGTGCTCACCGCCACCTCCTGTGATCCGGGCCGCTGCGGCCCGCTGATTGCTCCACTGCTTTCTGTACACCGCTCGGCCCGTTCCCGTTCCCGTCCGAGGAGTCCAGACCTTGCAGCCGTCACCACCCCAGCACCGTCACGACGCCTGGCACCGTGCAGCCCGCCGCCTGCTCGCGAAGATGCTCGCCGAGTTCGCGTACGAGGAGGTGATCAGGCCGGAGCCGGACGGCGCCGATCCGCTGGCTTACCGGCTCCCCGTGACCGACTCCACCACCTACCGCTTCCGCGCCCGCCGAGGCGCTTACGGACACTGGTGCGTCGACCCCGACTCCATCACCCCGTCCGCGGATCCCCTGCAGTTCGTCGCCCTGGCCCACGACACCGTCCTCGGCCTGACCGGCGACACGACGGGCCACCTCATCCGGGAGCTCACCGCCACGCTCGCCGCCGACACCCGGCTCGACACCGCGGCGGCGAGCGTCACAGACCTCGCCGACCTCGGCTACGCCGACCTCGAAGGCCACCAGACCGGTCACCCCTGGATCGTGGTCAACAAGGGCCGGATGGGCTTCTCTGCGAGGGACGCGGCCCGCTGGGCCCCGGAGGCCCGCGCTCCCCAGCGCCTTCCCTGGCTCGCCGTACACCGAGATGCCGCCCAGTACCAGGGCGTCCCGGCACTCGCGACCCCCGACCGGCTGTACGCCGAAGAGCTCTCGTCCGAAACCCGGGCGGCCTTCGCCCGCACGGTCGCCGAGCACCACCGCGACCCCGCCGACTACCTCTGGCTGCCCGTCCACCCCTGGCAGTGGGACGAGAACATCGCCCAGCTCTTCGCGCCCCAGATCGCTGAAGGAACGATCATCCAGCTCCCGGAGGACGAGGATTTCCGGCTGCCCCAGCAGTCCATCCGCACCTTCCTCAACACCAGCCGCCCCCGCGCCCGCACCGTCAAACTGCCGCTCTCCATCCTCAACACCCTGGTGTGGCGTGGGCTGCCCACCGAGCGCACGCGGGCCGCGCCCGCCGTCACCGGCTGGGTGCACGCCCTGCGCGACGCCGACCCGTTCCTCCGCGACGAGACCCGGGTCGTCCTGCTCGGCGAGACCGCCTCCATCACCGTCGAGCACCCGCTGTACGACAGGCTGCCCGGCGTCCCGTACCAGTACCGCGAGCTCCTCGGCTGCATTTGGCGTGAGCCCCTCGCCCCCCAGCTCGACGCCGGTGAACGGGCGCGCACCCTCGCCGCCCTCCTCCTCACCGACTCGCGCGGCGGCTCCTTCACCGCCGAGCTCGTCCGCCGTTCCGGGCTCGCGCCGGCCGTCTGGCTGCGCCGTCTCTTCGCCGCCCTGCTGCCGCCGCTGCTGCACTTCCTCTACCGGTACGGCACGGTCTTCTCGCCGCACGGCGAGAACGCCATCGTCGTCTTCGACGACCAGGACGTGCCGGTCCGCCTGGCGATGAAGGACTTCGTCGACGATGTGAACGTCAGCGCCGAACGGCTTCCCGAGCACGCCACCATGCCCGAGGACGTACGCACCGTGCTGCTCACCGAGCCGCCGGCCTTCCTCACCCAGTTCATCCACTCCGGCCTGTTCGTCGGCGTCTTCCGGTATCTCGCCCCGCTCTGCGCGCAGCACCTGGGGGTGGCCGAGGACCAGTTCTGGTCGCTCGTACGGGACGAGATCCTCGTCCACCACGCGCGCTTCCCGGAGCTCAAGGACCGGTATGACACCTTCGACCTGCTCACCCCGCGCATTGAGCGGCTGTGTCTGAACCGCAACCGGCTGTACCTCGATGGCTACCGCGACCGGCCCGAGCGGCCGCACGCGGCCGTGCACGGCACTGTCCCCAACCCCCTCAACCAGCTGTGACGGACGGCGATGTCAGTGCGGCCACGTAGGGTGGTTGCGCTATGACGAAGCCCTCCCTTCCCGACCTGCTGCACGCCGCCGTCACCGCCGTCGGCGGCACCGAGCGCCCCGGCCAGGTCACTATGGCCGAAGCCGTCGCCGAGGCGATCGACGACGACTCCCATCTGCTGGTCCAGGCGGGCACCGGCACCGGCAAGTCACTCGGTTACCTGGTGCCGGCGCTCGCGCATGGCGAGCGCGTGGTCGTGGCCACCGCGACCCTGGCGCTGCAGCGCCAGCTCGTCGAGCGGGACCTGCCGCGTACGGTCGAGGCGCTGCATCCGTTGCTGCGCCGCCGCCCCGAGTTCGCCATGCTCAAGGGGCGCTCGAACTACCTGTGCCTGCACCGCCTGCACGAGGGCGCGCCGCAGGACGAGGAGGACGGGCTCTTCGACGTGTTCGAGTCCGCGGCGCCGACCAGCAGGCTCGGCAAGGACCTGCTGCGGATGCGCGACTGGGCCGACGAGACGGAGACCGGTGACCGGGACGACCTCACGCCGGGCGTCTCGGACCGGGCCTGGGCCCAGGTGTCCGTGTCCTCCCGCGAGTGCCTGGGCGCGTCGAAGTGCGCGTACGGCGCGGAGTGCTTCGCCGAGGCCGCCCGCGAGCGGGCGAAACTCGCCGAGGTCGTGGTCACCAACCATGCGCTGCTCGCGATCGATGCCATCGAGGGCGCTCCCGTGCTGCCCAGCCATGAAGTGCTGGTCATCGATGAGGCCCACGAACTGGTCTCCCGGGTCACGGGCGTCGCCACCGGGGAGCTCACCCCGGGATCGGTCAACCGCGCCGTCCGCCGAGCCGCCAAGCTGGTCAACGAGAAGGCGGCGGACGCCCTGCAGACCGCGGCCGAGAGCTTCGAGCGGCTGATGGAGCTGGCCCTGCCGGGCCGTCTCGAGGAGATCCCCGAAGACCTCGCATACGCCCTGATGGCCCTCCGGGACGCGTCCCGCACGGTGATCACGGCCCTCGGAAACACCCGTGACAAGTCGCTGCAGGACGAGGACGCGGTGCGCAAACAGGCCCTCGCCTCGATCGAGAACGTCCACGGGGTGGCGGAGCGGATCGTGGCCGGCTCCGAGTACGACGTCGTCTGGTGCGAGCGGCACGACCGCTTCGGGGCATCGCTGCGGGTCGCGCCCCTTTCGGTGTCCGGGTTGCTGCGCGAGAAGCTCTTCACCGATCGCGCGGTGGTGCTGACCTCGGCGACCCTGAAGCTCGGCGGCGACTTCAATGGTGTGGCGGCCTCGCTGGGCCTGCCGCCCGAGGCAGCGCCCGGCAGGCCGGGTGGCGCGGAGCGGGCCCGCCCGGAGCCCGGCGGCCCAGAGCCCGGCGGCCCGGAGCCCGCTGGCTCAGGGGCCGATGGCGCGGAAGCCGAAGACGCGCAGGCCGATCGCGCGGCGGAGGAGGACACGAGCCCGCGCTGGAAGGGCCTCGACGTCGGCTCGCCCTTCGACTACCGGAAGCAGGGCATCCTCTACGTCGCCCGGCACCTGGCCCAGCCGGGCCGCGAGGGCAGCCGCACCGACATGCTCGACGAGCTCGCGGAGCTCGTGGAGGCCGCGGGCGGGCGCACCCTCGGCCTCTTCTCGTCTATGAGAGGCGCACAGGCCGCGGCCGAGGCTCTGCGCGGGCGGCTCGACCTGCCGATCCTGCTGCAGGGCGAGGAGACCCTGGGTGAGCTGATCCGCTCCTTCTCCGGTGATGCCCGCACCTGCCTGTTCGGCACCTTGTCGCTGTGGCAGGGGGTCGATGTCCCGGGGGCGAACTGCCAGTTGGTCGTCATGGACCGCATCCCCTTCCCCCGGCCCGACGACCCGCTGATGAGCGCCCGGCAGAAGGCCGTGGAGGAAGGCGGCGGCAACGGCTTCATGGCGGTCGCGGCGACACATGCGGCGCTGCTGATGGCTCAGGGCGCCGGGCGGCTCGTACGGGCCTCCGGCGACCGCGGTGTGGTGGCCGTCCTCGATCCCCGTCTGGCGACCGCCCGCTACGGCAGCTTCCTGCGGGCGTCCATGCCCAACTTCTGGTACACGACCGACCGCAACCAGGTCCGCCGCTCACTGGCCGCGATCGACGCGGCCGCCCGCACCGCGGAGAGTTAGCTCCGCCGGGTCGCGGGACGTAGCACCGCGCCTGCGGCCGCCGCGCCCGGCCGCGGCACCGCCTCCGGAGGCCTCCGTGCCCTCCGGAGGCGTACGTGCAGCGGGCCCCGGAACCGGCGCAGTGGTTCCGGGGCCCGGTCGTGAGGGGGTACGTCAGACCCGCCGCAGCACCGCCACCACCTTGCCGAGGATCGTGGCCTCGTCACCGGGGATCGGCTGGTACGCGGAGTTGTGGGGGAGCAGCCACACATGGCCGTCCTCCCGCTTGAAGCGCTTCACGGTGGCCTCGCCGTCGAGCATGGCGGCCACGATGTCACCGTTCTCCGCGACCGGCTGGCGGCGCACGGTGACCCAGTCGCCGTCACAGATCGCCGCTTCGACCATCGAGTCGCCGACCACCTTCAGCACGAACAGTTCGCCGTCACCGACCAGTTGGCGGGGGAGGGGGAACACGTCCTCGACCGACTCCTCGGCGAGGATCGGACCGCCGGCCGCGATCCGGCCGACCAGCGGGACGTAGGACGCGGCGGGCTTGCCGGTCGTGTCCGTCGGCTGGCTCGCCGGGCCGTCCGACCCCCGGACCTCGTACGCCCGCGGCCGGTGCGGGTCGCGGCGCAGGAAGCCCTTGCGCTCCAGGGCCATGAGCTGATGGGCAACGGACGAGGTGCTCGAGAGGCCCACCGCCTGGCCGATCTCGCGCATGGACGGAGGGTAACCGCGCCGCTGCACCGAGTCCCGGATGACCTCGATGACCCGGCGCTGGCGGTCCGTGAGGCCTGAGCTGTCGGCGCGGATTCCTGGAGGTCGGCCGGGGAGCGAGCGCACGGGCTTCTGCCCCTCGGGATTCGTGGTCGCGTCATTCATCGGGTGGCTCTGCTCGAATCGGTGCTGGGAGCGGTCCTGGGCGGTGATGGTGGCGCTGTCTGCGGTGGTGGTCACGTCGGCCCCTCTCGAAATGGTTCTCCCTAGTGGCACAACGGTAGTTGGTTTCGAAAGGTTGCGCCAAACACACGTTCGAGTGAAATTTCGCAGATCGGCTGACGTGATCAAGCGTTCAGGTGTATAGGCGGAAAGCCGATTCCTTGCGGAGTGCGCCCTTCGTCCGGATCGGGTCCATGCGGCACGGCCATGCACTGTTGCCGGGGTGTCACCCAGTGTGGCACCCCGCCCCGGGTGTGGGTAGCCGGGCTCCCTCCCGTAGTCTCATGGGCGCCGCGGCGGCGCGACACGCGCGGGGTGTGCGCTTGACGGACGACCACCAGATCTAGTGGTTTCATTGGCGGCAGCCACCTACAAGTTGTGGTCCCGAGGCCTCCGTGGCCGCGGATATCGCCTATGCTTGAGGCTGTTCCCAAGGGCCTTCCGAGGCCCTGCGGAGCCGTGCAGCTGTGCTGTGTCGTACGACGTTCAGAGGGTTCGAGGGGAGGGTGGGGATCTCATGCACTGCCCCTTCTGCAGGCACCCGGACAGTCGCGTCGTGGACAGCCGGACCACCGACGACGGGACATCGATCCGCAGGCGTCGTCAGTGCCCTGACTGCTCCCGCCGCTTCACGACCGTGGAGACGGCGTCACTCATGGTGATCAAGCGGAGCGGAGTCACCGAACCTTTCAGCCGTGACAAGGTCATCGCCGGCGTGCGCAAGGCATGTCAGGGGCGGCCCGTCACGGAGGACGCCCTCGCCAAACTCGGCCAGCGGGTCGAGGAGGCGGTGCGCGCCACCGGCAGCGCCGAGCTGTCCACCCATGACGTAGGGCTCGCGATACTCGGCCCGCTCCAGGAGCTCGACCTCGTCGCCTACCTGCGGTTCGCGTCCGTGTACCGGGCGTTCGACTCGCTCGAGGACTTCGAGGCCGCGGTCGCGGAGCTGCGCGAGCAGCGGAGGACGGCCGACACCGGTGGGCCCGCGGAGGACGCCGATGTCCCCGCGCCGGCCGGCGCCGCCGACTAGCGGCGGACACCAGACCTGCCCGGGGCGCGCTGGAGCGCCGGGGCATCAGACAGACACCGTGCCTAGGGGAAGAAAAAGGCACATCAGGGCGTTATGCCCTTTTAGGGAGGCGGCATGACAGAGACGACGAGCGGCCCGGCACGAAGCTCCCGTGCCAAAGGCAGCAAGGCGAGCAAGGGGCTGCGTATCGAGCGCATCCACACCACCCCCGGCGTGCACCCGTACGACGAGGTGGTCTGGGAGCGCCGTGACGTCGTCATGACCAACTGGCGTGACGGATCGGTCAACTTCGAGCAGCGCGGCGTCGAGTTCCCCGACTTCTGGTCGGTGAACGCGGTGAACATCGTCACGAGCAAGTACTTCCGCGGCGCCGTCGGTTCGCCCGTCCGCGAGTCCAGCCTGAAGCAGCTCATCGACCGCGTGGTCAGGACCTACCGCAAGGCGGGCGAGGACCACGGGTACTTCGCCTCCCCGGCAGACGCCGAGATCTTCGACCACGAGCTCACCTACGCCCTGCTGCACCAGGTGTTCAGCTTCAACTCCCCGGTCTGGTTCAACGTCGGCACGAAGCAGCCGCAGCAGGTGTCCGCCTGTTTCATCCTCTCCGTCGACGACTCCATGGAGTCGATCCTCGACTGGTACAAGGAAGAGGGGATGATCTTCAAGGGCGGCTCCGGTGCCGGCCTGAACCTCTCCCGCATCCGGTCCTCCAAGGAGCTGCTCTCCTCCGGTGGCAACGCCTCCGGGCCGGTCTCCTTCATGCGCGGTGCCGACGCCTCCGCAGGAACGATCAAGTCCGGTGGTGCCACCCGCCGCGCGGCCAAGATGGTCGTCCTGGACGTGGACCACCCGGACGTCGAGGCCTTCATCGACACCAAGGTGAAGGAGGAGGAGAAGATCCGCGCCCTGCGCGACGCGGGCTTCGACATGGACCTGGGCGGCGAGGACATCACCTCCGTCCAGTACCAGAATGCCAACAACTCGATCCGCGTGAACGACGAGTTCATGAAGGCGTACGAGTCCGGCTCGAAGTTCGGGCTGCGCGCCCGCATGACCGGTGAGGTCATCGAAGAGGTCGACGCCAAGGCCCTGTTCCGCAAGATGGCCGAGGCCGCCTGGGCATGCGCCGACCCCGGCATTCAGTACGACGACACGATCAACCACTGGCACACATCCCCGGAGACGGGCCGGATCACCGCTTCCAACCCGTGCAGCGAGTACATGCACCTGGACAACTCCTCGTGCAACCTCGCCTCCCTGAACCTGATGAAGTTCCTGCGCGACGACGACCTGGGCAACCAGTCGTTCGACGCCGACCGCTTCGCGAAGGTCGTCGAGCTGGTCATCACGGCGATGGACATCTCCATCTCCTTCGCCGACTTCCCGACCCAGAAGATCGGCGAGACCACGCGCGCGTTCCGCCAGCTGGGCATCGGCTACGCCAACCTCGGCGCGCTGCTGATGGCCACCGGCCACGCGTACGACTCGGACGGCGGCCGGGCGCTCGCGGGTGCCATCACCTCGCTGATGACCGGCACCTCGTACAAGCGCTCCGCCGAGCTGGCCGCGGTCGTCGGCCCGTACGACGGCTACGCCCGCAACGCCGACGCCCACAAGCGCGTCATGAGGCAGCACGCGGACGCCAACGCCGCGGCCAAGCGCATGGACGACCTGGACACCCCGGTCTGGGCCGCTGCCACCGAGGCGTGGCAGGACGTCATCCGCCTCGGCGACAAGAGCGGCTTCCGTAACGCCCAGGCCTCCGTGCTGGCCCCCACGGGCACCATCGGCCTGATGATGGACTGCGACACCACGGGCGTCGAGCCGGACCTGGCCCTGGTCAAGTTCAAGAAGCTGGTCGGCGGCGGCTCGATGCAGATCGTGAACAACACGGTCCCGAAGGCGCTGAAGCGGCTCGGCTACCAGCCGGAGCAGGTCGAGGCGATCGTCGCCCACATCGCCGAGCACGGCAACGTCATCGACGCCCCGGGTCTGCGGCACGAGCACTACGAGGTCTTCGACTGCGCGATGGGCGAGCGCTCCATCTCGCCGATGGGCCATGTGCGCATGATGGCGGCGGCCCAGCCGTTCCTGTCGGGCGCCATCTCCAAGACCGTGAACATGCCGGAGTCGGCCACGGTCGAGGAGATCGAGGAGATCTACTTCGAGGGCTGGAAGCTCGGCCTGAAGGCGCTCGCGATCTACCGCGACAACTGCAAGGTCGGCCAGCCCCTCTCCGCCAAGAAGAAGGAGGAGAAGGCCGCGGAGCAGGCGGAGCCGGTGCCGGAGAAGGTCGTCGAGTACCGGCCGGTCCGCAAGCGCCTCCCGAAGGGCCGCCCCGGCATCACCACGTCCTTCACGGTGGGCGGCGCCGAGGGCTACATGACGGCCAATTCCTACCCGGACGACGGCCTCGGCGAGGTCTTCCTGAAGATGTCCAAGCAGGGCTCGACCCTCGCGGGCATGATGGACGCCTTCTCGATCGCCGTCTCCGTGGGCCTGCAGTACGGCGTGCCCCTGGAGACGTACGTTTCGAAGTTCACCAACATGCGCTTCGAGCCGGCCGGCATGACGGACGACCCGGACGTGCGGATGGCGCAGTCGATCGTCGACTACATCTTCCGCCGCCTGGCGCTGGACTTCCTGCCGTTCGAGACCCGCTCCGCGCTCGGCATCCACTCGGCCGAGGAGCGCCAGCGCCACCTGGAGACCGGCTCGTACGAGCCGTCCGACGACGAGATGGACGTCGAGGGACTCGCCCAGTCGGCACCGCGCCATGTCGAGGTCCCCAGGAAGACCTCGCCGTCGTCGCCGAAGCCCGAGGTGACGGCAGCCGTGCCCGCCCCGAAGGAGGCGCACAGCTCCACGGAGCTGGTCGAGATGCAGCTCGGCCTGAACGCCGACGCCCCGCTGTGCTTCTCCTGCGGCACCAAGATGCGCCGCGCGGGCAGCTGCTACCTGTGCGAGGGCTGCGGCTCGACCAGCGGCTGCAGCTGATCAGCTGATCGCGAATGATTGACGAGTGGGAGCCGGCCGCCGGCCGGCTCCCACTACGATGGCGCGGTGCTGGTCAAGTGGATTCGCTGTACCGTGGTGGACCGCCGGGGGTTCGAGCGGGGGCAGCGGAAATGGGCGGGGCTGCTCGGCGAGCCGGGGTTCCGGGGGCAGGGCGGTGGCTGGAGCCGGGTGCGGCCCGACGTCGCGCATCTCTTCGCCTTCTGGGAGAGCCGGGCCTTCTACGATTCCTTCATGGCGCGGTCGCACGACCGGCTCGCGGCTGCCCAGTCCGGCACCTTCAAGGACGCCCGGTTCCGGCTTTTCGAGCACCGCTTCGATGTGAAGGTCGGATTCAAGCCGGTCTTCTCGGACGCCGATGTGGCACGGGTGGCCCACTGCCGGGTCCGCGAGGACCGGGTGGAGCACTTCACGCTCATGCAGGAGAAGGTGTGGAACCCGGCGATGGCCGGGTCGCCCGGCATGCTGCGCGGGGTCTTCGGGGAGGCACCCGGGAACGAGTTCCTGGTGCTGTCGCTGTGGGACTCCGCAGCGGAGCACGGGAAGTACCGCCAGGAGCGCGTGGAGCGGCTGGCGCTGCGGACCCAGCTCGAGGCCGACATATCCGCACTCGCCGGTGATGTCGTGGCCCTCGAACCGACCTGGGCGGTCTGAGGGCACGGCGATCCCCGGACCGGCGAATTATGGTGGCCGCATGGCACGGCCCCGGCGCATCGTCCTCCTCCGGCACGGAGAGTCGGAGGGCAATGCCGACGACACGGTCTACGAGCGGCTGCCGGATCACGCGCTGCATCTGACACGGACCGGTTGGCGCCAGGCGGAGGAGGCCGGGGTCCGGCTGCGTGCGATGTTCGGCGAGGAGCGCATCAGCGCGTACGTCTCCCCGTACCGGCGGACCCACCAGACCTTCAAGGCGCTGGACCTCGACCCCCGGCGGGTGCGGATGCGGGAGGAGCCGCGGCTGCGGGAGCAGGACTGGGGCAACTGGCAGGACGCCGAGGACGTGCGGCTGCAGAAGGTCTACCGCGACGCGTACGGGCACTTCTTCTACCGCTTCGCGCAGGGGGAGTCCGGCGCGGACGTCTACGACCGGGTGGGCGCTTTCCTGGAGAGCCTGCACCGCAGCTTCGAGGACCCCGACCACCCGCCCAATGTGCTTCTGGTCACACACGGTCTGACCATGCGGCTGTTCTGCATGCGCTGGTTCCACTGGACCGTGGCGGAGTTCGAGTCCCTGTCGAATCCGGGTAACGGAGAGTTCCGGACGCTGGTCCTGGAACCCGGAGGCAGGTACCACCTGGACCGGCCCTTCGAGCGCTGGTGCACCCCGGAGTCGTACGACGTCACCGGCTAGAGTGTCAGGGCGATGACCGCTGATCCCACTCTTACGCGACGCTGCGAGCGTGCCCTCGCGAGCCTGCGGGGGCTGGCCGTGGGCGACGCCCTGGGCTCCCAGTTCTTCGTGCCGTCGAACTATCCCGCGCTGAAGCGGCGGGAGCTGCCTCCCGGCGTCTGGCAGTGGACGGACGACACCGAGATGGCCTGCTCGGTCCTTTCCGTGCTGGTGGCGCACCGCCGGATCGACCAGGACGCGCTCGCCCGGTCCTTCGCCGAGCACCACGACTTCGACCGCGGCTACGGCCCGGCCGTGAACCGGATGCTGCGGCTGATAAGGGAGGGCGGCGACTGGCGTGAGCTCGCCGCCGCGCTCTTCAACGGGCAGGGGTCGTGGGGCAACGGCGCCGCGATGCGGATCGCTCCGCTCGGCGCCTGGTACGCCGGTGACGTGGAGCAGGCCACGCACCAGGCGGAGATCTCCTCCTACACCACTCACCAGCACCGCGAGGCGGTCGCGGGGGCGATGGCGGTCGCCGCAGGGGCGGCCCTGGTCGCGGACCCGGACGGCCTCCCGGCGCCGGAGGCGCTGCTGGACGGCGTGATCGAGCTCGTGCCGCGGAGCGCCGTGCAGGCGGGTCTGCGGCGCGCTCGCGACATGCTCGACTACGGCGACGCAGGCACGGTCGCGGCCGTCCTCGGCTCCGGCCGTCGCACGAGCGCGCACGACACCGTGCCGTTCACGCTCTGGGCCGCGGCCCGCCACCTCGACGACTACGCGGGGGCGTTCTGGACCACGGCTCAGGTCGGCGGCGATATGGACACCACCTGCGCGATCGTGGGCGGCATCGTTGCGGCCACGGACGCCGGTGCTCCGCCGCCCCAGTGGCAGGAACGCACCGAGCCGCTCCCGGACTGGACCCCGGCCGTAAAGGTCTGACCTCCAACCTCTGGCTCCTGGCCCTCTGGCCTTCCAACCGCTGCCGCCTGGTCTCGTCGTGCGTCTCGGTCGGCGGGATCCTCCGTCACGGTCGGGCCACAGCTTGCCCCACGGATGGGTGGAGCGACGCCACATGGCCGGAACTGGGCTTACGCTGACGGCCACGTCGCCGTGTCGATCTTGACAGGTACGTGCCGAAACGAGATGCCGGGCCGTGTGCGCCGCAGCGCTGCGAACGAGCCCGGCTGGGAGGGGGTCCCGTGTCAGATCAGCAGTCCACCGCTCCGGAGCCGAAGGGGCAGGCGGCCGAGGGAGCGAAGCCGCACGAGGCGATGCCGCACGACCAGTACGCAGCCGGGTCTGACCCGGATGCCGAGTCGGCCCAGGAGGCCGAGGAGCCGGAAGACGCCATACCGGAGTCGCAGGAGAGCCCGGCGGAGGCCCATGCGGAGGTCCCGGCTCGTCTCCGGAAACCGCAGGCGTACGAGGACAGCGGGGTGCAGTGGAGCCCCGTCCGCCCGCCGGCACCGCAGTGGCGCCTGGACATCCAGCCCGACCCGCCGGCCCCGATCGGCCCAGCCACCCTGTGGGCCGCCTTCGCCACAGCGGGCCTGAGCGCCCTGCTGCTGCAAGAAGGGATAGGCGTCAACCTCCTCATCGTGGCGGGGGCAGCAGCCTTCACCGCAGCCTTCGCCGCCCATGCCGCGGGCCGCCGGATCCGGCCCTGGACCCTGGTGTGGGCGGTCGGCGGGCTGGCCCTGCTCGCGGTGCCCGCCCTGCGCGACGCCGGATGGCCCGCCTTCCTCGCCCTCCTCGCGGCTCTCGCTCTCGGGTCACTCGCCCTGCACGGAGGCCGCACCTGGCGAGGCGCCCTGCTCGGCTCGGTCGGCGTGCTGGGCGCGCTGGTGCCCGGCGGCCGGTGGGCCTGGCAGGGGTTGCGCGAGCGAGCCGACGGTACCCGGGACCGCTGGTGGCCTGTGGTCCGTACGGCGGGCGTGGCGGCCGCCCTCCTGGTCGTCTTCGGTGCGCTCTTCGCGGGTGCCGATGCCGCCTTCGCCGACCTGCTCGGCGGCCTGGCGCCCGATGTGACCATCGGGGACAGTCCGGTCCGTGCCTTCTTCTTCCTCCTCGGGCTCTTCGGTGCGCTCGCCGCGGCACGTACGGCCGCCGCACCGCTGCGCTGGGACCGGATCAAGGGCCGGCCGGGCCGACCGCGCGGCAGGATCGAGTGGGCCCTGCCCCTGGTCGTGCTCAACGCACTCTTCGCTGCCTTCATCGCCGTGCAACTCGCCGTACTCTTCGGCGGATACGACAAGGTGCTCAGCGAGACGGGGCTGACGTATGCGCAGTACGCCCGTCAGGGCTTCTGGCAGCTGCTCTGGGCAACCCTCCTCACTCTGGTCGTCATCGCGGTGGCGCTGCGCTTGGCCCCGCGCGGGGGTCAGCGGGACCGGACGCTGGTCCGCGCCGTGCTCGGTACGCTCTGTGCTCTCACGCTGGTCGTGGTCGCCTCCGCCCTGCGGCGTATGGATCTGTACGTCGATGCCTACGGCCTTACCCGGCTGAGGATTTCAGTGGCCGGAGTCGAGTTCTGGCTCGGCCTTGTCATCGTGCTGATCATGGTCGCAGGTGTTGCCGGCGGCCGGTGGCTGCCCAGGGCCGTGGTCGGAAGTGCGGCAGCCGCCGTGCTGGCCTTCGGACTGCTGTCACCGGACGGGCTCGTGGCCGAGCAGAACATCGAACGGTACGAGCGCACCGGCAAGATCGACCTCGAGTATCTGCAGGACCTGTCGGCGGACGCCGTGCCCGCCCTCGACGGGCTGCCCGAGCCGGAGCGCTCCTGTGCCCTGCGGGACATCGACCGTAATCTGCAGTCCGCAGATGAGCCCTGGTACGCCACGAGTCTCGGGGAGCACCGGGCCCGCGCCATCCTTCGGGACCGTCCGCTTGCGGGCACGGACTCCTGCGACCGCGCCGGGCTGTACGGCGGCGAGCGCGAGGCCTACTAGCCCTCCCGCCCTGAGCCCGTCCCGCCCGGCCCGTCGGTTCGAGCCCTGTCCTGTCCGAGCCCCCGGCCCCCTTCCGTACCCCACACACGAGGAGGCCGGGGGGCGGTCGCATCAGGCGACAGGGCCGCCGGCACCGGCGACACCGCCGAGCGCCTCCAGATCGCTCTTCCGCACCCGGACCACCACGACCGCGATGACCAGCGCGAGCAGGACCATGCCCGCACCTGCGACGAAGGCCGTGGATATGCCCTCGGCCAGCACATGGTGACCCCAGGGGGCCGGCAGCTCATGGGACTTGGCGAACTCCGCCTTCTGCCCGGGTGTGGCTTGCGCCATGAAGGACGGGACCTGGCGCTCCGCCTCGTTCCGGCTCGCCGTGCCGAAGACCGTGACCAGAATCGACAGGCCCAGTGAACCGCCGACCTGCTGCGTCGCATTGAGCAGACCGGATGCGGCACCCGCCTCGTGCTGCGCGACTCCGGACACCGCGGTGAGCGTCAGCGTCACGAAGTTGAGGCCCATGCCGAAGCCGAACAGCAGCATCGGGCCCAGCACCCCGCCCGCGTACGAGCTGTCGGGCCCGATCAGGGTGAGCCAGCTCATGCCGACCGCGGTGATCAGCGAGCCCACCACGAGGAACGGCTTGGGCCCAAGGGCGGGCAGCAGGCGTTGCGACAGCCCGGCCGCCACCGCGATGGCCGCGGTCACGGGAAGGAAGGCGAGGCCCGCCTCGATCGGGGTGTACTGCAGCACGTTCTGCACGAAGAGCACGATGAAGAAGAACATGCCGAACATCGCCGCCGAGAGGCTCAGCATGATCACGTACGTGCCGGAGCGGTTCCGGTCGGCGAACATCTTCAGCGGCGTGATCGGCTCCCGTGCCCGCTGCTCGATCAGGGCGAACGCGGCCAGCAGCACCAGCGCCGCCGCGAATGCCCCGAGGGTCAGCTCGTCCCGCCACCCCTCCTCCGACGCACGGATGAAGCCGTAGACCAGCGAGGCCATACCGGTGGTGGAGGTCAGCGCACCGGCGAAGTCGAAGCGGCCGGGGTGGCGCTGCGACTCGCTGATGTAGACCGGGGCGAGTGCGGCGATCAGGATGCCGATCGGAACATTGACGAACAGCACCCAGCGCCAGTCGAGCCACTCAGTGAGCATGCCGCCCGCCAACAGTCCTATCGCACCGCCTCCGGCGGACACCGCGGCGAAGACCCCGAACGCCCGGTTACGCTCCGGCCCTTCGGGAAACGTGGTGGTGATCAGGGCGAGCGAGGTGGGCGAGGCGATGGCGCCGCCGACTCCCTGCAGGGCGCGGGCGGTGAGCAACTGCCAGGGCTCCTGGGCGAATCCGCCGAGCAAGGAGGCGAGCGTGAAGATCAGGATGCCCGTTATGAACACGCGCCGGCGGCCGAGAATGTCGCCCGCGCGCCCGCCGAGCAGCAGCAGCCCGCCGAACGTCAGCGTGTAGGCGCTGAGAACCCACGAGAGGTCAGTGGTGGAGAAGCTGAGCGCCTCCTGGATGTGCGGGAGCGCGATATTCACAATCGTGGCGTCGAGTACCACCATGAGTTGGCAGGCGGCGATGACGGCGAGGGCGACACCCGGCCGGCCTTCCCGACGTGCGGCGCCCGGCTTGCGTGGAGCCGCTAACTGAGAGGTTGTCACTACGGTTCCCCCATAACAGACTTAGTGAACGGTGCCGTTCACTGCATGACCGACAGTAGTCACCCGCACTCAGTGAACGCAACCGTTCACTAGAAAAATTCCCAACGGAGTGAATTCGATGGCCACTTCACGCCGGACGACCGCCGAGGCACCGCCGGTGTCCCTGCGCCGCCGTGGCCCCGTGCTCGAGCGAGCCATCCTCGACGCCACGCTCGACCAGCTGAGCACCGTGGGCTGGAGCGGCCTCACCATGGAAGGGGTCGCCACGGCGGCACAGACGGGCAAAGCGGCCGTCTATCGCCGCTGGGCGTCCAAGGAGGACCTCGTCGCCGACGCGCTGCGGGCGGGCCTGCCCACGCTCGACAGCCCCCCGGACTGCGGCAGCGTGCGCGACGATCTCATCCACCTGAGCTGCGGTCTGCGCGACGCGATGTTCTCGCGACCGGGTTACGCGCTGCGCTCCGTCCTTCACGAATGCGACAGCTCGTCCGCGGAGCGCTTCCTCGACCTGATCCTGAACGGGGTGGTCATGCCGGGCAAGCGGCTCATCGGCGAGGTCGTCCGGCGCGGAATCAAGCGCGGCGACGTACGGCCCGACGCCACCGGCGAGCATGTCGCCGATGTGCTCCCTGCCCTCATGATGTACCGGTCCAAGGTGTGCAGCAGCGAACTGCCGAAGCAAGAGATCACCGAGTTCGTCGACGAGGTGATGGTGCCGCTGCTGCGCCCGCACCCCGGCTGATGCCCACCTGCCACGGGGCCGCCCAGGCGGCGTAATCTGATGGCGTCATGCTCTACGAACTGCCTACTCACACCGTTGAGCGCTCACTGCGCGCCACCACCGGTGCCCGCATCGTGGTCGGCATCGACGAGGTCGGGCGCGGTGCCTGGGCCGGTCCGGTCACGGTGTGCGCCGCCGTCACCGGGCTGCGGCGTCCGCCCGAGGGTCTCACGGACTCCAAACTGCTCACCCCCAAGCGCCGCACCGAGCTGGCCGGGGTTCTCGAGGGGTGGGTGACCGCACATGCACTGGGCCATTCCTCCCCGCACGAGATCGACGAGCTGGGGATGACCGTGGCCCTGCGCCTCGCGGCGCTGCGGGCGCTCGAGGCGCTGCCGGTGCAGCCCGACGCGGTGATCCTCGACGGCAAGCACAACTACCTGGGAGCGCCCTGGCGGGTCCGTACGGTCATCAAGGGTGACCAGAAGTGTGTCGCGGTCGCCGCCGCCTCGGTGATCGCGAAGGTGCGCCGGGACGCGATGATGGCGGAACTGGGCCTGGAGTGCCCGGACTTCGGCTTCACCGCCAATGCGGGATATCCCTCGCCGGTGCACCGCGCCGCCCTGGAGAAGCTGGGGCCCACTGCCTACCACCGCATGTCGTGGGCCTACTGGGACGCGCTGCCCCGCTGGCAGCACCTCAAGCTGAAGCGGGGCTGGACAGGGGATGAGGAGCTGGAATCCGGAGGGCAGCTCGGCTTCGAGTTCTGAGCGGCTGCCCGATTTCTACCCCGCCCCGCCGATGCGTACCGCACCGGCGTTTGATAGACATCAGCTCATGCCTCTCATCCCCGAGGAGCCTCAGATTCACGAGAGTGTCCCGGGTCCCCGCGCTACTCCGGCCGCCGGCCGATCCGCGCCGACCCCCCGTCCTGTTCCCGGTCCCGGCCCCCGGCCTGCCCCGATGCGGCCCGGTCCTCCCGGTCCGCAGCGCGGCCACGCCGCACCACCCGTCCAGCGCGGCTCGCGCGACGCGGCCACGCCCGCGGCGTCCGACCAGGTCCCGCAGATCCAGTTGATCCCCGCATCCGCCGAAGGAGCGCTGGACGCGGCCGAGGAGGCCGTGGACCTGCTGCTGGACTCCGGCCGCGCCCCGCAGGACGTCCTCCTGCTGACCACGGGCGAGCAGCATCCGTGGGCGGCGCACGAGCTGTCCTTCGGCGAGGACTCGTACTGGGCTCAGCACGACGCCCACGACGACGTCTTCTACGCGGACGCGGCGGCAGCAGAGCGCGCGGCGAGCCGCCCCGTTGTGGTCGTGGCGGTGAACGGCGGGGCGGACGACGCCATTGCCCGTGCGCTGCCCGCGGCCATGTCCCGGGCGGGCGTGCTGCTGATCGTCTGCGGCGACCCGCAGCGGATCAACTCGCTCATCGGCGCCGGAGTCTGACCGTCGGGTTCCCGGCACCCGGCGCGGCGCGTGGGCGGCGTACGGCGATGGCCTGTGCGGTGACGCCTTGCGCGGATACCCGGGTACGGGACCCCGTACGGCCGTCAGTGCGCCGCCGCGTGGCGCAGCGTCCCCGCGCCCTCTCCCGCAGAACGCAGGGCCGCGGCAGTGACCGCGTCCCATCGCTCGACGACTTCGTGGTTCTCTTCCGGGCGGGAGGACGCGTGGGGGCGGCGGCCGGCGCGTCCCTCGCCGAGCACCTGCCAGCCCTCCCGCGTCAGCGTGATGTACGCGCCACAGCGCAGCCCGTGCAGTGTGCAGGCGTCGCGCAGCCCCCACATCCACGCGCCGTCCTCCTCGGTCCACCGGCCGTCGCCGTCCCGGCAGTAGATGAGTACGGCCGTGCGGACGGGCACGCGGCGGCGCAGGTCGTGCGGGATGATCCGGCGGAGTTGCGTCAGCAGGGAGTTCCGGAACACCCAGCCGTCGGCCGCGCTCGCGAGGCGGCTGAAGGACGCGCTCGCGGCGACTCGCTCGTCCGCTTCGAGAACGGCGACCACTGCGGTCGACGGCGTCGGCAGATGGCGGCTGTGGAGGCCGGTGACGACCTCGCGGGGGTTGCGCAGCAGAGGGATACCGGCCGCCGCCCACTCCGCGGGCTCGAGCATCCGGCCCAGCCTGGACGGGGAGCCCGCGGCAGCGGAGAGGGACGCGGCGGACGGCGGAGCGAAGCCGGAGGTCACGGTCCTCCCTTCGTCTGCGTCTGCTCGCCCGCGATGCCGGGCGGAGCCTGTTCGGGCGCACCACGACAGTGCGCTTCCGAACTGCGGCAGGCCGGTGCGGGGGACACTGCCAATTCTTGCGGGCGTACTCGCAGGCGGCAATGAGCAATTGGCGCCGACGACCGGTATCTGGCGATGCGCCGCCTATATCCCTGCGATGCTTCCCGGATCACCCCTGCACAGCGAGGACCAGCGGAAAGACTCCCTCGGCCCCGGCCTTGCGGAGCAGCCGGGCAGCCACGGCGAGGGTCCAGCCCGTGTCGGCCAGATCGTCCACCAGCAACACCGGCCCGCGGGCGGCGTCCAGCGCATCGGAGAGCTCGGGGGGCACCATCAGCGCGCCGTGCAGCGCCCGGAGCCGCTGCGCGCTGTTGGTGCGCGGCACCCTGGTGTCCGTCGTCTCGTCCGCATAGACGACCGAGCCGAGCAGGGGCATCCTGCCGACCGCCGCGATGTGTTCGCCCAGGCTCCCGATCAGCTGCGGACGGGTGCGTGACGCAAGGGTGACCACGCCGACGGGCCGGCTGGGGGCTTCCGGAGCCCCTGATGCCCAACCGCCGGGTCCCTTCGCCCAGTCGGCGAGCACGGTCACGACCGCTTCAGCTACGTCCCTCGGAACCGGCCCGTCCTGGCCCTGCGCGGAGAGCATCGGCCTCAGCCGGTTTCCCCATCCGATGTCGGAGAGACGCCCCAGGGCCCGCCCCGGCGCAGCCTGTTCGGCAGCGGGGATCCGGCCCTTGAGGTCCACGCCCACGGCGGCCAGCCCGGTCGGCCACATCCGGCGCGGCTCCACCTCGACTCCGGGACGGCCGAGCTCGCCACGGGCGGCTTCCAGGGAGCCCGCGGAGACCTCGGCGGTGAAGCGCGCGCCCGCACAGTTGTCACAGCGCCCGCAGGAAGCCGCGGCCTCGTCGTCCAACTGCCGCCGCAGGAACTCCATGCGGCACGCATCCGTGGCGGCATAGTCGCGCATCGCCTGCTGCTCGGCCTCACGCTGCCGGGCCACCCATGCGTAGCGCTCGGCGTCGTACACCCATGGCCGGCCCGTGGCCGTCCAGCCACCGCGCACCCGGTGCACCGCCCCGTCCACGTCGAGGACTTTGAGCATCGTCTCCAGCCGTGACCGCCGGAGGTCGACCTGGGGCTCCAGGGCGGGCAGGGACAGCGGCCGCCCTGCCTGGGCGAGCACATCGAGCGTGCGCCGGACCTGCTCCTCGGCGGGGAAGGCCAGCGAGGCGAAGTAGCGCCAGATCGCCTCATCCTCGGGACCGGGCAGCAGAAGCACCTCGGCGTGCTCAACACCGCGTCCGGCACGCCCCACCTGCTGGTAGTACGCGATGGGCGAGGACGGCGAGCCGAGGTGCACGACGAACCCCAGGTCCGGCTTGTCGAAGCCCATCCCGAGCGCCGAGGTGGCGACCAGCGCCTTCACCCGGTTCCCGAGCAGGTCGGCCTCGGCCGCCCGGCGGTCGGCGTCCTCGGTCTTTCCGGAGTACGAGGCGACGGTGTGCCCGCGCTGCCGCAGGAACGCCGCCACCTCCTCGGTCGCCGCCACCGTCAGCGTGTAGATGATCCCCGAGCCCGGGAGCTCTGCGAGGTGGTCGGCGAGCCAGGCCAGCCGGTGGGCGGCGTCGGGCAGCCGCAGCACGCCGAGGCTGAGGCTCTCGCGGTCCAGCGGGCCGCGCAGGACAAGGGCTTCCGACGCCGCCCCGCCGGTGCCGAGCTGCTCCGCGACATCCGCGGTGACCCGGGCGTTGGCCGTCGCGGTGGTGGCCAGCACCGGCACGCCCGGTGGCAGGTCGGCGAGCATGGTGCGCAGCCGCCGGTAGTCCGGCCGGAAGTCATGTCCCCAGTCCGAGATGCAGTGCGCCTCGTCGACCACGAGCAGCCCGGTACTGGCGGCGAGTTTCGGCAGGACCTGATCGCGGAAGTCCGGGTTGTTCAACCGCTCCGGGCTCACCAGCAGGACGTCGACCTCACCTGCGGCCACCTCCGCCTGGACGGCGTCCCACTCCTGGGTGTTCGCGGAGTTGATGGTGCGCGCGCGGATACCGGCGCGCTCGGCGGCCTCGATCTGGTTGCGCATGAGCGCGAGCAGAGGCGAGACGATCACCGTGGGCCCGCTGCCGGCGGCCCGCAGCAGGGCCGTGGCGACGAAGTACACCGCCGACTTGCCCCAGCCGGTGCGCTGGACGACCAGGGCCCGGCGGCGCTCCGCGACCAGCGCCTCGATCGCACGCCACTGATCCTCGCGCAGCTGGGCGGTCCCGCCCGGGTCGCCGACGAGGCGGGCGAGTACGGCATCGGCCGACGAACGCAGGTCTTCGTTGCTCATGCCCCCATGCAACCCGATGGCACCGACATCGCGCGAACGAGACCATCTGCCTGTGGAAAACCCTCGTCCACAGAATTCGTAGGACAATATTCGGGAGTTATCCACAGGGCTTTCGCGACCGGGCGGCCGGACGGCACGGTCGTCGCATGACGCAGCACATCGAACCCTCGCAGCCGTCCGCCATCGACCAGATCACCCTGCGCAGTCCGGCGGAACTCGCCGACGCGCTCCCGTACTTGATGGGTTTTCACCCCGACGACAGCGTCGTCCTCGTCGCTCTGCACGGCGACCGCGGCCGTTTCGGCGCGCGTCTCCGGCTCGGTATTCCCAGCAGCCCCGGCGAGTGGCCGGATGTCGCGGGCCAGCTCGCCGAATGCCTGGTGTCGGGCAGCGAGAAGCGCCTGTCCCGGCCCGAGGGCATCATCGTCTTCCTGTGTCAGGACCCGGAGCCGGGGGAGAACGGGCAGGACGTGATGGAGCGGCTGCGGCCGCTGGCCCAGCAACTGCGCACGGCGTGCGGCGAACTCGACGTGCCGGTGCTCGAAGCGCTCTGCATCTCCGACGGCCGATTTTGGTCGTATTGCTGCCCCGACGTGCGCTGCTGCCCAGCGGAGGGCACTCCGCTCGCCCTGCCCGGCACGTCCGTGATGGCGGCGGCCGCCACCTATGCCGGGATTCAGGTGCGCGGCTCGCTGCGCGACATGGAAGCCAGGCTCGCGCCCCTCACGGCATCCGAACCGGTCGTGGCAGCGCAGGAGGAGGCGCTGGATGCGGCCACCGCGGAGCTGGTTCCCCGGATTCTCGGGGGAGTGGACCGGGAGACGGTCTGCGGGGAGACGCTCGGCCTCGTCCAGCGGCTGCTGGACCGGTTCGCCGACTCACCGGCGTCGGGCAGCCACCCGGAGGCCGATGCGCGTGACGATGCCCTGGTCACCGACGCGGAAGCCGCCGCGATCATCCTCGGGCTACAGGACCGCACGACACGGGACCGCGCCGCGGAGTGGATGGAAGGCCCCGAGGCCGAAGCGGCACTGCGGGTGTGGAGGGCGATCGCCCGGCGCTGCGTCGGTGCATACGGCGATCACGCCGCGGCCCCGCTGACGCTCGCCGGTTGGGTGGCCATGTCCACGGGCGACGAACCCGCGGCTCGGGTCGCCCTCGGCATGGCGCTCCGCACGGACCCGGACTACCTGTTCGCCAAGCTGCTGCACCAGGGCGCCAACGAGGGCCTTGATCCGGAGCTGCTGCGCCGGTGCCTCCGCCAGGAACGAGCCGGGCGCGAGGCCGGTCGACGCGACCGAATGCCACCGCGGTCGCCGTCCGGCCGCCCCCGTGGCCGGACCCGGCCCGACGGACACGCGGTCCGGAGCGGCACGAGCGGCCGCCGCACCGGCCAACGGCGGACCGGGAGCGGATCATGATGCCAGCGGACGAGGCCCCGGCGCTGGACGGGGCCGGCCGCCGGGGCCCGCGCGGAGCAATCCGCAGCCCCCGGCGCACGGGGCCACGCAAGGACCTGTTTATCGTCAGGGAGACGACTATGATCACCGCATGGCGCCCTACGACCCGTCGGCCTTTCCGCCCTTCGCCGTCACTGTCGACCTGGTCGTGCTCACCGTGCGCAGGCACGCGCTGTGTGCGCTGGCCGTGCGCCGTGGTGAGCCACCGTTCCAGGGGCGGTGGGCCCTGCCCGGTGGATTCGTGCGGCCCGACGAGGACCTCGCGGCCGCCGCAGCCCGCGAGCTGGCCGAGGAGACCGGCTTGCTGGCGCACGACCCCTCGGGCCCGTCCCCCGTCAACGGAGCTCACCTCGAACAGCTCGCCACGTACGGCGACCCCAAGCGCGACCCCCGCATGCGGGTTGTCAGCGTGGCGCATCTCGTACTGGCGCCCGACCTGCCTGCCCCGCGTCCCGGCGGGGACGCGCACAGCGCGCGCTGGGCTCCAGTGGAGGACCTGCTCGGCCAGGAAGGTGGCTTCGGGCGGGACGGGGAGCAGGTCGCCCCCCTGGCCTTCGACCATGCGCAGATCCTCGCAGACGGAGTGGAGCGCGCGCGCTCCAAGATCGAATACTCCTCTCTGGCCACGGCGTTCTGTCCCCAGGAATTCACCGTCGGCGAGCTGCGCCGGGTCTACGAAGCGGTCTGGGGAGTGGCTCTCGATCCGCGCAACTTCCACCGCAAAGTGACCGGGACGCCGGGCTTCCTCGTACCGACCGGTGGTACGACGACCCGTCAGGGCGGACGGCCGGCCCAGCTGTTCCGCGCGGGCGGCGCGACGCTCCTCAACCCGCCGATGCTGCGCCCCGAGGTCTGAGGCGACCGCCTGCTCCTGGGCGAAGAACGCGGAAGTCTGGGGCGGCACCCCCTGCGCGCGGGAGCGCGGTGCGCTTCCGGCGGGGAAGGCCCAGCAACCACGCGGCACACGCCAAGTGCTGCGCGCCGCCCGGGAAAGTAGGACATATCGCGTTATCTTGCTCCGGTATCTCGGGTAAGGCCCGCAGCCGCCGAGCAGTCTCCCGTCCCCCGCGAGAGAAGCGATGATTCAGGCCATCGGACTGACCAGTGCCCCCCGGCGCAGCGCCCCGCCCGCCGTTGACGACCTGACCTTCGAGGCCCGTGCCGGGCACGTCACCGCCCTGCTGGGTGGTCCCGGCGCGGGCAAGACAACGGCGTTGCGTGTCCTGCTCCAACTCGAGCCGGGCCGCGGCGTCGCCCTCTTCCGCGGCCGCCCCCTGGACCGGATCCCGCACCCCACCCGCGAGGTCGGCGTGGTGCTCGGTGACGTTCCCGGCCATCCCGCACGTACGGCACGCAGCCACGTGCGCATGCTGGGCGCCGCAGCCGGAGTTCCCGCCCAACGGGCCGACGCCGTGCTGGATCTCGTCGGCCTCAGCGGTATCGCCGATCAGCGGCTCGGATCGCTCTCGCGCGGCATGGACCGCAGGCTCGGTCTGGCCGTCGCCCTGATCGGCGACCCGCACACGCTCGTACTCGACGAGCCGGGGCACGGCCTGTCGCCGCGCGAGGCGGCCTGGTTGCACGGAATGCTGCGGCGCTGCGCGGCGCAGGGCAGTGCCGTCCTGATCACCGCCCGCGACCCCAAGGAGGCGGCTCGCATCGCCGACCGGGTCGTCACCATCCACCGTGGCCGCCTCGTGGCCGACCAGAAGGCGGCCGACTTCGCCCGCACCCGGCTGCGTCCCCGGGTCGCCGTCCGCTCCCCGCACGCCGCCCGCCTCGCCGCCCTGCTCACCGACGAGATGCGCCCCGACGGCCCCTCGGAGGTCGTGCACGAGAGCGGGACACGTATCTGTGTCTACGGCAGCAGCTGTGCAGCCGTGGGTGAGCTGGCCTTCCGCCACGGCATTCTCGTGCATCAACTCGCGGACGAGGTCGGTGACTCCGGACCCGTCCCTCCTCCGCTCGACCGCGCCGACGGCCGCTCCGCACCCTCCTCGGCGCCAACCGCTCCAGCGGCCGAAGCCCCGCCCGTACAGCGCGACCACCCTCGAGCCCCAGGGGAATCCGCTGCCGCTCCCGCTCCCCAAGAGCCCGCTGCCGCGCCCGGTCCCCAAGAGTCCCCCACCTCCCCGAACCCTCCGGATGGCCCGGAGTCTCCGGATGCCCCGGCTGATCCCGCTACGGAGTCCACGCGCTCCGCGGGTGCCACGAGCTCCACGGCAGCCCCGGCTGCCTCAGCAGCCCTGACCTCTGGGACCACCCCGGAATCACCGTTCACTCCAAAGCCCTCACCGACTCCAGAGTCCTCCACGCCACCATCACCATCACCCTCCCCGTCCCCCGACGCCGAGATCGCCCAGGTCGCGCAGCCCGGTTCCGCCTGGCTCCTTCGTTACGAGCTGCGCCGCGCCGGCGGCGTATGGACCAGCTGGATCGCCGCGGCCACCACGCTCGCCGCCGGCCTCCTCCTCGCGCTGCTGACGGCCCGTATCAGCGACGCCCCGCCTGCCCGCCTGCTCGCGGGCTGGCCGGGCGAACTCCCGCTCCCGCCCGCCGCGTTCGGGGCCGGGCTGCTCGGGGCGCTCGCCTTTGGGCAGGAGTTCCGCTACCCCGCGCTCACCCACGTCAACAGCCCGGTGCCGCGCAGGCTCGGACTGCTGGTCGCCAAGCTCGTCGTCTGTACCGCCGCCGCGGCCGTTCTCGCGATCGTCTCCGCCGCCGTCAACGCCGCAGCGCTGCGGCTCGTCTTCGGCGGTGAGGCGGTCCGGCTGCCGCCCGACTGGCCCGTGGCGGCGGCCGGATGGGCCGGACTCGTCATCGGCTGCACCTGGGCCGGGCTGCTCGCCGCAGGGCTGTTCCGCTCGACGGCGACGGGGATCGCCGCGGTGCTGGCGGTGCCCATGCTCGTCGTCCCTGCGGTACGGGCGATTCCGGTGGGCCCCGCCGCGTACCCGCTCGCCGGGCTGTCCGACCGCCTGCGGTCCACCAGCCTGCTGCAGTGGCCGGGCGGCGTCGACCGCTGGGTCACCGGCGCGCTGCGCCTCGGTGCCCAACCGGTGGGCCAGGCCCTGGCGTTGTCGCTCTGCGCCCTGGTCGGCGCTTACCTGGTCGCGGTGTTGCGTGGCAAGGCGGCCTGGTGGCCCCTGCTCCGCCGGGTGGCACGCGAACTGCCCACAACCCAGCGGAGATAGCCCATTTCCTTCCGATTAGGCGTCAATTATGAGGTGATGGGCGATCACCCTTTCGTGTGCTTTTCACCAAAGACCTCAAGGCTGCCCGGAGCGCCGCCGACAAAGGATGCGTGAGTACCCTTGCGCACACCATGATGACCGCGGCTCGCCCCGTCGACTCCGGCCTCCCCGGTCCGGGCGAGCTTGACCGCTACCCCTACGGCGAAGCCCCGGGCGCCGACCGAACCGGCAGTCCCTCATGGGACGGGTCCGACGCGGAGATGGGCCGAGTCGGCCGCCGGGCGACCGGCAGCCGCGGCCGAGGGCTGCACGGCCAACTCGTCCAGCAGCTGGGCCAGATGATCGTCTCCGGAGACCTGGGAGCCGACCGCCCGCTCGTCCCCGAGGAGATCGGCCAGCGTTTCGAGGTCTCCCGGACCGTCGTACGCGAGTCGCTCCGCGTCCTCGAGGCCAAGGGCCTCGTCAGCGCCCGCCCCAACGTCGGCACCCGGGTCCGCCCGGTCAGCGACTGGAACCTGCTGGACCCGGACATCATCGAGTGGCGGGCCTTCGGGCCGCAGCGCGAGGATCAGCGCCGGGAGCTGTGCGAGCTCCGCTGGACCATCGAACCGCTCGCCGCCCGGCTCGCCGCGGGCCACGGCCGGGAGGAGGTCCAGCAGCGGCTCGCCGACATGGTCGAGATCATGGGGCACGCCCTGGCGCAGGGCGACACCCTCACCTTCTCGCGCGCCGACACCGAGTTCCACGGCCTCCTGCTCCAGCTCAGCGGCAACCGCATGCTGGAGCACCTCTCCGGGATCGTGTCGTCCGCGCTCCAGGTCTCCGGCGGGCCCGCCACCGGCTGCGACCGGCCGACCGAGGCCACCATCGGGCTCCACTCGCGGATCGTGGAGGCGCTCGGCTCCGGCGACGCCGCCGGGGCGGAGGCGGCCATGCGCCAGCTGCTCACCGTCCACCCGGAGGTGGAGCGTGTCGTGCCCGCACCCCGCGAGCACTGACGCCGGCGCGAGCACGGGCAGCAGCGCGTGTACCGGCGCCCGTAGTGGCGCCCGTACCGACGCCCGCGCGAGCACATGAGCATCGACCGCGGGATCGGCTCCTGCCCCGCCCGAGCGCCCGCCCGAGCGGGGCAGGGGCCGATACGCGAGCCAATCGCGACGATGCGCCCGATTACGGCCGGTTTACGGCCGCTGCGAAGTGTGACTCGGGCCACGTGGATTGGGCGTAACACTCTTCGGGGCAGCGCGATGACCTAAGAGGTGATAGCTGCTGAGGGAATACGGATGTCGTTCGCGACGCTGTGTTGCTCTGCGGTTCCGCCCGCGCCGTCGGTCCATCCCCGCCGGCGGTCGTCGGCTCCGGTCCACTGTGGACGGGGCCGGAAGCCGTTCCCATCGTTCCGAGAGGTTGTTCGTGTCGGCCAGCACATCCCGTACGCTCCCGCCGGAGATCGCCGAGTCCGAGTCTGTCATGGCGCTCATCGAGCGGGGAAAGGCTGAGGGGCAGATCGCCGGCGACGACGTGCGTCGGGCCTTCGAGGCTGACCAGATTCCGCCAACCCAGTGGAAGAATGTTCTGCGCAGCCTCAACCAGGTCCTCGACGAGGAGGGTGTGACGCTGATGGTCAGTGCCGCAGAGGCGCCCAAGCGCACCCGCAAGAGCGTCGCAGCGAAGAGTCCGGCGAAGCGCACCGCGACCAAGACCGTCGCCGCGAAGACGTCCGTGGCCAAGAAGGCCACCGCCCCCGCCGAGACCGCCGCTGCCGCCGAGGCTGCGGACGGTGTCGCCGACGAGGCGGAGGCGGCGCCCGCCAAGAAGACCGCGGCGAAGAAGACCGCGGCCAAGAAGACGGCCGCGAAGAAGACCGCGGCCAAGAAGACGGTGGCGAAGAAGGCCGCCGTCGGCCCGGTCAAGAAGGAAGCCGAGGAGCTGGTCGAGGCCGACGAGGCCATCGAGGAAGCCGCTGCCCCCGGCAAGCCCGCGGTGGAGGGCGCCGAGGCCGGCCCCGAGAACGAGGGCTTCGTGCTCTCCGACGAGGACGAGGACGACGCCCCCGCGCAGCAGGTCGCGGCGGCCGGTGCCACCGCCGACCCCGTCAAGGACTACCTCAAGCAGATCGGCAAGGTCCCGCTCCTCAACGCTGAGCAGGAGGTGGAGCTCGCCAAGCGCATCGAGGCCGGCCTCTTCGCCGAGGACAAGCTGTCGAACGCCGACAAGCTGGCCCCGAAGCTCAAGCGCGAGCTGGAGATCATCGCCGAGGACGGTCGCCGCGCCAAGAACCACCTGCTCGAGGCGAACCTCCGACTCGTGGTCTCCCTGGCCAAGCGCTACACGGGCCGCGGCATGCTCTTCCTTGACCTCATCCAGGAGGGCAACCTCGGTCTGATCCGCGCGGTCGAGAAGTTCGACTACACCAAGGGCTACAAGTTCTCGACCTACGCCACCTGGTGGATCCGTCAGGCGATCACCCGCGCGATGGCCGACCAGGCCCGCACCATCCGTATCCCGGTGCACATGGTCGAGGTCATTAACAAGCTCGCACGCGTGCAGCGCCAGATGCTCCAGGACCTGGGCCGCGAGCCCACCCCGGAGGAGCTGGCCAAGGAACTCGACATGACCCCCGAGAAGGTCATCGAGGTCCAGAAGTACGGCCGCGAGCCCATCTCGCTGCACACCCCGCTGGGCGAGGACGGCGACAGCGAGTTCGGTGACCTCATCGAGGACTCCGAGGCGGTCGTGCCCGCCGATGCGGTCAGCTTCACGCTCCTGCAGGAGCAGCTGCACTCGGTCCTCGACACGCTGAGCGAGCGCGAGGCCGGCGTGGTGTCCATGCGCTTCGGCCTCACCGACGGCCAGCCGAAGACGCTGGACGAGATCGGCAAGGTCTACGGCGTGACGCGTGAGCGCATCCGGCAGATCGAGTCGAAGACGATGTCCAAGCTGCGCCACCCGTCCCGCTCGCAGGTGCTCCGCGACTACCTCGACTGAGGCACGGCGCGCGCCGTCGGCATTGAACGGCCGACAGCGGACCAGCACCGCTCGGAGCTGCTCTTTCCGGCCCGGAACCCCGCTCGGGGTTCCGGGCCGGTTGCTGTCCGGTGCGTCCGTCCGGGTGCGTTCTCCGCCCGTTTGGGTCACTCTGGGTGTGCACAGTGCACCAGAGAGTCAGGAGTCAGCATGCGTCCCATCTCCCGTGTACTCGTCGGCGCGCTGGCGCTGACGTCCGCAGCCGTGGCTCTGCCGCTCGCGACGCCGGCCCCCGCCACCGCGGACGGCGTGATCATAGGCGGGCAGCCGGTTCCGGTGGCCAAGAGTCCCTGGGCCGTGGCGCTGGGCAGTCGCCAGCAGTTCGGCGGTAAGAGATCCGGGCAGTTCTGCGGGGCGGTGGTGGTCGGGCCTACGAAGGTCCTCACCGCGGCGCACTGCATGAGCCGGGAGGTGCTGGGGACGGACCGGAGCGCCGTACGCGATCTTCAGGTCATCGCGGACCGCGACGACCTGCGGGGTCACAGCGGTCGGGAGATCCCGGTGCGGGGGATCTGGGTCAACCCGGACTACGACGCGGAGAGCAACTCCGGAGATGTCGCGGTGCTCACGCTGTCACGGGCGTTGCCCCGGAACCATGTGATCCCCATGGCGGAGGCCGGTGACGCCGCCTACCAGTCGGGCACCGCGGCCGCGGTCTACGGCTGGGGCGATACGACGGGCCGGTCCACGTACACGACCCGGCTGCACGCGGCCGGGGTGCAGGTGCTGAACGACGCGGTCTGCGAGGTGGCGTACCCGGGGACGGAGGAGGGCCGCTACGAGGCGGAGACGATGGTCTGCGCCGGGCAGGCCGGGGGCGGGCGGGACGCCTGCCAGGGGGACAGTGGAGGGCCTCTCGTGGCCCGTGGCCGGCTGATCGGGCTGGTCTCGTGGGGCAGTGGATGCGGGGAGCCGGGAAGCCCCGGCGTCTACACGAGGGTGTCCGCGGTATCCGGGCTGGCCGCCTTGAAGTCGTGACCCTGACAGCCATGACGCGCGCGGCCGTGAAATGGAGCGGTCAATTCCGCCGGGAGCCGACGAGAGCGGGCGGCCACCCCTTGTCCACAAGGGTGACCGCCCACCGGCCGGCCCTGGGCCGGCAGAGGCTCGTCGGACAGCGATGCGTCAGCGTTCGTCCTCGGACGCGGACACGGGCACCGTGGTGAGGCGCTCCGTCTCATCCTGTATTTCCGCGGCGATCTTCTTGAGTTCGGGCTCGAACTTGCGGCCATGATGGGCGCAGAAGAGCAGTTCACCGCCGCTCATCAGGACGACGCGCAGGTACGCCTGGGCGCCGCAGCGGTCGCACCGGTCAGCGGCCGTCAGCGGAGTCGCGGGTGTCAGAACAGTAGTCACGTCGCCTCTTCTCTAGCTCGACGAGCTGTCGTACCAGGGTCAACATCCAACCAGGCCGTAAACGTTCCCGCTCGGGCCTTTTTCTCGAAAGTTTGCTTCCGAGGCGGCTGGACGCTGCCGGTTGGCGGCGAATGAGCCGTATTGCCTTGGCTTACGTGGTCATCGCGCTGGTCTTGCTTGCTTACATCGTCCCCCGGCTGGATTGCCGGTTTGTTCATGAGGACGTGCCCGGAGCCTAAATGGTTCATGCCTCGAAGGGAACGTGATGTTCGCGTCATCCCTCCCGGGTATCGAACGTACGAACGACTCTGGACTAGCATGGACGTCCTGACGGGTGGCGGCACAACGGCTCTATCAAGCCTCGGTACCCTCTGACGGGCGACACAGTCATCTCTGAGTCCCCACCCGGATCCAACAGAAATTCAGCGAGGAGCGAACCGCGTGACCGCCGAGACGTCCGTGCCGTCCACTGCGCTGCTGACGGGAGCAGACCGCGACGGTTCCAATTACACCGCGCGGCACCTGCTCGTCCTCGAGGGCCTGGAGGCCGTGCGCAAGCGCCCGGGCATGTACATCGGCTCGACCGACAGCCGGGGCCTCATGCACTGCCTCTGGGAGATCATCGACAACTCCGTCGACGAGGCCCTCGGCGGCCACTGCGACCGGATCGAGGTCCTGCTCCACGAGGACGGCTCGGTCGAGGTGCGGGACAACGGCCGCGGCATCCCGGTCGACGTCGAGCCGAAGACCGGCCTGTCGGGCGTCGAGGTCGTCATGACCAAGCTGCACGCGGGCGGAAAGTTCGGCGGCGGCTCGTACGCGGCCTCCGGCGGTCTGCACGGCGTCGGAGCGTCGGTCGTCAACGCCCTGTCCGCGCGGCTCGACGTCGAGGTCGACCGCGGCAGCCGCACGCACTCGATCAGCTTCCGGCGAGGCGTGCCCGGCATCTTCACCGAGTCGGGCCCGGACGCGCCGTTCGACCCGTCGAGCGGCCTGCTGAAGGGCAAGAAGGTGCCGAAGACCCGGACCGGCACCCGGGTGCGCTACTGGGCGGACCGCCAGATCTTCCTCAAGGACGCCAAGCTCTCGCTGGACACGCTGCACGCGCGCGCCCGGCAGACGGCGTTCCTGGTGCCTGGCCTGACCATCGTCGTACGGGACGAGCGTGGGCTCGAGGCCGACCAGCCGGTGGAGGAGGTCTTCCGGTTCGACGGCGGCATCAGCGAGTTCTGCGAGTACCTGGCGCAGGACAAGGCCGTGTGCGACGTGCTGCGGCTGACCGGGCAGGGCACCTTCAAGGAGACCGTCCCGGTCCTGGACGACCGCGGCCATATGACGCCGACCGAGGTCACCCGCGAGCTGGGCGTCGACATCGCGCTGCGCTGGGGCACCGGCTACGACACGATGACCAGGTCGTTCGTCAACATCATCGCCACCCCCAAGGGCGGCACCCATGTCGCGGGCTTCGAGCGGTCGGTCACCCGGACGATCAACGAGGTGCTGCGTTCCACCAAGCTGCTCCGGGTCGCCGAGGACGACGTCGTCAAGGACGACGCCATGGAGGGGCTCACGGCAGTCGTGACGGTCCGGCTCGCCGAGCCGCAGTTCGAGGGCCAGACCAAGGAGGTGCTGGGCACCTCCGCCGCGTCCCGGATCGTGGCGGCCGTCGTGGCCAAGGAGCTCAAGGCCTTCCTGACGTCGACGAAGCGGGACGCCAAGGCGCAGGCCAGAGCGGTGCTGGAGAAGGTCGTCGCGGCGGCCCGTACGCGTATCGCGGCGCGGCAGCACAAGGAGGCGCAGCGCCGGAAGACCGCGCTGGAGTCCTCCTCGCTGCCGGCGAAGCTGGCCGACTGCCGCAGCGACGCCGTGGACCGCAGCGAGCTGTTCATCGTCGAGGGCGACTCGGCGCTCGGCACGGCCAAGCTCGCGCGGAACTCCGAGTTCCAGGCGCTGCTGCCGATCCGCGGAAAGATCCTCAACGTTCAGAAGTCGTCGGTCTCCGACATGCTCAAGAACGCCGAGTGCGGCGCGATCATCCAGGTGATAGGAGCCGGTTCCGGCCGGACCTTCGACATCGACCAGGCGCGCTACGGCAAGGTCATCTTCCTGGCCGACGCCGATGTCGACGGGGCGCACATCCGCTGTCTGCTGCTGACCCTCTTCCAGCGCTACATGCGGCCCATGGTCGAGCAGGGCCGGGTCTTCTCGGCGGTGCCGCCGCTGCACCGGATCGAGCTGACCAACCCCAAGAAGGGCCAGGACAAGTACATCTACACGTACTCCGACAGCGAGTTGCGCGAGAAGCTGCTGGAACTCCAGGCCAAGAACATCCGTTTCAAGGACAGCATCCAGCGCTACAAGGGCCTTGGCGAGATGGACGCGGACCAGCTCGCGGAGACCACGATGGACCCGCGCCACCGGACGCTGCGCCGGGTCAACATCAGCGACCTGGAGGCGGCGGAGGCGGCCTTCGACCTGCTCATGGGCAACGAGGTCGCGCCGCGCAAGGAATTCATCACCAACTCCGCGGCCACGCTGGACCGTTCGCGCATCGACGCCTGACACCAAACCGTACGTAACGCCGGATTCTTCACCTGATGGGGTGAACGTCCGGGATAAGAGATTCCGGGATCTTCCCGCTCTGTCCATCCTTGCTGCGCGGCCACCAGTCCGCGGAGCAAGGGAGTCCGGGGTGGAAAGACACGACAGGCCCGATGCCGGAACGACCCGGCTCGACGACCCCTGGTACGACGTGGTCGCCTCGGGCTGGGACGAGCACGCCCATGAGAGCCATGAGGGCCATGAGAGCCCGTCGCGGGCGGGCGGAAGGCAGCCGGGCGGAAGGCGGCCGGGTGCCCTGGCTGCCGCAGCCCAGCGTCCGCCCCGGCCCGAGTCCGCCGCGGACGTCTATCTGGCGGTGCAGCACAGCGCGGCCTTCCAGGAGGTGCGCGGCCGGTACCGCCGCTTCGTACTGCCCGCCTCGATCGCCTTCCTGGCCTGGTACTTCGCGTACGTGATCGCCGCGACCGCGGCCCCCGGCCTGATGGCGCGGCCGGTCGCCGGAGGGCCGCTGAACGTCGCGATGCTGGCCGGGCTCGCCCAGTTCGCCACGACGTTCCTGCTGACCTGCGCCTACGCCCGGCACGCGCGGCTGCGCCGGGACCGGGCGGCCCTCGAGCTCCGCTGGGAGACCCAGGAGCTGACGCGGGAGCAGGGGCGTTGACCGGCGGGCTCGCGGCCACGGAGCACCAGACGCTGGCGCTCGTGCTGTTCAGCGCCTTCGTCGCCGCGACTCTCGCGATCACCACGTGGGTGAGCCGCAGACGGCGCGGTTCCGCGGAGGAGTTCTACGCGGGCGGGAGGTTGTTCTCGCCCATGGAGAACGGTTTCGCCATCTCCGGCGACTACATGTCGGCCGCTTCCTTCCTCGGCATCTCCGGCCTGATCGCGCTCTTCGGCTACGACGGCCTGCTCTACTGCGTCGGCTTCCTCGTCGCGTGGCTCGTCGTCCTGCTGCTCGTCGCCGAACTCGTCCGCAACTGCGGCCGGTTCACGCTCGCCGACGTCGTCGCCGCCCGCGTCCGGGAGCGCCCCGTACGGATCGCCGCGGGCATCTCCTCGGTCACGGTCTCCGTGCTCTATCTGGTCGCTCAGATGGTCGGCGCGGGCAGCCTGGTCGTGCTCCTGCTCGGCGGCTCGGGGCCTGGCGTTCGCACCTGGGCCGTCGTCGTGGTCGGCGCGCTGATGGTCGTCTACGTCTCCTTCGGCGGCATGCGGGCCACCACCTGGATCCAGATCGTCAAGGCCGTACTGCTGATGGGCGGGGCCGCTGCCCTGACCGCGTTCGTCCTCGTACGCTTCGACGGCCATCTCGGCGTCCTGCTCACCACCGCGGCGGAACGCAGCGGCCACGGGCGGGACTTCCTCGCGCCCGGGCTCGCGTATGGCGGCGACTGGACCGCCCGGCTGGACTTCATCAGCCTCGGCCTCGCGCTCGTCCTCGGCACCGCCGGGCTGCCGCACATCCTGTCCCGCTTCTACACGGTGCCGACGGCCCGCGCCGCCCGCCGCTCGGCCGTCTGGGCGATCGGGCTGATCGGCGGTTTCTACCTCATGACGATCGTGCTCGGGTTCGGCGCGGCCGCCGTCGTCGGCACGGATGCCGTACGCGCCTCCAACCCCGCCGGGAACACGGCCGTTCCGCTGCTCGCCCTCGACCTCGGCGGCGGGCCCGGCTCCACCGGCGGGACGGTGCTCTTCGCCGTGGTCGCCGCCGTCGCCTTCGCCACGATCCTCGCCGTCGTCGCGGGCATCACGCTCGCCTCGTCCGCGTCCGTGGCCCACGACCTGTACGCGTCGCTGCGCCGCGGCCGCCGCGCAGGGCAGCGCAGCGAGGTCGCGGTGGCGCGGGCTTCCGCCGTGGGCATCGGGGCGGTGGCCATCGCCCTCGGGCTGCTCGCGCAGGACCTCAATGTGGCGTTCCTGGTCGGCCTCGCCTTTGCCGTGGCCGCCTCCGCAAACCTCCCCGTGCTCCTCTACGCCCTCTTCTGGAGCCGCTTCACCACGCGGGGTGCGCTGTGGGCCGTCTACGGGGGCCTGGTGCCGGCCGTGGTGCTGGTGTTGCTCTCACCCGTGGTGTCCGGCAGCCCCGAATCGATCGTCCCCGGCGCGGACTTCGCGCTCTTCCCGCTGCAGAACCCCGGTCTCGTGTCCGTACCGCTCGGCTTCCTGGCGGGCTGGCTGGGAACGGTGACGTCTCGCGAAGAGCCGGACCGGGCGGCCAGGCATGCCGAGACGGAGGTGCGGTCACTGACGGGTGCGGGGGCCGCCTAGGCCCGGCGCTCCGTGCCGGGAAGCGAGCTGCGCCGCGTGCGCGGGCCCGTGCCGCGTGCGCGGGCCCGTGCCGCGTCCGTTTCCGGACCGGGTGAGGCCAGGTCGGACCGGTCAGGCCCGGTCCCACAGGTAGCGGTGCTCGGGGCGGCCCGTCTCTCCGTACCTCAGGCTCATCCGGACCCGTCCCGCCCGCTCCAGGAGCTTCAGATAGCGCTGCGCGGTCTGCCTGCTGAGCCCTGACCGCTCGGCGACCTCCTGCGCCGACAGCGGGCCCTCCGCGCCCCGCAGCACCTCCCGGACGAGGTCGGCCGTGAGCGCCGAGTGCCCCTTGGGCAGTTCGGCGGGGCCCGCCGAGGCACCGCCGAGTGCCCCGAAGATCCTGTCCACCTGGTCCTGTTCGGCCTCGCCGCCGCTGCCGAGGGCGCGGCGCAGCGCGGCGTAGCCCTCGAGCTTGGCGCGAAGTCCGGCGAAGGTGAAGGGCTTGACGAGGTACTGCAGCGCGCCGTGGCGCATCGCGGCCTGGACCGTCGCGATGTCCCTGGCCGCCGTCACCATGATCACGTCGGTGTGGTGGCCGAGCTGCCGCAGCCGCCCCACCAGCGCGAGACCGGTCTCGTCCGGCAGGTAGTGGTCGAGCAGGACCAGATCGACCTCGTTGCCCTCCAGGAAGGCGAGGGCCTCGGCCGCGGTGTGCGCGGTGCCCGCGACGCGGAAGCCGGAGACCTTCGCGACGTACGCCGCGTTGATCCTGGCGACGCGTACGTCGTCGTCCACGACCAGGACGTCGATCGGTGCGCCGCTCATCGGGCCGCTCATCGCACCTCTCCTGCCTCGGCCAGTCCGGGCTCGGTCAGATCCTCCGTCAGCTCCTCGGCGAGGGCCTCCGGCAGAACGACCGTGAACTCGGCCCCGCCGCCCTCCCGGGCGCCGACCAGGGCGCTGCCGCCCTGCCGCTCGGCCAGCCGCCGCACCAGCGCGAGCCCGATCCCGCGCTGTCCGTGCGACGGGGGGTCCTTGGTGGACCAGCCCTCGGTGAAGATGAGTTCGCGCTGTCCCGGCGGGACGCCGGGGCCGGAGTCGCCGACCCGCAGCACCGCCGTACGCCCCTCCGCCCGCAGCGCCACCTCCACCAGGGGCTCCTGGGTGCCGGCGGCCGCGTCCAGCGCGTTGTCGACGAGGTTGCCCACCACGGTCACCAGGCCGCGCGGGTCGACCACCCGGTCCGGCAGCAGCGTGTCCCCGGAGATCCGCAGGCCGACGCCGCGCTCCGCCGCGACCGTCGCCTTGCCGACCAGCAGGGCGGCCAGCAGCGGGTCGTGCACCCGCTCCGTGACCTGCTCCGCCGTCGCCCGGTGCACGCCGACGACCTCGGTGACGAACTCCACAGCCTCCTCGTAGAGGCCGAGCTCGAGCAGCCCCAGCAGGGTGTGCATCCGGTTGGCGTGTTCGTGGTCCTGGGCGCGGAGCGCGTCGATGAGGCCGCGGGTTCCGTCCAGTTCCCGGCCGAGCCGCTCCAGTTCGGTGCGGTCGCGCAGGGTGGCCACGGCACCGCCGTCATCGGTCGGCATGCGGTTGGCGACGAGCACCCGGTTGCCCCGGACGGTCAGCAGATCGTCGCCGGTCACCCGGCCGGCCAGCACGTCGGTCGTACGGCCGGGGCCCAGCACCTCGTCCAGTGGCTTCCCGGTGTCCGCGGGGCCGATGCCGAGGAGCCGCTGCGCCTCGTCGTTCACCAGCCGGATCCTGCCCCGCGCGTCGAGCGCGACCACGCCTTCGCGGATGCCGTGCAGCATCGCCTCGCGCTCGGCGAGCAGCGCGGAGATGTCGGAGAAGGCCAGGTCGTGGGTGCGCCGCTGGAGCCTGCGGGAGACGACGTACGCCGCGAGGGCGCCGACGGCGAGGGCGCCGCCCGCGTACGCCAGCAGCCCCGGAACGGCCGAGATCAGCCGGTCGCGCACGCTCTCGTACGCGATGCCGACCGACACGGCGCCGACGATGTCGCCGTCGGCTTCGCGCAGCGGCACCTTGCCGCGGGCCGACCGCCCGAGGGTCCCGTTGTCGATCTGCATGACCTCCTGGCCCGCGAGCGCGGCGCTGGGGTCGGTGGAGACGTGGTGGCCGATCTCGTCTGGCGAGGTGTGCGACCAACGGACGCCGCGCTCGTCCATGACCACGATGTACTCGGCGCCGGTGGACCTGCGGATGCGTTCGGCCTCGGCCTGGACGGGGCCTTCGGGGGAGGGCGCGGTCCGCTGGAGATCCTGGGCGAGGCCGGGGCGGGCGGCGGTGGTCTGCGCGATCGCGAGGGCCCGGCGCATGGCCTGGTCGTCGAGCTGGTCGCCGAGCGGGGCGAGGAACAGCCCGGTGGCGAGCGCGGTGACGCCGGTGGCGATGGCGAGCTGCATGAGCAGCACCTGCGAGAAGACGCGGCGGGGCCATCCGATGCGCATGCGTCCGCCTCCGTCTCGCTGCTCACCGCTCCGGTGCGGAGCGCCCTCTTCCGATTCGGTCATGTGAACGAAGGGTAAGGGGGGCGGCCGGGGTGAGCGCTGTCCGCGGCCAGGTCCTGGCTGTTGTTGTAGCGCGAGCGAAAAGCGCAGAACAGGGGCGCGTCGGAATGCGCGCCGCCGGTCGCCTCGCCCAGGAGGCGGGGCTTACGAGGCGCGGCTACGAGACGGGCCTACGAGACGGGCCTACGAGACGGGCCTACGAGACGGGCCTACGAGACGGGCCTACGCGGCGGGGGCCGCCTCGCGGACGGCCAGGACGTCCATCCGGGCGGGGGAGCCGAGTGCTGAGCCGCAGCTCTCCGGACGCGGCGGCTCGGCCGTTCCCTGCGCGATGTCGACGTGCCAGGTCCGGCCGTCCGCGTGGGCGACGGTCACGGTCCAGGCCGGACCGGGGCCCGGGCCATCGGTCCGGACGGCCACGCTCACGATGTCGAGGGCGCCTGCCCGGTCCTCGCCGGTGAGCCCCCTCACGGCCAGGTCGGCCGCCTGTCCCGGCCGCTCCCAGGCCGAGCGGCCGCGGGCGTCCGCCGTGACGACACGGCCCGCGCGCGCCGCCTCCAGGACGTCCTTGGCCGCGTGGGCGGTGGCCCGGCCGTACGCGTAGCCGTGCGGGAGCACGAAAAGGGTGGGGGCGAACCGGTGGCCGCCGATGTGCGTGACCTCCCAGACGCCGCCCGCGCCCGAGGCCGCCAGCTCGGCCGCGAGTGTCCGGCCCAGCAGCGCGCAGCAGCGGTCGCGTTTGCCGTTGGTGCAGACGAGGGCGAGGGGATCGCCCTCGTACGCCTCCCACGGGCTTTCCAGGCCGCCGGACTCGCCCGCGCCCAGGGCCGCGAAGTCGAGGCCGAGCAGCGGCTCGGGGCCGGTCAGTTCGGCCGTACGGATCCAGGACCGGCCGGGCAGGGTGTGCGCGGCGTAGACCCGGCGCCGGGAGGGGGTGTGGCAGTCGGCGTGGCGGCCGGGCCGCCGGATGAGCGCGACCCGTACGCCGGTCCCTTCGGCCGCCCGCTCCAGGGCGCGCCCGACCGCCGGGTCGAGGTGGCTGGAGGTGAGGGCCTTGGCGCCCCAGGGGCCGGGCTGTTCGACCAGCAGCCACGTGCGGGCGGTGGCCGAAGTGCCCGCGAGAGGCTCGGCCAGCTTCCGCGATGCGGTGGCGCAGGTACTCACAGAGGTGACCCTAACCTCACTGCGCGCCTCCATCGACACCAGCCTCGCCGCGCACGCGCGCGTTGGCGCGGCTGCGACCTGGATGCTGTGCAGCCACGACATGACCTGTACGAGCACCTGCTTCGGTCGCGACGGCACCGGCTTCGACTCCGCGACCGAGGCGCACGGCGTGCCCACCGACCCGGCGCTGGGTATCCGCCGCGCGCGGCCGGCGAGCTCGCGCACGCGCGGACTCGTCCGCGTCGCCGAGCTCGCCGGGGAGCCCGCCGAACTCCCGGGCACAAGCGTCCTGCTGGAGGTTGAGCGGCTTCCACAGGACATGGCGGCCTGGCCGCGCACCCGACGCCGTACGCCCGGCCGCCGTCTCGCCTGCGCGGTCGCCCGGCCCGGGCCGCTCGCTGGGTCCGCCATACGCCACCGCGGCCGCCAGGCGCCGCGCTGCCGGCTCACCTCTGTCGAGGCCGGGGCAGCGGTGAACGACGGCACAAGGATCGGGCAGGACTGCTGATCGGACAGGACTGCTGGTTGGAGATGGCGATGCCGCTGCCCAGCGCGCGGAGGCTTACCGGGCCCGGTCGGGAGGGACCGGGAGCCGGGCGGCACCGCCTGTTAGGGCAGCGGCTGGGGCGGGCGCGGCCCGCGGTAGCGGCCGCTGGGGCGCATTCTCAGTGGCCGCTCCGCGTACTCCTCCAGCGCATGGGCGATCCAGCCCGCCGTACGGGCCACGGCGAAGACCGTCTCGCCCGCCTCGGGCGGCATGCCCGTGGACACCGTCAGCACGGCGAGCGCCAGGTCGACATTGGCGTGCAGCGGCACGTGGCGGGCCGTCGTCGCCTCCACCTCACGGGCCGCCTCCAGCGCGCGGGCGGACCGCGGCATCTCCTCGAGCAGCGCGAACAGCGCCTGTGCGCGCGGGTCTTCGCCCGGATAGAGCCGGTGCCCGAGCCCCGGCACCCGGCGCCCGGCCCGCAGGTGGTCGGCGACGACCGCGGCCGCGCTGCCCCGCTCCAGGGCCTCGGCCAGCATCCGGTGCGCGAGACCGCTGGCGGCGCCGTGCAGCGGTCCTTCGAGCGCGCCGAGGCCCGCGGAGACCACGGCGTACGGGTGGGCGCGCGCCGACGCGGCCACGCGCGCGGCGAGCGTGGACGCCGCCAGATCGTGATCGATGAGCAGCACCAGAGCCCCGTCCAGGGCCCGGACGGACGCCTTGGTGTCGGGGGTGGCCGTCAGCCGGGGCCACAGCCGCTGTGCCAGCTCCGTGCGCGGGCCCGGTGCGCGCCCGGCGAGGGGGAGGGCGCCGACCAGCGTCGGGATCAGGCTGCGGGCGGTGGCCAGGACGGTCGTCTCCGACAGGTCGAACCGGAGCGGGTCGGCGGCCGCGGCGGCGACGGCGGCCACCCGCAGCCGGTCCGTCGGGCCGCTGTGCGGGGGCAGGGCGGCCACGGCCCGGCGGGCGGCCGCGAGGGCCTCCTCGGGCGCGGAGAACCGGATGCCGGGCGTCATCGTGCCGGTCCACAGCCACTCGGCGACCTCTTCGTAGCCGTACCGCCGGGTGAGCTCGGTGGCGTCGACGCCCCGGTAGTAGAAGCGGTCCCGGCCGATGAGGGTGATGCCGGTGCCGATGGCCGGGCCGCCCCACGTCGACACGGCGTCGGCGCCCGGGGCGGGCTGGTCGCGGCGGCCGTGCCGGGCGAGCGCCTCGACCTCCTTCGGGTCGAAGGTGCTGCCGCGGCCCCCGGGCGCACGGCGGCTGGTCAGCAGCCCGCGGCTCACGTACGCGTAGACCGTCTCCGGCTTCACGCCCAGCCGGTCCGCGGCCTCGCGTGTGGTCAGCCGTCGTCCCTGCCGCTGTGCTCCGTCGCCCTCGTCCGTCATGGCTCCGCCTGCTCATATTGATTGAATCAATCTTGACGCACATTGAATCAAGCATGGACAGTCGAATCAACACTTTTGGGAGGACACCATGCAGACCATCCCGCCGACTGCCGTGCCCCGTGGGCTCACGGGAGTCGTCGTCACGGACACCGCGCTCGGGGACGTACGGGGGAGCGAGGGCTTCTACCACTACCGCCAGTACTCCGCCGTCGAGCTGGCAGGGACCCGTACCTTCGAGGACGTCTGGCACCTCATGCTCCACGGCGCGCTCCCGGACCCGGTCGAGCGCGCCGCCTTCACCGCCCGGACCGCCGCTCTGCGACACCTGCCCGCTGACGTGTCCGCCGCCCTGCCCGCCATCGCCCGTGCCGGCTCCGCTTCCGGCCCGCTCGCGGGCCTGCGCACCGCGCTGTCACTGCTCGGGGCGTCGGCCGGTTTCCGGCCGCTCTACGACACCGGGGCCGAGCGGCGCCGCGAGGACGCCCTGGCCGCCTGCGCCGCCGTCCCGACCCTGCTCACCGCGCTGTACCGGCTCGGCCGTGGCGAGGAGCCCCTCGCGCCCCGGGACGACCTGCCGTACGCGGCCAACTACCTCTACATGCTCACGGGTTCGGAGCCGGACCCGGCCCGGGCCCGTGTGATCGAGCACTACCTGATCTCCACCGTCGAACACGGTTTCAACGCCTCGACGTTCACCGCCCGGGTCATCGCCTCGACCGGAGCCGATCTGGCCGCATGCCTCGTGGGGGCGGTCGGTGCCCTGTCGGGGCCGCTGCACGGGGGCGCACCGAGCCGCGCCCTGGACACGCTCGACGCCATCGGGACGCCGGAGCGGATCGACCCCTGGGTCCGGGAGCGGGTCCTCGCCGGGGAGCGGATCATGGGCTTCGGGCACGCCGTCTACCGCACGGAGGACCCGCGTTCGCGGATGCTCCGCGGCATCGCCGAGGAGTTCGGCGGCCCGCTGGTGGAGCTCGCCGTCCAGGTCGAGGGGCGGGTCGAGGCGATCCTCGCGGAGCTCAAGCCGGGCCGGGAGCTGCACACCAACGTGGAGTTCTACGCGGGGGTGGTGATGGAACTCTGCGGGATCCCGCGGGAGATGTTCACGCCGACCTTCGCCGCGGCCCGGGTGGTGGGCTGGAGTGCGAACATCCTGGAGCAGGCCGAGGACAGCAAGATCATCCGGCCCGCGGCCCGCTATGTGGGCCCGCCTCCGGCGGAGCCGGTCCCGGCCGCTTAGCCGTCACCCCACGGCGTGAGGGCAGCCGTGGCGTGACGGGCGGGGGAGTGACCGCGGCAGCTACGGATGAGGTGGCCCGGGACGGGGGTCCGGGCCGCCTGCGACAAGGGCTGGTGCCGGCGGCTGGTGCCGGGGTCGCCGGGTGGCGAGACGGTGTGCGGGTGCCGAGCCGCATCTCGCCCGGCCGCCCGGCCGCCCGGCCGTTCCCGCGGCCTGACTACGATCTGGGCGTGGCCAAGAAGCAGATCCCCGTCATCGTCCTCGCGGGCTTCCTGGGATCGGGCAAGACCACCCTGCTCAACCATCTCCTCCGCAACAGCAGAGGCAGCCGTATCGGCGCGATCGTCAACGACTTCGGCAGCATCGAGATCGACGCCATGACCGTCGCCGGACAGGTCGACTCGATGATCTCGCTGGGCAACGGCTGCCTCTGCTGCGCCGTCGACACCAGCGACATGGACGAGATGCTGGACCGGCTCACCCGCCCCGCGGCCCGTATCGACGTGATCGTCATCGAGGCGAGCGGCCTGGCCGAGCCGGAGGAGATGATCAGGCTGATCCTCTCCAGCACGAACCAGCGGATCGTCTACGGCGGACTGGTCGAGGTCGTCGACGCGGCGGAGTTCCCGGAAACCCGGGCCAGGCACCCGGAGCTCGACCGGCACTTGGGGGTCGCCGATCTGGTGGTGCTGAACAAGACCGACCGCGTGGCGGAGGAGGCCCGCTCGGCGCTCCTCGAAGAGCTCGCGCGGCTCAGCCCCGGAAGGCCCGTGGTGCACGCCTCCTACGGCCGGGTGGACCCGGAGCTGCTCTTCGACCGGCGGCAGGGGGCGGACCGGGAACCGGCCGTCCGCCAGCTCTCGTTCGACGAGCTGTGCGCCGACGAAGAGCACGGCCAGAAGCACGACCAGAAGCACGGCCATGGCCACGGCCACGGCAGCGGTCACGAGCACGGCCATCAGCACGACCACGCCCACCACCTCCACGCCGCCTACGAGAGCGTGGCCTTCACGTCCGACGATCCCATGGACCCGCGCCGCCTCATGGAGTTCCTCGACGCCCGGCCGGAGGGCCTCTACCGCATCAAGGGCTTCGTCCACTTCGCGGTGGCCGGGCACCGGCAGAAGTTCGCCCTGCACGCGGTCGGCGACTTCCTGCGCTTCTACCCGTCGCCGTGGGCGCGCGGCGAGAAGCGCTCCACCCGGCTGGTGATGATCGGCGCCGGCATCGACGCCGGCGCCCTGCGGCGGGGGCTCGCGGCATGCGCCGGGACCGGCCCGCAGAAGGCCGGTCCCGAGAGCATGTGGGGCGTCCTGCGCTACGCGCAGGCATAACCGGACCCGGCGCGCGGACGGGGCGCACCGGCCGGGCCACGCCTGCGCACCGGTCACTGCAGCGCGGCCACACCCGCGTACCGGTCACCCCGGCCGGGCCACCCTCGCCCCCCGAGCCCGGCCACGCCCGCGTACCGGCTACACCGGCCCCGCCACCACCGCCACCGCCTTCGCCAGCGGCACGCCCGAGCCGTCGCGCCGCGGGTCCGGTTCCGGCAGCTCCGCCGGAGTGCCGTTCGTCGTCGCCGCACGAGCCGGAACGGCGCCCGCCCAGGCCAGGACCAGGCAGTCCTCGCCCTTGAGGAACCGCTGGCAGCGCACGCCGCCCGTTGCCCGCCCCTTGCGCGGGTACTGGTCGAACGGGGTCAGCTTGGCCGTGCCCTGCGAGCTGCCGTCGAGGGTGTCCAGCGCCCCGGCGATCGTGAACACCGCGGCGTCCGCCGCCGGGTCCACCGCCCCGAAGAAGACCACCTTCGCCCCGGCCGTGAGCTTGATGCCCGCCATGCCGCCCGCCGGACGGCCCTGCGGCCGGACCGCCCCCGCCGGGTAGCGCAGCAACTGCGCGTCGTCGGTGATGAAGACCAGGTCCTCCTCGCCGGTCCGCAGCTCGACGCCGCCGACGACCCGGTCGCCCTCCTTGAGCGAGATGACCTCCAACTCGTCCTTGTTGGACGGGTAGTCGGGCACCACGCGCTTGACGACGCCCTGCTCGGTGCCCAGCGCGAGGCCGGGCGAGGACTCGTCCAGGGTGGTCAGGCACACGACCGCCTCGTCCGGCTCCAGCGTGAGGAACTCCGCGATCGGGGCGCCGCCCGCCAGGTTCGGAACCGTGGCCGTGTCGGGCAGCATCGGCAGATCGATCACCGAGAGCCGCAGCAGCCGCCCCTCAGAGGTCACCGCGCCCACCTCGCCGCGGGCCGTCGCCGGGACCGCCGAGACGATCACATCGTGCTTGGAGCGCTTCGCGTCGTCCGGGCCGAGCGGTTCGCCGTTCGCCGTACGGGCCAGCAGCCCGGTGGAGGACATCAGCACCCGGCACGGGTCGTCCGCGACCTGCAGCGGGACCGCAGCGACCTGGACGCCCGCCGACTCCAGCAGGATCGTACGCCGCGGGGTGCCGAACTTCTTCGCCACCTGGGCCAGTTCGCCGGAGACGACCTTGCGCAGCTCCGCGTCCGACTCCAGGATCCGGGTCAGCTCCTCGATCTCCACGCCGAGACGGTCGCGCTCCGACTCCAGCTCCAGCCGGTCGAACTTGGTCAGCCGGCGCAGCGGGGTGTCCAGGATGTACTGCGTCTGGACATCGCTCAGCGAGAAGCGGTCCATCAGGCGCCCCTTCGCCTCCGCCGAGTTCTCGCTCGACCGGATGATCCGGATGACCTCGTCGATGTCGATCAGCGCGACCAGCAGGCCCTCGACCAGGTGCAGCCGGTCGCGGCGCTTGCCGCGCCGGAACTCGCTGCGCCGCCTGACCACGGTGAAGCGGTGGTCCAGATAGACCTCGAGCATCTCCTTCAGGCCCAGCGTCAGCGGCTGGCCGTCCACCAGCGCGACGTTGTTGATGCCGAACGACTCCTCCATCGGCGTCAGCTTGTAGAGCTGCTCCAGCACGGCCTCCGGAACGAAACCGTTCTTGATCTCGATCACCAGGCGCAGGCCGTGGGCCCGGTCGGTGAGGTCCTTGACGTCCGCGATGCCCTGCAACTTCTTCGCGTTGACCAGGTCCTTGATCTTGGAGATCACCTTCTCCGGGCCGACCGTGAACGGCAGCTCGGTGACCACCAGGCCCTTGCGGCGGGCCGTGACATTCTCCACCGCCACGGTCGCGCGGATCCGGAACGAGCCGCGCCCCGTCTCGTACGCGTCCCGGACCCCGCTGAGCCCCACGATTTTGCCGCCGGTCGGCAGGTCGGGACCCGGCACGTGCCGCATCAGGGTCTCGAGGTCCGCGTTCGGGTGCCTGATCAGGTGCCGGGCGGCGGCGATCACCTCGCTGAGGTTGTGCGGCGGCATGTTGGTCGCCATGCCGACGGCGATCCCGGATGCGCCGTTGACCAGCAGGTTCGGATAGGCGGCGGGGAGCGCGAGCGGCTCCCGCTCCTGGCCGTCGTAGTTGGGGACGAAGTCGACGGTGTCCTCGTCGATGGACTCCGTCATCAGGGAGGTGGCGGAGGCCATCCGGCACTCGGTGTACCGCATCGCGGCCGGCGGGTCGTCGTTGCCCAGCGAGCCGAAGTTGCCGTGCCCGTCCACCAGCGGCAGCCGCATCGAGAAGGGCTGCGCCATGCGCACCAGCGCGTCGTAGATCGACGCGTCGCCGTGCGGGTGCAGCTTGCCCATCACCTCGCCGACGACGCGGGCGCACTTCACATAGCCCCGGTCGGGGCGCAGGCCCATCTCGTTCATCTGGTACACGATGCGGCGGTGCACCGGCTTCATGCCGTCGCGGGCGTCGGGGAGGGCGCGCGAGTAGATGACCGAGTAGGCGTACTCGAGGAAGGAACCCTGCATCTCGTCGACGACGTCGATGTCGAGGATGCGCTCCTCGAACTCGTCCGGCGGCGGGGTCTTCGTACTGCGGCGGGCCATCGCGGCTGCTGCTCCTTAGAAACTGCCTTCAGCGGTGTGTTCCGGGCCCCTCCCGCGCCCCGGAGGCGGCAGCAGGAGGGAGGATCTGACGCCGACCATTGTGGACCCACCCACCGACAGCGCGTTCCACCTACCCGTATGACCCCCGTACGGTACGGGAACTTCGCCAGGTGGCAGCACGCTTGCATACAGTGGCAGGACTCTTTACGACCTCTGCCATCCCGCGATCGAAGGGACGTACATGCCCATGGGTCACACGGCCACGCAACAGGCCGGTTCCGGCGGCCTGAAAGCGACCGAGCACCGCCTGGACAACGGTCTGCGCGTGGTGCTCTCCGAGGACCACCTGACCCCGGTCGCCGCGGTCTGCCTCTGGTACGACGTCGGCTCCCGCCACGAGGTCAAGGGCCGCACCGGCCTGGCCCACCTCTTCGAGCACCTGATGTTCCAGGGCTCCGGCCAGGTGAAGGGCAACGGCCACTTCGAGCTGGTCCAGGGCGCAGGCGGCTCCCTGAACGGCACCACCAGCTTCGAGCGCACCAACTACTTCGAGACCATGCCCGCCCACCAGCTCGAGCTCGCACTCTGGCTGGAGGCCGACCGCATGGGCAGCCTGCTGGCCGCGCTCGACGAGGACGGCCTGGAGAACCAGCGGGACGTCGTGAAGAACGAGCGCCGCCAGCGCTACGACAACGTGCCCTATGGCACCGCGTTCGAGAAGCTGGTGGCCATGGCCTACCCCGAGGGCCACCCGTACCACCACACCCCGATCGGCTCCATGGCCGACCTGGACGCCGCCTCCCTTGAGGACGCGCGGAACTTCTTCCGCACCTACTACGCGCCGAACAACGCCGTGCTGTCGGTGGTCGGCGACATCGACCCGGAGCAGACGCTCGCCTGGATCGAGAAGTACTTCGGCACCATCCCGGCCCACGACGGCAAGCCGGCGCCGCGCGACGGCTCGCTCCCGGACGTCATCGGCCGGCAGCTGCGCGAGGTCGTCGAGGAGGAGGTCCCGGCCCGCGCCCTGATGGCCGCCTACCGCCTCCCGCACGACGGCACCCGTGAGGCCGACGCCGCCGACCTCGCGCTCACCGTCCTCGGCGGCGGCGAGTCCTCCCGGCTCCACAACCGCCTGGTGCGCCGCGACCGTACGGCCGTGGCCGCCGGCTTCGGCCTGCTGCGGCTGGCCGGCGCCCCCTCGCTCGGCTGGCTGGACGTGAAGACCTCCGGCGGCGTCGAGGTCCCGGACATCGAGGCCGCCGTCGACGAGGAGCTGGCCCGGTTCGCGGAGAAGGGCCCGACGCCGGAGGAGATGGAGCGCGCCCAGGCGCAGCTGGAGCGGGAGTGGCTGGACCAGCTCGCCACCGTCGGCGGCCGCGCCGACCAGCTCTGCCGTTACGCGGTGCTGTTCGGCGACCCCCAGCTGGCGCTGACCGCCGTCGACCGGCTCCTGGCCATCACCGCAGACGAGGTCAAGGCCGTGGCCGCCGCCCGGCTGCGCCCCGACAACCGCGCGGTCCTCGTCTACGAGCCGACAGCACCCGCAGACAGCCAGGCCGACGACAACGCAGGACAGGAGGCGGCCCAGTGAGCGACGCCGGCCCCACCATGACCTTCCACCCGCAGCCGCAGGGCGGGATCGCCAAGCCCTGGGCCTTCCCGGCCCCCGAGCGCGGCACTCTCGCCAACGGCCTGACCGTGCTGCACTGCCACCGCCCCGGCCAGCAGGTCGTCGCCGTCGAAGTGAACCTGGCCGCGCCGCTCGACGCCGAGCCCGCGGGCCTGGACGGCGTGGCCACGATCATGGCGCGGGCGCTGTCGGAGGGCACCGACAAGCACACCGCGGAGGACTTCGCAGCGGAGCTGGAGCGCTGCGGCGCCACCCTCGACGCGCACGCCGACCACCCCGGCGTCCGCGTCTCCCTGGAGGTCCCGGCCTCCCGGCTGTCCAAGGCGCTCGGCCTGCTCGCCGACGCCCTGCGCGCCCCCGCGTTCCCGGACAGCGAGGTCGAGCGGCTGGTCCGCAACCGCCTCGACGAGATCCCGCACGAGCAGGCCAACCCGGCCCGCCGCGCCGCCAAGGAGCTCTCCAAGGAGCTGTTCCCGGCCACCTCCCGGATGTCCCGGCCCCGGCAGGGCACCGAGGAGACCGTCGAGCGCATCGACGCCGCCGCCGTACGGGCCTTCTACGAGGCGCACGTCCGGCCCGCCACCGCCACCGCGGTGGTCGTCGGCGACCTGACGGGCATCGACCTCGCCGCGGTCCTCGGCGACACCCTGGGCGCCTGGACCGGCACCACGGCCGCGCCCCGCCCCGTACCGCCGGTGACCGCTGAGGACACCGGCCGCGTCGTGATCGTCGACCGCCCCGGAGCCGTCCAGACCCAGCTGCTGATCGGCCGTATCGGCCCGGACCGCCACGACCGGGTCTGGCCCGCCCAGGTGCTCGGCATCTACTGCCTCGGCGGCACCCTCACCTCCCGTCTCGACCGGGTGCTGCGCGAGGAGAAGGGCTACACCTACGGCGTGCGCGCCTTCGGCCAGGTGCTGCGCTCGGCCCCGGACGGCACGGGCGCGTCCCTGCTCGCCATCAGTGGCTCGGTGGACACCGCCTCCACGGGCCCCGCGCTCGAGGACGCCTGGAAGGTCCTCCGCACGCTGGCGGCCGAGGGCCTGACGGACGCGGAGCGGGACACCGCCGTGCAGAACCTCGTCGGCGTCGCCCCGCTCAAGTACGAGACGTCGGCGGCGGTCGCGGGCACCCTCGCCGACCAGGTGGAGCAGCATCTTCCGGACGACTACCAGGGGCAGTTGTACGCGCGGCTCGCCGACACCGGCACCGTGGAGGCGACCGCGGCGGTCGTCAGCGCCTTCCCGTCCGACCGCCTGGTCACCATCCTCGTCGGCGACGCGTCCGCCATCGAGGAGCCCGTACGGGCCCTGGGCATCGGCGAGGTGAAGGTCGTCACCGGCTGACGTCGCGTCAAGCTCTCTCGCGGGAGTGACGAAGTACCCCGGAGCGTCCGTTGCTCCGGGGTACTTCCGTATGCCCGGGTTTGTTGATGAGTCGGCCGTTTGTTGTGTGGTGTCGGCTACAAACGCCCTGATTTCTTTGGCGATTGAAAGATGTCCCGTTTAGCGTCGGTCCGGCTGTCCGGCCGACCACGCGCCGCACCCGCGGCCCCGGGCAGTCATCGCCGAGTCCCCGTACGGCGCGAGCCAGGGGAGCCGGGGACCCGAACTGTGAGTCCCTGGGGTGAATCGGGCGCCTCCTGGCGGAGGGGCCCGTAGGAGACCTTCCTGCTCCGAACCCGTCAGCTAACCCGGTAGGCGAGAAGGAAGGAAAGGAGCACCGCCGCCGCATGGCGTCGTTCACCCGTGCCACCGGGAAGCACCGCCGTCCGAGCCGCCTCGTCCGCTCGGGCGCGAACATCGCAGGCATAGCCACCCTCGCCACCACTGGCGTCGTGGCCTCCCTCGCCTCGGGCTCCGCGCTCGCCGCGCCCGCTCAGCCGCCCGAGGCCGAACAGACCGGGCTGCGCCAGGCGATCGTCCTGGACGACTCGCTCGCCGAGACGATCAGCGCCCAGGCGCAGGCCCAGCGGACCGCGGCCGACGAGGCCGCCGCGCGAGCCAGGGCCGAGGCCGAGGCGAAGAAGCGGGCGGCGGAGGCCAGGGCCAGAAAGGAGCGCGCGGCGCGCGAGGCCGAGCGCAAGCGGCTGAACGCCTTCGTGCTGCCGGTCGAGGGCAGCTATATCTCCACCGCGTACGGGGCGGGGGGCGGCGCCTGGTCCTCCGGGGCCCACACCGGCGTGGACTTCCACGCCGCGGCCGGAACCTCGGTACGCGCGGTGGGCGCGGGCACCGTCGTCGAGGCGGGCTGGGCCGGCGCGTACGGCTACAACGTCGTGATCAGGATGAAGGACGGCACGTACACGCAGTACGGCCACCTGTCGGCGATCCGCGTCTCCGTCGGCCAGAGCGTCACCCCGGGGCAGCGGATCGCCCTGTCGGGCAGCACGGGCAACACCTCGGGTCCGCACCTGCACTTCGAGGCCCGTACGTCCGCCGACTACGGCTCCGACATGGACCCCGTGGCCTATCTCCGCTCGCACGGAGTGCGTATCTGACCCGTTTCGTGGCCTGTTTCACAGCCGCTCTGGCCAAAAGATATCCATGTTCCGGCCCCGCCCGTCGGAAATTCCACCGCATTGCAATAGAGTCCCTGAACAAGCAGCGATCGAGCATGTTTCACGGGGATTAAAGCGGAGGACCGGCTATGCGGGGTCGGATGTGAACGGCGATGCGGTGGCCACGGGCCGCATTCCGGCGCACGCGGTGTGCCAGGCGATCCGGGACGACATCGTCTCCGGCGTGCATCCCCCCGGCAGCAGACTGACCGAGGAGGTCCTGGCCCGCCGCTACGGCGTCTCCCGCGTCCCGGTCCGCGAGGCCCTGCGCACCCTGGAGTCCGAGGGCTTCGTGACCACCCGCAGGCATGCCGGAGCCTGCGTCGCCGAGCCGTCGGAGCAGGAGGCGGCCGACCTCCTCGACATCCGTGCCCTGCTGGAGCCGCTGGGCGCCGCGCGCGCCGCACAGCGCCGTACCGAAGCGCACCTCAAGGTGTTGCGCGGGCTCGTGCGGCTGGGTCAGGAGCGCGCCCGCCGCGGGCACTTGGCGGATCTGCGGTCGCTGGGCGGCTGGTTTCACGAGACCCTGGCCCAGGCCTCGGGCAGCCCCAGCCTCGCCGCCCTGCTCACCCAGGTCCGCCGCAAGATCACCTGGGTGTACGCGTCGGACGCGCCGGTCAGGGCCGCCGACTCCTGGGAGGAACACGCGGCCATAGCCGACGCGGTGGCCCGGGGCGACGCCGACCGCGCGCGTGCCCTGATGACCGTGCACACCGAGCGCTCCCTCGCGGGCTACCGGCTGCGCCGCCCGGGCCATGTGAGAACTTCGAAACACTCCGTAAACAGATTGAGCGCGCAGAATTAACAGAACTCCCGTATACAACGAGGGGCGAATTCCGCGCGGAAAAGAAAAGCGACTTCCGAACGACGGAGCCGCGGTGGCCATAAAGGTCCACCGCGGCTCGTTTGCGTATTTCGCCGAGTCGGGTCCGGACGGTTCAGACAGTCTCCGGAAGCTCTTCGAGACCCTCGGCGACCAGCTTGGCCAGACGGTCCAGAGCGATGTCGGCGCCATCGGCGTCCGACGCGAGAACGATCTCCTCGCCACCCTGGGCGCCCAGGCCGAGCACGGCGAGCATGGAGGCGGCGTTGACCGGGTTGCCGTCGGGCTTGGCGATCGTCACGGGGACGCCTGCGGCGGTCGCCGCGCGGACGAAGATCGAAGCAGGCCGGGCGTGCAGGCCCTCGTTCCAGCCGACGGTGACGCGGCGCTCAACCATGGTGCTGCCCTTCGGGTCGTGTCAGGTTTCCCGACGTTGTCTAGACCAGTAGTTCCGTCCAGTCTCTCACGGCGCACGGAGTGCTCCGCTCCGCCCCGCGCCCGTACGCTTGTCCCCATGCAGACGACGCCGGAACACGCCTACCCGGCCCACTGGGAGGCCGACGTCGTGCTGCGTGACGGCGGCACGGCACAGATCCGGCCGATCACTCCGGACGATGCGCAGCGCCTGGTGCGCTTCTACGAGCAGGTCTCGGACGAGTCGAAGTATTACCGCTTCTTCGCACCGTACCCTCGGCTCTCCGACCGCGATGTGCACCGGTTCACTCACCACGACTACGTCGACCGGGTCGGCCTCGCGGCCACCGTCGGCGGGGACTTCATCGCGACCGTGCGCTACGACCGGATCGACGCCGACGGACGGCCCGCCACCTCCCGCCCGTCGCCCACCGCCACCGTCAACGGACGCTTCGCGACCTCTCCCGATATCGCCGACGAGGCCGAGGTCGCCTTCCTGGTCCAGGACGCCCACCAGGGCCGCGGCGTGGCCTCCGCCCTCCTCGAGCACATCGCAGCCGTCGCCCGCGAGCGCGGCATCCGCCGCTTCGCCGCCGAGGTGCTGCCCGCCAACAACAAGATGATCAAGGTGTTCACGGACGCCGGGTACACCCAGCAGCGCAGCTTCGAGGACGGCGTGGTGCGCCTGGAGTTCGACCTCGAGCCGACCGACCGGTCCCTCGCCGTCCAGCGGGGCCGGGAGCAGCGCGCCGAGGCCCGCTCCGTGCAGCGGCTCCTCGCCCCGCGCTCCGTCGCCGTCATCGGCACCAGCCGCAGGCCCGGCGGCGTCGGCCGCACCGTGCTGCGCAACCTGCTCGCCGGTGGCTTCACCGGGCGGGTGCACGCCGTCAACCACGCCTTCCCCGAAGGCGGGGCGGTGCTCGGCGCACCCGACCTCCCGGGCCCCGGCGTCCAGGCCCACCGCTTCGTCCACGACATCGGCGAGCAGGTGGACCTGGCCGTCGTGGCCGTACCGGCCGAGCATGTGCCCGCGGTCGTCGCCGACTGCGGAGAGCACGGCGTGCAAGGCCTGGTCGTGGTCTCCTCCGGCTACGCGGAGAGCGGGCCCGCGGGGCGCGAGCGGCAGCGCGAACTCGTCCGGCAGGCCCGCTCGTACGGCATGCGGATCATCGGGCCCAACGCCTTCGGTCTCCTCAACACGGCCGAGGCCGTACGGCTGAACGCCTCCCTCTCGCCCGAGCTGCCCCGGGCCGGCCGGCTCGGCCTGTTCACCCAGTCCGGCGCCATCGGCATCGCGCTGCTCTCCGGGCTGTACCGGCGCGGCGCCGGGCAGATCGGGCTCTCCACGTTCGTCTCCGCGGGCAACCGGGCGGATGTGTCCGGCAACGACTTCCTGCAGTACTGGCACGACGACCCGGACACCGACGTCGTCCTGATGTACCTCGAATCCATCGGCAACCCGCGGAAGTTCACCCGGCTCGCCCGGCGCACCGCCGCCGTCAAGCCCGTCGTGGTCGTCAAGGGCGCCCGGCACACGGGCAGCGCGCCGACCGGCCACACCGTGCCCACCACCCGTATCCCCGACGCCACCGTTTCCGCCCTGCTCCGGCAGGCCGGCGTCATCCGCGTCGGCACCGTCACCGAGCTCGCCGACGCCGGGCTGCTGCTCGCCGGGCAGCCGCTGCCCGCGGGGCCGCGCGTCGCGATCCTCGGCAACTCCGAGTCCCTCGGGCTGCTGACGTACGACGCGTGCCTGACCGAGCGCCTCCGCCCGCTCCGGCCGCGCGACCTCACCACCGCCGCCACCCCCGACGACTACCGCAAGGCGGTGGCCGCCGCCCTGGCCGACGACATCTGCGACGCGGTCGTCGTCAACGCGATCCCCTGGGTCGGCGAGGACGCCGCTTGGGCCGGCGAGGACGCCGCCACGGAGGCCGACCGGCCGGCGGAGGGGCGGGCCCTCGCCGCGGCCCTCCGGCAGGCGGTCGCGGACGGCGGGGCGGCCAAGCCGGTGGCCGTGGTCCACCTCGAGATCGAGGGCCTCGCCGAGGCTCTCGGCGCCCCCGGGATCCCCACCTACCCCGCCGCCGAGCGCGCGGTGCGGGCCCTCGCCGAGGCCGTGCGGTACGCGCAGTGGCGGCGGCAGGCAGCCGAGCCGGGGCGGGTGCCGGAGTACGAGGACATCGAGGAGGCGGCGGCAGGGGCGGACATCGACGCCCTGCTCGGGGTCGGGGGGGACGGCGACACGCGGGCCCCGAGCGAGCCCGGCAGCGGCCCGGTGCCCCGCAGCAGCCCGCTGGCCCCCGACGACGCGGCGCGCCTGCTCGCCCGCTACGGCATCGCCGTACGGCCCACGCTCCCCGCCCCCGACCCGGACGCCGCGGCCGCGGCCGCCGCCCGGCTCGGCTACCCGGTCGCCCTCAAGACCACCGCGCCCCACCTGCGGCACCGCGCCGACCTCGGCGGCGTCCGGCTCGACCTGACCACCGAGACCGCGCTGCGCCGCGCCCACCAGGAGTTCACCGACCACCTCGGCAAGGCAGACGAGCTGCGGCCGGTCGTCCAGGCCATGGCGCCGCGCGGCGTGGACACCGTCGTACGGGCCGCCATCGACCCGGCCGCCGGAGCCGTGCTCTCCTTCGGACTCGCGGGCGCCCCCTCGGAGCTGCTCGGCGACACCGCCCACCGGCTGGTCCCCGTCACCGACCGTGACGCCGCCGAGCTGATCCGGTCCATCGGGACCGCGCCCCTGCTCTTCGGCTGGCGCGGCTCCCAGCCCGTCGACACGGCCGCCCTGGAGGAGCTGCTGCTGCGCGTCTCGCGGCTCGTCGACGACCATCCGGAGGTCGTCCGGGTCGAGCTGGAGCCGGTGGTGGTCGCGCCGCAGGGGCTGACGGTCCTCGGCGCATCGGTCAGCCTGGCCCCCCGCCCGGCCCCCGCGGACCTGGGCCCCCGCCGCCTCCCGGCGTACTGAGCGAAGTGCCCTTCCTTCCCACCGCTGGCCCGTCGCGGACGCCCGCCCGGGGGAGCGCCGCAGGTGTGGCCGGGGCCGGTTCGGCACCGCCCACCTCTCGCCGCTGCCGCGGAGAGAGCTTGCCGCCGCGGCGGCGAGATGCGGGACGGTGGGGTCCGGTGGTGCCGAACTCTCCCAGCCGCTGCTGGGTGCTATGCCCCGCGCCCGGGGCCCGCGCGGGCCCGGGCCACGGCGGGGGAGGCTCGGGGGGCCCGCGGCCCCTTAGGATGGCCGCATGGCGAAGACCGGTACGACGACCCAAGGGCTGCGCGCGGCGATCGAGCGCAGCGGCTACTACCCGGCCCTCGTGGCCGAGGCGGTGGAGGCCGCCGTGGGCGGTGAGCCGGTCGCGTCCTACCTGGTCCACCAGGAGACGACCTTCGACGCCAACGAGGTCCGCCGCCACGTCACCGTCCTCGTCCTCACCGGCACCCGCTTCATCGTCAGCCACACCGACGAGCAGGCCGCCGACGGCACGTCCCCCTCGCCGTACGCCACCACCTCCACCGAGTCCGTCAAGCTCGACCGGATCTCCTCGGTCGTGGTCAGCCGGGTCGTCGCCAACCCGGAGTCGTACACCCCCGGCAACCTGCCCCGCGAGGTCGTCCTCACCATCGGCTGGGGCGCGGTCAGCCGCATCGACCTCGAGCCCGCCGCCTGCGGTGACCCCAACTGCGAGGCCGACCACGGCTACACCGGCTCCTCCACCGCCGACGACCTCAGCCTCCGGGTCAGCGAGGCAGGCGACGGCCCCGACTCGGTCCGGCAGACGCTGGCCTTCGCACAGGCGCTGTCCGAGGCCACCGCGGCCTCCGTGTCCGGCCGCTGATGGTCCAGGCCGCCACCGAAGGCTCCGGCCGGCACGAGCCCGCCGCCCTCGACCCACGCAGCGCACCCGCGCCCGAGTACGGCACGGGCTCGCTCGCCGATCTGCTGCCGACCGTCGTCGCCGGACAGGGCGTGCCGGGTCTGTCCGCGGGGCTCGGTCTCGAGCCGGCCGACCGCGTCTGCGTCTTCCTGGTCGACGGGCTCGGCTGGGAGCTGCTGAAGGCCCATCCCGGCGAAGCGCCGTTCCTCACCGGTCTTCTGGCGAGCTCGCGCGGCGGCACCGGTGCGCCGATAACGGCCGGCTTTCCGTCCACCACCGCGACATCCCTGGCCTCCGTGGGCACCGGCCGCCCGCCCGGCGCGCACGGTCTGCCCGGCTACACCGTCCTGGACCCGGACACCGGCGCCCTGATGAACCAGCTGCGCTGGAAGCCCTGGACGGACCCGCACGTCTGGCAGCCGTACCCCACCGTCTTCCAACTCGCCGAAGCCGCCGGGATCCACACCTGCCAGGTCACCTCGCCCGACTTCCAGCACACCCCGCTGACGAAGATCGCGCTGAGCGGCGGCAGCTTCCTCGGCAGGCTCTCCGGCGAGGAGCGGATGGACTTCGCAGCCGAGCAGCTGGCCGCAGCGGACCGCTCGCTCGTCTACACCTACTACAGCGAAGTGGACGGCAAGGGGCACCGTTTCGGCGTGGACTCCGACGCCTGGCGCGGCCAGCTCGCGTACGTCGACCGGCTCGCGCAGCGCCTCGCCGAGCAGCTGCCGCCCCGCTCGGTCCTCTATGTCACCGCCGACCACGGCATGATCGACATCCCCTTCGACCCGGAATCCCGGATCGACTTCGACGAGGACTGGGAACTGCGCGCCGGAGTCGCGGTGCTGGGCGGCGAGGGGCGCGCGAGGCACGTCTACGCGGTGCCGGGAGCCGCCGGCGACGTGGCCGCGGTCTGGAGCGAGGTGCTGGGCGACCGGATGTGGGTGGCGACCCGTGACGAGGCGATCGAGGTGGGCTGGTTCGGCCCGCCCGGGGCGGGGGTGGACGAGCGCGTCTACGGGCGGATCGGCGATGTCGTGGCCGCGGCCTGCGACGACGTCGCGATCGTCGCCCTGGAGAGCGAGCCGCACGAGTCGTCCATGGTCGGCCTGCACGGCTCGATGACGGCCATCGAACAGCTCGTCCCGCTCCTCGAAGTGCGCAGCACCTGACCGTATGAGTCGCGCCCCCGAGCCCGCCTGAAGCCTGAAGCCCGAAGAAAGGCCCGACAACTCCATGCCCGAGCTGGTGTTCTTCAGCGGCACGATGGACTGCGGCAAGAGCACCCTCGCTCTGCAGATCGAGCACAACCGCTCGGCCCGGGGCCTGGAGGGGCTGATCTTCACCCGGGACGACCGGGCGGGCGAGGGCAAGCTCTCCTCCAGGCTCGGTCTGGTCACGAAGGCGACCGAGGCGGGCCCCGGCTTCGACTTCTACGCCCATCTCGTCGGGCACCTCTCTGCCGGCGGCCGCGCCGACTACGTGATCGCCGACGAGGCGCAGTTCTTGGAGCCCGGGCAGATCGACCAGCTCGCCCGGATCGTCGACGACCTCGGGCTCGACGTCTTCGCCTTCGGGATCACCACCGACTTCCGCACCAAGCTCTTCCCCGGCTCCCAGCGGCTGGTCGAACTCGCCGACCGAGTCGAGGTCCTCCAGGTCGAGGCCCTGTGCTGGTGCGGCGCCCGCGCCACCCACAACGCCCGTACGGTGGGCGGGCGGATGGTCGTCGAGGGAGCCCAGGTCGTGGTCGGCGACGTCAACAGGCCCGAGGACGAGGTGGGTTACGAGGTCCTGTGCCGGCGCCACCACCGGCGCAGGATGACCGCGGCCGCCGCGCGGGCTGCCGCGCTGTCGCCCGATGTGCTGCCGGTCGACACCGCCGATGACGGCTGCGGCTAGCGCATCACCCGGCGCCGCTGTTCAGGCCATTGTTCAGCCTGCTGTTCCGGCCGTTGTTCAGCGCGCAACGGCGACGATCGTGAAGACCGCGCCCTCGGGGTCCTCGACCGTCGCGAGCCGCCCCATCGAAGCGTCCCACGGCGGCCGCACCACGCGGCCGCCCAGCTCGGCCACTCTGCGCGCCGCCGCATCCGTGTCCTCAACCGCGAAGTACGTCATCCAGTGCGGACCGCGGTCGCGCCGCAGCCCGTTCCCCACACCGTGGATCGCGGCCACAGGACGCCCCTCCAGATGCAGGGTCAGATCGTCGAGGCCGGCCGGGAGGACCGACTCGGTGTCGTAGCCGAAGACGGCCGCGTAGAACTTCGCGACCGTCGAAGTGTCCTGGGTCAGCAGCTCGTTCCAGACGGGTGTGCCGGGCTCGCCGGACAGCTCCGCGCTGAGGTGCTCGCCGCCCTGCCAGACGCCGAACACGGCGCCCGTCGTGTCCGAGGCGATGACCAGCCGTCCGGCCTCCCCGGCGTCCAGCGGGCCCACGCCGACGGTGCCGCCGCAGGCGCGGATCTGCTCGGCCGTGGCATCGGCGTCGTCCGAGGCCATGTAGGTCGTCCAGGCGACCGGCAGGTGCCGTCCGCGGGGCAGCTCGCCGATCCCGGCGACGACCCGGTTGTCGAGATACGCGCGGACGTACGGGCCCAGTTGCTGGGGACCCGGACTGAACGTCCAGCCGAACAGGGCGCCGTAGAAGTCCTGGGTTGTGGACAGGCTGTGAACCATCAGGCTCACCCAGCAGGGTGTGCCCGGAGTGCGCCGAGTCGGTGCACCGGTCATCGTCACTCTCTCCTCGGACCATCGTGGTGGCCGTGCGGGGGCAGGGCGCGCCGCCGTACCTGTTGTGCGCTGCGGGCGCCCACCAGATGCTTGCACTCCAGCACGCGCAGTAACCCTCGACCGCGCCGCAATCGGCTGGTTCCCGCCGGACGATGCCCGATTTGGTATTTCGCTTCCTTTTCTGCGTTATTGCGGTTCGGTCTCGGCGGCCGTTGCTCATGGCGTACCTGTGCCATCAGGGGGCCGTTTCGGGCCTCGCGGGTGTGCGCGGGTGCACGGCACGGCGCAGGCGGGACTGCGCGAGGATGGGCACCATGAATGCCATCATCACCGTATCCGAACTCGCGGGCGAGGCCGCGGGCGAGCGCCCGCCGGTCCTGCTCGACGTGCGCTGGCAGCTCGGCGGCCCGCCGGGACGGCCCGTGTACGACGAGGGTCACCTGCCGGGGGCCGTCTACATCGACCTCGACACCGAGCTGGCCGGACCCGCGGGCGCGGGCCGCGGGCGGCACCCGCTCCCGGACCTCGACGTCTTCGGTGCCGCGATGCGCAGAGCGGGCGTCTCGGCCGACCGGCCGGTCGTTGCATACGACGGCGGTCCCGGGTGGGGCGCGGCGCGGGCGTGGTGGCTGCTGCGGTGGGCGGGACACGAGGACGTACGTGTCCTGGACGGCGGTCTCGCGGCCTGGACCGCCGAGGGGCGGCCGCTCGCGACCGAGGCCCCGGAGCCCGCGGAAGGCACCTTCGTCCCGCGGCCCGGTGCCCTTCCGCTGCTCTCCGCGGACGACGCGGCGGCGCTCGCGCGCTCGGGCGTGCTGCTGGACGCGCGGGCGGGGGAGCGGTACCGGGGCGAGGTCGAGCCGATCGACCCGGTCGCCGGGCACATCCCGGGTGCGGTGTCCGCTCCCACGACGGAGAACACCACGGAGGACGGGCGCTTCCGGTCCGCGCCGGAGTTGCGGGAGCGGTTCGCGGCGCTGGGCGCGAAGGAGGAGGCGCGGGTCGGCGTCTACTGCGGCTCGGGGGTCTCGGGGGCGCACGAGGTCCTCGCGCTCGCCGTCGCGGGCATCCCCGCCGCGCTCTACGTCGGCTCCTGGAGCGAATGGTCCTCCGACCCCAGCCGCCCGGTGGCCACCGGCGCCGACCCGGGCTGACTCCCCCAATCCCCGAGCCTCCGCCCGAAATCCGTGCCACCCGCCCCTTCGGGATTCCCGGCCCGCCCAGGCATTTTCGGGCCTCAGGCCGGAATCGCTTCCGCCCCTGTGGAGCGGGCGGGAGGGAACCCCCGGCCTCCAAGCGGGATTCGCGCGCTCACCACGCCACGTTGTGCCCGTGCTTGACCGCACGGCCCCGCGGCGAGCAGCCGCCCGGCTCCGGGCCGGAGCCCGTGCTCAACCGCCGCTTTCCCGGCCCCGGGGCCAAAGTCCGCGCCGGCCGCCCCCTTTTGGGGCGGATGGGCGGGAAGAAGGAACCCTGGGCCTCCGGCCGGGATTCGCCCGCTCACCACGGCTCGTCGTGCCCGCGCTCGAGCGGACGGCAGCGCGGCGAGCGCCTCCCGGCTCCGGACCGGGTGCGTGCCCCCCCCGCCCCCTTCGGGGCGGGTCGGCGGGAAAAGGGAACCCCCGGCCGGAGGCCGGGGGTTCCTCGTAGAGCCGCCTTGGGGCGGTCAGTCCTGCTTCTTGCGGCGCGTGCCGAAGACGATTTCGTCCCAGCTCGGGACCGCCGCGCGGCGGCCCGGGCGGACGCCGTCCGCCTCGGCCTGACGGTCCGTCGTGCCCGTGAGCCGGTCCCGGTGACCGGCCACCGACCGCGGCATCAGCACGTCCGCGTAAGCGGAACCCGCTCCGGCCGCGGCCGGAGCCGCCGGCTCCGCCGGGGTCTCCGGCTCCTCGTCCGACTCCTCGGGCGGCGCCGCCGCAGGCTCCGGCACGATCATGTCGCCACGGAAGCTCGGCACCGCTTCCAACAGGCTGGTCAGCGAGTCCCGGTCACCGCTCTCCTCCGGCTCCGGCGCGGGGGCCGGAGCCGACCGGTCGGCGGGCCGGTCGGTCCGCTCGGACCGTTCGTCCGTCCGCTCGCGCGGCAGCCGCGCGATCCGCGGCACGAACGGGAAGCTCGGCTCCGGCGTGTCGTCCGTCTCGCCGATCAGCGCCCGCGCCTCGTCGTCCACGGCCTGTACGAGCCGCCGTGGCGGGTCGTACGTCCAGCTCGCCGAGTGCGGCTCGCCCGCGACCCGGTAGACGAGCAGCACTTCCCAAGTGCCGTCGTCCCGCCGCCAGGAGTCCCACTGGACGGTCTCCCGGTCGGCGCCGCGCAGCAGCAGCCGCTCCGAAACCGCCTCGCCCAACTGCGGTCCGGTGTTCTCGCCGGGCCGGCGGACGGGCGTCTTCCTGGCCCGCTCGGCCATGAAGGCGCGCTCGGCGAGGACCGGGCCTTCGAAGCGCCGCACCCGGTCGACCGGGATGCCGGCGAGCTGAGCGACCTCCTCGGCGGAGGCACCGGCTCGTATACGCGCCTGGATGTCGCGGGGCCGGAGGTGGCTCTCGACTTCGATCTCGATCTGCCCGAGCCGGGCGCGGTCGTTGCGCACGGCGGCGCGGAGCCGCTCGTCGATCGGAAGCGTGTACTCCGTGCTGTCCGCAGCCTTCAGCACCAGCCGTGTGCCGTCGTTGCTGACGGCCACGACACGCAGTTCGGGCATGGGGACCTCCCGGGTGGTGCCTGCCGACGTCACGTGCGTCGCTGCTTCCGCTAGACGAGTGTGGCCTGCCCGGGTGCAGCCTGCCACAACATTGCCGAGTTGCCCGGCGTGTCGGGCATGCGCCCGGATCAGCCGTTATGACACGGTTACCTATTTGCAACTCTCAGTGACCGTGTCGATCGTTTCTGCACGCCGTTACCCGTGTTCCGCCGCGGCTCCACCGATCCGAGTGCCGCCTCCGGCCCCCCGGTAGGTCCGGACGGCAGGATGGGATGCCGGAGCCAGGGCTCGCCACAGTACTCCATTCGGGCCACCTGGGTGGACCCGCCGCGCCGCCGAACTTGTCGCCCGAAAGGGAGTTGGCCGTCGTGGCCGCGGAGACCACGTGGGGTTTTCACAGAACCCACCGAATCGGAACGGATTACTCCGCTCAAGGGGCCACCGGCACGGGGGGCGCCTCGGGCGGCAGTTCGGCCGGTTCAGTCCCCCAGCACGCGCCGCAGATACGCGTTGCCGAACACCCGCTGGGGGTCCAACCGGTCGCGCAGCGCCGTGAATTCGCCGAAGCGCGGATACACCCCGGCCAGGTACTCCGCGTCGCGGCTGTGCAGCTTGCCCCAGTGCGGCCGCCCGTCATAAGCCGTCATGATCCGCTCGACCGCGGTGAAATACGCCTGGTGCGGGGCGCCCCGGTACATGTGAACGGCGATGTACGCGGATTCCCGCCCCGACGCGGTGGACAGAGCGATGTCGTCGGCCGGGGCGACCCGTACCTCCACCGGAAAGCCGACCCGCAGATCCGAGCGGTCGACCATGGCTTTGAGCTCGCGCAGCGCATCGACCGCGGCCTCGCGCGGGACGGCGTACTCCATCTCGATGAAACGGACCCTGCGGGGACTGGTGAAGACCTTGTAAGGAATGTCGGTGTAGGTGCGGGCCGAGATGGCGCGGCTCGAGATCCGCGCGATGCCGGGGATGGCGGCGGGCACGGCCCGGCCCACCGAACAGGCCGCCTGGAAGAGGCCGTTGGAGAGCAGCTCGTCGTCGATCCAGCCCTTGACCCGGCTGAGCGGTGCGACGGGCCCTGCGCTGCGGTTGTTGCGCTTGGTGTTGCAGTTGGCGGTGTGCGGGAACCAGTAGAACTCGAAGTGCTCGTTCTCCGCGACGAGTTGGCCGAACTCCGCGGTCACCCGGTCGAAGCGCATCGGCTCCTCGCGCGCGGTCAGCAGGAAGACCGGTTCCACGGCGAAGGTGATCGACGTGACGACGCCCAGCGCGCCGAGACCGATCCGGGCGGCCGCGAAGACCTCGGGGTTCTCCTTCTCGGAGCAGCGGAGCAGCGAGCCGTCGGCGGTGACCAGCTCAAGTGCCGTGATCTGGGCGGCGATGGAGGCGGAGTCGCGGCCGGTGCCGTGTGTGCCGGTGCTGGTGGCCCCGGCGACCGTCTGCTCCATGATGTCGCCCATGTTCGTCAGCGACAGGCCTTCGGCGGCGAGCGCCTGGCTGAGCTGCTTGAGGGGCGTGCCGGCGCCGACCGTGACGGTTCCCGCGGCGCGGTCGATCTCCCGTATCCCGGTGAGCCGTTCCGGCCGTATGAGCACTCCGTCCGTGGCCGCCGTCGCCGTGAAGGAGTGGCCTGTGCCGACGGGCTTCACCGTCTGGCCGTCCTCGGCCGCGGCGGCGACGATCCGCGCCAGCTCCTCCGCGGAGGCCGGTGCCAGGGACCCTGCCGGGCGGGCGGTGACGTTCCCTGCCCAGTTGCGCCACGCGGTGCTCTTGTCGGTCATCTGCCGCAGCCCCTCCCCGCTCGGGTGCCGGCCTCGGCCGGCGGTACCCCAGGAATGCCACCGCCGCCGCGAGCGCCCCGGCCGCGGCCGGCACCGCGTACCCCGCGCGGGCCCGGCGGCGTCCACCACTGCGCCACGGCCAGAACGGCAGGATCCCGGCCAGTTGGAGGGTGATCATACTCACGGTCCGCGTCGCGACGAATGGGTTGTGGGCCTTTGCTCCTCGAGTGGAACGGGTGGGCACAACCGACCCGCACCCGGCAACGGCGCGCAACCCTCCGCCGGGGATCCGTCTAGTGCGCGGCCGCACGCCGGTGGCCGGGTTGTGCCCGCCCGTTCCGCCCCCGCGGAACGAATGCCCACAACCGGCGTGAGGAGCGTCAAAGGCCGACATGGCTTACAAGGGGCCCGGGAGCCCGGCGCCACCGGTTTACGGGGGTGAGCGCGGGGGCGGACCCGGCGCAGCGCAGACGAGGGTGGCAGGATCGAGGGCATGCCCGAACAGCCCGCCCACGCCCCGTACGACGCTCTGCTCCTCCTCTCCTTCGGCGGTCCCGAAGGCCCCGACGATGTCGTGCCGTTCCTGGAGAACGTCACCCGCGGCCGCGGCATCCCCCGTGAGCGTCTGAAGGAGGTGGGGCAGCATTACTTCCTCTTCGGCGGCGTGAGCCCGATCAACGCCCAGAACCGCGAGCTGCTGCACGCGCTGCGCAAGGACTTCGCCGAACACGGCGTCGAGCTGCCCGTGTACTGGGGCAACCGCAACTGGGTGCCCTATCTGACGGACACCCTGCGCGAGATGGCGGTCCACGGCCGGCGGCGCATCCTGGTCTTCGCCACCAGCGCGTACGCCTCGTACTCGGGCTGCCGCCAGTACCGCGAGAACCTCGCGGACGCGCTCGCCACCCTGGACGCCGAGGGGCTGCCGCTGCCGCGGGTGGACAAGCTGCGGCACTACTTCAACCACCCCGGCTTCGTACAGCCCATGATCGACGCGACGCTCGCAGCGCTCGACGGGCTGCCCGCCGCCGTACGGGCCGGGGCGCACCTGGCGTTCACCACGCACTCCATCCCGACCTCCGCCGCCGACACCTCGGGGCCCGTCGAGGCGCACGGCGAGGGCGGCGCGTACGTTGCCCAGCACCTGGACGTGGCCCGGCAGATCGCCGGTGCGGTCCGGGAGGCCACGGGGGTCGACCGCCCCTGGCAGCTCGTCTACCAGTCGCGCAGCGGCGCCCCGCACATCCCCTGGCTGGAGCCGGACATCTGCGACCACCTGGAGGAGCTGCACGGCGCGGGTGCTCCGGCGGTGGTGATGGTCCCGATCGGATTCGTCTCCGACCACATGGAGGTCAAGTACGACCTCGACACGGAGGCCGCGGCCAAGGCCGAGGAGCTGGGGCTGCCGGTCACCCGGGCCGCGACCGTCGGAGCCGACCCGCGCTTCGCGGCGGGCATCCGCGACCTGGTTGTGGAGCGCGCGGCCGTGGAGCGAGGGCGTGCGGTGGAGCGCGGCGCGCTGGGCGCGCTCGGCCCGAGCCACGACCTCTGCCCGGTGGGCTGCTGCCCCGCCCGGGCGCCGCGCCCCGCTGCCGCGGGCGCCGACAGCCCGTACCCCCGACAGCAGGACCAGGGAGCACTGTGACCGACCGGCTCAAGGACGAACTCCTGACCCTCGCCCTGGAGGCCGCCCGCCGGGCTGGGGCGCTGCTGCGCGACAGCCGCCCGGCCGACCTCGGCGTCGCCGCGACCAAGACCAGCGCCATCGACGTGGTCACCGAAATGGACATAGCGTCCGAGAAGCTGATCACCGGCTATCTCTCCGAGGCGCGCCCCGACGACGGCTTCCTGGGGGAGGAGGGCTCGAGTACTGCAGGCAGCAGCGGCGTGCGCTGGGTCATCGACCCCATCGACGGCACGGTCAACTACCTCTACGGGCTCCCGGCATGGGCTGTCAGCATCGCCGCGGAGATCGACGGCGAGACGGCTGTGGGCGTGGTCGAGATCCCGAGCCGGGGCGAGACGTTCCGGGCGGTGCTCGGCGAGGGCGCGTACGTCGGGGACCGGCGCCTGGAGGCCCGCCCCGCGCCGAGCCTGGAGCAGGCCCTGGTCGGCACCGGCTTCGGCTATGTGACCGAGCGCCGCGCAGCTCAGGCCGAGATCGTGCGCAACGTGCTGCCGAGGGTCCGCGACATCCGGCGCGGCGGGTCCGCGGCGATCGACCTGTGCGATGTGGCCTGCGGCCGGCTCGACGGCTATTACGAGCGCGGGCTCAACCCGTGGGACTTCGCCGCGGGCGAGCTGATCGCCCGCGAGGCGGGTGCTCGCACCGGCGGGCGCCCGGGCGAGTCCCTGTCGACCGAACTGGCGGTCGCCGCCTCCCCGGGCCTCTTCGAGCCCCTCCAGCAGCTCCTGGACGAACTGGGCGCCTGGCACGACTGAGCCACTGACCCTCCCGGCGGTCCCGGATCCTGCTGCCGTGCCCGCGGCCGTTCCGGCGCCGCCGGCCCGCGCCACGGGTCCCCCGCACACAGCGCGCGCCTTGCGCGGCCGCGGCCCGACGGACGCGAAAGCGCCCCGGCACCTTTGGGTGCCGGGGCGCTTCCGCAGGACCGGGGTCAGGAGCTCAGGGCGCCGATTTCCACGCCGTGCTCGGCGGCCAGGCGGTGCAGGTCGTCCAGCTCTCCCTGCTCCACCTCGGCGAGGAAGTCATCGCCCATCTCTCGAGCGCGCGTCAGGTCGGACTCCGTGGTTCGTATGCGCTGCAGCAGTCCTGCGGTGAACGCGTCCATTTGCGCCCCCTCGTCGTGGGTCGGTGGCACTGGGGGTGTGCCGACGGCGGGTGATCACGCGCCCGGACTCCGCGGGGCGACCCGCGCTCGGCAGCCGCAAAAAGGGTGCCGTGTGGCATGCCGCGTACAGGGCGTGATCTCGGGTGTGCATTCGTCCTCCCCTCCCGTCACCTCAGGGAAACCTCAAGATGCGGAGATTCCTGAATTTCCCCTTCCGCCCGAACCCCTTACCTCCGGTTTATGAGCCTTCGAGGCAGGATGGAGGGGCTTCGACCGTTGGATATCCGGCCTGCCCACAGGCCCGTAGGGAAGGAAATGCGCCGTGCGCGTACTCGTCGTCGAGGACGAGCAACTGCTCGCCGATGCGGTGGCCACCGGACTGCGCCGGGAGGCCATGGCCGTCGACGTCGTGTATGACGGCGCCGCCGCCCTGGAGCGCATCGAGGTCAACGACTACGACGTGGTCGTCCTCGACCGTGACCTCCCGCTGGTGCACGGCGACGACGTGTGCCGCAAGATCGTCGAACTCGGCCTGCCGACCCGCGTCCTGATGCTCACCGCGTCCGGCGACGTCAGCGACCGCGTGGAGGGCCTGGAGATCGGCGCGGACGACTACCTCCCCAAGCCCTTCGCCTTCACCGAGCTCACCGCGCGCGTACGGGCTCTGGGGCGCCGTACGACCGTGGCTCTCCCGCCCGTCCTGGAACGCGCCGGGATCAAGCTGGACCCGAACCGGCGGGAGGTGTTCCGGAACGGCAAGGAGGTGCCGCTCGCGCCGAAGGAGTTCGCGGTGCTCGAGGTGCTGATGCGCGGCGAGGGCGCCGTGGTCTCCGCGGAGCAGCTTCTCGAGAAGGCCTGGGACGAGAACACCGACCCCTTCACCAACGTTGTCCGGGTGACCGTGATGACCCTGCGCCGCAAGCTCGGAGAGCCGCCCGTGATCGTCACCGTCCCCGGCTCCGGCTACCGGATCTGACGCGATGACCCAGACCCCGGCGCCCCCCGCGGCGCCGCCCAAGCCCACCTGGGACCCGCGCCACCCCTCCCGTCCCTTCCCCTGGCTGCGCCCGACCATCCGGATACGGCTCACGCTGCTCTACGGCGGCATGTTCCTGATCGCGGGCATCCTGCTGCTCTCGATCATCTACCTGCTGGCCGCGCAGGCGCTCAACGTCGGGAACGAGCCGCTGTTCAAACTGCTCCCGGGCAGCAAGGTGCAGCTGACCAGCAACGCGTGTCCCGATCTCAGGCCCGGGATGTCGGCCGACGAGGCCAACGTCGTCCTCGACGCCTGCATGGACCACCAGAAGCAGGTCGCGCTCGACGACCTCCTGCGCCGCTCGCTGCTCGCCCTCCTCGGCCTCAGCGTCGTCGCCTTCGCCTTCGGCTACGCGATGGCCGGACGGGTGCTCTCGCCGCTCGGCCGGATCACCCGTACGGCCCGCCAGGTGGTCGGCACCGACCTGTCGCGGCGGATCGAACTCGACGGTCCCGACGACGAGTTCAAGGAGCTGGCCGACACCTTCGACGGGATGCTCGACCGGCTGGCGCGGGCCTTCGATGCCCAGCGCCGCTTCGTGGCGAACGCTTCGCACGAGCTGCGCACGCCGCTGGCGATCAACCGCACGCTGCTCGAGGTCCAGCTCTCCGACCCCGCCGCTTCCCCCGAGCTGACCCAGCTCGGCAAGACGCTGCTGGCCACCAACGAGCGCAGCGAACAGCTGGTGGACGGTCTGCTGCTGCTGGCCAGGAGCGACAACGAGATCGTCGACCGCAAGCCCGTGGACCTGTCCGAGGTCGCCTCGCAGGTGGTGGAGCAGACCCGCGAGGAGGCCCAGTCCAAGGGGGTGGGGCTGCGCGGGGAGCGGGTACCGGCCGTTGTCCAGGGCAACGGCGTGCTGCTGGAGCGGGTCGCGCTGAACCTGGTGCAGAATGCCGTGCGCTACAACCACCCCGGGGGCTGGGTCGAGGTCACCACCGAGACCCGGCCGGGCCAGGCACTGCTGGTGGTCTCGAACACGGGACCCGTGGTCCCGGCGTACGAGCTGGACAACATCTTCGAGCCGTTCCGCAGGCTCCGTACGACGGAACGGACCGGCAGCGACAGGGGGGTGGGTCTGGGTCTCTCGATCGTCCGGTCCGTGGCACGGGCGCACGGCGGCAGCGTCACGGCGGAGCCGCGCGAGGGTGGCGGGCTCGTCCTGCGCGTCATCCTTCCCGTCTGAGGTGGCCGGGAGAGGGGGTGGTTCGCTTTGAGCGGAATTTCCCGAGTTATGCTCGGAAATCTCCGCGGGCGACCGTGTGTGATCGATCACATGGGCGAATTTTCGGCCATCTACTCTCCGTGGTCATAAGCGGTTCCAGAAGCCGGGAAGATCCTGGTTTCCGGGGGTCCTGATCACGGGAAGTACACGGGGAGGCCGTGTGTAGTGCGACAACAGGACGGTGTACGGTCCCGATCGCCATCCAAGCCGATCACCTCTTCAGGGGTGCGGTTGGGTGTCGATTGAGTAACAGACCTTGATGTGAGGCAAAATCTCCGCCTCGGGTCGGGCACAAGTCCGGCCTCTCACGCGTTACGTGCGCTGGAGACACCGCAGACACCCAGAGGGGGAGAGCGACATGGCAACGGATTACGACACCCCACGCAAGACCGATGACGACCTCAATGAGGACAGCATCGAGGAACTGAAGGCCCGGCGGAACGACAAGTCGACTTCGACCGTAGACGTCGATGAGTTCGAGCAGGCCGAGGGCCTGGAGCTGCCCGGTGCGGACCTCTCCAACGAGGAGCTGTCCGTGCGGGTGCTGCCCCGCCAGGCCGACGAGTTCACGTGCATGAGCTGCTTCCTCGTGCACCACCGCAGCCAGCTGGCAGCGGAGAAGAACGGCCAGCCGATCTGCCGCGACTGCGCGGCCTGAGGGACAGGCCGGCCGTGACAGGCTCCACGCCGCTCCGCAGAGGTCCCTTCGGGCGGCGGCGGTCCTCTCCGGGCGCACGCGGCGAGCGAGGCCGGGCGGCCTCGCTCGCAGCAGCGGCCGGCCGTGGCGTGAGCAAGGGCCGACGGGGCGCCCGCAACGGACTCTCGATGGTCGCCGACCGGATCATCGAGACCGCGCCGCGCATTCCGGTGCGCGACCTCGCCACGCTGCGCCGCCAGTTCCCGGGACTCGGTCCCGAGGAGATCGCGGACAAGCTGATTGCCGGGGCCGCCAAGGGTTCTTCGGCCGTCGGGGCGAGCGTCGGCGCCGCCGCGATGATGCCCGTGCCGCCCGCGATGCCGGCGGAACTCGCGGCCGAGATCGTCGGCGTCGCGTCGGTGGAGCTCAAGCTCATCGCCGAGCTGCACGAGGTCTACGGGATCAGGGTTCCGGGCACCTTCAAACACCGCGCGACCGCGTATCTCGGATCCTGGGCGGACGAGCGCGGCATCGACGTCACCAGACCGCTGACCGTCAACGCGGCCCTGGGCGTCCAGATGAGGCGGGAGCTGCGGCAGCAGGTCCTCAAGCGCACGATGCGCAATCTGCCGAACCTCCTGCCGTTCATGATCGGCGCCGCCGTCGGCGCCGCGATGAACCGGCGGGACACCAGAAGGGTCGCCGAGAAGATCCGCAAGGACCTGCGCAAGCGCCAGGTCCCCTGGGACGCCCTGCCGTCCGCCGGGCTGCCCCACGAGATCGAGGAGCCGGGCAGCCCCAAGGCGATCCAGCACCACGACCACCTCAGGAAGCCCGGGAGCTGACCACCCAGGCTCTCCCCTCCGGGCCTCTCCGGCCCCCGATGATGCCCCGGTGCCGCCTCAGGCCCGTACGGCCGCCAGCGCGGCGGCCAGCCCCTCGGGATCCCGGGTCGACAGATAGACGTACGGCGTCGGGTCCGCCGGGTCCGTGACCTCCACCCGCAGCGCGGTGGGGATGTAGCTGCGCAGCAGCAGATACGCCCGCGGGTCGGCCTTGTACGTCCGCCAGGCGGCCGCCTCGTCCGCGTCCAGCACCTCGGCCTCTCCAAGTGCCTCGACCGGGATGCGCGCGCCCCCGGCGACCAGCGAGCCCGCCACCACCCGGATCCGCGCGGAGCCGTACGAGCTCACCGCGACCGCCGCCAGCGCCACCCCGCCGATCAGCCCGCCCAGCATCGGCAGCGTGCCGAAGGGGAGCAGGATCAGCGCCAGGGAGAGCCCCGCGAGGACCGCGACGGCCCACCACGACCGCGGCGCGGTCAGGCGTTCTTCGTAGGACTGCATGCGCACAAGCTTGGCACGCGCGCGCTCGCGCCCCGCGTGCGCGGGTAGGGTCAGCACTCGTGAGTGGACCAACTGCATCGCTGAGGCCGCCGGCAGGTGCCAGGCCGCCCGTACGGCACCCCGAAGCGCCTCCGCCCGGCGAGCTCCTCGGCTCCCACTATGGTCAGTGCTTCGGATGCGGCGGAGAGCAGCCGCACGGTCTGCAGCTGGCAGCGCGCGCGGGCGAGGACGTCAGCGTGACCGCCGAGTTCACCGTCAGGCCCGCGCACCAGGGCGCGCCCGGCCTCGCGCACGGCGGCGTCCTGGCCACGGCCCTGGACGAGACGCTGGGCTCGCTGAACTGGCTGCTGCGCGTGGTCGCGGTGACCGGGCGGCTGGAGACCGATTTCGTCCGGCCCGTGCCCGTGGACACCGTGCTGCACCTGGACGCGCGGGTCACCGCGGTGCACGGCCGCAAGATCTACTCATCGGCCGTCGGCCGGATCGACGGCCCCGACGGGCTGGTCGCCGTGCGCGCCGACGCGCTCTTCATAGAGGTCAAGGTCGACCACTTCATCGAGCACGGCCGGGACGCGGAGATCAAGGCCGCGCTCGCCGATCCGGACCACGTGAAGGTCGCGCGCGCATTCGAGGTGAACCCGTGAGCCGTCCCCCTGTCGACGTCCTGATCCGGCGGCTGGATCCGCAGGTGCCCATCCCCGCGTACGGTCATCCCGGCGACGCGGGCGCCGACCTCGTGACCACGGAGCCCGCCGAGCTGGCCCCCGGCGAGCGGGCCGTCCTGCCGACCGGTGTGTCCGTCGCGCTCCCCGACGGGTACGCGGCCTTCGTGCATCCGCGCTCTGGCCTCGCCGCCCGCTGCGGTGTGGCCCTCGTGAATGCACCCGGGACGGTCGATGCCGGGTACCGTGGAGAGATCAAGGTGATCGTGGTCAATCTGGACCCGCGGGAGACCGTACGGTTCGAGCGGTTCGACCGGGTTGCCCAACTGGTCGTCCAGCAGGTCGAGAAGGTGCGCTTCCACGAAGTGGCGGAGCTTCCCGGCTCCGCACGGGCCGATGGAGGCTTCGGGTCCACCGGCGGCCATGCCGCGGTGGGCGGCTCCGCCGGGGGAAATGATTACGCAGCGGTCGTTGCCGACCGGGAAGGACAGTGACGTGTTCGGACGTCGTCGCAAGGGACGCGCAGACGCTGAGAATACTGCGGGCGCAGCCGACCGGCTGGCCGACGGCGTCGGCTCGGACGAGTTCGAGCCGGACAGCGCCGCGGAGGACACCGGCGGGCACCGCCGGGTGAGCCTGCCGCCGGCCCCGCGCCCCGATGGCCCCTGGGACATCTCCGAGGTCGGTAACCCCGGCGAAGGCCGAGTGGACCTGGGCGGGATCTTCGTGCCCGGAGTCGAGGGCATGGAGCTGCGGGTCGAGGTCGCAGGGGACTCGATCGTCGCCGCGACCGTGGTGCTGCGGGACAGCGCCGTGCAGCTGCAGGCGTTCGCCGCGCCCAAGAAGGAAGGCATCTGGGGCGAGATCCGTGCGGAGATCGCCGGGGGCATCACCCAGCAGGGCGGTGTGGTCGACGAGGTCGAGGGCCCGCTCGGCTGGGAGCTGCGCGCCCAGGTACCCGTACAGCTCCCGGACGGCACCAACGGCGTGCAGCTGGTGCGCTTCATCGGTGTCGACGGGCCGCGCTGGTTCCTGCGCGGTGTGATCTCCGGGCAGGGCGCGGTGCAGCCGCAGGCCGCGGGGCTGCTGGAGCAGATCTTCAGGGACACGGTCGTGGTGCGCGGCGAAGGGCCGATGGCTCCGCGCGACCCGATCGTGCTCAAGCTGCCGGACGACGCCCAGATGGTGCCCGAGGGCGTCCAGCAGGAGCAGGCCGAGGGCTCGCGGTTCGCGGGCGGCGTGGACCGGCTCCAGCGCGGTCCCGAGATCAGCGAGGTGCGCTGACGGCGGCTTGATCGAGCCCATGCCCATGCCGGTGGGCCGCACTCCTTCACAGGGAGTGCGGCCCACCGGCTTTTCGCGCTCGTACGCGGCTTCGCCCGCTCCCGTACCGGCGAGCTCGGCGGGCCCGCCCCTCCGACGGGAGCGGGCCGGTTCCGCGTATGCGGGACTGTCCAGGGCCTACCAGACGTCGCCGTCCCGCCAGTCGCACACCAGGACCCCCTTCGGGTCGAGCCTCGCGCCGGCCGGGAGTACGTACGTGCTGCCGTCGTCCTCCTCGGTGCGCTCGATACCCGACGGAGCCAGCACGCATGTCGGGCCCTGCCAGCGCTGCCAGCCCCGGGCCGCGTAGAAGCCGGCCGTGCCCCCCGCCGCGGACAGCGCCCCCAGGTCGTACGCCCGGCGCACGACCCGCTCCAGCGCCGTCATCACGGCCGTGCCGTGCCCCTGCCCGCGCCGGTCGGCGCGAACCGCGACGCCCTCCACGTAGCCGGTGCGCAGCGCCCTGCCGCCGTGCAGCAGGCGCCGCTGCACCACGGCGCCGTGCCCGATCAGCTCGTCGCCGTCCCACACCGTCGCGTGGACGCCGCCGAGGGTGTGGTCCCAGTCCGTTTCGGAGAAGTCGCCGTCGAAGGCTGCGTCGAGAAGCGTCCGGATGGCTTTGAGCTCGCCGTCGCCCAACTCCGCGGTGTGCGCGGCCCGTACGTCTGTCATGCGGGTCATCCTCGCAGCCTCGGCACTCCCGCACGAGGCCCGGTGCGAAGCCCGTGTGGGTTGCGTCAATACGCAGCGTAAGCGCGCCTCCCGCCTGATTTGTCCGATCCATCGGCCCGCGTCGCCAGATCTCCGACGAGAAGGCCGAGGGCGCTCGACGCCGGTGCCGACGACTACGTCACCAAGCCCTTAGGGCTGGACGAGCCGCTCGCCCGGCTGCGGGCCGCCGTGCGGCGCGCCGAGCCCGGCGGGCTCGAGCGGTGATGGCGCGAGACGTGCTCCCTCGGCCCGTGATCCGGCGGGCCCGGCACCGGTACGCTTCCGGTATGAGTGCCGTCCCCCGTTCCCAGAAGCCGGCCGGCCGGTTCCGGCGCATGCTCGACCGGCTGTCCTCCACCCAGGAGGAGCTGCACGCAGACGAGCTGCAGCAGGCCGCCGAGGCCGAGGGGTGCACGCGGATCAGCGACTGCGGCGACCGCCAGATCGTCAAGGTCACCGGCACCCTGCGGACGGTCACGCTGCGGCCGCGGGCCGGTGTGCCCGCGCTCGAGGCCGAGCTGTTCGACGGCTCGGCCGCGCTCGACGTCGTATGGCTCGGGCGCCGGTCCATCGTCGGCATAGAGCCGGGCCGCAAACTCATCGCATCGGGCCGGATCTCCATGAGCCACGGCCGCCGGGTGCTGTTCAATCCGAAGTACGAACTCCGACCGCTCGGACAGGAGTAGCCGGTGACCTCTCCGGACAAGCAGCCCGCGCAGGACCAGGACGCCGCGTCCCCCGGCCACGACGGGCGGGCCGCCACGGAGGCGGCCCTCTTCGAGGCGTTCGGCGGCGTGCGAGGCATGGTGGAGACCACCGTGCCGGGCCTGGTGTTCATCGCCGTCTACACCGTCAACAAGGACATCCACTTCTCTGCCATCGCCGCCCTCGCCCTGGCGCTGATGCTCGGTGTCGCGCGGCTGGTCCGCAGGGACACGGTCAAGCACGCCTTCAGCGGTGTCTTCGGTGTCGCCTTCGGTGTCGCCTTTGCGATGCTGACCGGCAATGCCAAGGACTTCTACCTGCCGGGCCTGCTCTACGCCCTCGGCATGGGCCTCGCCTTCGTCGTGACCACGCTTGCGGGCGTCCCGCTGATGGGGCTGATCCTCGGACCGGTCTTCAAGGAGAACCTGTCCTGGCGCACCCGCAACCCGGGGCGGAAGAAGGCGTACGCCAAAGCCAGCTGGGCCTGGGGGCTGATCTTCCTCACCAAGGTCGCGATCCTCTTCCCGCTCTACTGGTGGGCGGACACGACGCAGTTCGGCTGGGTGATCGTCGCGCTCAAGATCCCGCCCATGCTGCTGGCCCTCTACCTGACCTGGGTCTTCCTGGCCAAGGCGCCGCCGCCGATCGACGTGTTCGCCGAGATGGAGGCAGAGGAGAAGGCGGAGCGGGCGGAGCAGGAGCGCGCCGAGCAGGAGCGCGCCCGGGCCGCCGCGAGCGACTGATCCGGCAGCCGTCGTGCGAGGGGCCCGGGAACCAGCTGGTTCCCGGGCCCCTCGCCTTTCATGGACCGTGAGTTACCCAGTTCATGGACCGTGAATTACGGAACTTCCTGCCGCACCGAGAGCAGGTCCTCCAGCTGCTCCTCCCGCGCCTGCGCCGCCACGAACAGCAGCTCGTCCCCGGCCTCCAGCGAGTCCTCGCGGTTCGGCGTGAGCACCCGGTTGCCGCGGATGATCGTGACCAGCGAAGTGTCCTCGGGCCAGTCCACATCGCCGACCCGGGTCCCGGCCAGTGCCGACTCCGGCGGCAGGGTCAGCTCGACCAGGTTCGCGTCGCCATGGCTGAAGCGCAGCAGCCGTACGAGGTCGCCGACGCTCACCGCCTCCTCCACCAGCGCCGACATCAGGCGCGGCGTGGACACCGCGACGTCCACGCCCCAGGACTCGTTGAACAGCCACTCGTTCTTCGGGTTGTTCACCCGGGCCACGACACGCGGCACCCCGTACTCCGTCTTCGCCAGCAGCGAGACGACCAGGTTCACCTTGTCGTCACCCGTCGCCGCGATGACCACGTTGCAGCGCTGCAGCGCCGCCTCGTCCAGCGAGGTGATCTCGCAGGCGTCCGCAAGCAGCCACTCGGCCTGCGGCACCCGCTCGACCGAGATCGCGGTCGGCGCCTTGTCGACCAGCAGCACCTCGTGCCCGTTCTCCAGCAGCTCCCCGGCGATCGAGCGCCCCACGGCGCCCGCGCCCGCGATGGCGACTCTCATTGCTGCGCCTCCTCCGGGCCCTCGGCGAATGCCGCCTCGACCTTCTCGACCTCGTCGCTGCGCATCATCACGTGCACGAGGTCGCCTTCCTGCAGGACGGTCTGCGACGTCGGCAGCATCGCCTCGCCCAGCCGGGTGAGGAACGCGACGCGCACGCCGGTCTCCTCCTGCAGCTTGCTGATCTTCTCGCCGACCCAGGCCGGCGAGGCGTGCACCTCGGCGAGCTGTACGGCACCGCTCGGGTCGCGCCACAGCGGCTCGGCGCCGGACGGCAGCAGCCGCCGCAGCATCTGGTCGGCGGTCCACCGCACGGTGGCCACCGTGGGGATGCCGAGGCGCTGGTAGACCTCGGCGCGGCGCGGGTCGTAGATACGCGCCGCCACGTTCTCGACCCCGAACATCTCGCGGGCCACCCGGGCGGCGATGATGTTGGAGTTGTCGCCGCTGCTGACCGCGGCGAACGCACCGGCCTCCTCGATGCCCGCCTCGCGCAGAGTGTCCTGGTCGAAGCCGACGCCGGTGACCCGGCGGCCGCCGAATCCCGAGCCGAGGCGGCGGAAGGCCGTGGGGTCCTGGTCGACGACCGCGACCGTGTGCCCCTGCTGCTCGAGTGTCTGCGCCAGGGCAGATCCCACTCGGCCGCAACCCATGATCACGATGTGCATGAGGTCTCTACCCTGCACCTTCCCCTAGTGCCGTGACCTGCGCAAACACCGTCCATCATCCTTCCACGCCCCGGGGTAGGCAACTGTTCGTCCCAACCGTCGCCGGTAACGCTACCCGCGATCGCCGGAACTGCGCCCCATGGGCGGGTGGGCGACCGCGGGACCGAGCGCTTACGATCCTCAGCGTGTCCAAACTGACCGACCTGCCCAAACGGATTCTGATCGGCAGGGCTCTGCGCAGCACGCAGTTGGGGGAGACCCTTCTTCCCAAGCGGATCGCACTGCCCGTCTTCGCGTCCGACCCACTCTCGTCCGTGGCCTACGCGCCGGGCGAGGTGCTGCTCGTCCTCTCCGTCGCGGGTGTGTCGGCGTACAGCTTCAGCCCGTGGATCGCCGTCGCCGTCGTCGTCCTGATGTTCACGGTCGTCGCCTCGTACCGGCAGAACGTGCGGGCGTACCCGAGCGGGGGCGGCGACTACGAGGTCGCCACCACCAACCTCGGCCCCAAGGCCGGGCTGACCGTCGCCAGCGCGCTGCTGGTCGACTACGTCCTGACCGTCGCCGTGTCGATCGCCTCGGGCGTGGAGAACCTCGGCTCCGCGATCCCGTTCGTCGTCGAGAACAAGGTGCCGTGCGCGATCGGCATCATCGTGCTGCTGACGCTGATGAACCTGCGCGGGGTCAGGGAGTCCGGGAAGCTCTTCGCGATCCCCACCTATGTCTTCGTCGCGAGCGTCTTCGCCATGATCGCCTGGGGCGTGTACCGCGGTCTCGTCCTCGGCGACGACATGAACGCCCCCACCGCGGGCTTCGAGATCAAGGCCGAGCACACCGGGCTCGCCGGCTTCGCCCTCGTCTTCCTGCTGCTGCGCGCCTTCTCCTCCGGCTGTGCCGCGCTCACCGGCGTCGAGGCGATCAGCAACGGCGTGCCCGCCTTCCGCAAGCCCAAGAGCCGGAACGCGGCCACGACGCTGCTGCTCATGGGCGGTCTCGCGGTCACCATGTTCTGCGGCATCATCGGCCTGGCCATGGCGACCGACGTCAAGATGTCCGAGAACCCGGCGCAGGACCTGCTGAACAACGGCAGCCCGGTCGGCTCCGGCTACGTCCAGAACCCGGTCATCTCGCAGGTCGCGGCCGCGGTCTTCGGCGACGGCACGTTCTTCTTCATCCTGCTCGCCGCTGCCACCGCGCTGGTGCTGTTCCTGGCGGCCAACACCGCGTACAACGGCTTCCCGCTGCTCGGCTCGATCCTCGCCCAGGACCGCTACCTGCCGCGCCAGCTGCACACCCGCGGCGACCGGCTCGCCTTCTCCAACGGCATCGTGCTGCTGGCCGCCGCGGCCGTGCTGCTCGTCTGGGTCTACGGCGCCGACTCGACCAAGCTGATCCAGCTCTACATCGTCGGCGTGTTCGTGTCCTTCACGCTCAGCCAGACCGGCATGGTGCGGCACTGGAACCGGCACCTGCTGACCGAGACCGACCGCGCCAGGCGCCGTCACATGATCCGCTCCCGCGCGATCAACGCGTTCGGCGCCTTCTTCACCGGCCTGGTGCTGGTCGTGGTGCTGGTCACCAAGTTCAGCCACGGCGCGTGGGTCGCTCTGCTCGGCATGGTCATCTTCTACGTCACCATGACCGCGATCCGGCGCCACTACGACCGGGTCACGGAGGAGATCGCCGCGCCCGACGAGCCCGGCGACGAGGCCGTGCGCCCGTCCCGCGTGCACTCCATCGTCCTGGTGTCCAAGGTGCACCGGCCGACGCTGCGCGCCCTCGCGTACGCGAAGCTGATGCGCTCGGGGCAGCTGGAGGCGCTCACCATCAACGTCGATGCGGTCGAGACGAAGGCGCTTCAGGAGGAGTGGGAGCGGCGCGCGATCGACGTGCCGCTGAAGGTCCTCGACTCGCCGTACCGCGAGGTCACCCGGCCGGTGATCGACTATGTGAAGCGGCTGCGGCGGGAGAGCCCGCGGGATGTGGTCAGCGTCTACATCCCCGAGTACGTGGTCGGCCACTGGTACGAGCACCTGCTGCACAACCAGAGCGCCCTGCGCCTCAAGGGGCGGCTGCTGTTCACGCCGGGCGTCATGGTGACCTCGGTGCCGTACCAGCTGGAGTCCTCCGAACTGGCCAAGCAGCGGGCGCGCAAGCGGGAGGCGTGGAACGCGCCGGGGTCGGTGCGGCGCGGTCCTGTGGGTCCGCCCGCGCAGCGGGACAAGGCGGCGTCCGGAGGCACGTCGGGGTCTGGAGGCACGTCGGGGTCCGGGGGCACGTCGGGGTCCGGAGGCACGTCGGGGTCCGGGGGCAGGGCGGGCGCCCGGAAGTAGCGGGCCCGTCCGGAAGCGGGGCGGGGCGGCCCCGGACCGTGGGGGCGGCCCGGGGACGTAGACTGGACGGCTGCTGTCCGGGCCGCCGCCGTGCGCCCCGGTCCCCGTATCCCACCAGCTCAGGAGCGCCTCCGCCGTGTCCACAGATTCCACCGCGTCGCTGGTCGGCGAGGAGTACGAGGTCGAGGTCGGGCCCGTCGCGCACGGCGGGCACTGCATCGCCCGTACGCCCGGGGGCCGGGTGCTCTTCGTCCGGCACACGCTGCCCGGCGAGCGGGTCGTCGCGCGCGTCACCGAGGGCCGGGAGGACTCCCGCTTCCTGCGCGCGGACGCGGTCGAGGTGCTGGAGGCGTCGCCGGACCGGGTCGAGGCGCCGTGCCCCTTCGCCGGACCCGGCAAGTGCGGCGGCTGCGACTGGCAGCACGCGGCGCCGGGCGCTCAGCGCCGCCTCAAGGTCTCGGTCATCACCGAACAGCTGAGCCGGCTCGCCGGGCTCACCCCGGAGGAGGCGGGCTGGGACAGCACGGTCGAGCCCGCGCCCGGCGACAAGGTCGCCAAGGGCGAAGTCCCGGCGTGGCGCACGCGCGTGCAGTACGCGGTGGACGACGAGGGGCACGCGGGCCTGCGCAAGCACCGCTCGCACGAGGTGCAGCCGATCGACCACTGCCTGATCGCGGCGCCCGGGGTCAGCGAACTGGGCGTCGAGAAGCGGGAGTGGCCGCAGATCGCGGCGATCGAGGCCATCGCCGCCACCGGCTCACACGACCGCCAGGTCATCCTCACCCCCAGGCCGGGCGGGCGGCTGCCGATCGTCGAGCTGGACAGGCCGGTCTCGGTGATGCGGGTCGACGAGAAGACGGGGGGCGTGCACCGCGTGCACGGGCGCCCGTTCGTACGGGAACGCGCCATCGACCGCACCTGGCGGGTCGGCTCCGGCGGCTTCTGGCAGGTCCATCCGATGGCAGCCGGACTGCTCGTCGAGGCCGTGATGCAGGGGCTGATGCCGCGCAAGGGCGACATGGCTCTGGATCTGTACTGCGGCGTCGGGCTGTTCGCGGGCGCGCTCGCCGAACGGGTCGGTGAGAAGGGCGCGGTGCTCGGCATCGAGTCCGGCAAGCGCGCGGTCGAGGACGCCCGGCACAACCTGGCCGACCTGGACCGGGTCCGCATCGAACAGGGCAAGGTCGAACAGGTCCTGCCGCGCACGGGCATCACCGAGGCGGACCTGATCGTCCTGGATCCTCCGCGGGCGGGCGCGGGCCGGCAGACCGTCACCCACCTCGCGGGCCTGGGCGCGCGCCGGATCGCGTACGTGGCCTGCGACCCGGCGGCGCTCGCCCGCGACCTGACGTACTTCCACGCCGCGGGCTATGTCCCGCGCAGGCTGCGGGCGTTCGACCTCTTCCCGATGACGCATCACGTGGAGTGCGTGGTGATTCTGGAGCGGGCGGCAAAGGACCTTTGACCCCCCGCGCTTCCCGGCGTGTGACCGGCGGTCGGGGGTGTGGTCCTGCCGCCGGCACGGAGGTGCGTGACGCGGCGGCAGCACCGAGGTGGATCAGCGGGCAGGGTCGAGAAGGACCTTGCGGACACCGTCGGAGCGGCTGTCGAAGAGTTCGTACGCCGCGGGGCCCTCGGAGAGGGCGAAGCGGTGGGAGACCACGACCTCCGGCGTGATCCGTCCGGCCTGGGCGAGGGCGATCAGGGCGGGGAGTTCGTAGTGGATCGAGCACAGTCCGATGGCGAACTCCAGCTCCTTGATCTGGGCCAGTCCCATGTGGAACGGAAACGCCTTGTTCTGGCTGACCCCGATGACGCTGACCCGGCCGGCCTGCCGGACGGCTTTGAGGGCGAGCTGGATGGTGGCGTCCGAGCCCACAGCCTCTACCACGGCGTCCGGTCCGCGTCCCGCGGTCATCTCCCGTACGGCCGTCCGTGCGTCCTCGCCCTCGACCGGCTCGACGCCCAGGGTGGCGGCGAAGGCGCGGCGCTCCGCGACCAGGTCCGCGCCCAGCACACGGGCGGCGCCCATGGCGAAGGCGGATTGCGCGGCCATGAGGCCGACCGGCCCGAGGCCGATGACCAGGACCGTTTCGCCGGGCCGGATGCGGGCGCGGCGGCAGCCGTACCAGGCCGTAGGGGCGTTGTCCGTCAGGACGACGGCGGCCTCGTCGGAGATGCCCTCGGGCAGGCGCACCAGGTTGACCTCGGCGTGGGGCACCGCCAGAGCCTGGGCCTGACTGCCCTGGAGTTGCGGGCTCACTCCGTAGCAGAGGTCCGTCGAGGAGCGGGCGCGCTCGCACCTTGCGGTGAGCCCGGTCGCGCAGGTTTTGCACAGGGTGCAGCCGGCCGAGGCGGGAACCAGGACCCGGTCGCCGGGCTTGAAGCTGGTGACCTGGTCGCCGGTGTCGACGACCACGCCGACGCACTCGTGTCCCGGCGTGTAGCCCAGCTCCGGGCTGAAGGGGTTGCCGCCGTAGATGTGCAGATCGCTGCCGCAGATACCGGCCGTGGTGACCTGGACGACCGCGTCGGTGGGGCTGGTGACGGCCGGGTCGGGAACGTCCCCGTAGCGGATGTCGTGGCGGCCGTGGAAAGTCAGTGCCTTCACTGGACTCCTCCATCCATACGCAGGGTGGCGCCGGTGGCATCGATCCGGTCGAGTCGCCGCTGGAAGTCGGGGTCGGTCTCGAAGTCCAAGGACATGGATGGGCTCCCACGCGCATCAAGGTTCTTGAATTAACATTTAATGCGACCGTATCACTCGCGCATGACGACGCTACGATGGGCATCCGTGACAGCACATGAGACGCCCGAACCGGCCACGCCGCCCGGGAGCCGGACCCGTGACACCCGTGGCACACTCATCCGCGCCGCCGAGCAGCTGTTCGCGGTGAAGGGCGTCGACGGTGTCTCGCTCAGCGAGATCAAACGGGCCGCCGGCCAGCGCAACGCGATGGCCCTGCAGTACCACTTCGGCGACCGGGCGGGTCTGCTGCGGGCCGTACTCGACAAGCACCTCCCGGCGGTGGACGCCCGCCGGGAGGTGCTGCTGCAGCAGTGCGAGGACAGCGGCACCGTCGATCTTCGCTCCCTCGCCGCCGCCTTGGTGCTGCCGGCCGCCGCGAAACTCTCCGATCCCGACGGCGGCCGCGCGTTCCTGCAGATCGTGGCCGAACTGCTCAACCGGCCCGAACCCCGGGTTGAGCTCGTCGTGCCGAACGAGGGGTCGAGCATCTACGCCTGGCGGCGCCTGGTGGAGCCTTTGCTGACTCCCGAGTCGACCACAGTGCTCCACACCCGCTTCACCGCCCTGCGCTTCTGCCACGCCGAACTCGCCGCCCGTGCCGCCGCCCGCCCTCGCAGGGACGACCGGCTGTTCACGAGCCGGCTGGTCGATCTGGTCACCGCACTGCTGGCCGCACCGGTGTCCGAGCAGACCGCACGACTGCTGCGCGAGCGAGACCTGAAGGACCCGACCGGTCAGCAGGCCCCGGCTCGCTGACCGGGGTCGAGGTGGAGATCCGCCGCCGTGACATCGCTGGCGAGTTGCTCGACCGTGGCCGCTCCGGAAAGGACGATGTCCGCCCAGGGCTGCGCGGCGACGGCCGCCAGTGCTACGGCATCGCACGAGACGTCCGCCTCCTGCGCGATCTCGCGCAGCGCGGTCGTATCCGGCCCTGTGGCGTGGCGATCCGCCAGGCGGCCGTTGGCCATGGCCTCTTTGACGATCACTGTGCGCCCGGTGGCGTGCGCCTCGGCGAGCGCCCGGCCCGCCGACGGTTCCAGCGGTCGGCGGGCACGTCCGCGTCGCGGCCCAGATCGATGTAGCCGGGACGCCCGGCGGCGGCCAGGCCCAGGCCGGAGCGTGAGACCGGCGAGGCGGTAGGGCGTTCAGGGGGCATGCGAGGTGTCCTCCGGGCTCCGATACGCGTCATGGCAGCGACAGTTGGCAGTGCTGTTGTACGAGTTGCCATACATCCTCGGGGGTTTCGAGGGTGAGGGCGGTGGCTGCCGTGGAAGCGCAGGTGTCGTGGCGGAGTCGGCGGATGCGGGCGCGCACTTCGTCGAGGGCGGCCGGGGCTACGGAAAGGCTGTCGCAGCCGAGGCCGATGAGGAGAGGGGTGACGAAGGGGTGTGCGGCGGCGTCGCCGCAGACGGAGACCTGGCGGTTGTGGCGGTGTGCAGCGTTCACGACCCGGGCCATGGCGTCGAGTACGGCGGGGTGCGCGGCCATGGCGGGGGTTGCGGCGGGGTCGCGCCGGTCCAGGCCCAGGATCTGGCAGGTCAGGTCGTTGCTGCCGATGGAGAGGAAGGACGCCTCGCCGGCGAGGTCGTCGACCGCGGCGACGGCTTCGGGGAGTTCGACCATGATGCCCAGGGGCGGGGGAGGAACACCGGCTTCGGCAGCCGCGGCACGGAGGAGGCGTCGGCAGGCGCGGAGTTCGTCGACGCTCGCGACCATGGGGATCATGATGCGCAGGTCGGTGTCGGCGCCGGCGCGGAGCATGCTGCGGAACTGGTCGGCGAAGGCGTCGGGTTGGGCCAGCATGAGCGGCAGGCCACGGCCGAGGCGCCCGTCTTGGCGGCCCTTGGCGAGGAAGGGCGGGAGTTTGTCGTCGGCGAAGTCCAGGGTGCGGGCGATGACGGTCTGTCCGGTGAGCGCGCGCAGGACGGGGACGAGGGCGGTGGCGTGCTGGTTGCGGGTGGGCCAGGCGGGGTGGTTGAGGAAGGGTAGTTCGGTGCGGAGCAGGCCGACGCCTTCGGCGTTGGCCGCGAGGGCTGCGCGGGCTTCGGCCGGGGTGGCCACGTTGGCCCGGAGCACCATGGGGTGGTGGTCGAGGGTGTGGGCGGGCAGGTGGCGCTCTTCGGCGAGCGCGAGCCTGCGGGTGCGGGCGGCATCCATGGCGTGGATCGCGGTTGCGCGTTCGTCGTCGTCGGGGTGGGCGACCGCAGCGGCCCGGTCGGTGTCGAGCAGGATCTCCTGACCGTCCGGCAGGTCGAGCAGCTGGGGGTCGACGGCCAGGAGGAGGGGGATGCCCTGTGAGCGGGCGACGATCGCGGCGTGGGAGTTCGGGCCGCCGGTGACGGAGACGGCGGCGGTGACCGTCTGGCCGGGCTCCAGCAGGTCTGCCGCGCCGATCTCGTGGGCGACCAGTACGAGGGGCTGGTCGGGTGCGGGGCCGGTGTCGCCGTGCAAGTGAGCCAGGACGCGGCGGCCGACCTGCCGTACGTCGGCGGCGCGTTCGGCCAGGGTCGGGTCGTCCAGGGCAGCGATGACTCCGGCATAGGTGTCGACGGCCTGCCGGACGGCGACAGGCACCGGCTGCCCTTGGTGCGCTCGCTTGATCGCCTGGTCGCGCAGATCGTGGTCCTGCGCGATGTAGCTGTTGACCTCCATGATGTCGGCCTGTTCGTCTTTGCCCTGTTCACGCAGCGAGGCGGACAGGTCGAGCAGGCGGGTGGCGATGGCGTCGAAGGCGTCGGTGATCTGCTGTGCGGGGTCGCCGCTGGTGCGCTGGGGGAGCGCTGTTCTCACGGGCGGGCGGTCGGTGCGGTGGATGAAGCCCAGGGCTATGCCGGGTGCGGCGGTACGCCCGGTGTAGGTGCGGCGGTAGGTCATCTGGCCCCCACCGTCTCGGCGAGGGCACGGAAGACCAGGGCGGTGGAGGTGGCGCCAGGGTCCTGGTGGCCGATGCTACGGGCACCGAGGTAGGAGGCTCGGCCCTTGCGCGCCTGCAGGGGGGTGGTCGCGCGCATGCCGTCCTCAGCGGCGTCGGCGGCGGCCAGGGCCGCGGCGGCCAAGTCGCCTCCGGCACCGGCCTGCTGCTGGAAGGCGGCCAGCGCGGGGGCGTAGGCGTCGATCATGGTCTTGTCGCCGGGTGCGGCCGCGCCGAGCTTCTGGATGCTCTCCAGGCCGGCGGCGAGTGCCGCGGCGAACCGCTGTGTGTCGGTGGTGGGGGTGTCCAGGGCCTTGCCCATGGCGCGGAAGGCACCGCCGTAGAGCGGGCCGGAGGCGCCCCCGACGCTGGAGATGAGCGTGGTGCCCGTCTTGACCAGCACCGCCCCGACGGTGTCCGGTGCGAAGTCGGCGAGGGCCGTGGTGGCGGCGGAGAAGCCGCGGTGCATGTTGGTGCCGTGGTCGGCGTCGCCGATGGCCGAGTCGAGCTGGGTGAGGTGGTCCTTGTGCTTGTCCACGGCGGCGGCAATGGCCTGCACCCAGGTGCGGGCGAGGTCGATGTCCACGGTGTCTCCGTTCATGGTCGGTGCATGGCCGGTTCACGGTTGGATGAGCCGGGGGCGGGGGCGAATCCGCAGGGCCTGCCGGGAAAGCGGCGCGGGAAGGGCCCGGTCGTCCCTCACGTAGGCGCGGCCCCGCCCCCGGCTCGGTTTCAGGTACCCCAGCGCAGGGCCGGGGTGTTCACGGGTGCGTCCCACAGGGGGAGCATTTCGGCATCGGCCTTGCACACGGTGACGGAAACACCGGCCATGTCCAGGCTGGTCACGTAGTTCCCCACGAGGTTGCGGGCTATGACCACGCCCTTGTCCGCGAGTGCGGCCGCTACCTCGTTGAAGACCACATACAGCTCGATGAGCGGCGTACCGCCCAGGCCGTTGACCATGACGATGGTCTCGTCCCCTGCGGTGAGGGGCTGGTCGGCCAGGATCGCGTCCAGGGCGGTGGCCACGATCTCCTTGGCCGGGCGGAACTTCTCGCGTCGGCGGCCGGGCTCGCCGTGGATGCCGACGCCGACCTCCATCTCATCCTCGGGCAGGTCGAAGCCCGGCTTGCCCGAAGCGGGGGTGGTGCAGGCGGTCAGCGCCACGGCGAAGGACCGGGAGGCGGCGTTGACCCGCTTGCCCATCTCCGCCACCGCGGCGAGGTCGGCGCCCTCCTCGGCGAGAGCGCCGGCGATCTTCTCGACGAAGACGGTGGCGCCGGTGCCCCGGCGGCCCGCGGTCCAGGTGGAGTCCTGGACGGCGACATCGTCGTCGACCAGCACGGTCTCCACCGCGATGTCCTCCTCGGTCGCCAGTTCTGCGGCCATCCGGAAGTTGAGGACGTCGCCGGTGTAGTTCTTCACGATGAACAGCACGCCCGCGCCGCCGTCGACGGCCTGTGCGGCGGCCAGCATCTGGCCGGGGACGGGAGAGGTGAACACCTCCCCGGGACAGGCGGCGTCCAGCATGCCGCGTCCCACGAAGCCGCCGTGCAGCGGCTCGTGTCCGGAGCCGCCGCCGGATATGAGGGCCACCTTGCCCGGGCGGGTGCCGCCCGCGCGGGCGATCACCTTGGTCTCCGCGTCGACCTTCAGATCCCGGTGGGCGGCGGCGATACCGGCCAGGGCCTCGTCCAGCATCGTCTCGGGAGCGTTGATGAGCTTCTTCACGACAGGGCTCCTTCGGCAGCGGCGGGTTCAACGACCCGGTTCCCGGCTGCGGTTGCGGCGGCTGCTTTGCGGTGGGCGTTGAGAGCGGTGCAGAGGACGCCGGCGGCGACCGCGCCGATCACCTCGGCGGCCAGGTAGACAGGCAGTTGGTCCCAGTGGACCGTGCCGCCGAAAAGCTCGCCGGTGAGCATCGGGCCGAGCGTCCTGGCCGGGTTGATGGACGCCCCGGTGGCGGGCGCCACCGGAATGATGATCGCGAACACACCCAGGCCGATGGCCAGGCCGGCGAAGCCGCCGGCCGCGCGCCGGTCGATGGCCCCGAAGACGACGAACGCGAGGATGAACGTGCCCACCGCCTCGGCGAAGAAGGCCTGCCCGGCGCCGACGCCGGTGCCGTAGGCGGCGATACCGAGGCCGACGTCGACCGCCTTCTTCCCCAGCACTCCGACGATCGCAAGCGCTCCCAGCACCGCCCCGGCCAGCTGGGCCGCGATGTAGCCGGGGACGTCCCGCCAGGGCATCTTCTTCGTGGCGGCCAGCGCAAGGGTGATGGCCGGGTTGATCTGGCAGCCGGAGACATGGCCGATCGCGTAGACCATGGCGATGACGGCGGTGGCGAAGGCGAGCGAGATCATTCCCAGCTGCGCCATGGTGAACGGGGCGTCGCCGCCGAGGATGAGCGTGGCGGGGACCGAGCCGACGCCGATGAACACGAGCACCGCGGTGCCCAGCATCTCGGCGAGAAGCTTCTGTGGATAGGCGTTTTCTTCCATGGACGGCGCCCAGCGCGGAGCGGCGGCTTGGGCGTCTCACCTCCTCCGCGTGGAGCGGGCTGTGAAGGGAGGTGGCTGCCAGGTGGTCAGGGGTCGGGCAACCTGGCGGCCGGCTCAGGGGGCCGGATAGCTCGCATCTTCCGGCAAGGTGTTCACTATGGATGAACGTTGTTCCGGAAGTTAGGCCCGCGTTTCACCCCTGTCAAGAGGTTCGGCGACGATCGGGCGCTGCGGAGACTGGGGAAGGTCCCATCGGCGGGTGCCGACGGGCCTGGGTAAAGGGGCAGGGTGCCGGAACGGCGGACGCCGTTGCCGGGGCTGCGCGCGGGGTGCGGGGTGGGCGGATCAGGTGCTGGCGATGCGGGCGGCACCGCGGGGGGCGCCCAGGTCGCGCGAGAGGTTGCGGGCGGTCTCCCGGACAGCGACTGCGAGCTCCTGACGTGCTGATTCGGCGAGCAAGCGCTCAACAGGGCCGACGATGCCGATGGCGCCGACCACGTCGCCGGAGCGGTCGAAGACCGGGGATGCGATGCCCGCGTCCCCGATGGCGGACTCCTGGTCCTCGATCGCATAACCCGTACGGAGAATCTCCTTCAGCTGGCCGGCCAGCTCCTCCGGGTCGGTGATGCTGGCGCCGGTGAGCACGGCCGGCTCGCCCGCGAGCAGCCGCTCGCGCTCAGCGGCCGGAAGCGACGCCACGATGGCCTTGCCCAGCGCGCAGGTGCTCCACGGGATGCTCGCACCCACCTCGAGGATCTGCACCGCCCCCTCCGGCCGGAAGGCGTGGTGCACCACCAGTACGTGGTCGCCGGTGGGCACGGCCACCCACACCGCCTCGTTCGCCCGCGTGGCGAGCTGGTCCGCCCAGGTCAGCGAGCGGGTCCGCAGCTCCTGGGTGTCCAGGTAGGCGTTGCCCAACTGCACCAGGTCCGGCCCGAGCTGGTACTTCGAGCTGTCCCGGTCCTGTACCACGAGACCCTCGGCCTCCAGCGTGCGCAGCAGTGCATGGACGGTGGGTTTGGCCACGCCCAGGCGGTCGGCCAGCTCGGTCACACCCAGCCGGGGCCCAGTGGATGCGAGCTCCCGCAAGATCTGCACCGCCCGCTGTACCGCCTGCACCATCGAAAATTTCTCCTTGGTTCAGTATTGATGAACAGCGTTCTGAGATTTAACGTAACTGTTCATGAGCGCACCTGTCGGCATCGTACTCGTGTCCCACAGCGCCGAGCTCGCCGCAGGCCTTCGCCTGCTGGTGGAGCAGATCGGCTCCGACACAGTCCCTCTCGCCACCGCCGGAGGAACCGACGACGGCCGGATCGGCACCAGCTACGACCTCGTCCTCGCCGCCATCCGGCACGCCGACCGCGGAGCCGGCGTCGTCGTCCTTCCCGACCTCGGCAGCTCCGTGCTGACCGCCCGCACCGTCCTGGAAGACCATCCCCGCACCGACGTCACCATCATCGACGCACCCTTCGTCGAAGGAGCCGTCGCAGCCGTCGTCACCGCCGCATCCGGCGCCGACCTGAACACCGTCGCCAAAGCCGCCAAGGAGGCCCGCAATGTCCTCAAGCTCTGAGTCCAGCGCCACGACCACGACCACGGTGAACCACGAAGTCACGGTGAACCACGAAGTCGCCGTCATCCTGCCCGCCCATCTGCACGCCCGCCCGGCAGGCCAACTCGCCCGCGCGGCAGCCGGATACACCAGCGCGATACAGCTGGAATACGCGGGCAGGACCGTCAACCCCACCGGCGTCCTCTCCGTGATGGGCCTGGGAGCAACCGCCGGCGCCACCGTGACCGTCCGCGCCGAAGGCCCCGACGCCGACGAGGCCGTCGCCGCGCTGGCCGGCATCCTCGCCACCGCCGAATAACCCGGCCCTGTCCTTTCCGCCTGGCGTGCCGAGCGCCGCGGCCGCGGGCCTGCCGCCCGACTACCCGCCTTGGCCCACCGTGTACGCGTACTTCGCCCGGTGGGAGAAGGAAGGCATCCTCGCCCAGCTCAACAGTCCACTCCGGCGCCAAGTGCGTGAGCGTGCGGAGGCCGAGCCGAGCACCAGGCCACACCCCTTCCTTCCTGTGAGATGCGGATTCCTGCCGCGGAGCCCGTGATGATCAGGTGTTCGCCGGGTCACAGCCCTGCTCCGAGCCCGCCCGCGAGCAGCACCAACGCTGCGCGGGTGCGGACTCCCGTCGTCTGTTTCCCGGCGCGTGCGCCAGGAGGGGTCCTTCAGCGTCGGCATCCCGACCGCGTGTATCGCTCGGCGACATCGGGAGTGAATGTTTCCGATCCCCGGTTCTGAGTAGCCTTGGGCTTTGCGCTGGCGTGGTGTCCGAGGACACTGGACGGGCCGGGGGAGAGGCAATGTCGGGCTTGTGGCGTCCGGCTGAGGTCGGTGATGCGGCTCGCGGACTCGGTCAACTGGTGGGCCCCGGCGCCCCTGTGGTGCTGGCACGCTCGCCACGGTTTCACCGAATGACATCCAGGAGAGGACGCACGCGTGCCCGACGAGTACGCAGACCACCGCCGCACCGTGGGCGGTATCAGCCTCACCGATGTAGGCGAGGGGCCGGTGACGCTGTTCGTGCACGGCGTCTTCACCAACGGGCGGCTGTGGCGCAACGCCGTCCGCCTGCTCTCCGACCGCCGCCGTTGCATCTGCGTCGACCTCCCTGGCCACGGGCACACCCCGCCGATGGGGGAGCCGTCGGTGTGGGGGCTCGCGGACGCAGTGGACACGGTGATCCGGGAGCTGGACCTGCGTGAGGTCCACCTGGTCGGCAACGACACCGGCGGTGCGGTCGCGCAGGTGGTGCTCGCGCGAAACGTCGACCGGTTCGCGTCCTTCACACTGACTAACTGCGACACCGAGGGCAACTTCCCACCGCCGATGTTCAAACCGGCCGTGTGGGCGGCCAAGGTCCGGCTGCTGCGGGCAGCGGGTCCGGTCGCCCGCGTCCCTTTCCTTGCCAAGCAGCTCTACCGCACCGGGTACCAGAAGCCCATGTCCCTCCCGGACGACGTGGTCACCGACTACGTCCGGCCGATCTTCGGCAACCGTGCGGGGACCCTGTTCATGGAGCGGCTGCTGGCGTCCATGGCGCCGGACCAGCTCTCCGATATCCGAGAACAGCTCAGCGCGTGCGAGGTCCCTACGCTGCTCGTGTGGGGCACCGGTGACTTCTTCTTCAAGCTTGAGTGGGCGCGTTGGCTGCAGCGCCTGATCCCGGGTGCTACCGACATCGTCGAGGTGCCCGGCGGTCGTCTGTTCTATGTGGACGAACGAGCCGAGGAACTCGTCGCAGCGCTGGAGAACCACTGGAAGTGAAGGCCTTGGAACGTGGGACGACCACGGCTTGGCGTCAGCCGCGGGAATGTCAGGTGAGTGCGCCGACGCGGGTGGCGAAGGACCGCGCGCCGGGCAGGGCGCGGTCATGCCGCATCAGGCCGACGGCCATGGTCCGTACGGAGTTGCGGCGGACTTCCTGTGGTGCGGCCTGCTCGGCGGCCAGCAGCGCGCGGTAGCACCGCTCGGGCTTGCCCCACTGGTCGAAGGCTCGGGCGACGTCGATCCAGTAGCGGGCCTGCCGCTCGGTGGTGGGAAGGGTCGCGACGGCGACGCGCCGGGCATGCTCGATGGCCTGCCCGGCATCGCCGAGCAGGTGACTGATCGAGATCTGATGAAGGAGGACCTGGCTGGGCCCGAAGATCGTTCCGCGCAGCAGTTCGTCGTGACCGAGCTGACCGGCCGTGGCCTGCGCCTCGGCGATCAGTTCGTGAGCGGTGTGCCTATCGCCCATCTTGGCAGCGGTGTAGGCAGCCGTGGCAAGCAGGTTCCCCTGCACAGACAGCCGCTCCGTCTCGTTCGTGGTGCGGTCGGCGGCCAACTGTCGGCATCAACCGCACCATGTCCGGGCCGACGCCCACCTGTCCGCAAACCTGACGGTTGCAGCCATCAGCATGTGGAGCGACCACATGACCAAGCCCGAACGGGAGATCATCATGCGCACTCCAGACGGGCTCTACCGATGCGGGACATCACAGTTCGGCGGACTCATCGGCGACCGCTGCCAGACCGGAAACAGCATCGGCCTCGGCCCCGGCCTCGCGCTCGGCCGCAACTGACAAATCGCTGTGCCCAGCACTGCTCCTAAGCTGTGCCAGCACCGTCACCACGCTGGTGTTCAGCCAGGTCAGTGAGTTATGCGAACCACCCCCGTCACGGCTCGCAGGCCCCACCGCGGAGCGGCTCGGCCGAGCGGTGCCCGGGTTGGAGCACGGTCTCGATGCCGTGGCGGCGTTCGGCGACGACGCGCTCGCAGTTGGCGGCCTCCGCGGCCGGGCCGAAGGCCTGCTGGGCCTGAGCAGCCGCGCGGCGGGCCACCGCCGCCACGAGGTCGGCGGCCACGAGGTCGGCGTTGATCGCTACCGCGGCCTGTACTCCGGAGGCTGCGGCCACCGCGACGCCGGCCATGAGGTCGGTGACGTTGCCCGCCACCCACACCCCCGCGACTCCGGTGAACCCGCTCGCGTCCGACTCCACGTAACTGCCCACGCCCAGGGGGTGTTCGACGGTCGTCAGGCCGAGACCCGCGAGCACCTCACCGCGCGCTTCGAAGCGCGGCCCGACGGCCAGCGCCCGCACCGGGACACGCGCACCCGACGCCAGCCGTACCCCGGAGAGGTGGTCGTCGTCGATGTCGAGACCGACCACCTCTCCGGCGACCAGGGCGATGCCGCGTGCGGCCAGCTGCTCCCGCTGTTCCTCGGTCAGGCCGCCCGCGGTGTGCAGGAACACGGTCACGTCCGGCGACCACTGCCGGAACAGCAGTGCCTGGTGCACCGCCCCCGGGCCGGTCGCCAGCACACCGATCGGCGCGTCGCGCACCTCCCAGCCGTGGCAGTACGGGCAGTGCAGTACGTCACGGCCCCACCGGTCACGTACACCCGGGACCTCGGGGAGTTCGTCGACCAGCCCCGTGGTCACCAGCAGGCGCCGCGCGTGGTAGCTCCGGCCGCTGGCGGTGTCCACGACGAGGCGTTCGCCGGTGCGGCGGGCGCTGGTGACGAAGTCCGACACGATCCGCCCGCCGTAACCGGCGACCTCCTCCCTGCCGGCCCGCAACAGCTCGCCCGGCGCGAGGCCGTCCCGGGACAGGAACCCGTGAACCCCGGAAGCGGGAGCGTTGCGCGGCTCCCCGGAGTCGACCACCAGCACCGAACGCCGGGCCCTGGCCAGAGTCAGGGCGGCCGACAGCCCGGCCGCGCCGCCTCCGACCACCACGACGTCCAGTTCAGCGATGTCCCGCTTGTCCATCTCAGTCATGCCGACACGCTGCGCGCCCGCAGGCTGGGATGGCAATCTTCGTTGCCGTTTCAGCAACGAAGGCTGAGCGTCGAAGCGCTGTTCCCGGTGTACGGAACGCCAGGCCCCCGAGCCCGTCCGCTTGTGTCGCCGCGCCTCGAGAGCCCGAGTTCAGCTCACGCGGTCGACGTGGTCGCGGTCTCCGGCGGGATGTGCGCCCCGGGCCCCGGCACCGTGATGGGCGGTGGCGTGCTGCTCGCGGATCGGGGCTCGCAGAGTGGCGGTACCTCGCAACGAACGCTGCGCGGGGATGGGAACCATCATGTCGCGGCGGTCGGGAGCCGGGAGCGGCGACGGGGGAGAATAGGTGACCCAGCCAAGCGAGGCGGCGGCCACGCCGGCGGCGAAGCGGCTGCGGACATCGAGAAGGTCCATGATTCTGGCGATCCGGCGGCGCACCGTCCGGACGCTGACGTTGAGGTGACGGGCGATCGGCTCGTCGTTGGCGCACGCCACTAACAGGGCGAGAAGTTGACGGTCATCCTCAGACAGCAGGTATTGCGCGTTCTCCCGCTCAGGCACAGTTCCCCCGTTGAGCAGTTGTTTGGCTGTTTCTGAATTCCGTTGAATTTGAAACTAAGAACGTAGGTCGGTCACACGATCGACGGTACCCCAGTGAGGAGAGGCGGCGCCCGCGGAAGCATCGACGCCGGTGAGTTCAGCCGAGCGCGGCCAGCCGTCCGGTCTGCTCGGAGTGAGTGGCGTACCCGCGGCCCACGCCCTCGAACACCGCGTCCCGTGCTGAGGCGTTCGCATGCGCCAGATGTTACGAGCGGGGGTGCGCTCTGCGTCAAGTCCCCTCGATCCGGACTCGACTGACCGGAGTTTTGCCCACATGGCCACACGTCATCGGCCAGCCAGGGGAGGGGTGTTGGCGCCCCGTCCACCTTTGGTCGGGCCTGGATCGCGGGCTTGGCAAGCAGGCGCGCGCAGTGTGCTGTCAGCTTTATGACAAAGCCTTGCTCGGCGAGAAGCGCCCATGCTTGCCTGGTGCTGGCCGCTTTGGCCCACCGATTGCACGCGCAGGTCGCCGCGGCTCCAGGACCGGCCCATGACCGAAATCCTGTGAGGGCTCCTGCGCTGCCGTCCGACTACGCACGGGGGATTAAATGGGAAGTTGGGCCCTGTTCACACGCGTCTCGCTCTCATCGGCTTCCGGTAACTGACCGGCTTCGAAGCCTGATCACGGCTCACCAGCGGAATGGTGAAGCCGGCAGTGAGTGGGGTCGACTCACGTGCGCCGGAAAACACCCGCACGAAACGACGCCGAAAGTGACCAGTCAACGGCAAGTTGGAGAACGTGTGAACATCTACATCTCCGGACGCGGCGCCTTCGCGGTGCAGGTGGCGGAGGCTCTCCAAGAAGACGGGCATCGCATCCTGGGCGCGGCATCTCCCGGACTGCGTAAAGGGCACACGGATGACAGTCAGCCCATGTCATGGGACCGCCTCCGGTCGTGGTCATTCCCACGCAGCATTCCCTGGACGGAAGCGGCGGAGCTGCGGGCGAATCACATACCCGACAAGGTCGACATCATTGTCGCGGCCCATTCCCACGCCTTTATCGGCCGCCGGACGCGAGCGCGCGCCGGCATGGCCGCCATCGGCTACCACCCCAGCCTCCTGCCGCTCCACCGCGGCCGGGACGCAATCCGCTGGACTATCCGGGACGGCGACAAGGTGACCGGCGGAACCGTCTATCACCTGACCGAACGCACTGACGGCGGCCCCATCGCCGCCCAGGAACACATTCTGGTTCCGCCGGGTTCCACACCCGAAAGCCTCTGGCGCGAACACCTCGCTCCGCTTGGCGTGCACCTGCTGCTGCGCGTGGTGAACGATCTGGCGAACGACCGCCGGATCGAGGTGGAGCAGGACGAGGAACTGGCCACCTGGGAGCCGGCGATGGACACGGCGCCGCTGTTCAAGCCCGAGCTCATCGCGCTCTCCGGAACGGTGTCCAGCAACGGCAGCAAGTGGGCCCTGATCGACCGGTGACACCCGCCGGGGCCGCGGGCTGAAGGTGTTCAGCGTACTTCCCAGTGCCTCCTAGTGCCTCCCAGTACTTCCAGCACGGAACCGCGAATTGGCGCTGCCCTTTTCATCGGTCACGGCACCCGGTCGCTCGATCAATCAGCAACGATCTTGACAGAAGGTCTCCGCATGTCTCTGAGCAACAAACTCGCCACGGTGGAATCCCTCGACCAACAGGTCCTGGCAGATCTCTTCGACCTCAAGTACATCGCCGTCCGGGTGCCGGGCTTCTACGACCCGATGTATTCCAAGTCCCTGTCGGGACTGCTGTACCAGGAGATTGACGACTCCGCCAGCGGCGGCATCTACGAGAGCAACATCGACTCCTTCTGGAACGTCATGAAGGACAAGGAACGCCGGGAGCGCTACTTCAATGTGGCACTGCCGCTGCAACAGCGCCTGCGCCGCCTCAGTGCGCCCTACCCCTCTCCGGTCGATCTGCTGCGGCTGGCCCTGGACGAAGCCTGGCCCGGTGGTGCGGGCCTGATGAAGATGTCGGGCCGCAAAATGCCTTTCGGCATCACCCGGTTGTGGCGGACCGGAAGTGAAGCCCTGCCGCACCAGGATGTGCTGCACCGCGAAATCGGGGAGGAAGACGACACCGTACGCCTGGTGAGCCAGCTCGGCGTCAACATTTACCTGGACACCGCGGATGAAGGCGGTGAGCTGGAAACCTGGGACCACGTCATCACGGACGAGGCCTATGAGGACCTGCGTGACGAGTACGAGGGCAGCTACGGATATCCGCGCAGCATGCTGCCCGAGGAGTCACTGCTGATTTCGCCGGAGGTCGGCGATCTGGTCATGGTCAACACCACGTGCGCCCACGCGGTGCGCAAGATCACGCGTGGCCGCCGGATGACCGTTTCCGGATTCGTGGGTAATTCGGGAACCGATCAGCCGCTGCGCTGCTGGAGTTGAGGAAATGTCAACGGCAACCAACCTTCCGGCTCAATCCACTCCGTCCGCCGCGCTCCCGCCCGAACTGGCGGACCGGCTGAAGGGGACGGAGCTGCCCGACCCACTGGGATTCGGGCGGCTGATGGCGCCGGTCATGGCCATCGCGTACTACCGCGACGGTGCCTGGGAAACCCCGCGCCTGACCGGCCTGGACCCGCTGGACCTGGCCCCGCACACCCAGGCACTGCACTACGGGCAGGCCATCTTCGAGGGCATGAAGGCCTACCGGAACCTGGGCCCGTCCTTCCCCGGCAGCAACACGCTGCTGTTCCGGCCGTACGAGCACGCCAGGCGGTTCAACCGCTCCGCGCTGCGCCTCGGCATGCCGGAGATCGACGAGAGCCTGTTCGTCGGCGCGCTCGAACAGCTGGTGGGGACCCTGGACACGCTGGTGCCCGACCGGCACGGGCAGTCGCTCTACCTGCGCCCCACCATGTTCGGGGCCACGGCGGACCTGTCGGTCGTACCCTCCACCGAATTCTGCTTCCTGATTCTGGCCACGCCGTCGGACGCGTTCTTCACCGCGCCCATCTCGGCATGGATCGAACGCCACTACAGCCGGGCCGGAGCGGGCGGCACCGGCTGCGTGAAGGCGGCCGGCAACTACGCGGCGAGCTTCGCGGCCGCCGCACCGCTGCGCGAGCACGGATTCCATCAACTGCTGTGGCTGGACGCGGTGAACCACACCCACCTCGAAGAGTTCACCGCGATGAACGTCTTCGTGCGCTGGGGCGACAAGCTGGTGACCCCGCCGCTCTCGGACACCATCCTGGCCGGGATCACCCGCGACAGCCTGCTCCAGCTCGCCAAGCCCTTCGGCCTCGCGATGGAGGAGCGGCAGATCGAGATCGAGGCGCTGCTCGACGCCATCCGCTCCGGCGAGGACATCGAGCTGTTCGGCTGCGGCACCGGCGCGGTGGTCGCACCGGTCGAGCTCCTCGGCGACGAGTCCGGTCTGCGCCTGAAGCTGCCGTCGCAGTCGACGGCGGCGGATCTGCGCCGGCGCCTGCTCGACATCCAGCACGGCATCGACCCGGCACCCGACGACTGGCAATGGCCCGTCATCACCAGCCCCAACGGCTCCGACTCCTAAGGCGCGGCGCACATGAGTCAGGAAACGAACGACGTGTTGTACCTGGTGGTCACCAACGACGAGGAGCAGTACTCGATCTGGCCGGCGTACCGGGAGCTCCCGGCGGGCTGGCAGGCCCGTACCCCGGCCACCGGCAAGCAGGCCTGCCTCGACCACATCCGGGAGCACTGGACGGACATGCGGCCGCGCAGCCTGCGCGAGCAGGCCGCATCCGCCGAGGCGGACGGTCACCGGCCGTGATCCTGTTCTGCATTCCGTACGCGGGCGGCGGCACCGAGGCTTTCGCGGGCTGGCAGGAAGCCCTCGCCCCGACTGCCGACGTCCGCGTCGCGGAGCTGCCGGGCCGGGGTGCGCGCTTCGGCGAGCGGCTGATCGAGGACATGCCGACGCTGGTCGCCGAACTGGCCGAGCAGTGCGAGGACCTGTCGGAAGACACCTTCGCCGTGCTCGGCTACAGCTTCGGTTCCACCGCGGCCTATGCGCTGACCCTGCACCTCCAGCAGCGCCGGCGGACTCCGCGCCGGCTGTTCGTCGGCGGATCCCGGGCCCCGTTCCTGCCGCGGCTGGAGCCCATCCGCCATCTGATGGCGGATGCGGAGCTGGTCGCGGAACTGGGTGCGCTGAACGGCACCGCCCCCGAGGTGCTCGCCAGCCCGGATCTGATGTCGATGTATCTGCCGATCCTGCGCGCCGACTTCAAGGTGGTGGAGACCTACCAGCCGGTCAGGGAACGCGTGCACTGCCCGCTGACCGTGTTCGGCGCGAGCCGCGACCAGTTCGTGTCCACCGAGGATCTGTCCGCCTGGGCCCAGCTGGGCGGCACGGACGACACCGAGGTGCGCATCTACGACGGCGGCCACTTCGTCGTCCACTCCGAACGCGCCCGTATCTGCCGTGCGGTGCGCGCCGACCTGATGCTCGACGCACTGAACGCGGCGTCCTGACCGAAGCCGACTCGCCAGCCACTCGAGGACGTAGCGCGATGAATCCTGAACAGAACCAGCCCGCTCCCAGCGACGCCTTTCCCGCCTCGTCGGCACAGCAGCGACTGTGGTTCCTGCAGCACCGGCATCCGGACAGCCGCGCCTACACCGAAACCGAGGCGATCTGGCTGCGCGGCCCGGTCGACGCCGACGCGCTGGAGCGGGCGCTCGCCGCGCTGATCGAGCGGCACGACCAGCTGCGCGCCGTCTTCGACTACCGCGACGACGGACTGGTGCAGCGCATCCTGCCGGCCGGCGCGCAGCCGTTCCGGCTGGCCCGGCAGACCGTGGCCCGCGCCGACCTCCCCCGCTGGCTCGCCGGGGAGACCGCCCGCGGCTTCGACCTGGCGCAGGGTCCCGTCCACCGCATCACCCTGCTGGAACTGGGCGAGAACGAACGAGTGCTGGCGTTCTGCGCCCACCACATCGTGACCGACGGCTGGTCCGCCGGGCTGTTCTTCGCCGATCTCGGCACCGCGTACCGCGCTGAGTGCGACGGGACCGCCCTGCACTGGGAGACTGTGCCCGCGGACTACCGCGAGGCGGTGGCCGAGGAGCGGAAGCGGCTCGATGCGCCCGGCTTCGCCGCCAAGCTCGACTCCGCGGCCGCCGCGCTGGACGGCGCGTCCTTCGCCCTCGACCTGCCGACCGACGGTGCGTCCGCTACGGAACCCGCGCCGGCCGGCACCGTTCGCGTATCCCTCCCGGCTTCCCTCGTCACCCGGCTGGAAAGCCGCGCGGTCGAACACGGCGCCACGCCCTTCATGCTCTACGCCGCGGCGTACGCGGTGCTGCTCTCCCGCTACACCGGCCAGGACGACCTGGTCATCGGACTGCCCGCGGCCGGCCGCGAACACCCGTCGGCGAGAAGTACGTACGGCCTGTTCGTCAACACGCTGCCGCTGCGCATCCGGACGGCGCGCGAGGACAGCTGGGCCGACCTGATCGCCCGCGTCCGGGACGCGGCGCTGGAGGCCTACACCTACGCCGACGTGCCGCTGGACCAGCTGGCCGCGCGGCTGGGCGGAATGCCGTTGCAGGCCATGCTGGTCGTCCAGCCGGACGAGGAGCCACTGCCGGAACTCCCGGGCGTGGAAGCGGCGCGGTGGTTCGTGGAGCACCACCACACCAAGTTCGACCTGCTGTTGCAGATCGACAAGGCGTACGCCCTGCGGCCCGGCGCGGACGAGCCGGAGCACGGCTGCTTCGCGGCGCTGGAATTCCGGGCCGAGAGCCTCCGGGAGTCGCAGGCCTCGCGCATGCTGACGCACTGGCAGCAGATTCTCACGGCCATGACCGAGGCGCCCACCGGGCGGGTGGCCGACCTCGACCTGCACACTCCGGCCGAACGCGAACTGCGTCGGCAGCACCGCCGGTTCGGCGCGGCCCCGCCCTCGCTCGACCCCCTGACCGCCTTCCAGGAGCTGGCCGTCGCGCAACCGGACGCACCGGCCGTCTGGTCGGGCGAGCAGGCGATCGGCTACGGCGCGCTGGCGGCACGGACCGGAGCGATCCAGACCGCCCTGCAGCAGGCCGGTGTCCGGCCCGGCGACTTCGTCGGGGTCTGCCTGCGCCGCACACCGGACCTGGTGGCCGCCCTGCAGGCGATCCTGCGCTGCGGCGCCGCGTACGTACCCCTGGACGCGACGTACCCGCGCGACCGGCTGCTGTTCATCGCCCAGGACGCGCGCTGCAAGCTCATTCTCACCGAGCCGGACACCCAGGACGTCCTTCCCGCGGACGCGGGCCCCACGCTGGACATACGGACCGTGCCCGCCACCGCAGAACTGCCGCCCGCCGTGCCCTCGGCGCCCGAGCGGATCGCGTACCTGATCTACACCTCCGGCTCCACCGGCCGGCCGAAGGGTGTGGCGATCACGCACCGCGCGTTCCACGCGTTCCTCGGCTGGGCCCGCGGCTCCTTCGCCCCCGAGGACCTGGCGGTCGTGCTGGCCGGCACCTCGGTCTGCTTCGACCTGTCGGTGTTCGAACTGTTCCTGCCGCTGTCGGTCGGCGGCTCGCTGCGGCTGGTGGACAACGCCCTGCAGCTGACCGAGCAGCCCGGCACGCCGCCCACCCTGATCAACACCGTGCCCTCGGCGATGACCGAGCTGCTGCGGGCCGGTGCCCTGCCGGAGGCCACCCGCGTGGTCAACCTCGCGGGCGAGGCACTCACCCGCGCCCTGGTCGACTCCGTGCACGCGCAGTCGGAGACGGTCCGCGTGCACAACCTGTACGGCCCCTCCGAGGACACCACCTACTCGACCTGGTGCGAGGTGCCCCGCGGTCGGCCTGAGGAGCCGTCTATCGGCCGGCCGGTCGAGGGCAGCAACGCGTACGTGCTGGACGACCGGCTGATGCCGGTACCGGTCGGCGTCGACGGCGAGCTGTTCCTCGGCGGGCTGGGCCTGGCGCAGGGCTATCTGGACCGGCCGGACCTGACGGCGGAACGCTTCCTGCCCGACCCGTTCACGGACCGGCCCGGCGCGCGCATGTACCGCACCGGCGACCGCGTACGGCTGACCGAGACGGGCGAGCTGCGCTACCTGGGCAGGTACGACCACCAGATCAAGCTGCGCGGCTTCCGTATCGAGACCGGAGAGATCGAGAGCCGCGCGCGGGCCGTCCCCGGCGTCACGCACGCGGTGGTGACCCTGCGGACGGTCGCCGACACCCCCCACCTGGTCTGCTACTGGACCGGCGGTGCCGAGGCCGAGGCGCTGCGCACCGCACTGGCGGCCGAGCTGCCCGACTACATGGTGCCGCGGTACTGGATGCCGCTGCCCGAATTCCCGCTGAACGCCAACGGGAAGATCGACCGCGCCGCGCTGCCGGAGCCGGCCCGCGACACCGGCGGCGAGGCGGCACTGACCACGGGGACCGAGCGCGAACTGGCCGGTCTGATGGCCCAGCTCACCAGGAGCGGCCCGCTCGGCGCCGACGCCGACTTCTTCGCCCTGGGCGGGCACTCGCTGCTGGCGATGCAGCTGATGCTGGCCGTACGGGACCGGCTCGGCGCGGAGATCACGCTGTCCGACATCTTCAACAACCGCTCGGTGCGGGCGCTTGCGGCGCGGATCGACCAGGTGCTGGCACACGAGACGGCACTGCCGCCGCTGCGCCGCCGCAGGAGTACGGGACCGGCACCGCTCGCCTTCGCCCAGGAACGCATGTGGCTGGTCGAGCAACTGCGGCCGGGCAGCGCGATGCTGAACATCGGCGTGGCGGTCCGTATCGAGGGCGAGCTCTCCCGGGACGCGCTGCGCCGCGCGCTGCAGGCGCTGACCGACCGGCACGACGCGCTGCGGCTGCGTATCGACCGCGGGCCCGACGGCCGGCTCGTCCAGCAGGCCGCGGCGAACCAGCCGGTGCTTCTGCACGAGCTCACCTCCACCGACGAGGCCACCACCACGCGAGTCCTGCGCGACGCCGCCGCCACCCCCTTCGACCTGGCCACCGAGCCGCCGGCGCGCTGGCTGCTGGTCGAGGAACCGTCCACCGCGGACGGAAAGCCGTGCTCGGTACTGGGATTGGTGATCCACCACGTCGTGGCCGACGCCTGGTCGCTGCGGTTGCTGTTCAACGAGCTGTTCGCCGACTACGCGGCCGCGCTCGACCGCTCCCCGGTCTCCACCGCACCGAGCCTGTCGGTACTCGACTACGGCGAGTGGCAGCGCGACCATCTGGACCACTCGGCGACCATCCGGCGCGACCTCGCCTACTGGCAGGACCGCCTGGCCGCACTGCCGGACCGGCTGCAACTGGCCTTCGACCACCCCCCGGCAGAGGCCGTGTCGTTCCGCGGCGCGCGGCTCATGCGGCGGCTGCCCGACGAGGCGGTGGACGCGCTGCTCGCCGTCGGCCGCACCGCGGGAGCCACCGCGTTCAGCACCATGCTGACGCTCTATCAGGGCCTGATGGCACGACTGTCGGGACAGGACGACATCGTGGTGGGCACGCCCATCGCAGGCCGCGACCAGTCAGGCACGGAAGAGCTGGTCGGCTGCCTGCTCAACACGCTGGCGCTGCGCGCCGACCTGAGCGGTGAGCCGTCGTTCGGCGAGCTGCTCGGGCAGACCCGGCAGCGCTGCCTGGAGGCGTTCGACCACCAGCAGACGCCGTTCGAACTCGTGGTGTCAGCGCTGGAGGCGGAGCGCACCATCGAGCACACCCCGGTGTTCCAGACCATGTTCGTGCTCGACGACGCGGAGGACTCCCAGGTCCACCCGCCCGGGCTCACCTGCACCCCGCTCGACGTACCGCCCGTCGCCACCCAGTACGACCTGACGCTCATGGTCGGCCGCGACGAGCACGGCTGGCACGCCACCTGGGACTACCGCACCGACCTGTTCGAGCAGGACACCGTCGCGCGCTACGCCGACTGCTTCGACGCGCTGCTCGCGCAGGCCGCCGGCCATCCCGAACGGCCGCTGGGGCACCTGCCGCTGTGCGATCCCGCGCGGGAACAGGCCCTGCTGGCGCAGGCACGCCCCGAGGCGACGCCCGTACCGGCCACCCTGCCCGACCTGTTCGCCGCGCAGGTCGCCGCCCACCCGGACGCGCCCGCGCTGCGCGACGACGAAGGGGCCCTGAGCTACCGGGAGCTGGACTCCGCGGCCGGCCGGCTGGCCCTGCGCCTGCTCGCGCACGGCGTACGCCCGGACGACCGGGTGGCCATCGTCCTGCCGCGGTCCCGGGCTTCGGTGATCGCGATGCTGGCGGTCGCCAAGGCCGGTGGCGCCTTCCTCTGCCTCGACCCCGGGCTGCCCGCCGAGCGCATGACCTGGATCGCCCGGGACGCCGGGGTGCGGTTGCAGCTGACCGACGCACGCCTCGCCGGCCGGCTCGACCCCGCCGTCGTACCGGCCCTGCGGGTCGACGAGTCCGCGAACACGGCGGCGGACGCCGGGGGTGCGCTGCCGCCCGCGGGCCTCACGCCCGAGCACCTGGCCTACGTGATCTACACCTCCGGTTCGACCGGCAGGCCGAAGGGAGTGCTGCTGGCGCACCGGGGCCTGGCGCAGCTCCAGGCCCTGCACCGCGACCGCTTCGCGGTCGGCCCGGGTGCGCAGGTGCTGCAGTACGCGCCGTACTCGTTCGACGCCTCGGTGTGGGAGTGCGTGATGGGCCTGCTGTCCGGGGCCTGTCTGCACCTGACCCACCCCGACGCGCTGCTGCCCGGCGCCCCGCTGGCCGGCACGCTGAAGGAACGCGGCATCACGCACCTGACCATGCCGCCGTCCAACCTTGCGATGCTGGACACGCTTCCCGGCAGCCTGCGGCACCTGGTCCTGGCCGGTGAGGCCCTGCCGGCCGAGCTGGTGCAGCGCGTGGGGCGCCAGGTCCACCTGTGGAACGCGTACGGCCCGAGCGAGGCGACCGTCTGCTCCAGCATCCAGGACTGCGAAGGCCTGCCCGCCGGACAGGCGCCCAGCATCGGCACGGCCTTCCCCGGGGCACAGGCCTACGTCCTCGACGCCGGGATGAACGTGCTGCCGCCCGGCGTCCCCGGCGAGCTGTACCTGGGCGGACAGGGCCTGGCCCGCGGCTACCTGGACCGTCCCGAGCTGACCGCCTCGACGTTCGTACCGCACCCGTACGCCACGACACCGGGCGAACGGCTGTACCGCACCGGCGATCTGGCCCGGCTGACCGGCACCGGGGAGATCGAGTTCCTCGGCCGCATCGACGACCAGATCAAGCTGCGCGGCATCCGCATCGAACTGGGCGAGGTCGAGCGGGTGCTGGCCGGACTCGACCCGCGGATCGCCGACGCCGCCGTCGTGGTGTCCGGCAGCGGCGGGGACCAGCACCTGATCGGCTTCGTCGCAGGGCCCGCGGGCATCGACCCGGCGGCGCTGCGCGACGCGCTCGCCGCCCGGCTGCCGGGCTACATGGTGCCCGCCTGGCTGGAGCGCCTCGACAGCTTCCCGCTCACCGGCAACGGCAAGCTCGACCGCAAGGCGTTCACCCGGCGGGCGGCGGACCGCCGGCCACCGGACCGGGTGACCGAGCCGCCGCGCGGACCGCTGGAGCAGGAGGTCGCAGCGATCTGGCGGGAGTTGCTGCCCCACGCCGACGTCGGGCGCAAGGACAGCTTCTTCGCCATCGGCGGCACCTCGCTGACCCTGACCCGGCTGTACGAGCGGCTCGACGCTCGCTACTCCGGCGCGCTCAAGCTGGTCGACCTGTTCCGCCTGAACACCGTGGCCGCCATCGCCACCGCCCTGGAGGACACCGGAGCCGTCACGCAGGCACCCGCCACCGACCTCAGCTTCCGACTGTAGAGGCCGTCCCATGCACAGTTCCCCAGCCCAACCCATCGCCATCGTCGGCATCGCGGCCGCGCTGCCGGGCAGCGGCGACGACCTGGCCGGCTTCGCCGAGCTGCTCGACACCGGTCGCGACCTGGTCGGCCCGGTGCCGGACGCACGCAGGCTCGACGCCGGGCTCGACGCCGAAGTCCCGCTGTCGGAATGCGCGCTGCTGGAGCGCATCGACACCTTCGACCACGCCTTCTTCGGCCTGTCCCTGCGCGAGGCGCGGCAGATGGACCCGCAGCAGCGCCTGCTGCTCCAACTGAGCTGCCAGGCGATCTGGGACTCCGGTTACGCGCTCGAGCAGCTGAAGGGCAGCCGTACCGCCGTGGTCTTCGGCGCCGCGAGCGAAAGCTATTCGGCGCTGCTCGATCCGGCCGCCGCACCCCTGGTCACAGGGCTGCTGCCGGCCGCGCAGGCCGGCCGCGTCGCGCACACGCTGGACCTGCGCGGACCGGCGCTGACCGTCGACACCGCCTGCTCCTCCTCGCTGGCCGCCGTCCTCGAAGCCTGCCGCAGGCTCGCCGCGGGGGACGCCGACTGGGCCGTGGCCGGTGGCGTACGGCTGATGTCCAGTCCGCCGACCGCCGTCGTACCCGGCAACGAGTCCATCGTGTCGCCGGGCGGGCGGGCCCGCAGCTTCGACGCCGCGGCGGACGGCACGGGGCTCGGCGAGGGCGGCGCCGTGTTCCTGCTCAAGCCCCTGGCCAGGGCGCAGGAGGACGACGACCCGATCCACGCGGTGATCCTGGGCGGGGCGAGCAACCACGACGGCGGCCGCAGCAACGGCTTCGCCGCGCCCAGCGCCCAGGCGCAGGAGGAGCTGCTGCTCGAGGCCTGGCGCACCGCGGGCGTGCACCCGAACTCCCTGGGCCTGATCGAGGCGCACGGCACCGGAACCCGGCTGGGCGACCCCATCGAGTTCCAGGCGCTGTCGTCCGCCTTCGCCCGGCGGACCGACCGCACGCAGTTCTGCGTGCTCAGTTCGGTCAAGTCCAACCTCGGCCATCTCGACTCGGCGGCCGGTGCGGCAGGCCTGCTCAAGGCGGTGGTGGCGGTCAAGACCGGGCGGCGGTACGCCTCGGCCCACTTCACCGAGCCCAACCCGCTGCTGGAGACGGAGAAGTCCGCGCTGCGCCTGTCCTCGCGCACCGAGCCGTGGGACGCGCCCGCGCAGCGCCGCGCCGGGGTCAGCGCGTTCGGCCTCACCGGCACCAACGTGCACCTGGTCGTGGAGCAGGCACCGCAGGGCCGCCGGGACAGCGCTCCGGAGCCGGGCCGTACGGTGCTGGTGCCGGTGTCCGCGCGCAGCGAGAGCGCGCTGCGCCGGCACGCGGGACGGCTGGCCGCGCACCTTCGGAGGCGTGCAGATCCGTCGGCGCTGGCCGACCTGGCCTGGGTGCAGGCGGCCGGGCGCGACCACGAGCGGTGGCGCGCGGCCGTACCGGCAGGGAACGCCCAAGAGGCGATCGAGGCGCTGGAGCAGCTGGCCGGGGGCGGTGAAGGGGTCACCCACGCACCGGACTCCACCGCACCGATCCTGCTGCTGCCGCACGAGGGCGAGCCCGGCGCGGAGGCGGTGCGGGCCTGGCTGGACGCCTTCCCGGCGCTGAAGACCTGGCAGGAGCGGCACCGCACGTCCCTCGCGGACGCCACACCGGCCGAGAAGGCAGGCGCCGAACTTCTCCTCGCCAAGCTCACGTTGGTCCAGGCGCTGCTCGAAGCGGGCCTCTCCGACCGCATCCTGATCGGCCACGGCAGCGGCAACCTGCTGGTGGACGTCCTGCGCGGGGAGTCGGACCTGCGCACGGCCGCGGGCGCGCCGGCCGGGCTCGGCACCGTGGCGCCACCGGACGCCGCGCGTACCGAGGCCGCCTTCGCCACCATCAGCGCGCAGGGCGACCCGGTGTTCGTCGCGCCCTGGCCGGGACAGCTTTCGAAGCTGGCCGGTGAACTGGCGCCGCGCTACCGGGGCGTACTCATCGAACCCGGTACGACCGCGCAGGGGGACCCGCGTGAACAGCTGCTGGACCTTCTGGCCGCGCTGCACCGTGCCGGTGTGACGGTCGACTGGGCGCGCTGCGTCCGGTTCCTCGGCGGGTACGGCCGCCGCACCTGGGTGCCGACCGCGCTGTTCGAACCGACCCGCTGCTGGGTCGAGCAGCCGTACGCGGCAGGCCGGCCGCCGAGCACACCTGTGGAGTCGCCCGAAGCGGAGCCGGAGCAGGTCAACCGGCTGACGGAGGGCGGTGGCACCGAGGCCGAACGCAAGCTCGCGGCGATCTGGTGCGCCCTGCTCGACACCGAGACCGTCAGCCGGGAGGACGACTTCTTCGACCTCGGCGGCGACTCGCTGATGCAGACCCAGATGGACAACGCCGTCGAGCGGGACTTCGGTGTCACGCTGCCGTTCGATGCGGTCTACGACTATCCGCGCCTGCACCAGCTGGCCGCGCACCTGGAGTCGCCGGCGCGGGCGCAGGAGGCCGGCCCGGGGCCGAAGCCCGACGTGGGGCCGAAGGCCGAGCCGTCGCGCACCCACGCCCCGGCCACCCACTCCCAGCGCCGCATGTGGCTGCTGCAGCAACTCGACCCGAAGGCCGGTGCCTACAACGTCGGCAACACCTTCGTCCTGGACGGGCCGGTCGACGCCGGGGCGCTGCGGCAGGCACTGGACGGGCTGGTGGCGCGGCACGGCATCCTGCGCACCCGGCTGGTGCTGGTCGACGGCGAGCTGACCCAGCACGTCGAACCCGCCGGCACCTTCGACTTCACCGCGACAGCCGTGGACAGCGCACAGGAGGACGTCGCAGCGCACCTGCGGGAGCACGCGGCCGAGCCGTTCGACCTGGCCGAGGCCGGGGCCGCGCGCGCACTCCTGCTGACCGACCGCACCGACCCCGCTCGCGGCTGGTTCCAGCTCGTCCTGCACCACGCCATCTGTGACGAGTGGTCGATGAACCTGCTGCTGACCGAACTGACCCGGGACTACGAAGCGCTGAGCCGAGGCGAGGCGTCGCCGGTCCCCGCGCCGGCCCTGCAGTTCACCGACTGGGCCGCCTGGGAGCGCCGGCTCGACGAGAGCCCCGCCCACGCGGAGGACGCCCGCTACTGGCAGGAAAAGCTCGCCGGAGTGGCGACGGAACTGCCGCTGCCCACCGACTTCCCGCACGGGGCGCAGCAGGACTACCGCGGCGCCTGGCTCACGCTGAGCATGCCGGCCGAGCTGGTGACGCGGGTGCGCGAGGCCGCCCGTGGCGCGGGCGGCACGCTCTTCACCTGGCTGCTGACCGGCTACGCCGCCTGGCTGGCACGGGTGAGCCAGGCCGAGGACTTCCTGATCGGCGTGCCGGTGGCCGGCCGCCATCACGCCGAGGCCGAGCAACTGCCGGGGTGCTTCATCAACACCCTGCCGGTGCGCATCGACGCGAGCGGCGACCCCGGTTTCGGCACCCTGTTCGAGCGGGTGCGGGCGGCGCTGTCCGGTGCCTTCGCCCACCAGCGCTACCCGTTCGACCTGATGGTGGAACAGCTCGGCGCCGCGGGAGACGCCTCCCGGCCCCCGCTGGTGCAGACCCTGCTGTCCCTGCAGGGCGGCGGTCCGGGGCAGAACGCCGAACACCGGCTGGGCGGGACACCCCTGCGGCCGTTCCGGACCGAGGGCTCGGTGTCCTGGTTCGACCTGTCGGCCGTCCTCTGGGAAACCGGCGACGGCGGGCTTTCCGGGATCTTCGCCTACCGCACCGCGCTGTTCGAGGAAGCGACGATCCGCAGCTTCTGTCAGGACTGGACGGCCCTGGTCGAGGCCGGTCTCACCAACCCCCACGAATCCATCCACACCCTCCTCCATGACGACGACGCATGGTGAGCCGGGACCGCAAGGAGACAGCCATGCAATCCAGCACTATCGGGCACTACCTGAGCCAGGGCATCGATACGCTGCGCCGCGATGACCCGGAGATGTTCGAGCTGCTCGAGCGCGAACACCAGCGGCAGACCGAGTCGCTGTCGCTCGTCGCGTCCAGTGGCGGCACCGACTCCTCGGTGATGGCGGTGGCCGGATCGAGCATCGTCAACGTCACGGCCGAGGGGTATCCGGGCAAGCGCTACCACGCCGGCTGCCACTACGTCGACCAGGCCGAGCAACTGGCGATCGACCGGGCCAAGCGGGTCTTCGGGGCCCGCTACGTCAACGTGCAGCCGCACTGCGCCAGTTTCGCCAACCACACGGTGATGCAGTCGTTGCTCCAGCCCGGCGAAACCATCCTGGGCATGGCGCTGGACCAGGGCGGCCATCTGACCCACGGCTCCCCGGTCAACCTGAGCGGCAAGCTGTTCAAGGTGCACAGCTACGGGCTCGACGACCAGGGCCTGATCGACTACCGGCAGCTGAGCGAGCTCGCGCAGGCGCACCGCCCCCGGCTGATCGTCTGCGGCACCACCTCCTACACCCGGGTGATCGACTTCGAGCGCATCCGCGCCATCGCCGACGAGGTGGACGCGTACGTGCTGGCCGACGTCACCCATATCGCGGGACTGATCGCCGCCGGTCTGCACCCGAGCTCCATCGACCACGCGCACTTCACCACCACCTGCACCTTCAAGCAGCTCTACGGTCCGCGCGGCGGGCTGATCATGATGGGCAGCGACGCCGACGCGCTGAGCGACGACGGCAGCCGCACGCTGTCGCAGCGCATTCAGAGCGCGGTGTTCCCGATGATGCAGGGATCCCCTGAGGTCCACACCATCGCCGCCAAGGCGCGTGCCCTCGGCCGGCTGCTGGAACCGGGCTTCCGCGAGCTGGCCCAGCGCATCCGCACCAATGCCGACGCGCTCGCCGACGGGCTGATACAGCGCGGCTACGAGGTGATAGGCGGCGGCACCGACAACCACATCGTGCTGTTCCGGGTGCCGTCCGGGCTCAACGGCGTCGTCGCGGAACGGGCGCTGGAGGCCTGCGACATCCTCGTCAACAAGAACAAGATCCCCGGCGACACCCGCGGGGCCACGACCGCCAGCGGCGTGCGCCTGGGCAGCAACACCGTTGCGCTGCGCCGGATGGGCCCGGCCGAAATGGCGCGGTGCGCCGAATTGATCGACACGGTGCTCACCAACACCCGCGCCCTGCCCGACGGCGGCTTCGAACTGCCCGACGGCGTACGCGAGAAGGTGACGACTGCCGTACGGGAACTCTGCCGCGGCTTCCCGCTGCCGTACGCCACGGCACCGCAGACCGAGGACCGTTAGGGAGCTGGGCATGGCGAAGAACGTCGAAGCGGCCTATCCGCTTTCCCCCTTGCAGCAGGGCCTGCTGTTCCACACGCTGAGCCGGCCCGGCGAGCCGACCTACTTCGAGCAGATCCGGTGCCGTATCAAGGGTCCGCTCGACCGGGCTGCCTTCGAACAGGCCTGGAACTGGGTCGTGGCACGCCACCCCGTACTGCGCACCGCCTTTGCCTGGAAGCAGCTGAAGGAACCGGTCCAGGTCGTCGGCCGGTCGGTCCACGTACCGCTGGACTGGGCGGACTGGCGTGGCCGGCCGGACCCCGAGAGCGACTGGCGGCAGCTCCTCCTCGACGACCAGCAGCGCGGCTTCGACATGGCGCGGGCGCCGCTGATGCGGCTGATCGCGCGCCAGGTCGACGACGAGACCCACCAGTTCGTCTGGAGCCACCACCACATCCTGCTCGACGGGTGGAGTTTCGGCCTGGTGCTGCACGAGGCGCTGGAGTGCTACGCCTCGCTGGTGCGCGACGGCAGGCCGCTCTCGCTCGAACCGGCGCGCCCCTTCGGCGACTTCATCCGCTACCTGGGCGAGCGCGACAAGGAGGCCGACGAGCGGTTCTGGCAGGACTATCTGCGCGGCTTCTCCGCACCGACCCGGCTCACGGTGGACCGCGGTCAGGGCGTCCACGAGGGCGGCAGCGGCAACGAGGTCACCCTGTCGGTCACGCTCGACCGGGACACCAGCGCGACCGTACAGGAGCAGTGCTCGCGCCTGGGCGTCTCGCTCAGCGCGCTGGCGCACGCCGCCTGGGCCCGGCTGCTCGGTGCGTACAGCGGTGAGGAGGAGGTGCTGTTCGGCTCCACCACCGCCGGCCGCCCGCCGGAGCTGACCGGCGTGGAGCAGATGGTCGGCCTGTTCATCAACGCGGTGCCGCTGCGGGTGCGCATCGACCCGCGGCGCCGGGTGTCGGACTGGCTGACCGAGATCCAGCGCGACCTGTTCCGCCTGCAGTCGCACCAGTTCACCGGACTGGCCCGAGTCCAGGAGCTGTCCGGGATCGAGCGCGGCAAGCCGCTGTTCGAGACCCTGCTGAGCTTCCAGAACTACCCGCTCGACGACGGCCACACCGAGAGCTGGGGCGGCATCCGGCTGACCGACTACGACTGGAGCGGCCCGACCAACTACCCGGTCGCGGTACGGGCCTTCCCCGGCGACCAGGTGATGCTGGTGCTCACCTACTACCAGCACCGGCTGGACGACGAGATCGCCCGCGCGATGCTCGACCAGCTCCGGCTGCTGCTGGAGCGCCTCGGCAGCGAACCCGACCGGTTCCTGTGGGAGATCGAGACGGTCGCCGGTCCGCACGCCGAACGGATTCTGCAGGAGTGGAACGCGACCGCCCAGCCGTTCGACCTGGACCGCACGCTGCACGGGCTCGCCGAGCGGCAGGCCGCGATCCGGCCCGACCAGCCCGCGGTGATCGCAGGAGACGGCCGCCTCACGTACGCCGAACTGGACGCGCGCGCCAACCAGCTGGCCCGGCAGCTCGTCGAGCTGGGGGTGCGGCCGGGCGACCGGGTCGGCCTGTGCACCGAGAAGTCCACCGCCACCGTGGTCGGCATGCTCGGCGTGATGAAGGCCGGGGCCGCGTACGTACCGCTGGACCCGTCCTATCCGGCGGGTCGCATCCGCTACATGGTCGAGGACTCCCGGCTGCGCGCCCTGCTGACCTGGGGGCGCGGCGCCGAGGTGGCGAGCGGAGTGGCGAGCGAGCTCGCACTGCCGCTGCGCGCGCTGGACACCGACTGGCCCGCCATCGCCGCGCAGCCCACCACACCGCTCGACCCGACCGTGTCGCCCGACGCGTTCGCGTACGTCATCTACACCTCCGGCTCCTCAGGGCAGCCGAAGGGAGTGATGCTCGACCACCGCGGGCGGATCAACAACGTCGAGGACTACTGCAGGCGCTTCGGCATGGGGCCTGAGGACCGCACGCTGTGCGTGTCCTCCCTCAGCTTCGACATCTCGGTGTGCGACCTGTTCTGCAGCCTCAACGCGGGCGGCTGCCTGGTGTTCCCCGACGCCGGCCGGGACAAGGACCCCGAGCACTGGCTGGAGCTGATCGGCCGGGAGTCCATCACCCTGTGGCACTCGGCCCCCGCGCTGATGGACGCGCTGCTCGACGTCACCGCGGAACTCCCGTACCAGCGGGACACCTTGCGGCTGGCGGTGCTGGACGGCGACTGGATTCCGCTGACCCAGCCCGACCGGGTCCGCGCCGCCTTCCCCTCGGTGCAGTTCGTCAGCGCGGGCGGGGCCACCGAGCTGTCGGTGGACTCGGTGACGTATCCGGTCGGCGCGGTCGACCCGGCCTGGCGCAGCATCCCGTACGGCACGCCGATGGCGAACCAGACGGCGTACATCCTGGACAGCCGGATGGAGCCGGCACCGGTCGGCGTGCCCGGTGAGCTCCACCTCGGCGGCGTCGGCATGGCCGCCGGGTACCTGCGCAGGCCGGAGCTGACGGCCGAGAAGTTCGTGCCGCACCCGTGGCCCACGCGGCCGGGCGAACGGCTCTACCGCACCGGTGACCTGGCCCGGTTCGGTCCGGACGGCACGATCGAACTGCTCGGCCGGATCGACTTCCAGGTGAAGATCCGCGGTATCCGTATCGAGCTGGGCGAGATCGAGGCGGTGCTGCGCGAGCACCCGCGGGTGGACACCTGCCTGGTGGCCGCGCCGACCGACCCGTCGGGCGACCGCAGGCTGGCGGCCTACGTGGTGACCGACGAGCAGGGTGCGGACGACGCGCTGCAGGCGGAGCTGCGCACCTGGCTGCGCGGGCGGGTGCCCGAGCACCTGGTCCCCGAGGCGTTCGTCCGGCTGGAGCGGCTGCCGCTCAGCTCGAACGGCAAAGTGAACCGCCGCGAACTGCCCGCCCCCCAGTTCGCGGCCACGACGAAGGACCGCGCCGCGCCGGCCACCGAGCTGGAGACCGCGCTGGCCGGGCACTGGGCCGGAGTACTGGGCATCGACGCCGCCGAACTCGACGTGGAGACCAGCTTCTTCGACATGGGCGGCAACTCGCTCAAGGCGCTGCGCGCCTGCCGCGTGCCCGGCCACGCCGTTCCCATCACCGCGCTCTACCAGTACCGCAGCGTGCGGGCCCTGGCCGAGCACCTCGGCCAGGGGCAGCGCGACCGGGAGGCGCTGGTCCGGCTCAGCACGACCGATCCGGCGCCCGCGGTCATCTGTGTGCCGTACGGCGGCGGGCACGCGGGCGTGTACCAGCCGCTGGCCGACGCCCTGGAGGACCGGCTCGCGGTGTACGCCGTGCGGCTGCCCGGCCATGAGCACGACGGGACCGACGAGGCGCCGCAGCCGATCGAGGCGGTCGCGGACGCGGTGATCGGCTCGGCGCGTGAGCTGAAGGACCGTCCGCTGCTGGTGTACGGGCACTGCGGTGGCGTCGCGCTGGCCACCGAGATCGCCCGCCGGCTGGAGGGGGAGGGCCTGGACCTGCGCGGTCTCGTCGTGGCCGCCTCCTACCCGCCGGGAGGCGTCGCGGAGCTCGAGGAGGACCCGTTCGCCGCGCTGAGCGATGTGGAACTGGCCGAGAGCTTCGCCCGGCTGGGCGGCTTCAGCGACCTGAGCGAGGGCGAGGCGCGCGTCATCGGCCGGCTGCTGCGGCACGACGGCGGCGAGGCGCGGCGCTACTTCCGGCAGGCGCTCGCCCGGCCGGACGACCGGCTGCGCACCCCGCTGACCTGCCTGATCGGCGACAGCGACCCGCTCACGGAGGACTACGCGGACGGCTGGCGGAACTGGGGCCTGATCGCCCCGCGGCACGAACTCGTGGTGCTCACCGGCGACCACTACTTCGTCCGTGAACATCCGCGGGACGTGGCCGACCGCCTGCTCGCCGCGCTCGACCCCACCAGCCCCATCGCTTCGACCGACCCAACTGACCCGACCGATCCGACCGTCCCGTCGCAGTCCGAGGTGACCGCATGAGCACGACCTCCAGCCCCCGCCTCGCGGTGATCAACCTGATGCCGCAGGCCGAGATCTACCTCGACTACATGGCCGGTGTGCTGCCGCCCGGCACCGATGTGCGGTGGATCCGCGTCCGCAACCACCCGTACCGCAGCAGCAACCAGGAGATCCTGGAGGCCACTCACCGCTTCTACGACGAGACCGACCTCGACGACTGCGACGCGCTCCTGCTCACCGGCGCGGCGATGGACCTCAACCCGGACTTCACCGCGGCCACCTACTGGGACGAGGTCGTGGAGACCCTGCGCGACGCCGACGGCCGGGTCGGCTCGCTCGCCGGTGTCTGCTGGGGCGCGCAGGTGGTGGGGAAGGTGTTCTACGGCATCGAGAAGCTCCACTTCCCGGCCAAGGTGTCCGGGGTCTTCGAGATGACGAACCTGGCCCCCGAGCACCCGCTCATGCGCGGTCTCGACGACCGCTACTGGCTGCCGCAGAGCCGGTACGCCCAACTGGAGCCGGAGCCCTTCGCCGAGGCGGTGAAAGAGGGCCGGCTGATTCCGCTCGACTGGTGCCGGGAGAGCGGCCACACCACCGTCGTGTCCGCGGACGGCGCGCACCTGATGCTGCAAGGACATCAGGACTACCCGACCGAACGGCTGGCGCAGGAGTACCACAGCGCCCTGAAGCGGGGCGATTCACCGCCCGTGCCGGTCAACTACGACCCCGACCGCCCGGTGAACCGCTGGCGCGCCAACAACCGGGCGTTCTTCGCCGCGTGGCTGCAGCTCGCCGCCGAGCGCAAGCGCGCGGGCCACGGCCACGCCGCGTCAGCCACCGCCGCACCGTCGCAGGTCTGATCCGAGGAGTGTGCACTGCCGTGCAGCCCAACCCGTTCGAAGAGGTCACCGACGCCGCTGAACTGGCCGGACGAGTCCTGGCCCGGTTGCGTACCCGTGGTGACGCCCCGGTCGTCGACGAGCACAGCGGTGACGCGCTGGCCGACCGGATCGCCGGTCTCGCCGCGGACTTGGGGGACCGCGAGGTCCGGCCGGGCGAACTGGTCACGGTGGCTGCCGCGGAGCCCGTCCACACCGTGATCGGCTGCCTGGCCGCCTGGCTGGCCGGGGCGACGCCGTGGGTGGGTCCTGCTGATGCGCCCGCACGTCTTGAACTGCTCGCGGCGCACGGCAGTGTGCGGGTGCATCCGTACGAGGCGACCTGCGTGGACACCGCGCTCGTGGTCTCGGAGACGCTGGTGGGCTGCGTGGCCCATCCGCTCGGCAGCCTCGGCCGGCTGGCACTGCCGGCCGAGACACCGGCCGCGGTGCAGTTGCTCGCCGACTGGCGGGTGGACGCCTGGCTGCCGCTGGTCGTGGGCGCCTGGCTGGCAGGGGTGGACCGGCTTTCGCTGCGCGCGGCGGACACCACAGCCGCCGCCGATCCCAGCGCCCTGCTGGCCTGCCCGGCCGTACGGTTCACCGGTGCCCCGGCGCTGACCGGGCCCGGCGCCTACGCCGCCTGGCTGAGCTGGGGCAGCGGCTGCCCGGACCGGCTGCCACCGGCCGAGCAGCACCACCACGGCTTCGGCGACCACTTCGTGCTCGCCGCCACCCGCCCGCAGCCGTCCGGCGGCGAACGCAGCGTGCGCGGAAGGGTGTACGGACGGCACCGCATCTGCAACCCGGCCGGCCGGCCGCTGCCGGCCAACGCCTGGGGCCGGCTGGCCCTGGCCGGCCGGCTGCCGGTCATCGGCGACACGGTGGACTCCGTTGCCGAGGCGGTGCGGACCGAGCCCGGCGAGCGGACCTGGGTGACCGACTACCGTGCCCGTAAGCGCAGTGACGGCAGCATCGAGTTCGACCTGCGCGAGCTGGATCCGCTCCGCTTCGCCGGCCGCCGCCTGGCACCGGCGCCGGTCGCACGCCTGCTGGCCACGGCGGGCCTCACCAACGCCGCACTCCTGGCCCGCGATCCGGACAGCGACCGTGCCCGCCTGGTGCTGTGCGCAGCGGGCAGCGCCCCTGGCAGTGCCACCGGCCCCGACACGGTCGAACGGCTCACCGCCGCGCTGCCCGCCTGGGCCGCGCCGCTCGGCGTGACCACCCTGCCCGCACTGCCGCGCGACGCTGACGGCGAGGTGGACCTGGCCCGCCTTTCCGCCGCGGCGCCGCCGGACGACTGGCTGCTCGAGCACACCGAGCGCGCCCTGACCGGTGACCGCGACACCCCCGTACGCCTGCGCGCCGTACCGGTCCGGGCCGAGACCGACGGCCTGCCGCTGCCGGACGGGTTCGCCGCGGGCGGCGGCCATTACCCGGGCACCCGGCTCGCCGAAGCGACGGGTCCCGAACTCGCGCCCCCGCCCGGCGACCTCATCGCCCGGCTGCAGCGGGCGGCCGGGACCGGCCGCGGCCTGCTGCTGATCGACGCCGAGGGCGACGAGCAGCCGCTGTCGTACCGCGCACTGCTGACCGGGGCGGCCCGGGTCGCCGCGTACCTGCGCGAGCAGGGCGTCGCACCGGGCAGCGAGCTGATCGTCCACTGCCCGCGCCCCGCGGACCTGTTCACCGGTATCTGGGCCTGCATCCTGCTCGGCGTGCTGCCGGTGCCGCTCACTCCTGCCACCCCGTACGACGCCGCGAGCAACCCCCTGTGGCACCTGCTCGGACCTGACACGATGCTGACCGGCCGGGCCATCCTCACGACCGAGGCCCAACGGGACGCCACCGCACCGGTATTGGACAAGCGCGGGCTGAGCGCCGGAATGCTGACGCTGGAGGCCGCGCAGGCGTACGATCCGCTCCCCGCGGCGGACTGGACCCCGCGCCCGCCCGCACTCATGCTGCTGACCTCCGGAAGCACCGGAGCCCCCAAGGGCGTCGCGCTCTCGCACCGCAACCTCGTATCCCTGGCCGAGGCGATCCGGGGCGAGTTCGGCCTCGACGGCGAGACCTCACTGAACTGGCTGGCGGTCGACCACGTCGGCGGCCTGGTGCAGCACCACATGCGGGACCTCTGCCTCGCCCACGACCAGATTCACGTGGACACCGGCTACGCGCTGGCCGAGCCGACCCGTCTGCTCGACCTGTGCGACAAGCACCGGGTCACCATCACCTGGATGGCCAACTTCGGCTTCAACCTCATCAACGAGCAGGCCGAGAAGATCGCGCAGGGCAGCTGGGACCTCAGCGCGATCAAGGTGTGGGAGAACGGCGGCGAGGCGGTCACCCACGAAGGCAACCAGCGCTTCCTGGCGCTGCTGGCGCCGCACGGCCTGCGCCCGGACGTCATCAAGCCGGTGTTCGGCATGACGGAGACCAGTTCGGCCATCATCGGCGCCCACAACCTGGTCGCCGGACGGCAGGACTACGTGCACTGGCTGAGCGACACCGCGCTGGACTCCCCGGTGGAGCGTGCCCTGCCGGGCGAGGGCAGCCCGTTCGCGGAGGTCGGCGGGCCCATGGCCGGGATCTCGATGCGCGTCGTGGACGCCGGTGGGCGGGTCTGCCCGGAGGGTGTGAGCGGCCGGATCGAGGTCCGCGGACCGCAGATCATGGACGGCTACTACCGCAACCCGAAGGCCGACGCCGAGACGTTCACCGACGACGGCTGGCTGCGCATGGGCGACTGCGGCTTCATGGTGGACGGCAGCCTCGTGGTGACGGGCCGCGAGAAGGACGTCATCATCGTCAACGGCCTGAACTACGCGGCGCGGGCGCTGGAGAACACCATCGAGGCCGTTCCCGGCATCCGCCAGGGGTGCTGCGCGGCCGTCTCGGTCCGACCGGCCGACGCGGTCACCGACGACCTGGTCGTCTTCTACAGCTCGGCCGCGGGTGCGAGCGCCGACGCCGCCGCGGTCGAAGCGGCACTGATCTCCGAGCACAACCTCCGTCCGGTCGCACTGGTCGAGCTGGACCCGGAGCAGTGGCCGCGCACCGCGATCGGCAAGATCCGCCGTCAGCCGCTGGCCCAGGGCTTCCTGGCGGGGGAGTTCGCCGAGCGGATCGCCCTGCGGCGCGACAGCGGCCTGGGCGAGCGCGTGTCGGTGCCCGCCTGGCACTTCGTACCGCACTGGGAGCCCGCCGCGGCGGCACCGGCCGGCGCCGCGCGCGTGCTGTGGCTGGGCGAACAGGCTCCCGCCGGGGCGGCCCTGGCCGCCACCAGCGGTGCCCCGTTCGACGGCTTCGACGCCGGCGGCCGCGCCCGCTACCGCGCCGGTCACGACGGCGATACGGCCGCCCTGCTGGCCGCCGCCACGGAGCGGCTGGGCGGGCTGGACGCGGTGGTCGAGGCGAGTTGGCGTACGGCGGCGACCCGCGAGGACGCGGACAGCGCCGTCCGCGCGCTGTCCGAGGCCCACACCGCATGGGACGCGCTCTGCCGGGCCGCGGCCCAACTGCCCGCACCACCCGCCATCACCTTCGCCACCCGCGCCGCGGCCGTGGTCACCGGCACCGAGCCGAGCATCGCGTACGCCGCGCTGCCGGGCGTGGCGGAGAGCCTGGGCCAGTCCCATCCGCAGCTGCGGATCGCGCTGGTGGACGGTGCGCCGGACGACGCGCTGCTCACCGAGAGCGCCGTACGGGGCCACACCCAGGTCGCCTACCGCGACGGTGTTCGCCTCGTCCGCGCCCTGCGGCCGCTGCCCGCGCCCTCGATCCCGGCCACGCCGCGACGCGTGCTGCGCGAAGGCGCGTCGTACCTGGTGGTCGGCGGTCTCGGTGGCGTCGGTGCCCACCTGTGCCGGCACCTCCTGCGGCAGTTCGGCGCCAGGCTGCTGGTGGTCGGGCGCAGCCCGGCCGAGGACGGCGATCCCCGCGCGCAGACCCTGGCCTACCTGTCCGATCAGGCCGGGTCCGGCGGGGGGAGCGAGATCCGTTACGAGGCACTCGACGCCACGGATCCGGACGCGCTGCGTGCCGCGGTGGAGGCCGCGGAGAAGGAGTGGGGCGGCCCGCTCGACGCGGTGTTCAACCTGGTCGGTGAGGGCTCGGTGGCGGAACAGCTCGATGCGCTGACCTCGCCGGGGCAGGCGGATTCGGACCGGCTGCGCCGCCGTGCGGCCGACCGGATCCGGCTGTGCCACACGCTGGACGCGGTCCTGCGGGACCGCAGCACCTCGCTGGTGACGTTCAGTTCGGTCAACGGCTTCTTCGGCGGTGCCGGATTCACCGACTACGCCGGTGCCTGCGCGTATCAGGCGGCATATTCGGCGTGGAGCGGCCGGCGCGGCGGCCGCGAGAACATCTGCCTCGACTGGAGCATGTGGAAGCAGGTGGGCATGGCGGCAGGCGCCCCGTCCACCCTGGTCGGGCTCGCCGAGCGGCGCGGCTTCGCCGCCCTGACGCCCGCACAGGGCCTGGCCTCGCTGCACCTGGCCCTCGACTCCGAGGAACAGCGCACGCTGATCGGTCTGTCCGCCGCGGGCGACGCGGTGGCCGGGCTGCTGCCCTTCGACACCGTCCGGTACGCGGTGGAGGCCGACAGCGTGGACGACCCCGCGGAGGTCGCGGAGCTGCTCGACCTGCCCCCGGCGAGCGTGCGCTGCGTACGCACCGCCGCCCGCCGTACCTCCGCCGTCTCCGTATCGCACACCGCGTCGCTGCTGGCGGTCTTCCGCGATGTGCTGGCGCGCCCGGAACTGAGCGAGGAGGACAACTTCTTCGCCAGCGGCGGCGATTCCATCCGGGCCATCCAGGTGGTCGCCCGCGCCGCCGAGCGCGGCTTCACGTTCAGCCCGCTCGACCTGTTCGAGCACAAGACGGTCGGCGCCCTGCTCACGCACCTCGCCGACCACGACCGGCTGGACGAGGTCCCGCTGGACGACGAGGCCGGGGACTCGACGACGCCGGTCCCGCTGCCGCCGGTCTTCGCCTGGTGGCTGGAGAAGGCCGAGCAGCCCGCGGTGCGCGACCACCTCACCATGAGCATGCGCTATCAGCTGGACGGCGGCCTCGAACCGGCCCAGGTGGAAGCCGCGTTGGCCGAGCTGGTCGGGCACCACGACGCGCTGCGGCTGCGCCTGGTCGAGGAGCCGGAGGGCCTGCGGCTGACCACCGGGGAGGCGGCCGCGGACAGCCTGCGGTTCGAGGTCCACGACCTGAGCGCCGACAGCTGCAAGGAAGGTCCGCGGGCCGACGGGATCGAGAGCGGGCTGCACCGCGGGGTGAACCCCGGTCAAGGGCCTGTGGTGCGCGCGGCCCTCCTGCGTTTCACCGACCGGCCGTACGCACACCTGGTGGTGGTGATCCACCACGCGGCCGTCGACGGGGTGTCCTGGCGGATCATCGAGGAGGATCTGCGTCTCCTGCTCGACGCACAGCGAGGTGCGTCCGATGGCGCCGGAACGACACTCCCGGCCAGGACCCTTGGGTTCATGGACTGGGCCCGCAGGGTGGCCCGGCGGGCCCAGCAGGTCGACGGCCGTGCCCTGGCCGACGCCTGGCTCGCCCGGCTGGACCGGCCCTCGGGCACGCTGCCCGGCACACCGGCACCGGCCGAGCCGCTGCGCGAGGCGGATACGGAGATTCTGAACCGCACGGTGCCGTCCGACACCCTCGGCCGACTGGCCGACGCCAGCGTGAACGAGGTGCTGCTGACGGCGGTCGGCTGGAGTCTCGCCGAGTGGATGGGCGCCGACGCGGTGACGCTCGACGTGGAAGGGCACGGACGGCTGCAGCGGGACATGCCGGTGGACCTCTCCCGTACGGTCGGCTGGTTCACCTCGATCGCCCCGCTGTGCCTGGACATGGCCGGCTGCGCCGCTCCCGCCGAGGCGCTGCAGCGCGTACGCCGGGCGACGAACGAGCTGCGCGGGCGCGACCTGGAATGGGGCATGCTGCGCTACCTGGACGCCTGCCCGCCCGGCCACCCGTTGCGGTCGCTGCCGGAGAGGCAGGTGAGCTTCAACTACCTCGGGGTCTTCGACAGTTCCGAGGAGACGGATGCGCTGCTGACGACCGTGCCCGGCTCGCTCGGGGCGGAACAGAGCCCGGACGCGGAGCGTCACTACCTGATCGACATCGCGGCACAGGTGAGCGGCGGGCAGCTGGAATTCGCCGTCAAATACTCGCCCGAGGTGCACGCGACGGCGGACGTCGAACGCTGGCTCGACCGCTGTGAGACCACCCTGCGCCAACTGCTGACCGGTGACGCGGACGCCGACGTGGCCGACATCGACCAGGACGAACTGCTGCTGGCCCTTGAGGAAGTCGGCTTCGGCACCGAGAGCTAGCGCGTGTGCTGCGGCTCTCCCCCCGGCCCCGCCCCTCACGGGTCACGGGAGCAGCCCGCCGCATGCGACACGCTCCGCGTATACCTAGGAGACATCTGCATGACCGACCAGGCTGGAACCGACCGTTCACGCTGGACCGCGCTGTACGTGCTCTGCGTGGGCGAGCTCATGATCCTGCTCGACGCGACGATCGTGAACGTCGCGCTGCCCTCGATCCGGCAGGACCTGGACTTCTCCCAGAGCGACCTCGCCTGGATCGTCAACGCGTACCTGATCGCCTTCGGCGGCCTGCTGCTGCTGGCGGGCCGGCTCGGTGACCTGATCGGCAAACGGCGCATCTTCCTCACCGGGCTGACCGTGTTCACGGTCGCGTCGCTGCTGTGCGCCGTCGCGCAGAACCAGCTCATGCTGATCGCCTCCCGGTTCGCCCAGGGCGTGGGCGGTGCGCTGACCTCCGCGGTGATCCTCGGCATGATCGTGACGCTGTTCCCCGAGCCCCGGGAACAGGCCAAGGCGATCGGCGTCTACGGGTTCATCACCGCATCGGGCGGTTCCATCGGCCTGCTCGCCGGTGGTTCCCTGACCTCCGCCCTGAACTGGCACTGGGTCTTCCTGATCAACCTGCCGGTCGGCGTGGCGACCGCGGCGCTGGCCGTGCGCTATGTCGCCAACCCCGAGGGCATCGGTCGGGGGCAGCGCGCCGACGTCCTCGGCGCCGCGCTGCTCACCGCCGGTCTGATGCTCGGCGTCCACACCATCCTCGAGGTCGGCACGTGGGGCTGGCTGTCGGCGCGGACGCTGGGTCTGGGCGCGGCGGCCATCGCCCTGGTGGCCGGATTCCTGGTGCGCCAGCGGCTCATCGCCAACCCGCTGATGCCGCTGCGGCTCTTCCGCTCCCGGAACGTCAGCGGGGCGAACATCATCGAGCTGCTGCTGGTGGCCGGGATGTTCGGGGTGTTCTTCTTCGGCGCCTTGTACCTGCAACAGGTCCTGGAATTCGACCCGTTCCAGGTCGGCCTCGGCTTCCTGCCCGCGGCCCTCACCATGGGGGTGACCGCGCTGCGGCTGTCCGGCCCGTTCTCCCTGCGCTTCGGCCTGCGCACCACGCTCGTGACGAGCCTCGGCCTGATCACCCTCTGCCTGCTGCTCTACGCCCGGACCCCGGCGGACGGCAGCTACGCGGTCGACGTCCTGCCCGCCATGATCCTGTTCGGGCTCGGCGGCGGGCTGGGCTTCCCCAGTCTGATGGCCATGGCCATGTCCGATGCGACCGAGAGCGACTCGGGCCTGACCTCGGGGCTGCTCGCCACCAGCTACCAGGTGGGCGGAGCGGTCGGCCTCGCGGTGCTGACCAGCATCGCCACCGGGCGCACCTCCGGCCGTACCGCCGCGGGCGAATCGGCCGACGCGGCACTCAACTCGGGCTATCACCTCGCCCACCTGGTCGCCGCGGCCCTCGTCGTCCTCGCGATCCCGGTCACCCTCGCCGTTCTGCGGAAGACCCCGCAGCAGGACGACGCCGCGGCGGAAGGTGCGGCGGAGACCAACCAGACGTATGCCGAAGCGGACTGACGCCGCATCGGCGCCCCGCGACCCCGGACCGACACGGACCGGGGTCGCTCGGTGGCGCTCCGGGGCCGCCGGTAAAGTATGCGTCGGCTTCGCCTCGTTGCGAGAGCATGAAGTCCTCACACATGAACAGCGCTGCTCGATCGGGAAGGGCCGATGACTGTAGATGCGGACGCGCTGCGGCGTGAATTAGTCGATGACCTGGCATCCGCAGGCTCCCCGCCGCAGGTCGAGGACGTCCGGGTCAAGTACCTCGGGCAGAAGGGCCTGATCACCGGTGTCATGCGGGGAACCGACTTCAGCGCCCTGTCCGCCGAGGAGCGGCGCTCGGTGGGGCAGACCATCGGCAGTCTGAAGTCGTTCGCGGAAGCGGAGATCAGCGCCGCGCGCAAACGCGCCGAGACGCAGGCCGCCCGCGAGCGCCGCCGTGGTCTGGTCGACCTCACCATGCCGGGCACCACCGACCGCACCGGCAGCGTCCACCCGGTGGCGTTCATCCAGATGTTCCTCGAGGACATCTTCCGCGGCATGGGATTCATGGTCGAGGCGGGCTACGAAGTCGAGGAGGAGTTCTACAACTTCGACGCGCTGAACACCCCCGCCGACCACCCGGCCCGGGACATGCACGACACGTTCTGGCTGGACAACGGGTCGCTGCTGCGCACCCACACCTCCGCGACCCAGGTGCGTTCGATGCGCCGCTACGGCGCGCCGCTCCGGGCGATCTTCCCCGGACGCTGTTTCCGGTACGAGTCCACCGACGCCTCCCACGAGACCACGTTCCACCAGTGCGAGGGACTCATGGTGGACACCGATGTGACGGTGGCGACGGTGCTCGGCGTCATGAAGGCGCTGCTGGCCAAGGTGTTCGAGCGGGACGTCACCGTGCGGCTGAGGCCCGGTTACTTCCCGTTCGTGGAGCCCGGCTTCGAGCTGGACCTCGGCTGCCTGATCTGTGAAGGCTCCGGCTGCCGCGTCTGCAAGCGCACCGGCTGGGTGGAGCTGATGCCCTGCGGCATGGTGCACCCCAACGTGCTGAAGGCCGGCGGGATCGATCCCGAGGTGCACAGCGGTTTCGCGTTCGGCCTCGGGCTCACCCGACTGGCGATGATGAAGTTCGGCATCCCGGACATCCGGCTGTTCGGGGCGGGCGACATCCGCTTCTACGAGCAGTTCCCCGCGACCGTCTGACCAGCCGCCTGCTCCACCGCGCCGAACCGAGACGAGTGAACCGGACGCATGAAGATCTCCCTGAACTGGCTCTCCGACTACGTCGACCTGGGCGGGCTGACGCCCGAGGCCGTCGCCGACCGGCTCACCCTCGCCACGGCGGAGGTCGAGGGTTTCGACGTGGTGACGAACCGGGCCGACAGTGCCGTGGTCGCCCGCATCACCGCCGTGGAGCAGATCGCACCCGCCACTGACGGCTCGCCGGGTCTGCGTGCCGTCACCGTCGACACCGGCACCGGCACCGGCCCGCACACCACGGTCACTTCGGCCGTCGACGTCGCCGAGGGCATGCTCGCGGCCTACGCGCCGGTGGGCGCAGAACTGCCCGCCGGACGGCTCGAAGCCGCCCGGGTCGGCGGCCGTACGAGCGAGGGGATGCTCTGCTCGCCCTCCGACATCGGCCTGGGCACCGCGTCCGACACCGTGCTCCGGTGCCCGCCGGGCAGCGAGCCCGGCACGCCGCTGTCGAAGTGGATCCCGCTGCGCGACGTGCTCGTGGAGATCGACAACAAGAGCCTCACCCACCGGCCCGACCTGTGGGGCCACTACGGCTTCGCCCGGGAACTGGCCGCGATCCTGCACCAGCCGCTGCGCCGGCTCGACGTCACGGACCTGGCCGCCTACGACGCGCTGCCGGAGTTCCCGGTCACCAACGAGGGCGGCGAGGACTGCCCGGTCGTCACGGCGCTCGCGGTGGACGTGGCCGACAACGCCGCGTCCCCGCTGGAAATCCAGGCCCGGCTGCACGTGCTCGGGCAGCGCACCTTCAACGTGCTGGTCGACCTCACCAACTACGTGATGCTGGAACTGGGCCAGCCCACCCACGCGTACGACCGGGACCGGGTCGGCTCGCTGCGTGTCGCGCCGGCCCACGGGGCCGCCACCTTCCGGACCCTGGACGACCAGGAGCGCAGCCTGGTCGCGGATGACCTGCTCATCTGGGGTGATGCGGGTCCGGTGGGCCTCGCCGGGATCATGGGCGGCCTGGACTCCGGCGTCAGCCCCGGCACCCGGCGGGTCCTTCTCGAAAGCGCCAACTTCCGGGCTGCCCGGGTGCGGCGTACGTCGATGCGTCTCGGCCTGCGCACCGACGCCGGCCAGCGCTTCGAGAAGAACCAGCCGCCGTCCGTGACCCGCCTGGCGACCGGCCGGATCGTGCGACTGCTCGACGAGGCGGGCGCCCGCCCGGAAGCGACGAGCCGGTTCACGGTCCGCGGGGACCTGCGGGACCGCGTCCGCACCGTCGAGATGGACGCCGGGCACGTACAGCGCTGCGCAGGGGCGGACATCTCCGACGCCCAGGTCGACGCGATCCTCACCGCGCTCGACTTCACCACGAGCAGGAAGGACGGCCGGCTGGTCGTCGGCGTACCGGCGTTCCGCGGCGAGCAGGACATCGCGATCCCGGCCGATGTCGTCGAGGAGGTGCTCCGGGTCTACGGCTACGGCGAGATCGAGCCACGGCTGCCGGAGGCACGGCTGGAGCCGGTCGACCCCAACCCGGCCATCCGGCGGGAACACAAGGCACGGCGCATCCTCGCCGGCGCCCATGGCTTCGCCGAGATGCAGACGTATCTGTGGACCGATGACGACTGGCTGAGCCGGATCGGCTTCGATCCGGGCGAGGTGCTGCGGCTGCGCAACCCGATCGCACCCGAGAAGGCCCGGCTGCGCACCACCCTGCTGCCCAATCTTTTCAAGGTCGCCCAGGACAACCTCGGCAACAGCGACGAGTACGCCGTGTTCGAGATCGGCCGGGTGATCCTGGTCGGGGACGGGCGGCACGAGGAGGTCAGCCGGCTCGCCGGGGTCAGCGTGCGGCCGAGCCGGGGCGTGGCGCTGGAGGACCACTACCGCGAGGTCAAGGGAGCGCTGGAGGCGGTGGTGCGCACCATCGGCCGGGGCACGCTGCGCGCCGAGCCGGACAAGGTGGGCGAGGGCGAGGCGCCCTGGCGGGTGCCGGACCTCACCGCGGTGCTCAGCGACGACTCCGGGCCGGTCGGTACGGCCGGTGTGCTGTACGGCCCGATCCTGGACACGGTGACCCCGCAGCGGCAGGCCGTCTGGTTCGAGCTCGACATCGACCGGCTGACCGGACCGCTCTACGCCACGGAGCAGTACCGGCCGTTCTCGGTGTACCCGGATTCCCGCCAGGACTTCTCCGTGCTCTGGCCGGTGGCCGGGACGTACGCCGGTCTGGAGCGGACCCTGGACGAGTTCGGCCACCCGCTCGTGCAGCGGCGCGAGTTCCTGCTGAGCTACAAGGGCAAGGGGCTGGAACCGGGGATCGGCAGCTACACGTTCCGCTACTGGCTGGCCCACCCCGAGCGCACCCTGTCCGGCGAGGACCTCGAGGAGTTCCGCGCAGGCTTCCTCCGCTTCCTCGACAGCCGGGAACTCAGCCTGCGGTAGACGCGTACCGGGACCGCGGCGCGGGCCTGCCGGTACCAACGACCGGACGGGAAAAGCGCCATCTTTGCGGATGAGTACGACGAGCGCTGAGTCATATCCGCGTCAGTTCCGTACTTACCGGCGCGACACCGCGGCGAGCATCCTCCAGGGTCCCGAGGCCGCTCGGTATCGCAACCGGGAGAGACCGACGGACGGGTGAGGTCATCTTGTGGGGGACAGCGGGATGCCTCGGCGCGCAACGGCCGTGGCCCGCTGGCCGAAGGACGGCTCCCGCGTCCTGTTTTCCTTCATCTGCGAGGTGTACGCATGTCTCGAGCAAGGCGGACCAACAAGCGTCGTTTCATGGTCACCGGACTGGCGGGCGCGGCTCTGATCACAGGAGTCGTCGCCACCGGTGCGGCCATGGCAGGGCAGGACGGCGAGTCGTCCTCCAGCGCGTGCTCGCCCCTGGACGCGAAGTCGTCCGAGGTGGCCGCCAAGGCGCAGAAGGGCGGCGTCGTGGACCCCGCACAGCTGGACGGGCAGTTGGCCGGGCTGATGGCACTGGTCGGGGCTGAGCCGGACAGTTTGCAGAACCTCGACGACGCCCTGCGCGCGCTCCCGTCCGACAAGGCCGCGGTGGGGATCGAGGACATCGAGTTGGGCGGTGACGAGGCGCCGAAGGTCACGCTCAAGTCGCTCGACGGGAAGACGCCCGAGGCATGGGCGAAGGCCAACCCGAACGTCGACCTCCAGCCGTTCAACTCGCAGCTGGCCTCGGCAGGCGAGGGCCTGGCCGCGCTTCTCGGCGGCTCGGGGGGCCTGGAGAACCTTCAGGCGGCCTTCGGCCAGATAGCGGTGAACAACGCCATCGACATCGAGGATGTCGACATCGAGGACGTCGAGCTCGAACTCAAGAAGGCCGAGTCGGGCAAGGTACAGGTCAAGGCCAAGTCCCTCACGAACTGCGAGGAGTAGGCACCGGAGAAGGACCTCGTATGTGGGGGCGGGACGGCCACGCCGCCCGCCCCCACCGCCGCTGGATGGCCAATGTCACACCTGGGTGCGCGACTTGTGTCGCTCCGCCCGATCTCCGGGGGGCTGTCACTAGGGTTGGGTGGATGGGGATACTCAGCGAGCTCATCCGCGGGGAGGTCTGGTGAGCAGGCATGACGTCACCGATGAGCAGTGGGAGGGGCTTGCCGATGTCGTACCGCTGCGCGGCGGCGACGCCTGGCCGTCCTGGCCGGGCGAGCCCACGCTCCCCGGCCGGGGGCGGCCGGACGAGGGGAACGAGCGGGATGCGCGGCGCTTCGTCGTTCTCAGGGTGCAGTGCTTTTCCGACGCCCGGCAGGTCGCCGAGTATCTGATGGGGCAGGTGCCGGTGCTGCTGGACCTCACGGGCGCGGAGGCGGACGTCGCCAAGCGCGTCCTGGACTTCTCCAGCGGTGTCACCTTCGGCCTGAGCGCGCGGATGCACCGCGTCGACACGAACGTCTTCCTGCTGACCCCGGCCGGTACCGAGGTCGAGCAGCCCCGGCTGGGGGCGGCGGCGGGAGCTGTCGACTGATCGGGTAGCCCGATCGTAGGAAGACCGGGGCGGTGGAACGGTTCGGCTGACCGGCGGCTGCGTACGGTCCGCTCATGGACGCAACCCGCCTGGGCGCAGGGACGGCCACAGCCCCCGCCGCCTGCACCACGACCACCACCGTCGCCACGCCCGCCGTTCCCGGAACCGCCGCGGTTGGTGTTCCCGGAACCCCCGCGGTCGCGGGGGACCGCCCTGCGGTGACCGAACTGCGGCTCTCCTCCTACAAGTCGCACCGTGGCGCCGCCTTCCCGCTCACCCCGCTGACCGTCCTCGCCGGGCCCAGCGGCAGTGGCAAGTCCAGCGCACTGGAGGCGTACGCGGCACTCTCGCGGCTCGGCGGCGGCGCGTCCCTCGGCGAGGTGTTCCCGGACGCCGCGGCATGCGTACCCGAGCGGGCGCGGCCGGATGCCCAGGGGCGGCGCGGGATCCGGATCGGCTGCACGGTGGAAGGGCCTGCGGGCGAGGTACGTCTCGATGTCGCCGTCCAGGTCGAACCCGAACTCCGCGTGGTGGGCGAGCGGTTGACGGGCAACGGGCAGGTGCTGCTGTCCACCGCGCTGCGCGACCCCGGGCGGCGTACCGTGCAGGCCGCCTGGCACACCGCGGGCTCCGTTCCGGTGACGCGGGCGCCGCTGCCGGACGACCGGCTGGGTACGGCGCTGCTGCCGCTGCGGGTCGCGGGCAAGACCGCCGGCCAGCGCATGGTGCTGGACGCCGCGGAACAGGCCGTCGTGGCGCTCCGCTCGGCCTTCGTCTGCGACCCGCGGCCGGACCGGATGCGGGCGCCTGTCCCGGTGGGGGAGGGGAGGCTGCAGGCCGGCTGCGGCAATCTGGCGGAGGTGCTGCGGCGGACCCGCGCGGAGTGCACGACCCGGCACGCCGCCCTGGTCGCGGCGTGCCGTACGGCGTGCGCGGGAGCGGTGGAGGACCTGGCGGCCGAGGAACTGGGCGACGGGACCGTACGGGCTGTGCTGGACCGGGGAGCGCTCGGTGTCACGCCCGTCGGGCGGCTGGGGGACGGGGAGTTGCGGTATCTGGCCCTGGCGCTGGTGCTGCTGACCGGGCCCGGTGTACTGGAGATGGACCCGGCCGCCGAGGTGCTGCCCGCCCGTCAGGCGCTCACGGTCCTCGCGGACGGCCTGGACCGCTGCCTGGACCGGCGGCAGGCGCGGGAACTGCTCACGCTGGCCGTACAGATGGGGGAGCGGGGGCATGTGCGGCTGGTCGGGGCGGTGCAGGACGGGGGCAGCGCCGCGGGGGTGGAGGGGGTGTCGGTGGTAGACCTTGGGTGTGAACGAGGCCGCTGACTCCCCTGACTCCCCTGATTCCGCTGACTCCGCTGATTCGTCCGGCTCCGCCGACTCCGCCGACTCCGCCGACTCCGCCGACTCCTCCCAGGAGACCGTCCGCGAGACCGCCCATGAGACGGCCTGTGAGCCGGTCCATGAGACAGGACCCGATGACGTGCTGTCGCTGCAGCGCAGGCTGGCCGCGTTCGCGGCGGCGCGCGACTGGCAGCCGTACCACACCCCGAAGAACCTGGCCGCGGCGCTGAGCGTCGAGGCGTCGGAACTGGTGGAGATCTTCCAGTGGCTGACGCCCGAGGAGTCGGCGCGGGTGATGGAGGATCCGGGGACGGCGCACCGGGTGACCGACGAGGTCGCGGACGTGCTGGCGTATCTGCTGCAGTTCTGCGAGGTGTTGGGGGTCGACGCGCTCGCGGCCCTGTCGGAGAAGATCGACCGGAACGAGCGGCGCTTTCCGATTCCGGAGAGTAAGCGCCCCGGTCGTCACTCTTTGGAGTGAGCGAGGCGTCGGCTGAGGCACAGTTGTCCACAAAATTCGGAATCCCCCTAGCTTTTCTGGCCGTTGTCCATCACGCTGGGTAGTGGTCGGGTGACAGCTCCCGGCCGGTAGCCGCACAGAGCGTAAGGGGGACGCGCGGATGGATGCGGTTCGGTTGATCGGGGCCACTCGGCATGCCCTGGCCCATTCGCTGGCGGCCGAGGAGATCGTGGCCGAGGCGTGGCAGGCACAGGCGCTTGCCCAGGCCGTGGGCAGCCACCTCGCGGCCAACGGCCCACTCGAGCTGCGGTCGGAGGCGCGCGGGCTGAGCGAGGCGGGTGGCAGAGCGTGCGGGGCGCTGCACCGGCACGGGTCCGCCCGCGCGCGGGCGGCGCAGCTGTCCGCGGTGCAGGATCCGCGGAGCGTGCTGATCGTGCTCGGCGGGCTGCTCGGAGAAGTGGGCATAGCGCTGGTCGGGGTGGCCTGCGCGGCGGACGAGGAGACGCTCTACTGGCAGTGCATCGAGGCCATCGACGCCGCCGACGAGTCCAGCGACCGGGTGCGCGGGCTGCTGCGGCAGCTGGCGGCCCGCGAGCGCCTGCAGCCGGACTCCGCGGCGGAGTCGTCGTGAGGAGGTGCAGGATGGAGCCATGGATCTTCGAATCTTCACCGAGCCCCAGCAAGGGGCGGGCTACGACACCCTGCTCGCGGTCGCCAAGGCCACCGAGGACCTCGGGTTCGACGCCTTCTTCCGCTCCGATCACTACCTGCACATGGGATCGGCCGAGGGTCTCCCGGGGCCCACCGACGCCTGGATCACGCTGGCCGGGCTCGCCCGGGAGACGCGCCGGATCCGGCTGGGCACGCTGATGACCGCGGCGACCTTCCGGCTGCCCGGCGTCCTGGCCATCCAGGTCGCCCAGGTCGACCAGATGTCCGGAGGCCGGGTCGAACTGGGCCTGGGCGCGGGTTGGTTCCAGGAGGAGCACCGTGCGTACGGCATTCCCTTCCCCAAGGAGAAGTTCGCGCGGCTGGAGGAGCAACTGGCGATCGTCACCGGTCTGTGGGAGACGGAGGTGGGCAAGACCTTCACCTTCGACGGCGAGTACTACCAGCTCGAGAACTCCCCGGCGCTGCCGAAGCCCGCGCAGTCCAAGGTGCCGGTGCTGATAGGCGGGCAGGGCGCGACCCGTACGCCGCGGCTGACCGCGCGGTACGCCGACGAGTTCAACATGCCGTTCGCGTCCGTGGAGGACAGCGAGCAGCAGTTCGGGCGGGTACGGGCCGCCGCCGAGGCGATCGGCCGCAGCGGCGATGACCTCGTGTACTCCAACGCGCTGGTCGTCTGCGTCGGCAAGGACGACGCCGAGGTCGCACGCCGGGCCGCGGCCATCGGCCGCGACGTGGACGAGCTGAAGGAGCACGGGCTCGCGGGCTCACCGGCGGAGGTCGTCGACAAGATCGGCCGCTACGCCGGGACAGGCTCCTCCCGGATCTACCTCCAGGTCCTGGACCTCGACGACCTGGATCACCTGGAGCTGATCTCCTCCCAGGTGCAGACCCAGCTCGGCTGACGCACCGCGGCGAACTCGCCCGACGCACCGGTTCGTCTGCGGAGAGGAACCCGAGGAGCACCTGAAAAGCGTCTGAGGAGCACCGAGATGCCCGTCCACACCCCCGCCGTGCCGCTGGCCTCCGCCCTCGGCGAAGGGCCGGTCGTGCTGGACGGCGGGCTGTCCAACCAGCTTGCCGACCAGGGGTGCGACCTGTCCGACGCGCTCTGGTCGGCACGGCTGCTGGCCGACGCCCCCGAGCAGATCGAGGCGGCGCACACGGCGTATGTGCGGGCGGGCGCGCGGGTGCTCATCACGGCCGGTTACCAGGCGACGTACGAGGGCTTCGCCCGGCGGGGACTGGGGCGGGAGCAGACAACCGCGCTGCTGCGGCGCAGCGTCGAGCTGGCCCGGCAGGCCGCGGAGGCCGTGCCGGACGACGTATGGGTGGCGGCCTCCGTCGGCCCCTACGGCGCGATGCTCGCCGACGGCAGCGAGTACCGCGGCCGTTACGGGCTGAGCGTGCGCGAGCTGGAGCGCTTCCACCGCCCGCGGATCGAGGCGCTCTGCGGCGCGGAGCCGGATGTGCTCGCCCTGGAGACCGTGCCGGATGCGGACGAGGCGGAGGCGCTGCTGCGCGCGGTCGAGGGAACCGGGGTGCCGGTCTGGCTGTCGTACACCATCGCGGGCGAGGCCACCCGCGCGGGACAGCCGCTGGAGCAGGCCCTCGCACTCGCCGCGGACCACGACCAGGTGATCGCGGCGGGCGTCAACTGCTGCGACCCGCGCGACGCGGACCGCGCGGTGGAGATCGCCGCGGAGATCACCGGCAGGCCGGTCGTCGTCTACCCCAACGGCGGGGAAACGTGGGACGAGCGGGCCCGTTGCTGGCGTGGCGGGTCCACATACGACCCGTCCCGGGCACGGGACTGGCGAGCCGCGGGCGCCCGCCTCATCGGCGGCTGCTGCCGCGTGGGCCCGGACCGGATCGCCGAACTGGTGCGGCAGCTCAGGGGTTAGGGCCTGTCGTCAAACGTGCCGCCTGCGGGCGATGCCTGGTACGCACCCCATGCCGCTTGCTGAATGTCCTCGTAGCCACGTACGAGGACATTCCGGTGCCCGCGTCGCTGTCGCATGCACCAGACCCCGCGCGGCCCGCCCTTCGGGCGAACGACCTCACCCTTGACGAGAAGCCCTACCCGGCCCGGCGCCGGTGCTGGCCCGGGGCCACCCCGTATTCCCTTTTGAACGCCTTGGCGAAAGCGAACTCCGAGGCGTGGCCCGCGCGTTGGGCGACCGTGCGCATCGGCAGGTCCTCCTCGCGCAGCAGGCGGCCCGCGATCGTCATGCGCCACCACGTCAGGTACACGAGCGGGGAGCGGCCCACCAGTGCGGTGAACCGCCGGGCGAACGGCGCCCGCGACAGGCCGCCGCGCGCCCCCAGCGACTGAACCGTCCACGGGTGCTCCGGATCGCCATGGATCGCGCGCAGCGCGGCGCCGAACGCCGGGTCCGACAATGCCGCCGACCAGCCCGTAGGAGGGCCGCCGCCGAGCCGCTCGCGCAGCCACCAGGCGCGCAGGATGTACAGCAGCAGCGGGCCCGTTCCGACGGTGCAGTCCCCCGGCGCCTCGGCGAGCGCGTGCAAGTTCGCCATGATCTTGTGGTGGTCGTCGCGCTGGTGCATCTGGACGTGCAGTTCCGGGTTGGACGCGTCGAGGCTGAAGCGGACATAGGGGGCGGCCTGCTTCAGCCGGGCTCCGAGTTCTGGGAACACCCGGGAGCCGTTGGTCACGAGCCCGACGGACAGCCCGTGGCCCGCCGCCCGCTCGATCGCCTCCATCGTCTTCGGATGGGTCATCACTACAGGCCGCTCGCCACACCGAGGCTGGCGCATGGCCTTATGGCCCCATGAGACATCCCTCATCTCTCCTCTACCGGTGCCCTCGGGCTCATCCGGGCCTGCGGATCCGGCCACCGTGCCGACTCCTTGTGCCCAAGGTGGGTCATTCGGGGTCAATCTTCGGAGTGAATTGCAAGAGGTTTGAAGTAAGGGATGCGACGTTGAGGAAGCAGTGACAGGAGGTCTCCAGAGCGCCGCTAAAATTCATCGAAGACCCCAGGTGATCGTCGGCATGGCCGCTTCCGAATATTCTGGTGCCGCTGGTAAGCCACGTCTCCTGCGGTGGCTGACCCGTATCCGCAGGGACCTCCACACCCGTCGGGTGATGGGGAAGGGCTTCGACCAGTCGCGAAAGTGGCGGGTACCCAAGAGAGGCTTGCGCGTCCCCGCCGTCGTCCTGACGATCTGCGGTGCCGTCATTCTGCTTGCCCTGGCAGGCGTGGCCCTGGTCACGGTCATTGACGAACCCGAGACGGGACTCTGGTCGATCCTTTCCGATGCGGAGGATCGATGTCAGAACCACGGCCTGTCCTGTGGAATTCTCTCAACGATCTTTATGCCGCTCCTCACCCTCGCACTGGCCACCGTCACGTATCTGATCTTTCGCTTCACTCGGGTGCGAAAGTCCTATCTACGCAAGGCGCATCGGAAGCCGCACGAACTCGTAGAGACAGCGGGCAGCATCTTCGGGAACGTGGTCGGCCGCGACCAACTGTGTTCTGTCCTCATGGAAGATCTGCGGGATCGCCAGTTCCGGCGGACACACGTGGTCGTCGGCGGAGTCGGTACCGGCAAGACGGCACTGATGGTCCTACTCACGGAGAAGCTCGCCGCGCACCACGCCGTTCCCATTCCACTCCGCTTGCGCGACGCCGGAACAGATCTTGACTTCCATCAACTGGCCTTCGACCGCTTCTGCAGAGAGGTGCAGGCCGACCTGCGCTCGAGTAGCGAAGGAGAGAAGGTGTGGCGGCGACTATGCCAGCAAGGGCGGATTGTCGTGCTGGCCGATGGTCTCGAGGAGGCAATGACCGACGGAGACCTGGCTGAGGAACGCGCCACTGTCATCCGGCTTGCCATCCGCCGGGCCAACGATGAAGAGCTCCCGCTGATCATTGCATCACGGCCGCACGATTCCCTCAGGGGGATGGAAGCGTCTGTCACCGATCTCGAACCGCTGAGCGAAGAGGCGGCGCTCAGCTACATCGCATACGGCGTCGGCTGGGAGGACCGGCAGCGACTGGACTGGATCGTCGAGACGGCCGGCATCGCCGAGGCACCCATGTATCTACAGATCGCCAGCGACCTCCATCGAGAAAGGCTACTGGAACATGCCTTGCCCGGATCCGCGGACGAGGCGGTGGAGACACGTGGTGGCGATCAGGCAGCGCTGAGATTCAACCTGCTCGACACCTGGATCAAAGCACTCATCATCGGCCGCTTCCACCCGGAGCTCACGCTGAGCCAGGAGGAACGGCGGGTGACGATCGAATACCTCTCGGCATTGGCGTGTGTCGGACTCGCAAACGACGCGTCGGAGGTCAAGTTCGCCGACCTCGTGGATGGATACAGTCCGTCGAAGAAGCCAACGCAGCCGACGGAATACGACGAGCCTCAGAAGCCGCCCTACGCGGAGATCTGCCGAGAACTCAAAAGCAGACTCAAAGGAAGCAAGCTCGACATTCGCCTCGCCGCGACCTGGGGCGCCCAGATGGGGCTGGTGGAGATCCGCGGTGACCGTGTCCGCTTCCAGCACAGCATCATGCAGGCACACCTCGGAGCGCGGTTCATGAATGCCGTGATCCACCAGAATGTGCCGGAAAGGGCAGAGCACGGCACGTACTTCCCGGGAGCGCTCGAGGACCCGGGGCGTGAACTGCTGATCGCCATGGTTCTCTACTCCCGAACCCTCAATGGGTCGTGCACCCACGAGCAGACACCCACGGGCGAAGGGACACTCGGCGGTGGGGAAGCGTGGTGCCCGGTCTCCGGTGCACGGGACATTCTCGTCAACGCCGCCAGCCGGGCGCGGAAGGCGGGGAAACGGCAGACGGATGGGCAAGAACCGCACGGCTCCGACAACCCACTCCGCCTGAGCCAGAGCCACCACAGCAAGGCCCTTGAGCTGTACACGGCTGCGCTGGAGATCGACAGCGTGGACGTGCAGTCGAAGCAAAAGGCGATCGCATGGGAGCTACTCGAGTGCTGGCCGGACCTGCGAGCTCGGGATACGCACACCTTGCAGACGGCCAAAGCGCTGTTGGTGAGACGTTTCGGGGACGCGCTGCGCGGTCTCGCCCGAAGGGGAACCAGCAATCCCGCCTATAAGGAGCTCTTCACGATCGCCAGCCTTGAACCGTCGTACGCGATCCGGGTGGCCATCGCGCAGGAGATCGGAGCCGGCGGTGACGTCGCCTTTGCCGCGCTGCATCCCTGCCTCCGCGGGCCTGAGGAAGCCGACGATCAGCCGGTGAAGCGCGAGAAAGACTGGCAAGGGACGCTCTGGGAAGAGCAGCAGCAGGACATCGAGGCAGAGATGCGCAGCGAAAACCCTTCCCGGGTGGAGGGAAGGATCGTGCGCCAGAAGAGGGAGCTGAAGGAACAGGAGGAGAAGCGGGACGAAGAACTTAGACGTGAGTGTGAAGAGCGCGACGCCGAGGAGCGGACATTCCGCAACAATATCCTCTGCGCCTGGCTCATCCCGCTGCTCGTGGGCTCGGTCACCACCAAACGTCACCACGACACGCCATTCGCGTTCCTCGAAAGCTGGGTGCAACGAGTGGGCGCAGGCGGAGAGAACCATGGGGGGAGCCTGGACCTGACCGTGGAAGTGGCCCTCGCACAGGGTTTCAAGTACGCGGCCAACCGACGGCACCGCCACCCGCACGCCCGTCCGGCGGCACGGGAGTACCTCACCGAGCAGGCATGGGAAATGCTCAAGCGCACGCGGTTCTGGTTCTCCCGGCTCACGCTCCTGCATGCCCTGACCCTTTGGGCGCTGCCGGACGGTCCTCACGTGCCACCACCCGAGCGTGGGCACGGTTCGGATCCGGCGGAACAGGTACGGCAATGGCTCGCACTGCCGGACGGGGAGCGACAGCACCCCTTTGTCGAGGCGGCCGCCGAGCTCTCGGTCTGGACCCTTGAAACCCGACGGCCCGAACGGTTCATGTGGATCGACGAGAGTGGCGTCGTCGCTCACGTCGGCTCCGAGACGGCCCCGCAGGGCGAATCACGGAAACACCACTTGTGGATCCCGCCGTCCACGGGGTGGAGCGCGTTGCATCCGAGCGCCCGGCAGCTCCTGGCTGACGTGCTCCTGCTACTCAACCTCGCTGAGAGAGGTGATTGGCCCAAAGACCGGCTCCGGCGCCTGCACCACACGGACCGCCCGGATCTGCCACCGTGCCTCACTCATGATCGCAGCCCTCTGGCCCCGAGCCGGACGGTGGTCCGCACAGCTACCTCGCAACCGGGGTCGAACTGCAGGGACGACTGCTCCTTCGAGCTATGTCCCTATCCCCCCGCCGGCCTCGAGGGCCACCGGGTGGAACTGAACGCGGCCTTCTGCCGGGCGCAGGCAACACAGCTGTCACGATCTCTGTTCGCTCGCAGGGCGAAGTGGCAGAGAAAGACGGATGTCATGGAACTGAGGGAGTTTTGGGAGCTCATGGGAAAGCGAGGGCAGCCTGCCACATGACGGCCGTCCGGCCAGTCCCGATGGTCTACAACACCGCTCCTGCCGCCCGGCCGGCGCTGGGGCGGCACGGGACCGCCGCACGGCGGGCCTCCGGCTCCTGGGGGGTGCGGCACACCCTGGTGAACGGCGGCCTGGCTGCCACTGCCGATGCGCCGGAAGCTGATGCCAGGACGCGCCCACCGGAGGCGCGCCTCATCCCGGCCCTTGTAAGGACGCAGACATGCATCACGACCACACCCCGCGCCGGTCCGTCCTCGACCAGCTGCGCCGCACCGCGGGCGACCCGGACCGCCGCATCCTGTTCACCGGCGCCACCGTGGTCACCATGGACCCGGCTCTCCGCGTCCTGTCCTCGGGCGATGTGCTCGTCGAGGGTGCCACCATCGCCGCCGTCGGCCATGACCTGCGCGCCCAGGGGGCCGCTGAGGGCGCCGTCGTCGTCGACGCCGCCGGCACCATCCTCACCCCCGGCTTCGTGGACACCCACCGTCACGCCTGGGAGGCCCAGCTGCGCCGCATCATGCCGGACGTGGACGACCTCGGTGCCTACGTCACCACGACCCTCCTCGGCTACGCTCCGGCCTACCGGCCCGAGGACATGTACATCGGGACGAAGCTGGCGGCGCTCACCGCTATCGACTCCGGCATCACCACCATGCTGGACTTCTCCCACAACTCCCGCACCGCCGCCCACTCCGACGCCGCCGTCCGCGCCCTGCTGGACACCGGCATCCGCGGCGTCCACGCCGCCATGGGCCCGCACTTCGGCTCATGGGACCACCAGTGGCCGGCCGACGTGGCCCGTCTGCGGGAGCAGTACGGGAGCGAACTGCTGACGTTCCGTCTGGCCACCCTCGCCACCGATGAGATCGCCGGACCCGATCTCGCCTACGGGCCCGCCCTCGCCCGCTTCGCCCGCGAGCTGGGGATCGGCGTCAGCGTGGACGCGGTCTTCGGCGCCCCGTCCTCGCAGGCCGTCCTGGCCTGGGAACGCGAAGGTCTGCTGGGACCTGACCTCACTCTGATCCACTCCACCGGGCTGACCTCCGAGGCCTGGCGCGCGATCGGCGCCAGCGGCACCACCATCGCCCTGGCCCCGACCTCCGATGCACAGATCGGCCTGGAGAGCGCGATCCCCGCCGTGGACGAGGCCCTGTCCGTCGGCGTACGCCCTGGGCTGAGCATCGACGTCGAAGTCGCCCTGGCCAGCGACATGTTCACCCAGATGAGGGCCCTGCACGCCATCCAACGAATGCGCGCCGTCAACGGCGCCTACGGGACCGACCGCGAGCCGGTCCGCATCGGCACCGCCGATGTACTGGATTTCGCCACCCTGCAAGGGGCCCGGACCAACGGCCTGGCCCACGTCACCGGCTCACTCACGCCGGGCAAGCAGGCCGATCTGCTAGTGATCACAGCCGAGGAGCTCAACAACATGCCCCTCAACAACCCGGTCGGCACCGTCGTCCTGGGCTCCGACGCCCGCAACATCGACACCGTGCTCATCGCCGGCCAGGTCCGCAAGTTCGATGGCCGGGTGCTGGACGTCGATCTGGCCGCGCTGCGCGCCGAGGTGACCGCCTCCCGCGACCACCTCCTCGCCCAGGCCGCCCCCGGAACGACCGCCTGATGTTACTCACCGGACACCGGGCCGGGGCGGGAAGCCGGGGCGGGTCTACTTCTCCGTCGGCGCGAGGTTCTGTCGGGCCACGTCCTCGTCCGCCGGCGTGGGCTCTCCCGCCGACGAGCGCAGCAGTGTGAACGCCTCGGCGGTCGGGCCGGCCGGTTCCGCCTGGTAGACGACGAGCTGCTGGTGGGGGGCACCGTTGACGGTGAAGGCGGAGAACTGGATCTCCAGGTCCCCCACCTGCGGATGCCTGAGGTTCTTGCCCTCCTGGGCCTTGCTCTTCACCTCGTGCCTGGCCCACAGCTCAGCGAACTCGCCGCTCTGCTCTGACAGAGCCTCCACGACCTCAACGATCCGGGGCGACTCGGGATCATATCCGTACGCCGCGCGGAGTTCCGCGACGCAGGAGTGTGCGGCCCGGTCCCAGTCCCGGTAGAAATCGCGGCCCGCCGGGTCGACGAACACCATACGGGCGAGATTGTCGAAGCGCTCGAAGCCGCTGTGCAGCGCGATGGCGAGGGCATTGCACGCCAGAACATCCAGGGCGGGGCCAAGGGCGAAGGCCGGGGTCCGGGACCAGCCGTCCATGAGCCGCAGAAGCTGGGGACTGACGTCCGCCTGGCCGTGGCGGCGCCGCCATGAACCGCCGAGGGTGAGCCTGCGCAGGTGGTCGGCGGCTTCGTCGTCCAGTTGCAGTGCCTGGGCAAGGGCGTCGAGGACCTGTGACGAGGGGCTGGCCTCCCGCCCCTGCTCGAGCCGCATGTAGTAGTCCGAACTCACGCCGGCCCGCAGGGCCACCTCCTCCCGTCGCAGCCCTCGCACACGGCGGCGACCGCCCGCGGGCAGCCCCACATCGTCCGGGCTGAGGGCTTCGCGCCGCGCTCTGAGGAACTGGCCCAATGGCGATGCGTCGCTCATGGCACCAGGCTAGGCGATCGGGATTGCGGCCGGGCGCCGCGATCAGCGAATAACGGGGTGGCGGAGACGGCACGGGCGCCGGCGTGCTCGGCGGCGTCGAAGTACGCGACCCAGTCCGGCACGGCGTCGGAGACCGCGCCGAGCTCACCAGCCTGCTCGCTCCCGGCGCCAGCGTGCTTTGACTTGGAGGCGCGGCCGGCCGTCGTTCTCCCTTACCGTCTACCGTCTCCGGCTGGAATCGTCGGCGGGTTGTGGCATGGCCTGGGTGCCGATGGTCGCCAGGAGCGCGAACTGCTCCGACGTCGCGGTGCCCGGCGGTGCCGAGTAGGCGGCGATGCGCAGGTCGCTGCCGGGCACAGTGAGGGTGTCGCAGTCCACGGTGACGGCTCCGAGGTCCGGGTGGTGGACGGTCTTGCTGTCGGTGGTGTGGAAGCCCACGGTGTGGGAGGCCCACAGCTCGCCGAAGCGGTCGCTTTCGCGTCGCAGGTCGGCGATCAGTGATCGCAGTGGCTTGTCCCGGGGGTAGCGGGCGGTGGCGGAGCGGAGATCGGAGACGAGAGCTATTTCGAACCGGACCTGCTGCTCGTGGGTGTGTGTGGCGCGGCTGGGCAGGCCGGTGAAGTGCCGCCAGGCGATGTTCCGTTCCTTTCCTCGCCAGGCGGACGGGTCGCCGACGAGGGCGGCCCACAGGGGGTTCCAGGAAATGAGGTTCCAGGAGGCGTCGTGGACGCTGAGCGGGGTGTGCCGCAGTTGGTCGAGCAGCCGCTGGACGCTGGGCGGGATGTACGGGGAGATGTGTCCGGCGGCAGGCGGGGCCTGACCGGCGAGCCGGAAGAGGTGGTCGCGCTCGGACTCCGAGAGGCGCAGGGCGCGGGAGAGGGAGGCGAGGACCTGGGCGGAGGGCGAGGTGGCGCGGCCTCGCTCCAGACGGACGACGTAGTCGACGGAGAGGCCGGCCAGCTGGGCCAGCTCTTCTCGCCGCAGTCCGGGCGCGCGCCGGACACCGCCCGTCGGGAGTCCGATGTCCTGGGGACTGGTCCGGTCGCGCCATTGGCGCAATGCTGTGCCCAGGGCCGCGTGGTCTTCGCTCACCATGCCATTATCCGCCCGGCATCCCGCCGTAGCCTGGTACTGCCGGACCCCCCGCTGGTCAGGGCTCTGTCTGTGCACGTGCACGGCGCGCACGCTGAAGGACATGACAGTCACCGTAATCACCGGAGCGAACAAAGGGCTCGGTTTTGAGACCGCCCGTCGGCTCATCGAGCAGGGACACACCGTATACGTGGGCGCGCGTGACGCCCGCCGGGGCGAGGAGGCCGCGAGGGCCCTGGGGGCCCGCCCGCTGCTGATCGACATCACCGATGACCAGTCCGTCACCGCGGCGGCCGAAGCCGTGCGGGCCGAGGCCGGACACGTCGACGTTCTCATCAACAACGCCGGCATCGCCGGTCCGGCCTCGCCGACCGGCGAACTGACGGCCGCAGATCTTCAGCAGGTGTACGACACCAACGTCTTCGGAGCAGTGCGTACCGTTCGCGCCTTCCTGCCCCTGCTCGAGGTCGCGAACAGCCCGGCCATCGTCAATGTCAGCAGTGGCCTCGGATCGCTCGCCATCAACGCCGATCCGGCCGCTTACACCGCCATCCTTCCGGCTTGGGCCCCGCTTCTCGCCTACAACTCCTCCAAAGCGGCCCTGAACATGTTGACCGTGCTGTATGCGCAGAAATACCCCCAAATCCGGCTTACTGCCGTCGATCCCGGGTTCACCGCAACAGACCTCAACGGTCACCAGGGCACGCAAAGCGTCGAGGAGGGAGCCGCAGTGATCGCCGCCGCGGCCACCGCCGGCCCGGACGCGCCGACCGGCACCTTCCTCGGAGCCTCGGGACCCGTGCCCTGGTGAGCTTCCCGGCAGCCGCTGCACCGCCGGCCACCCGGCACCACCTCATCAGCCCCATTCGGCCCTCCGGGCCGCCCCACGCAGGGACCGACACCGAGCCGGAAGCACGATCACTCCCGCACCCCACGATCGGGCCCGATAGGCGCCATCGGGAGGCCGCCGCCTTTGACGGGGCGGCGGACGTGCCGCGTGGCGGCCGGGTCCCCTCCTGCCATGAGGAGAGGTGCGGCGCACCCAGGATCGCCGCACCTGGACGAACGGCGGCCTGGTTACCTCGCGCCAGTGAGGCGACCGTAAACGCAGGACGAGCCGTCCCGGCGCGTCGCCGCTTCCGCTTCCGCTTCAAGGAGTCTCATTCATGGCCGTATCAACCGCTCGGAAAATCGTTCTCATCAGCGGCGCCAGCAGCGGTATCGGGGAGGCAACCGCCCGGCTGCTCGCCGCGCGAGGTCACCATGTCGTGTTGGGCGCCCGCCGCACCGAGCGGCTCAAGGAGCTCACCGAGGACCTCCATACGGCCGGCCACAGTGCCGAGTACCACCCTCTGGATGTGACCGACGCCGAACAGGTACGGGCCTTCGCCGACGCCGCCTACAGCAAGCATGGCCGTATCGATGTGCTGATCAACAACGCGGGCGTGATGCCGCTGTCGAAGCTGGAGGCCCTCAAGCTCGATGAGTGGAACCGCATGATCGACGTGAACATCCGCGGTGTCCTGCACGGCATCGCCGCGGCCCTGCCGATCATGCAGACTCAGCACCACGGCCAGATCATCAATGTCGCTTCGATCGGCGCCCACGCCGTGTCCCCCACGGCCGCGGTCTACTGCGCCACCAAGTTCGCCGCCTGGGCCATCTCCGAAGGACTGCGCCAGGAGGTCGGCGGCGACATCCGGGTCACGACCATCTCTCCCGGAGTCACCGAGTCCGAACTCGCCGAGTCCATCTCGGACCCCGTGGGCCGTGAAGAGATGCGCACCTACCGTCGCGTGGCCATCCCGGCCTCGTCGGTCTCCGCGGCCATCGCGTTCGCCATCGACCAGCCCGCCGGCGTCGACGTCAGCGAGATCATCGTCCGGCCCACCGCCAGCGCGGCCTGAGGCCGCGTACCGGCACCGGCCCCGGCCCGCCGCTCACGGCGGCTCAGGGGCCGGCCGGTGCCCCCCTGCCTGCGACCTGTCCACCGAGGTGATCGGGGTTGGCGATCAGAGCTGTGGCGGCGTCCGGCGTATCGAAGCGATGGGCGAGCGCGGGCATCTCCGCGAGGGCGGTGGAGGCCAGATGGCGTATGGCAAGCGGTGCCCAGTTCGCTCACGATCTGCTGCGCGGCCGCCTGGGCGCCCTCGCGGTCGGTGACATCGACGGCCAGGGCGAGGGCGGTACCGCCAGCGGCTTCGATGTTCTTCACGATGTGGTCGAGCTTGTCCTTGCGGCGGGCCAGGACGGCGACCTCGGCAGAAGGGGGGTGGGGTGTGGTGGCCGGGGCCCGGCCGGGCCGGCGAGGGGGAGTGGACGGTCCGGCCGGGCTGTCTTAAGGAGCCCTGCGCGCGGGCGGGGTGCAGCCCGGTGGCGCGGTGAGCTCAGGCGGCGTCGTCGTGCGCGGTGGCGGCGGACTTCTCGCGCCAGGGGGCGAGGTCGGTCTGAATCTGCTGGAGCTTGACCTCCAGGCGCTCCAGAGTGTCGCGGCCCAAGTAGAGGTGGGTGGGCAGTTTCTCGCCGCCGGTGACCTCGACGATGAGGGCCGCGCCCTTGACCGGGTCGCCGAGCTGGGCGTGGTTGGCCTTGTCGATCCAGTCCAGGGTCACGTGGGCGGGGGTGTCGTCGTAGTCGGCGATCCGCTCGGCGGCCAGGGACAGGGAGCTGGTGTCCAGGAAGTCGGTGCGGAACACACCGGGCTCGACGACCATCGACTGGATGCCGAAGGGGACCAACTCCACCGCCAGGGCCTCGCTTATGCCGGCGACGGCGAACTTCGAGGCGGAGTACAGGCTCACACCCGGCTCGCCCTCGAAGCCGGCGCGGGAGCCGATGTGGACGAGCTTGCCGGAGCCCTGCTTGCGCATCACGGGCAGGACGGCGCGGGTGACGTTGATCAGGCCGAAGACGTTCAGGTCGAACAGCGAGCGAGCCTCGGCGTCGCTGATCTCCTCCAGCGCGCCCAGCAGGCCACGGCCGGCGTTGTTCACCAGGACGTCGATGCCGCCGAAACGGTCCACAGCGGCCTGGACGGCGACCGGGATGCTGTCGTTGTCGGTCACGTCCAGCGCGACGGCCAGGACGTTGTCCGCGTTCTTGAAGTCTTCCGGGATCCGGTCCGGGTTGCGGACCGCTAACACGACATTGTTCCCGCCCGCGGCCGCGGCCCGGGCGATCTCCGCACCCAGCCCACGCGACGCACCGGTTACAAACCACGTAGCCATGAATGGCCTCTTTCCTGAGATTGCTCTTTCGCTTTACCGGCGGTCCGTCCGCCGGTGAATGCGAGTCTGTCCACGGCGCCGAGTGACAGGAAGGCCAAGAGTTTCCTGGGAGAACCACACCCAGGCTGCGGATCTCGGTGTGGTCAGTGGCCCGCCGGGTACCGGGCCGCGGGTTTCAGGGGGGTGTGATTCCTGGGTGCAGGGCACCCACGCTCGCCTCACCCGTGGGGCCGCATCCCGCCTTAGCCTCGACGCCATGGACAACGACAAGCACCCCGCCGTCGAGAACGTGCTGGGAGGTTTCCTCCGAGCCCGGCGCGCCCAGCTACGCCCCGAGGACGCCGGTCTCGCCACGTCCGGCCGGCGCAGGGTGCCCGGTCTGCGCCGTGAGGAGGTCGCCACCCTCGCCGGGGTGAGCACGGACTACTACATGCGCCTGGAACAGGGGCGGGAACGGAACCCCTCGCAGCAGGTGCTCGAAGCCGTGGCGAAGGCCCTGCGCCTGGACGAAGACGCGATGGCGCACCTGCACCGGATCGCCACGCCGACAGCACGCCGTATGCGCCGCTCGCCCCGGGAGGAACGCGTCAGCCCGCAACTGCACCGACTGATCGACAACTGGAGCGACACACCTGCCTTCGTCCTGGGCCATGCCTTGGACGTGCTGGCCCGCAATCAGCTCGCCACCACCTTGCACGCGGGATTCGCATACCGCGACAATCTGCTGCGCATGACGTTCCTCGACCCTGCCGCGCACGACTTCTACCGCGACTGGGACCACGCCGCCGCATCGTGTGTCGCCACCCTGCGGCAGGCTGCCGGCACCGATCCGGACGATCCGCGGCTCATCGAACTCGTCGGGGAACTGTCCATGAAAAGCGATGACTTCCGCACCCTGTGGGCACGCCACGATGTACGCGGCAAGACCCGTGAGGCCAAACTCTTCCGCCACCCCGCGGTCGGCGACCTGGACCTGCACTACGAAGCGTTCACCCTCAACAGCGCCCCCGGGCAGCAACTCGTCGTCTACCAAGCCGAACCCGGCAGCCCGTCCGCCGACGCGCTGGCACTGCTCGGCTCCCTGAGCGCAGCCCCGATCGCGCCGGACTCGGCAATCACTTTCGACTGACAGGCTGGTCAGTCCCGCGCCACGCTGCCACCCGGCTCCTGCAGCGGCCCCTGCCCCGTCCCCTCACGCTCGGCTTCAGCCAGGCAGCTGCCATGTCACCGCGGTTCAAAGCGCCTGGGGGACCGAACGGCGAGACGACGTTGCTGCGGGTCTTGCTGGACGCGGCCGAGGACGCCCCCGACCAGGTGCTGGTGCATGTGCGGGGGGACGGTGGCGAGCGGACCGTCACCTTCGCGCAGCTGCGGGACGAAGCGCTGGGCGTCGCCGGAGGCTACTCCTCGACGCTTTGCGTGCCCTGGTGACCGTCTCCAGCGCCCTGGGCGTACGCCGGTCCGTGAGAGCTCTGCGCATAGGCAGGACTTGCCGATGCGGACGTTCCGCTCCGGCAGGAATAGTCGTCCAGGCGAAGCGCTCCGAACCCCCATCGTCATCGGAAGATCGAGACCCCCCATGCGACAGTTGCGGCGAGCACCGTGCTCACCGGCACCCTCCTGGCCCCCTTGCCGCCTGGCCTCTCCCGGCTCAGGCCGCCGCCACGGCGCCCGCCCCGAACGCCGCGCGGAGTCGGAGACGAGATGTCCAGGGCGGACGCTCCTGGCGAGCCGCCCCGACCAGGACCGTGGCGGGCCGTGCCGCTTCCGTGTGCGCGCAGAGGACGTGAAGCCAAGGGGTGGTGGAGCATGGCTCATATCCTGGTGAGCGGAGCCGGCATCGCCGGGCTGTCCACGGCTTTGTTTCTGAGCCGTCGTGGCCACCGGGTCACCGTGCTGGAGCAAGACTCTCAGGGGGCGAGCGGTGACCTTGAGAAGGACTTCCTCGACTGGCACCGCCCCCATATCCCTCAAGCCATCCAGCCTCACGGGCTCCTCAGCCCGGTCCGGAAAGTGCTCAACGCCGAAGCTGGGGACGCGTACCGGTCCATGCTCGACCTGGGGGCGTGGGAGCAGCACGAGTTCGACTGGTTCACTGAGCGTCCCCCGTACCGGGACGGCGACGAGGAACTGGTGCTCATCCGGACGCGCCGCATCGTCATGGAACACGCCCTGGCGCAGGCGGTGCGGTGCGAGAGAGGGATCGTCTTCCGGACCGGCGAGCGCGTGCAGGACGTCATCATCGACCATGGCGCCCGTGTCCCGCACGTGCTGGGCGTCCGTACCGCGATGGGCGCTTATCACGCGGACCTCGTCATCGACGCCGGCGGACGGCGTTCCCGTCTGGCACGCCGCCTTGTGGCTGCTGGATGCCGTGCGCCGGTGGTCGAAAGGCACCGCGTGGGCATCTCCTACTTCTGCCGCTGGTACCGGATGAAGACCGCTGGCGCCACCGACCCGGGCCGCGTGCCCTACACGTCGAGCAGTCCCTATGCCCTCAGCATCGCCTTTCCCTCCGACAACGCCACGCTCGCCGTGGCCATAGCGGCGTCAGTCTCAGATCCGACTCTGCCGGCCCTGCGCGATCCCCTGGTCTTCGACGAACTCGCCCGCTGCTTCCCCTCCACCGGTCCCTGGCTCGCCCTCGACCCGGATCCGCTCACCGACGTCATGATCATGGCGGGCCTCGACAACCGATGGACCGCGCTCGTCGACAGCCTCGGCCCCGTGGCCACCGGCATCGTCGCGGTCGGAGACGCGGCCGTCGTCACCAATCCGACACTCACTCAGGGCATCGCGCTGGCGCTGCTCACGGCTCAGCGCATCGCGCAGACAGCGCATCAGGCCGGTGACCGCGTCGCCTTCGCCCAGGGCCATCATGAGTGGGCTGTACGAACCCTCAAGCCCTGGTTCGACCAGCAAGTCGAGGCCGACCGGGCGGGTGCGGAGCGCCTCGCCCTCGCGCCGGACGCCCCCACTTCCTCAGCGGCTCTGGCGGCGGCCCGCTTCCCCTGCGGCCTTGAAGACCCGGTGGTCATGCGGGCCTGGGCTCAGGCGCGCCACTTGGTGCGTACGCCCGCCGAAGCGTTCGGTACGCCCGAGGTACAAGCCCGCGTCGAACACTGGCTCCGTAGACACCCGGATTTCGCCCCTTACTCCAACGGGCCCTCCCGTGAGGAATGGGAGAAGGTCACGGGTCATACGGCAGGGGCCTGACGACGACGCTCGCCCCGGGGCCTCGACGGAGCCCCATGACGGGCCGCCCGCCAGAGCCAGGTAATCCATGGGTTCCGTTTCCCGTCTCTGGTGATGCGCGGCGTTCCTGGGTGCCGTACACCCAGCACTCCCGAGGCAGCCATTGCCCCGGGGGTATCGCGAAAGGACTGACGGCGGCGGCATTGGCATCCGCCGCTGAGTGAGCGCGGACACGCAGTGAGCCGGTAATGAGCGGATAGTGGGCATTGAATGGTCTGGCGGCCCCCCGCCCGACTGGCACATCATTTCGGTAAGTCCAGGGGCTGCACCCCATGGCCGGTTCCGCGGTGTGATCGTGGCGACCGAGCGGCAGCAGCCCTGCGAACGTACTCATGACTACCGGAAGTTGACAATGGTTGAGACAAGGCGTGATGCCTCCCCGAAGCCCGTGAAAAAGGATTCTCTTCCGCTGGTCGGCACCCCTGAATTCAAAGCCGAAGCCCACACGCGGTATGGCGAGCTGCGGGCTGCCGGCCCGATCCACCGGGTCCGGCGGGCCGACGGCTTTCAGGGCTGGCTCGTCGTCGGATACGAATTGGGCCGCGAAGCTCTGGCGCATCCACTGCTGGGCAAAGACCCCGCCCCCTTCGCGGAACGCCTCAAGTCGGTGGGTCAGCACATCCTGCTCGCAGGCACAGGTCTGGGCGGCAACATGCTGATGTCCGATCCGCCGGAGCACACCCGGCTCCGGCGCCTCGTAGCGGGTGCCTTCACTCCTGCCCGGGCCGAGGACTTCGCGCCGAGGATCCGGGCCATCGCCGACGAGCTGCTGGACGGCATTGTGCCGCTCGGAAAGAGCGATCTGGTCGAGACCTACACCGGCCCCCTGCCCATGGCCGTCATAGCGGAGCTCCTCGGTATTCCCGCCGAGTCCAGGGACGACGTTCGCAGCTGGACACGCACGGCCATCGGCAACCCTTCCGATGCTCAGCGCACAAGTCTGTTGTCGCTCAATACCTTTCTCCGTGGACTCCTCGAGGAGAAGCGCCGCAATCCTGGGCGTGACCTGCTCAGTGAACTGATCCATGTTCACGACGAAGGAGAGGACGGCCTCTCCGACACCGAACTTCTGGGAACGGCAGTGATCCTGATGGCCGCCGGTCATGAGACGACGGTCAATCTGCTGGGAAATGCCGTGGTCGCCCTGCTCGAACACCCCGAGCAGGCACGGTTGTTGCGGGAGCATCCTGAACTGCTACCTGGCGCGGTCGAGGAGTTTCTTCGCTACGACCCCCCGCTGGAGAACACACCGACCCGGTTCGCGACCGAGGACGTGGTGCTGGGCGGTGAGGTCATCCCCCGCGGTGGCGTGGTGACGATAGCCCTCACCTCCGCCGGCCGGGACGCTCCCATGGGGGCGGGTGAACGTCCGGAGGAACTGGACGTCACACGGAGCCAGGTGAAGCACCTGGCGTTCGGCCACGGCATCCACCACTGCCTGGGCGCGCCCCTCGCACGCATGGAAGGTGCCGTCGCCCTGGGCGCGCTGCTGGAGCGCCTGCCCGATCTCGCCTGGGACGCACCGGAGGAGCCGCTGCCCTGGATACGGGAAGGAATCACCCGTGGTCCGCTTTCCCTGAAGGTGCGTTACACACCACAGCCATCGCTGTCCGGGGCTTCGAAGGGAGCATGACGCCACGCGGTGAGGAAGTTTGCGGAACCGGTCGGTGCGAGCCGCGGACGCGGTGCGCCTGCGGCGCCCCACGGCATGCGCTCGTCGATCGCAAACGTACAGTGGACGTCATGCCTTCGCAGGACTGGCCGGTGCCGCGTCTGTCCAGCCGCCTGCGCGCCTCGGCGGCGCGTGGCTTCGTGGGCCGGGCGAGCGAGCTGTCCCTGTTTCGGTCTTTTGTCAGGAACTCCTCGGGCTCCTCGGACGCTTACCGCGTGCTGTACCTACACGGTGTCGGCGGTGTGGGCAAGACGACCCTTCTGCGGCGGTATGAGGATGAGGCATGGGCTGCGGGCCGGCGCGTCATGCGTATCGACTGCCGTACGATCGCCGCCTCACCGGCGGCGTTCCTGGCCCACGCGGCACCCGCCCTCCGGGACCCACGGGCAGTGCTGCTGATCGACACCTTCGAACGGTGCCAGGGTCTCGAAGCATGGCTCCGCGATGAGTTCCTTCCCCAGCTGCCTGAGGGCGCCTTGGCCGTCCTGGCCGGGCGGCGGAAACCGGGCCCCATGTGGCAGGCGGATCCGCGGTGGCGCGGGACGTTGAAGGTCGTCGGTCTGCGGGACCTCTCCGGCGAGGAGGCCTCCGCGTTGCTCACGGCCCAAGGCGTACCGCCGTCGCTGCATCCGTCGGTTGTGGCCTTCGCGGGCGGCCACCCCTTGGCGCTGTGCCTGGCCGCCACGGTGGCCGACGGCAGGCCCGGGGCGGCGGCGCCCTCGTGGGAACCGGCCCACGATGTGGTGGGAACTCTCCTTGCCCAGCTCGTCGGTGATGTGCCGTCGGCCGTACACCGGAGCGTATTGGAGATCTGTGCGCATGCTCTCTTCACCACCGAGGGGCTTCTGCGTGCCGCCCTGCCCGGGCACGACAGCGGCGCGCTGTTCGCGTGGCTGCGCGAGCTGCCGTTCGTCGAGGCCGGCCCGTTCGGTCTCTTCCCGCATGACGTCGTACGCGAAGCCCTCGACGCCGACCTCCGATGGCGCGACCCGGAGGGGTATCGGGACATGCATCACCGGGTGCGGCAGCACCTGGTCGACCGCGCCCACGAGGCGGAAGGGCCGCTTGTCCTGCCGGCCATCTCGGCTCTGACCCATCTGCACCGCAGGAACGGCTTCCTGTCCCGCTATCTGACCTGGCGGGACGACGGCGAGATCTACGAAGACGGCGTGCAGCCGGACGACACCTCGGCGGTGACCGAACTGGCCCGTGCGTGCGCGGGGCCGGAGACAGCCGCGATCATGGAGTTCTGGTTACGGCGCCGACGTGAGGCGTTCCGGGTCTGCCGGCGCTCGGACACCGGGGAACTGGTCGCCGTCCTCACCTTTCTCCGCCTCGCTCAGGAGGATGAGGAGGAGAATGCGGCGGATCCCGTCACGGCCGCCGCATGGAACGATGCCCGGAGCACAGCGCCACCGCGTCCTCGTGAACACCTCCTGATCGCCCGGGTGATCACACGGCAGGAGTTCTCCACGGGAGCCTCCCCGGTCATGGATTTCTTCCTGCACCGCATGGTGTCCGAGTTCATCCACGTGCGAGGGCTGGCCCGCTCGTACGTGGTGCTGCCCGAGAATGCCTTCTGGGAGCCGCTCATGGGCTATATCGACCAGCACCTCCTGCCGACGCGGGAATGTGTCGACAACCGTCTTTACTCGGTGTTCGCACACGATTGGCGGATCGTCCCGGCGGAGCGGTGGCTCGATTTCAGCAGAAAGGTCGAGATCTCAGGACCTCGGCGGAGTCGGCCGAAACCCGGAAATGCCCCGGCGATGATGTCCCGCCCGGAATTCGACGGCCACATTCGCCGTGCCCTGCAGTCCCTGAACCGCGCCGACGACCTGTCCGCCAATCCTCTGGCACGGAGCGAACTCGTGAGGGATGCGGCGGCCGATGATCCTGCCGAGGCTCTGCACACCATCATGACCCAGACGATTCAATCCCTGCGTGAGGATCCGCAGGCGATGAAACTGCACCGAGCCGTCGAGATGACCTTCCTCCGTGGCGCGCCGACGCGGGAAACTGCGGCCGAACGGCTTGGCCTGCCGCTGAGCACCTACCGAAGGCACCTCACCGCCGGCGTCCAGCGCGTCGGTGACCTGCTCTGGCACCGCCTGCATCAGAAGCGACCCGACATCAACGACGCGGTCGGTAGCCGGCCCCATCCATGACGCGGACCGGTTCATGCCGCGTTCCTCCAGCAGCCGAAGGGCCTGAACACCGCCCATCCAGAAGGCTGAGCGGTGCCCGGCGCGAGCGTCATGGCACCGGTCGACAGACATGCGCGCGGGCGAAGGCTCGGCCCTGGAGTCCGAGCCGGTGGCCCCCCGGCTGTAGCCGAGTCGCCGCGCGGCGCGGGCGGGGCGCGTGATTGCGGCTCGCCCGGCACCGCCGGACTCCGTCGCCGGGCTTCCGCCGTCACGGCGGAGAAGATTTTCGGCGCGCAGGCCGCCCGCCTCGGCGAGGATGGAGAGATGGCATTCCATGTGGATTCCGAGGCCGGGCGGCTGCGCCGCGTCATCCTGCACCGCCCGGACCTGGAGCTGAAGCGGCTCACCCCGAGCAACAAGGACGCACTGCTCTTCGACGATCTGCTGTGGGTCCGCCGGGCCCGCCAGGAGCACGACGGCTTCGCGGACGTACTGCGCGAGCTCGGTGTCGAGGTGCACCTCTTCGGTGAGCTGCTGGCCGACAGCCTGGAGATCCCCGAGGCGCGGAGGCTCGTGCTGGACCGGGTCTTCCAGGAGAAGGAGTACGGCCCGCTGGCCACCGACCACCTGCGGGCCGCCTTCGACGAACTGCCGATTCCCGAGCTGGTCGAGGCCCTGGTGGGCGGCATGACCAAGCGGGAGTTCCTGGAGCGGCACCCCGAGCCGGTCTCCGTCCGGTTCCACGTCATGGATCTGGACGACTTCCTGCTCGCCCCGCTGCCCAACCACCTCTTCACCCGTGACACCTCGGCCTGGGTCTACGACGGGGTGTCGATCAACGCCATGCGCTGGCCCGCCCGGCAGCGCGAGACGATGCACTTCGAGGCGATCTACCGGTACCACCCGCTCTTCACCCAGTCCGGCGCCTTCCATGTCTGGTCCGAGGGGCAGAGCGCCTATCCGTCGACGATCGAGGGCGGCGACGTGCTCGTCATCGGCAATGGCGCGGTGCTCATCGGGATGAGCGAGCGGACCACCCCGCAGGCCGTGGAGATGCTGGCCCGCGGCCTGTTCGCGGCGGGCTCCGCGCGGTCGATCGTGGCGCTCGACATGCCCAAGGGGCGGGCGTTCATGCACCTCGACACGGTGCTGACGATGATCGACGGAGACACCTTCACGCAGTACGCGGGTCTGGGGATGCTGCGCTCCTACACCATCGAGCCGGGCTCGGGAGAGCGGGAGCTGAAGGTGACCGACCACCCGCCGGAGCACATGCACCACGCCATCGCGGCCGCGCTCGGCCTCGACGGCATCCGCGTCCTCACCGCCACGCAGGACGTGCACTCGGCGGAGCGGGAGCAGTGGGACGACGGGTGCAATGTGCTCGCCGTCGAGCCGGGGGTGGTCGTGGCCTACGACCGCAACGCCACCACCAACACCTTTCTGCGGAAGCACGGCATCGAGGTGATAGAGATCCCGGGCGGCGAGCTGGGGCGCGGGCGGGGCGGGCCGCGCTGCATGAGCTGTCCGGTGGAGCGGGAGCCCGTGAAGCCGTAGGGAATCCAGAGGGCGAGGCGGCGGCCGCGGGAACCATGGGCCCTGGGTCGCGCATGGCCCGCAGGTCCCTGTGTCTCCACCCAGCTGTCGCTATGCAGGACCTCCCTGTATAGGGATACAGAGAATCGTATAGACTTCCAGCCGTTCACCCGCAGTCGTGACCGAGGAGCCCACCCGATGGCGACAGACCTCACGGGCCGCCACTTCCTCAAGGAGCTGGACTTCACCGCCGAGGAGTTCCGCCACCTCGTCGAGCTGGCCGCCGAGCTGAAGGCCGCCAAGCGCGCGGGCACCGAGGTCCGGCGGCTGCGCGGCAGGAACATCGCCCTGGTCTTCGAGAAGACCTCGACCCGCACCCGCTGTGCCTTCGAGGTCGCGGCCGCCGACCAGGGGGCCTCGACGACGTATCTCGACCCCAGCGGCTCACAGATCGGGCACAAGGAGTCGGTGAAGGACACCGCCCGGGTCCTTGGCCGGATGTTCGACGCCATCGAGTACCGCGGCCACGGCCAGGAGGTCGTCGAGGAGCTCGCCGCGCACGCCGGGGTCCCGGTCTTCAACGGCCTCACCGACGAATGGCACCCCACCCAGATGCTGGCCGACGTGCTCACCATGACCGAGCACAGCGACGAGCCGCTGGAGTCGCTCGCCTTCGCCTACCTCGGTGACGCGCGCTCCAACATGGGCAACTCCTACCTCGTCACCGGCGCCCTCCTCGGCATGGACGTACGGATCGTGGCGCCGGAGCAGCTCTGGCCCGCCGAGGAGATCGTGACGCGGGCCCGCGAGCTGGCGGCCACCAGCGGCGGACGGGTCACCCTCACCGAAGACGTCGCCGAGGGCGTGCGGGGGGCCGGCTTCGTCGCCACAGACGTGTGGGTGTCGATGGGAGAGCCGAAGGAGGTCTGGGACGAACGGATCGAGGTCCTGCGGCCGTACGCGGTGACGATGGACGTGCTGCGCGCCACGGGCCGCCCGGACGTGAAGTTTCTGCACTGCCTGCCGGCCTTCCACGACCTCGGCACCCAGGTCGGCCGGGAGATCTACGAGCGGCACGGCCTGACCTCGCTCGAGGTCACCGACGAGGTCTTCGAGTCGGAGCACTCGGTCGTCTTCGACGAGGCCGAGAACCGGATGCACACCATCAAGGCGGTCCTGGTCGCCACCCTCGCCGGTCCGGCGGCGCCGGGAGCATGAAGGGCGAAGCCCACCCATGGTTATGGGGCGGCCGCCTCCCGGAAGCCCGTATCGCGTACTCGTGACGACAGTCATGGATGGGTGATAACTTCGGAGGGCAGGCACCAGCCGTCCGGCTGAAGGAGGCCCTACGCCATGAGCCCGTTCACCGGTTCCGCCCGGACGACCGAGGAGTGGCGGCATCTCCGGCTCACCAGGGACGCGGGGGTCGCCACCGTCACCCTCGCCCGCCCCGAGAAGCTCAACGCCCTGACCTTCGGCGCCTACGCCGACCTGCGCGACCTGCTCGCCGAGCTCGCCAGGGACGGTTCCGTACGGGCGCTGGTGCTCGGCGGCGAGGGCCGCGGCTTCTGCTCAGGCGGGGACGTCGACGAGATCATCGGCGCCACCCTGGCCATGGACACCGGGCAGCTGCTGGACTTCAACCGGATGACCGGGCAGGTCGTCCGCGCGCTGCGCGAGTGCCCCTTCCCCGTGGTCGCCGCGGTGCACGGGGTCGCCGCGGGCGCGGGCGCCGTCCTCGCCCTGGCCGCCGACTTCCGGGTCGCCGACCCTGAAGCCCGCTTCGCGTTCCTCTTCACCAGAGTGGGGCTTTCGGGCGGCGACATGGGCGCGGCCTATCTGCTGCCGCGCGTGGTCGGCCTCGGGCACGCGACCCGGCTGCTGATGCTCGGCGAGCCGGTGCGGGCCCCCGAGGCCGAGCGGATCGGCCTGATCAGCACCCTCGCGGAGAAGGGCCAGGCCGGTGCGGAGGCCGCCGCGCTCGCCCGGCGGCTCGCCGAAGGACCGGCCCTCGCCCACGCCCAGACCAAGGCCCTGCTCACCGCCGAGCTCGACATGCCGCTGGCCGCCGCCGTCGAAATGGACGCGGCCACGCAGGCGCTGCTGATGAACGGCGCCGACTACGCCGAGTTCCACGCCGCGTTCAGCGAGAAGCGGCCGCCCAAGTGGCAGGGCAGGTAGCGGTGCCGGGGCGGGGAGCGGCTGCCGGGCCGATGCGGGTCGCCGTCATCGGCGGCGGGCCCGGCGGGCTGTACGCGGCGGCGCTCCTCAAACGGCTCGACCCCGCCCGGGAGATCACCGTCTGGGAGCGCAACGCGCCCGACGACACCTTCGGCTTCGGCGTCGTCCTCTCCGACGAGACCCTGGGCGGCATCGAACACGCCGACCCGGCCGTCCACCGCGCGCTGCAGGCCGAGTTCGTCCGCTGGGACGCCATCGACGTCGTGCACCGCGGGCGCACGCTCACCTCCGGCGGCCACGGCTTCGCGGCCCTGGGCCGCCGCAGGCTGCTGGAGATCCTTCACGAGCGCTGCCGTTCGCTCGGCGTGGAGCTTCGCTTCCGTACGGAGGCCCCGTCCGCCGCCCGACTCGCCGCCGCGTACGACCTGGTGGTCGCCGCCGACGGCGTGCACAGCCTGACGCGTGAAGCGCACCGCGACAGCTTCCGGACCCGGCTCACCACCCACCGCTGCCGCTACATCTGGCTCGCCGCCGACTTCGCCTTCGACGCCTTCCGCTTCGAGATCGCCGAAACCGAGCACGGTGTCATGCAGTTGCACGGCTATCCGTATGCGGCCGGCGCCAGCACCGTCATCGTCGAGATGCGCGAGGAGGTGTGGCGGAGCGCGGGCCTGGACCGGTGCGACGAGACCGAGTCGACCGAGCGGTGCGCGAAGATCTTCGCCGACGCGCTCGGCGGCCGCCAGCTGCGCGGAAACAGCTCCAGCTGGACCGCCTTCCGCACCGTCGTCAACGAGCGCTGGTCGCACGGCCGTACGGTGCTGCTCGGCGACGCGGCGCACACCGCCCACTTCTCCATCGGCTCCGGCACCAAGCTCGCCGTCGAGGACGCCCTCGCGCTGGCCGCCTGCCTGGACGAGCAGCCCGATCTGCCCGCCGCACTCGCCGCGTACGAGGCCGAGCGCCGTCCAGTCGTCGAGTCGACACAGCGCGCTGCCCGCGCCAGCCTCGAATGGTTCGAGAACATCGGCGCGTATCTCGGCCAGCCGCCCCGCCAGTTCGCGTTCAACCTCCTCACCCGCAGCCGCCGCATCACGCACGACAACCTGCGGCTGCGCGACCCCGGATTCGTCGCTGCCGTGGAGCGCGACGAGGGGGTTCCGCCCGGCACGCCCCCGATGTTCACCCCCTTCCGGCTGCGCGGTCTCACCCTGCGCAACCGCGTCGTCGTCTCCCCGATGGACATGTACTCGTCCGAGGACGGCACCCCCGGCGACTTCCACCTCGTCCACCTCGGCGCACGCGCGCTCGGCGGCGCCGGGCTGGTGATGACGGAGATGGTGTGCGTGAGCCCGGAAGGGCGGATCACCCCGGGCTGCGCCGGGCTGTACGCACCCGGCCACGAAGCGGCGTGGCGGCGCGTCACCGACTTCGTGCACGCGCAGTCGCCCGGCACGGCGATCGGCGTGCAGCTCGGGCACTCCGGCCGCAAGGGGTCGACCCGCCTGATGTGGGAGGGCATCGACCAGCCGCTGCCGCACGGGAACTGGCCGGTGGTGGCCCCCTCGCCGCTGCCGTACCGGCCGGGCGTCAACCAGGTCCCGCACGTGCTCGACGCGGCCGGACTCGCCGGGATCCGCGAGGAGTTCGCGCAGTCCGCCCGCCGCGCGGCCCGCGCCGGATTCGACCTCCTCGAACTCCACTGCGCCCACGGCTATCTCCTGTCGAGCTTCCTGTCGCCGCTGACCAACCAGCGCACCGATGCCTACGGCGGCGACCTCGCCGCCCGGCTCCGCTACCCGCTCGAAGTCTTCGACACCGTACGGTCGGTGTGGCCGGACGACCGGCCCATGACCGTCCGGATCTCCGCCACCGACTGGGCCGACGGAGGCACGACGGCGGACGAGGCCGTCGAGATCGCCCGCGCGTTCACCGCCCACGGCGCGGACGCCATCGATGTGTCCAGCGGGCAGGTCGTCCCCGACGAAAGGCCGGAGTACGGGCGCTCGTATCAGACGCCGTACGCCGACCGGATCCGTAACACCCTCGGCGTCCCGGTCATCGCGGTCGGCGCCATCTCCTCCTGGGACGACGTCAACTCGCTGCTGCTCGCGGGCCGCGCGGACCTGTGCGCCCTCGCCCGGCCGCACCTCTACGACCCGCACTGGACCCTGCACGCGGCCGCCGAGCAGGATTACACCGGCCCCGGCGCCCCCTGGCCGCTCCCGTACCGCGCGGGCAGCCGCAAGCCCCCGGCCGGCCGCACGGACGCGCCCAAGCCCAGGCTCAGCCTCGGCTCGGGCGCACAGAGGTGAGGGCCGCTCAGCCCGACACCACTTCCGCCGCGAACGCGGCTCCCGCGTCGCGCAGTCGGGCGTGCAGCGCCGCGAACACCTCCGCGCTGCGCCCGCCCGGCCAGTCGCGGGGCAGCAGTTCCGCCGGGAGCCCCGGGTCCGCGTACGGCACGTGGCGCCAGGAGTCCAGCATCAGCAGGTGGTCCCGGTACGCCTCCGCGCGGTCCACGGTGCGCCGCCCCGCCCAGCGCCGCAGCATCGGCTCGTGCTCCTCCAGGAAGGCGCGGTGCAGCTTCGCGATCGCGTCCAGGTCCCACCAGCGCGCCACCGAGCGGGCCGTCGGCTCGAAGCCGGTGTGCCGTCCTGTGAACAGGTCGACGTACGCGTCGAGTCCGAGCCGCTCCAGGGTGTGCCGGGTCTCCTCCAGCAGATGGGCCGGGGCGATCCACACGCCGGGCGCGGCCGTGCCGAACCCGAGCCGCGCCAGGCGGGAGCGCAGCAGATGGCGCTTGTTCCGCTCCTGCTCGGGGACCGAGAAGACGGCCAGCACCCAGCCGTCGGCGAGGCGCACGGGCTGCCGGCCGTAGATGCGCCGGTCTCCGTCGTCCAGAAGCTGCCGGGCGCTGCCGGAGAGCACGTAGCCGGCCGCGCCGCTCCCCGTGCGGGCGGGGAGCAGCAGCCCGCGCCGTTTCAGCCGGGAGACCGCCGAGCGCACCGAGGGCGGGTCCACGTCCACGGCGCCCAGGAGCCGGATCAGCGCCGCGATCGGCACCGGTCCGTCCGGACCCTCCTCGGCCCGGCGCCCGCGCCCGTGGGCGCCGAAGAACGTGACGATCAGGGACCGCGGAGTGTGCTGCTCTGCCACGCGATCACTCTAGAGCGCTTGCTGTCCCGGCTCGCCCGGTCCGCCCGGTGCGCCCGGTCTCCAGGCCGCGCAGCCGGAAGCGCTGCAGCTTGCCCGTCGCGGTACGGGGCAGGGCGTCGAGGAAGACGATCTCGCGAGGGCACTTGTACGGCGCGATCCGGTCCCGGACGAAGTCCCGGAGGGCCGCGACCGCGAGCTCGTCCCGGCGCGCGCCGTCGCGCAGCACCGCGTACGCCACCACGATCTGCCCGCGCCGCTCGTCGGGACGACCCACCACGGCCGCCTCGAGCACCTCGGGGTGGCGCAGCAGGGCGTCCTCGACCTCGGGGCCCGCGATGTTGTACCCGGCGGAAATGATCATGTCGTCGGCGCGGGCCACGTAGCGGAACCAGCCGTCCGGCTCCCGCACATACGTGTCGCCGGTCATGTTCCAGCCGTCCCGGACGTACTCGCGCTGCCGCTCGTCCGCGAGATAGCGGCAGCCGGTCGGCCCGCGGACCGCCAGCAGCCCCGGCTCGCCGTCCGGTACGGGCCGCCCGTCGTCCCCGACCACGCGCGCGTGGAAGCCGGGCACGGGAACTCCGGTCGTGCCCGGCCGGATCGCGCCGTCGGCGGCGGAGATGAAGATGTGCAGCAGCTCGGTCGCTCCGATGCCGTTGATGAGCCGGAGACCGGTGCGCTCGTGCCAGGCGGTCCAGGTGCCTTCAGGGAGGTTTTCCCCGGCCGAGACGCAGCGGCGCAGCGACGCCAGGTCGTGCGAGTCGACCTGCTCGAGCATCGCCCGGTACGCCGTGGGGGCGGTGAAGAGCACGGACACCTTGTGCCGGCCGATCGCGGCAGGCAACTGCCGCGGTCCTGCCTGCTCCAGCAGCAGCGCGGCCGCCCCGGCCCGCATCGGGAAGACCACGAGGCCGCCGAGCCCGAAGGTGAAGCCGAGCGGCGGGCTGCCCGCGAACAGGTCGTCGGCGCGCGGCTGCAGCACGTGCTCCGAGAAGGTGTCGGCGATCGCCAGCACATCGCGGTGGAAGTGCATGCAGCCCTTAGGGCGCCCCGTGGTTCCCGAGGTGAAGGCGATCAGCGCCACGTCGTCCGCGGACGTGGCGACCGCCGGGTAGACATCGGGCTTGGCCGCGCACCGGGACGTGAGATCCTCCGGTCCGTCCCCGCCGTAGGTGGCGATGCGCAGACCGGACACCTCCGCCTTCACCAGGTCGTCGACCGACCGGATGTCGCACAGCGCGTGCCGGACCCTGGCCATCTCGCAGATGCCCGCGAGCTCCGGCGGCCGCTGCGAGGCGAGCACCGTGACGGCCACCGCTCCCGCCTTCATCACCGCGAGCCAGCAGGCGGCGAGCCAGGGGCTGGTGGGGCCGCGCAGCAGGACCCGGTTGCCGGGCACCACGCCGAGGTCCGAGGTGAGGACGTGCGCGATCCGGTCGACCCGGCCGCGCAGCTCGCCGTACGACCAGACGCCGCCCGAGCCGTCGACGAACGCGGGCCGGCCGGGCCCGAACCGCTCCACCGTGCGGTCCAGCAGCTCGGCGGCGCAGTTGAGCCGGTCCGGATAGCGCAGCCCCGGCAGCTCGAAGAGCAGCTCGGGCCACTGGTCCCGCGGCGGCAGATGGTCGCGGGCGAAGGTGTCCTCGTGGGCTGACGGCTTGAGCGGCGTGAGCTCCATCGCGGTTGCGCCCCCTCGGTCGCCGGTCCTGGAATGGGGTGGTTTCAGGGCCGTGCGGTTGTCCACGAGCGTAACGTGATGGTGACGACAGTCAACAGATCGCGATAAGACTGCCGAGAAGGAGGTGCTGTCGATGGCCGCATTCGCGCTGGAGGCGGAGCAGCTGGAGTGGTGCGCGCAGGTGCGCGAGCTGGCGGCGGAGCGGCTGCGGCCGCTGGCGGAGAAGGGCGAGCCCGGCCGGGTCAACCGGCCCATGGTCGCGGCGCTCGGCGAACTCGGCATCCTGCAGCGGATCTTCCCGGACGCGGGCGCGGGCCCGGGTACGGGCGCCGGTCCGGGTACGGGCGTCGGCCCGGGGGCCAGTGCCGGTCGGGGTACGGGCGTCAGGCCGGGCGCGGTTGCCGGTCCGGGTGGGGGCCCGGGGGCGTGCGGGCCGGGCCGGGTCTCCGCTCTGGACCTCTGTCTGCTGCGCGAGTCCCTGGCCACCGAGTGCACGGAGGCGGAGACGGCGCTCGCCCTCCAGGGCCTCGGCACGTACCCGGTGGTCCAGTCGGGCAGCCGGGAGCAGCGCGCGCGCTGGATCCCCGAGGTCACCGCGGGCCGGGCCGTCGCCGCCTTCGCGCTGAGCGAGCCGGGCGCGGGCTCCGACGCGGCGGCACTCGCGCTGGCGGCCGAGCCCGACGGCGGGCACGGCTGGCGCCTCAGCGGCGAGAAGTGCTGGATCTCCAACGCCCCCGAGGCCGACTTCTACGCCGTGTTCGCTCGTACGGGCGGAGCGGCGGGGGCCCGGGGCATCACGGCCTTCCTCGTCCCCGCCGACCGCCCCGGCCTCTCGGGCGAGCACCTCGACATGCTCAGCCCGCACCCCATCGGCACCCTGCGCTTCGACGGCGTCCCGGTCACCTCGGCCGACCTGCTCGGCCAGCCCGGCCGGGGTTTCGGCGTCGCCATGCGGACCCTCAACCTCTTCCGGCCCAGCGTCGGTGCCTTCGCCGTCGGCATGGCGCAGGCGGCGCTGGACGCCGCCCTGGCGCACGCCGCACGCCGTACGGCCTTCGGCGCCCCCTTGAAGGACCTCCAGTCCGTCTCCCACCAGCTGGCCGAGATGGCCACCCGCACCGAGGCCGCCCGGCTGCTCGTCCTCGCCGCCGCGGCCGCGTACGACAGCGGTGCCCCGGACGTCGCCAAGCGCTCGGCCATGGCGAAACTGCTCGCCACGGAGACGGCGCAGTACGTCGTCGACGCGGCCGTCCAGATCCACGGCGCCCGCGCGCTACGGCAGGGGCACCTGCTCGAACACCTCTACCGTGAGGTGCGGGCCCCGCGGATCTACGAGGGCGCGACCGAGGTCCAGCGGACCATCATCGCGAAGGAGCTGTACCGGTGAGCGAGCGACCGCGGCACCTGGAGCGCGTCAACCCGCCCGAGCTGTCCCCGCCGACGGGTTTCAGCCACGCCGTGACAGCCACCGGCGGCCGGCTGGTCTTCCTCGCCGGCCAGACGGCCCTCGACGGGGAGGGCAAGGTCACAGGAGACACCCTCCCCGCTCAGTTCGAGACCGCGCTCACCAACCTCCTCACCGCCCTGGCCGCGGCGGGCGGAGCGCCGGAGCAGCTGGCCCGCGTCACCGTCTACGCCACGGACGTCGCCGCGTACCGTACGCACGCCGCCGAACTCGGCCGTATCTGGCGCCGTCTGGCGGGCCGCGACTACCCGGCGATGGCGGTGATCGGCGCGGTCAGGCTCTGGGACGAGCAGGCGATGGTGGAGCTGGACGGCATCGCGGTCCTGCCCTGACGCCACTACCTACGTGTGCGGTAGCCACCGACCCGTGCAACGTCGCAGGAAACGACATATTTACTTCCAGGCGCCCATTTTTCTCCTCTACCCGTTGACGCGTCATCCCGGCGATACATAACATGTATGCACAACAGGGCCACGGGATGCGCCAACGCTATCCCGTCGGACAACGTCACGGGAGTTCTGCAGCGGGCGCTCGTGACACGTACCACCCGGCACGGCGACTCGGAGCATCACCGGAGTCGACCCTTCGCTCCGGGCTGCTGCCGAGATCAGCGAGGCACCTCATGGCTCCGGCACCGACCAGCTACCCCATCGCATCGCGCGGACACCGTCCCGGCCTCAGGCGCGCCACGGCTCTGCCTTCGGCCCGGTACGGGCCCCGGGAAGCGGCGTCCCACCGCGCGGTGATCGCCCTCCTGGCCGAGGAACGCCAGGTTCGTATGGTGCGCCGCTTCGCCGCTGCCCACCTGTCCTGCTGGGGGCTGACCGAGCAGGACCGGGACTGCGTGGTCCTCATCGTCGGCGAACTGGCCGGCAACGCGGCGCGACACGGCGGCACCGACATGACCGTGAGCCTGTCCTTGACCGACCGGGATCTGTGCATCGACGTCGTGGACACCGGCCCATCGGGTCGCCCCCCACGCGCGCATTGCAGCGAGGCCGAGGACGAGCACGGCCGCGGTCTGGGGATCGTCGATCACCTGGCCAACTGGACCGACTTCCGCGCCGAACGGGACGGCTGGCGGAGCCGGGCGGGTCTGCGCGTCGCACCGGCAGGCAGCGCCGCGGCTTAGCGGTTCCAGCTCTCATCCAGGGGACGCGTTTCCTCACAGACTGCTTCCGGTCACAGCGAGTCGCTCAAGGTGTCCGCGAGGCGCTGCCGTACGGCTCGAGCGGCGGGCAGCACCGAAACGGCGACCGCCCCGGCCACCGCAGTCGCGCTGATCGTGAGCAGAAGCGCGGGCGAGGGCTGCTGAGCGATACCCGAGCCGATGCCACTGGAGCGGCCCTGGAGATCGATCAGCCAGTCCGAGGCCAGGACTCCGGCGGCCATTCCCACCACGCTGGCGCCGAGAGCGATGAAGCCGGTGCCGGCCACGATCACGGCCATGATCTGGCGTGGGGTGAGCCCGATCGCCTTGAGGGCGAGAAGGTCGCGGCGACGGTCCCGTACACCTGCGGCGATAGTCGTCGACAGCTCCGCGAGACCGATCAGAGCAAGCACGAAGATCAGCCCGACGATCACCCCACGCACCGACGAGAGCGCGTCGGACGGATTGCCGATCTCGCGTATGTCGAGCCGGCCGTCCACGGTCCCGGCCAGATCGCCCCGCACCGCGCCGGGATCGGCGTCGTCATCGAGCACCAGCTGATAGAAGTCGGGCCGCAGCGAGGCGTCGCGCTCGCGCAGGGTGTCCAGGGATGTGGAGATCACCCGGCCGCCGTCCTCCGGCTCGATGCTGCGCCCCACGATGTGCAGGACCTGGGGGCTTCCCTGCACCGTCATGCGGACCCAGTCACCGACCTCGGCATCGAGCAGATCGAGCAGCCCCTGGCCTGCCACTGCCTCGTCAGGGCCGCGCGGCGCATGTCCCTCGGCGGCCACGAACGGATACGGGTCGCTCTCCGTGCCGAGGCCCCGAAGCCTGATGGTTCCGGTCTGTCCCGGGACCAGGGCCGCGACCTCGGAACCCGGATAGGCCGCCGCCACCTCGGGGTGATCGGTCAGCAGGCGACGCATGGACGCCTCGTCGAGACCGTCGCCGCGCGCGGTGAGGGCGGCGGAGAGCCCCACCTTCTGCGGCCGGTGCTCGAAGCCGTCGAGGGTGGTCCAGGCGCCCAGGGCCACGGTGATCAGCAGCAGGGGGACGGCCAGCCGGCCGACGGCGGCTATGGAGCGCGCCGAGCGGTTGAAGGCACCGCGCCAGCCGAGCACCAGAGCGGGAGGCAGGTGCAGACCGAGAGCGCGCCGTACGGTTCCGGATATCCGGCGGCTGACCGGGGTCGCGGCCCGGGCGACGGGCACCGGCGGAACACGCCCGGCCCGCCAGGCGGCCGCCCCCGTCATCGCGGCGATGAGAAGCAGCGCGCCCGCCGAGATGGCCGCCGGCACCCAGGCGTGCTCGGGAAGCGCCTGCCACAGGTCCATGGCCTCGCCCACCCGGCCGGGCAGACGCGGGCCGAGCACCTCGGTGAGGACCGCCCCGAAGGCGACGCCGACCAGCGCGAGGGCGAGGTGTTCCACCAGGTACATCCGGACGAGGTGCCCGGGAGTGAATCCGATGGCCTTCAGCACCGAGATGTCCCGCAGATGACCTCGGATCCGCGTGCTGATGGCGCCTGCCACGGCCAGGGCCGCGGCCAGCAGCGCCCCGAGCCCGAACACCCCGAGCAGCAGCCCGAGGAGGCGGTCGCCGCCCTCGGCGTCGGCCCGGGCCTGCTGCCAGGTGGAGACCTCGGTGACCTGGTCGGCGCCGAGCTCGGTGACCGCCCGCTGGACGGCGAAGTCGGTGTCCTCGGGATCGTCGAGCCGCAGCCCGATGGTCTGGCCCTGGTGCTCGCGGTCGGGCGCGACCTGGCGGAGGGTCTCCGGCAGTACCCATCCCACGCCGGGGGTCTCCCCCGCTCGATAGCGCGGTTCCGCGGTGTCGGCGATGCCTGCGACGCGCAGGGAGCTGACGGTTCCGCCGGAGCCGCGGACGTTCAGGGAGTCGCCGGGCTCGGCCCACAGCGCCCGGGCGACCGAGCTCTCCAGCACGATGCCGTCCCGGGCGTCACGGGTGAGCCAGTGACCGGAGGCGACGAGCGGCCGGGCCACGTCGGGCGGCTGGGGCGCGGTGGCGCGCAGCTCCAGTGTCGCGTTGCCTCCCCCGGTGCTGCTCCCCCCGAGCTCGGCGGTGGCCGCTGCCGTACGGAACGGCCCTGCCGCGGCCGCGACGCCGTCGAGCTTGGTCAGCGCCCTGGCGTCAGCGGTCGCCGTGGTGTGGATCCACACATGGGCGCCGGAGGACTGGGTGAAGACCCGCTGCCAGGGGTTCGCCGCATAGGCGAGGAACGCTCCGGCGAGCAGCAGAGAGACGATGATCCCGGCCGTCGCGAGGACGAGGAACAGCGCTTCGCCGCGCTGCACCCGAAGGTCGGCGCGCACCCAGCGCACCGTGGCCCTCATCCTGCTCAGCCCTTCAGCTCGATCGTGCCGGACACGCCACCGGCTCGCCGGGTCCCCTCGCCGAGCGTGGCCTCGTCCACGATCCGGCCGTCGAACAGGTTGATCACCCGGTCCGCGGCGCTGGCCATCCGGGCGTCATGGGTCACCAGCACGATGGTCTGGCCGCGCTGGTGGAAGCGGGAGAGCAGCCGCAGCACTTCCCGGGTGCCCTTGCTGTCGAGGCTTCCCGCGGGTTCGTCCGCGAGCAGCAGGGCGGGGTGGTTGACCAGTGCGCGGGCGAGCGCCACCCGCTGCTGCTCACCACCGGAGAGCTCGCCCGGCATGCTGTGTTCCTTGCCCTCCAGGCCGAGGTCGGCGAGGAGCTCGGCACGGCCCTCCCGGGCCTGCCGGGGGGAGGTCCCGGTGAGCAACGCGGGCAGCTCGACATTGTCGGCCACGGTCAGGGTCGAGATCAGGTTGAAGAACTGGAAGACGATGCCGATGCTGCGCCGCCGCAGCACGGCCCAGCGGGCCTCGCTGTAGGAGTCGACCTCATGACCCCCGAGCCAGATCCGGCCGCTGTCCGGCCGGTCGAGCCCCCCGAGCAGGTGGAGCAGGGTGGACTTGCCGGCCCCCGATGGTCCGGTGATGGCGAGGAACTCACCGCGCTCGACGTTCAGGTCGACACCGCGTACGGCCTTGACGGGGCTGCCGTCGGCCTGGTGGGTCTTGACCAGGCCCTCTGCCCGCACGATGGGTCCGGTATCGGCAGCCGTGGTTCCGCCGGCTGCGGCGGGAGGGGCCTCACGGCTCATTCCAGCTCCTCCTGACAACGCTCCAGCCAGTCGAGGTCCGCCTGCAGGTGGAGCATCGCGCCCTCGATCAGCAGCTGCGCGACCTGGTTGTCCCGGTCCTCGGTCGCGGCCAGCTTCGACAAGTCACGCATGGTGTTGAGATAGTGTCGGCGCTGCTTGTTGATCAGAGCGATCTGATCACCCGAGTCCGGTGTGAGGGCGAGTTTCATGAAGAACTCGTCCCGTACCCGCGGTTCGTCGCTCGGCTCCTCGAACCATGCGGCCACCGCTTCACGCCCCGCAGGGGTCAGCTGGTAGATGCGCTTGTTCGGCCGGGCCGACTGGGCGACGTCCTGTCCCTCGATCAGCCCGGTTTTCTCCAGCCTACCGAGGGTGACGTAGATCTGTCCGATGTTCGGCTGGGGGTACGCTGCACCGAGGAGGCTCTCAAGGGTCTGCTTGAGCTCGTATCCATGGGCGGGGCCCTTCGAGAGAAGCGCCAGGAGGGGCAGACGCACAGTGCCGCCTCCTTCCCGACATACGTTCTCGTGCGGTGGGTGTTTCGGGCTGTGCGCCGGACCGCCCGTGGACATCCGCGACATCCAGTATCCCGCATGCATAACGGGTATACAGGTGCTCACGCCGGGCGAATCACCGGCACCGCTGCGCCAGGAGGGACCGAGGGACCTATGCGGTGGACGTGTGCCGCCGGCCGGGGGCTCCTGGCAGCTGCGCTGATCTTCGCGGGGTCGTCGGTCGCGTGTTCCTCGACCGGGGGAGAAACGCATGACTCCGATGGCCGCGGTCAGCTGACTCTGGTGACGGGCGGGGACATCACCGGCTATCTGCGCAGTGTCCTCGACGACTGGAACCGGGCGCGGCCGGCCGAGAAGGTGACGCTGGTCGAGCTGCCGGAGGCCGCGGACGAGGTCCGCGCACAGATGTCCACGAGCCTGCGGTCCGGCAGCGACCGCTATGACGTCCTCAACATCGATGTGGCCTGGACATCCGAATTCGCCGCCGCGGGCTGGCTCTCCCCGCTGAACGCCGACCGCTTCCCGACGAAGCGCTTCCTGCCGCCGGTGGTGGACACCGCCACCTTCGGCGGGCGGCTGCACGCGCTGCCCTATGTGACGAACGCGGGCCTGCTGTACTACCGCAAGGACATCCTGGACCGGGAGGGCGAGAAGCCACCGCGCACCTGGGCGGAGCTGGAGGGACTGGCCAAGACGGTCGCGCCGAAGTACGGCCTCGACGGTTACGCGGGGCAGTTCCTTCCGTACGAGGGGCTGACGGTGAACGCCGCCGAGGCCGTGCAGTCGGCCGGCGGCTCGGTCCTCGCCGACGAGGGTGCCCGGGTCACCGTGGACTCCGCGGCCGCGCGGAAGGGCGTGGCCTTCCTGGCCGGGGGTGTGCGGGACGGATGGATCCCGGAGAAGGCGCTCACGTACAAGGAGGAGGAGTCCCGGAAGTCCTTCCAGGATGGGCGGTTGCTCTTCCTGCGCAACTGGCCGTACGTCCACGGGCTGGCGAGCCGCGGGGACTCGAAGGTGGCGGGGAAGTTCGGCGTGGTCCCGCTGCCCGGGCCGGACGGGCCCGCCGCGGGCATCCTCGGAGGCTCGAATCTCGCGATCAACGCGAACTCGCGGCACAAGGAGTCGGCCGCGGATCTGCTGAGCTATCTGACGAGCGAGAAGGTCCAGCGCCGCGTGCTGACCGAGGGAGCGCTGCCACCTGTGTGGGCCGATCTGTACGGCGATCCCGCGCTCGTGCGCCAGTTCCCGTATCTGCCCACCCTCCGGGAGAGCGTGCTCGCGGCCAGACCACGCCCGAAGAGCCCACGGTACGAGCAGGTGAACCTGGCCATCCAGGCGGTCGTGCACGACGCGATGGCGCAGCGGGAGACACCGGAGCGCGCCGTCGAGCGTCTGGCGCGTGAGCTCGAGACGATCGTCCACCAGGACTGAAAACCGGACTTCGCGGGCGGTCAGTCGGCACCGCCGGGGACCACCAGACGCAACTCGTAGGCGCAGGCGGCCTCGATGCCGTTCATCTTCGGCATCCGGATGTCGAGCAGCGCGACGTCCGGACGCTGCTCGGCCGCGAGGAAACGGCACATCGAGCGGTACCCCGACACCGTCCGCCGGATCTCGGCCGAAGGCCACGACGTGGCCAACCACACCTGGTCGCATCCGCGCCTGACGGAGGTGACGCACGACCGGATACGCGAGGAACTCGCCCGTCCCCAGCGGGCCATCGAGAAGATCACCGGGCGCAGGCCCACGCCGATGCGCCCGCCGCAGGGCCGCACCGACGCGAAGGTGGCGTAGATCAGCGGCTCCGCCGCGAGCTGGGTCGGTTCAGCCGTACTTCCCCTGCTGGGGTGCGGCTTGCTGCTGGGCGGTTCACAGCAGCGGTTCTTGCACAACGCCTGCGATGACCGTGGTCACGACCTTGCCGACGGCTCCAGCCTCCGGCGGGGTGCCTTCCCGGTCGGCGAACAGCAGGTGCACGGCCCCGATCAGCGTGGGAGCGAGCGTGTCGACGTCGGCGTCCGCCGCGATGCGGCCCAGTTCGCGCTCTGCGGTCAGGTAGGAGGCGATCATGGCCGTTGCTTCCGTCAGGACGGGGACGCCGGCCGACCCGGCCTGGCGCAGCCGAGCGCGCAGCTCATCCCGGGAGATGACGAGGCCGACGATCGCCACCGCGACCGACCCGAACAGGGCCATCAGCGCGCCGGTGAGGTTGCCGGCGACGGTGCCCGTCCCGGCGGACTCGCGCAGGGCGGCGGTCTGGTGGCCGATCCGGCCGATGCGGTCCAGTACGAGTTCGGCGAGGAAGGCGTCGAAGTCGGCGAAGTGCCGGTGCAGGACCCCCTTGGCGCAGCCCGCCTCCGTGGTGACCGCCCGGCTGGTCAGCGCACTCGGCCCGTCCCGGAGCAGAAGGCGCTCGGCGGCGTCGAACAGCTGCTCGCGCGCGTCGCGCATGGCCACCCCTGTCGGCATACCGCGCATCCCTCCTTCCCCGGCCGGCCCGCCCGTTGACGAGTGGGCACATGCCCACCATAGTGGGCGCATGCCCACTATACCGCCGGAGCGAGCGCTTCATTCCGAACCCGAGCCTCATCAAGCCCGACAGATGGCGGAGTCGTTCGGCTCGGACCCCGAACGCTACGACCGAGCCCGGCCCCGCTACCCCGACGCGATGGTGGACGCGATCGTCGCCGCCGGCCCCGGGCCCGACGTTCTCGACGTCGGCTGCGGTACCGGCATAGCAGCCCGGCAGTTCCAAGCGGCCGGCTGCAGGGTGCTGGGCGTCGACGTCGACGCGCGGATGGCCGAGTTCGCGCGCCGAAGCGGGCTTGAGGTCGAGGTGGCGGCCTTCGAAGCCTGGGACCCCGCCGACCGGGCATTCGATGCGGTCCTGGCCGGGCAGACCTGGCACTGGATTGACCCGGTTGCCGGCGCGGCCAAGGCTGCGCAGGTGTTACGGCCCGGTGGCCGGCTGGCCGTGTTCTGGAATGTGTTCCAGCCTTCGCCCGAGGTGTCGGACGCCTTCTCCGGGGTCTACCGCCGGGTCATGCCCGACGTGCCGCGCAATCCCTGGGCGATGCCTGCCCTCGACGGGTACTCGGTGCTGTTCACCAGGGCGGCCGACGGGATACGACAGGTGGGCGCGTTCGGCGACCCGGAGCAGTGGCGGTTCGACTGGGAGCGGGCCTACACCCGGGAGGAGTGGCTGGACCAGCTGCCTACCGGTGGCGATGCCGGCCAGTTGCCGCCGGCCAAGCTGGAAGAGCTGCTGGCGGGCATCGGGGCAGCGATCGACGCGATGGGGGGCAGCTTCACGATGCGGTACACCGCGGTGGCGGTCACTGCGGCGCGAACCGACGCAGCCTGACCCGGCTTCACGGCGCGTCGGCACGCACACGGTCAGTACGTGACCAGGCGGCCCGCGGGCGCCGATGCGTTCATCAGCCTTGAGGCTCCTGCGGTTTGACCTCGACCTCGCGCAGGCTCTGGTCTTTGAGCTCGGTGTGTGCCTCGGTGCGGTGCCCCCGGGCGATGTAGTCACGCATGACCGCTTCGACGGCGTCCTGGGGCGAGCCGACCCCGGCCAGGACCATCACTTCCACCACCAGTTCGGCATCGAGACTGATGTTGACCTTGGCCACGAGCGCCCCCCTTAGCCGGACAGGGACTCTAACAGCCACAGCATCGCACTCACGGCGACGACTCGTCCCCGCTGCGGTGCAATGACACGGGACAGCAACAGGGCGGAGCACGCTGGGAGTTCATCTGCGGCAGGCACATGCGTCCGCTACGGCAAGGAGAACGGAGGCGTTCAGATGTCCCGGAAGATCTCGATCTGCGCGCCGACCGAGTTCAGGCGCTCCGCCAGGTCCTCGTAACCCCGGTTGATCACATACACGTTGCGCAGCACGGACGTGCCCTCCGCGGCCATCATCGCCAGCAGCACGACCACCGCGGGACGCAGCGCGGGCGGGCACATCATCTCGGCGGCGCGCCAGCGCGTAGGGCCCTCGACCAGCAGCCGGTGCGGGTCGAGGAGTTTGACGTCCGCGCCCAGCCGGTTGAGATCGGTCAGGTAGATCGCGCGGTTGTCGTAGACCCAGTCGTGGATCAGCGTCGAGCCCTGGGCCGTGGCGGCGATGGCCGCGAAGAACGGCACATTGTCGATGTTGAGCCCGGGGAACGGCATCGGGTGGATCTTGTCGATCGGTCCGCGCAGCTTGGACGGCCGTACGGTCAGGTCGATCAGTCGCGTACGGCCGTTGTTCGCCGGGTACTCGGGGCTGCGCTCGGTGTCGAGGCCCATCTCCTCCAGGACCGCCAGCTCGATCTCCATGAACTCCACCGGCACCCGCCGGATCGTCAGCTCCGACTCCGTGACGACGGCGGCGGCGAGCAGGCTCATGGCCTCCACCGGGTCCTCGGAGGGCGCGTAGTCCACATCGCGGTCGATCTGCGCTACGCCGTGCACGGTCAGCGTCGTCGTGCCGACGCCCTCGACGCTGACGCCCAGCTGCTCCAGGAAGAAGCACAGGTCCTGGACCATGTAGTTGGAGCTGGCGTTGCGGATGACCGTGACGCCGTCGTGCCGGGCGGCGGCCAGCAGTGCGTTCTCGGTCACCGTGTCGCCGCGCTCGGTCAGCACGATCGGGCGGCCGGGCGAGACGGAGCGGTCGACCTGCGCGTGGTACGTGCCCTCGGTGGCCGTGACTTCCAGGCCGAAGTGCCGGAGCGCCGTCATATGGGGCTGTACGGTGCGCGTCCCGAGGTCGCAGCCGCCCGCGTAGGGAATCCGGAAGTGGTCCATCCGGTGCAGCAGCGGGCCGAGGAACATGATGACGCTGCGGGTCCGGCGCGCCGCGTCCGTGTTCATCGCGTCCAGGTCGAGCCGGGCAGGAGGGACGATCTCCAGGTCACCGGCGTCGTTGAGCCACCGGGTCCGTACGCCGATGCTGCCCAGTACCTCGAGGATCCGGTAGACCTCCTCGATCCGCGCGACCCGCCTGAGCGTGGTGCGCCCCGAGTTGAGCAGCGCCGCGCACAGCAGCGCCACGCACGCGTTCTTGCTGGTCTTCACGTCGATACGGCCGGACAGCCGGCGCCCGCCGACCACGCGCAGGTGCATGGGGCCCGCGTAGCCGAGGGAGACGATCTCGCTGTCGAGCGCTTCACCGATGCGGGCGATCATCTCAAGGCTGATGTTCTGATTGCCGCGCTCGATACGGTTGACGGCGCTCTGGCTGGTGCCGAGCGCCTCGGCGAGCTGCGTCTGTGTCCAGCCCCTGTGCTGGCGGGCGTCGCGGATGAGCTTGCCGATGCGTACGAGGTAGTCGTCTCCCATGAGGCGGATGTTATCTCAGATATGAGATTGGCGCCTGTTGCGATCAGGTCCGGATTGGTGTCGTCATCGCTCCTGGAGCACCGACAGGACGTTGCCCGCCGGGTCCCTGAACCACGCGATGTACGGGCCCTCCTGGCGGAAGACCCCCTTTTCGTCCTGCTCGAAGCCCTCGTACCGCTCGAAGGTCACTCCGCGCCGGCCCAGCTCGTCGACGGCCTGGTCGATGTCGTCCACGGGGAAGTTGAGGATGGTGAACGAGGCCGGGGTGTGGTCCTCCTTGGGGTAGACCAGGATCTCCGTGCCGTCGGCGATGTGCAGCGTCATCAGGCCGTACTCCTCGGACGTCCGCAGGCCCAGCGTCTCGCCGTAGAACTCCTTCGCCTTCCGCATGTCGTTCACCGCGAAGCCGCTGAACGCCTTGGTGTTCCCGAACATGGCCGTGTCCCTTCTCCGGTTCTCCCTCTCACCACGAACGAACCCGCCGGGGACCGGCAGCGCAAACGGAAGGGGGCCGGATGCGGCAGTGCACGTCCCGTACGGGCGGGGTCACTGTCCCCGTCCGCTCCGCAGTTCCCGCAGAGAGTGGCCCACCTCGGCCGCGCTGTCCCGCAGCCGGGCGGACTCGGGCGCGTCGGCCCCGGCCAGTTGGGTCTCGATCGCCTCCAGCCGCGCGCCCAGCTCGTCCAGCCGTTTCTGGTCGCGGGTCAGCAGCTGCTGCAACTGGCGGTTCTTGCGGTGCAGTTCGAGGAAGACGCTGACCTTGGCCCGCAGCACCCACGGGTCGAACGGTTTGGTGAGGAAGTCCGCCGCGCCCGTGGCATAGCCGCGGAAGGCGTATCCCCGGTCGGTGTCCGTGCCGGTCAGAAAGATGATCGGCACGTCCTTGGTCTGGTCGAGCCGCTTGATGTTCGCTGCGGTCTCGAAGCCGTCCATGCCCGGCATCAGGACGTCGAGGAGCACGACCGCGAACTCCTGGCGCAGCAGCGCCTTCATCGCGTCCTCCCCGGAGTGGGCCCGTACGAGAGGTTCGCCCAGGGAACCCAGCACGGCTTCCAGGGCGACCAGGTTGTCCTCCATATCGTCGACGATCAGGATGCCGGCGCGGTCGGCGGCGAAGCCGCTGTTCATGGTGTGGCCTTCGGGGATTCGTCGTCACGGTCGGGGTCGAGCAGGTCGCAGATGAGCCCGATCAGCCGGTCGACGTCGACCGGCTTGGGCACATACGCGTTGGCGCCGCAGGCGATGGACTTCTCGCGGTCGCCCGGCATCGCCTTCGCGGTGAGGGCGATGATGGGGAGGTCGGCGTAGCGCGGGGTGCGGCGGATCGCCTCCATGGTCTGGTATCCGTCCATCTCGGGCATCATGATGTCCATCAGGACCATGGAGACGTCGGGGTGCCGCTCGAGCGATTCGATGCCCTCGCGGCCGTTCTCGGCGTACAGCACCGACATTCCCACGCGGCCCAGCACATGGGTGAGCGCGAAGACATTGCGGATGTCGTCGTCCACGATCAGGACGCGGCTGCCGGGCAGTACGTGTCCCGCTCGGCCGGACTTCCACTGCTCCAGCCGGGTCGGGGTGGGCCAGTGGTCGCTCTGGTCCGGGAAGGCGGCCACATCCGCCGGGGTCGGCTGGTGCGCCGGCCCGGCCTCCCTTTCGGGCTCCGCCTCTGCCTCCGGTTCCACGGCGGCGATATCTGGGTAGATCGCCGGGACGGTGAAGGTGAAGGTGCTGCCCTTGCCCGGCTCGCTCTCGGCGGTGATCCTCCCGCCGAGGAGTCCGGCGATCTCCCTGCTGATCGACAGGCCCAGGCCCGTCCCGCCGTACTTCCGGTTGGTCGTGCCGTCCGCCTGCTGGAACGCCTCGAAGATCACCGGCAGCTTGTCGGGAGCTATTCCGATGCCGGTGTCCTTGACGGAGAAGGCGATCAGGTCCTCGACGCCCTCGAAGTGATGGCCCTGCGGGTCCTTGACCCGCTCCACTCTCAGCTCGACCCGGCCCGCCGAGGTGAACTTGATGGCGTTGGACAGCAGATTGCGCAGAATCTGCTGGATCCGCTGCTCGTCGGAGTGCATCTCCCGCGGTACGTCCTCGCCGACCGCCACCTCGAAGGCCAGACCGCGGTCGAGGGTGATGGGGCGGAAGGTGGCGTGGACGTAGTCGAGGAGCTTGATCAGCGGCAGCTTCTTGGCGCGTACGTCCATCCGGCCGGCCTCGATCTTCGACAGGTCGAGGATGTCGTTGATCAGCTGGAGCAGGTCGGAGCCCGAGCGGTGGATGGTGGTGGCGAACTGCACCTCCTGCTCGGACAGATGGCCGTCGGGGTTGTCGGACAGCAGCCGGGCCAGAATGAGCAGGGAGTTCAGCGGGGTGCGCAGTTCGTGCGACATGTTCGCCAGGAACTCCGACTTGTACTGCGAGGAGGTGGCCAGCAGCGCCGCCTTCTCCTCCAGCTCCGCGTTGGAGCGCTGCAACTTGGCCTGCTGGCGCTGGAGTTCGTCCGAGCGCTCCTGGAGCTGCATCGCCAGCCGCTGGGACTCGCTGAGCAGCGACTCGGTCCGGGAGTTGGCGATGATGGTGTTCATCGCGACGCCGATGGTGTTGACGAACTGGTCGAAGAAGGCCAGGTGCACATCCGAGAAGCGGGAGAACGAGGCCAGCTCGATCACGCCGAGCAGCTTGTCCTCGAAGAGGATCGGGATGATGACCACGCTCGTCGGGGCGGCCTCCCCCAACCCTGAATTGATCTTGATGTAGTCGGGCGGGGCCTCCTCCATGAGGATGCGCTTCTTCTCCAGCGCCGCCTGCTGTACGAGGCCGTGGCCCGGCATACCGGGAGTGTCGACCGTCGCGCCCTGCGCTGAGCCGTAGCCCGCGATGAAGGCGAGACCGCGCTGCGAGGTGAGCATGCCGTCGGCGCTCGGCGGCCCGCCGTCGCCGTCGGTCGTGGCCAGGAAGAACGCGCCGTACTGGGCGTTCACCAGAGGGGTCAGCTCACGCAGGATCAGGTCGGCGACCTCCATCAGGTCCCGGTGGCCCTGCATCAGTCCGGCGAGGCGGGCGAGGTTGGACTCCAGCCAGTCCTTCGCGCGGGTGGTCTCGCGGAGGTTGGAGACCATCAGGTTGATGTTGTTCTTCAGCTCGGAGACCTCGCCCCGGGTCTCCACGGTGATGGAGCGGGACATGTCGCCCTGGGCCACGGCGGAGGCGACCTCGGCGATGGCCCGGACCTGGGTGGTGAGGTTGAGGGCCAGCTCGTTGACGTTCGTCGTCAGGCGCTTCCAGGTGCCGAAGACGCCCTCGACCCGGGCCTGGCCGCCGAGTTGGCCCTCGCTGCCGACTTCGCGGGCGACCCGGGTGACCTCGCTGGAGAAGGAGGAGAGCGTGTCCACCATGGTGTTGATGGTGGTCTTGAGCTCCAGGATCTCACCGCGCGCGTCCACGTCGATCTTCTTCGACAGGTCGCCCTGGGCCACGGCCGTCGCCACCTGGGCGATGTTGCGGACCTGGGAGGTGAGGTTGTCGGCCATGAAGTTGACGTTGTCGGTGAGGTCCTTCCAGACGCCCGACACTCCCAGCACCTGGGCCCGTCCGCCGAGCCGTCCTTCCGTACCGACTTCGCGTGCGACGCGGGTGACTTCGTCGGCGAAGGCCCGCAGCTGTTCCACCATCGTGTTGACGGTGTCCTTCAGCTCGAGGATCTCGCCGCGCGCGTCCACGGTGATCTTCTTGGACAGGTCGCCGTTGGCGACGGCCGTGGTGACCTGGGCGATGTTGCGGACCTGAGACGTCAGGTTGGACGCCATGAAGTTGACGTTGTCGGTGAGGTCCTTCCAGACGCCGGAGACGCCGCGGACCTGGGCCTGGCCGCCGAGGTTGCCTTCGGTGCCGACTTCGCGGGCGACGCGGGTGACTTCGTCGGCGAAGGCGGAGAGCTGGCTGACCATGGTGTTGATCGTCGACTTCAGTTCCAGGATCTCTCCCTTGGCCTCGACGGTGATGGTCTTGCCCAAGTCGCCCTGGGCGACCGCCGTGGCCACCTGGGCGATGTTGCGGACCTGGGTGGTGAGGTTGTCGGCCATGAAGTTGACGTTGTCGGTGAGGTCCTTCCAGACGCCGGAGACGCCGCGGACCTGCGCCCGGCCGCCGAGCCTGCCGTCCGTGCCCACCTCCCAGGCCACGCGGTTGACCTCGTCGGCGAACGCGGACAGCTGATCCACCATGGTGTTGATCGTCGACTTCAGCTGCAGGATCTCGCCCTGAGCGTTCACGGTGATCTTCTGGGAGAGGTCGCCGTTGGCGACGGCCGTGGTGACCTGGGCGATGTTGCGGACCTGGTAGGTCAGGTTGGACGCCATGAAGTTGACGTTGTCGGTGAGGTCCTTCCAGACGCCGGAGACGCCGCGGACCTGGGCCTGGCCGCCGAGGTTGCCCTCGGTGCCGACTTCGCGTGCGACGCGGGTGACTTCGTCGGCGAAGGCGGAGAGCTGGTCCACCATCGTGTTGACGGTGAGCTTCAGCTCCAGCAGCTCGCCGGTGGCCTCGACGGTGACCGAACGGGTCAGGTCGCCGCGGGCCACCGCCGTCGTCACCACCGCGATGTCCCGCACCTGGGCCGTGAGCCGGGCGGCCATGGTGTTGACGGCCTCCGTCACGTCCCGCCAACTGCCCGAGAGTCCCTGCACCTTGGCCCGGCCGCCGAGCCGCCCCTCCGTGCCGACCTCGCGGGCCACCCGCGTCACCTCGCCGGTGAACAGCGACAGCTGGTCGACCATGGTGTTGACCGCCCGGCCCAGGCGGCGCAGGTCGCCGCGGAGCGGCCGGTTGCCGTCGTGCAGATCCACCCGCTGGGTGAGATCGCCGCCGGCCACCGCGTCCAGGACACGGGTGGCGTTCGCGGCCGGGGCGACGAGGGCGTCGACAAGGGAGTTGGCGGCTCCCACGCTCGCCGTCCACGTGCCCTGGCCGGGGCTCGCCGAGAGCCGCTCGTCGAGCCTTCCGTGGCGCACGATCTCCCGGCGCACCCGTACCAGTTCGTCCACGAAGTGCTTGTTGCGGTCGGCGATCTGGTTGAAGACGGCGGCGAGGTCGGCCGCGACGCCCTGGGGCACCGCGTCGGCGGGGGACGGGGTCTCGTACGAGCCCGGCAGCCGGACACGGAAGTCGCCGTCCCGTAAGGCGGTCATCGCCGCCAGGAGCGGGCGCAGCGCGTCGGCGCGAATCCACCCCCCACCGGGCGGCGGTGTCGCGGCTGCCGTACCAGAAATGTCATGGGATGTACCAATTACAGAGCTCATCGCAGCCCACTTCGGTGACTTGGTGCTCATGGGCAGGCTCAGTCTGTCACTCTGTCGGAGTAGTCAGCGGCGCGTTTGCTCGAAATGGTCAGGAGCCGCACTGTGGGGTCGATTCCGAAACTGCGCGAAACCTGTTCCGGGGCCGCCGTCGTCCGTGGGACGCGGCCGATGGTCCGCACCAACCTGCCCGGGAACCCTCTGGCGCCCGCCACCGCCCGCCGTTTCGTACGCGTCGCGCTCGCCGACTGGGCGGAGCTCCGGCTGCCCTCCTCCGGGGTCATCACCGACCGGCTGGCGGAGGACGCGGCACTGCTCGTCAGCGAGATGGTCACTAATGCGGTGGTGCACGCGGGCACGGACGTGGAGCTGGTCTGCCGCCTGGTGGCGGCAGGGGAGGAAGACGGTGGGGCGGCCGGGCTGGTGGTGGAGGTCTCCGACCGCCACGCGGCACGGCCGGTGGGGAGCCAACCGTCTCCGGTAGGGGAGTACGGCCGGGGGCTCCAGCTGGTGGGCGCGCTCGCCGAGTCCTGGGGAGTGAGCTACCGGAGAGGTCTGAAGACCGTGTGGTTCCGGCTGACGGACAGGGAGTCCGACGACGCGGACGGTCGACGGCCCGACTGGGACGCGGTGTTCGGCGGGGCGATGGCGCTGTCGGCCGCGGACCCCGGTAACCGGCGGCCGGTCACGGCCCGGGCGCAGGGCGGCGACTGGGGGCGGCAGGCCGGCGACTGGGGGCGGCGCCCGGACTGGGAGCAGGGCTCCGACTGGGACACTCGTGGCGCCCTGTCCTTCCTCGCGGAGGCGTCCGACCTGCTGGCGGGCCAGTTCGACGAGGACATGGTGGCGGCGCTGGCCGGGCAGTTGCTCGTGCCGCGGCTGGCCGACTGGTGCGCGGTCTGGCTGGACGACGAGGCCGGGCGCGCACCGGGCTCCGCGCCGCGGCTCGCCCGGGTCTGGCATGCGCACGAGAGTCGTATCGAAGCGTTCAGGGCGGCGTTGGAGAAGAATCCTCCGGTGCTCGGGGAAGCGGTGCGCGGCTGGCCGGTGCCCTGGCCGTGGCCGGCGACCGAGCCGGAGACGCCTGGGAGCGCGTACGGTCTGCAGCCGTGGGAGGAGGACGGCGGCTCTGCGCTCGCCTGCCGGCTCTTCGCGGGCGCCCGCAGCGTCGGCACCCTGCTGCTCGGCCGGGAAGGCCCGGCGCGCATCCCCGACGAAGTGGGCGCGCTGATCGAGGACTTCGCGCGCCGCGTCGCGCTGGCGATCCTCTCGGCGCGCCAGTACACCCGCGAGGCCACGACGAGCCTGGTCCTGCAGAAGGGACTGCGGCCCCGTGGAATCGCCCCCATCCCGGGCGTGACCACCCACGTGGTGTACGAGCCGGCCGGCGAGGGCGCGTGGGCGGGCGGCGACTTCTACGACATCTTCCAGGCCGGCGAGGGCCGGTGGTGCTTCGCCCTGGGGGACGTGTGCGGGAACGGGTCGGAGGCGGCCGTCGTGACCGGTCTCGTCCGGCCCTGGCTGAAGCTGCTGGCGCACGAGGGATACAGCGTCGGAGGAGTGCTCGACCGGCTCAACCGCATGCTCATGGACGACGCCACGCAGGCGGCGGAGGCCGCCGCGCCGCCGGCGACCGCTGACGCGGGCTCCGTGCCGTGGGAGGCCCCCCAGGTGCGCTTTCTCTCGCTGGTGTACGGGGAGCTGGTGGCGGCGGACGACGGTCCCGGTATGCGGTGCACCCTCGCCAGCGCCGGTCATCCGCTGCCGCTGCTGCTGCGGCCCGACGGCGAGGTGCGGCCCGCGGCGACGCCCCAGCTGCTGCTGGGAGTGCAGGAGGACACGGCGTACGAGTCCCAGACCTTCCACCTGCGGCCCGGCGACACCCTGCTGTCCGTGACCGACGGGGTGACCGAGCGCCGCTCGGGGCAGCGGCAGTTCGACGACGGCGGCGGGCTGGCGGCGGCGCTGGCCGGCTGTGTGGGGCTGGGAGCGGCGGGGGTCGCGGAGCGGATCAGGCGCGCGGTGCACGAATTCGGCGAGACGCCGCCGGACGACGACCTGGCGCTGCTGGTTCTCCACGCCGGTGACCTCGCCGGTCGGGCCACTCCGCGGTGACCTGGCCGCTCGGGCGCCGGTCGGGTTGTCCGGTGGTGACCGTGCCGGTTGGGCTGTGCGGCGGTGACCGCGCTGGTTGGGGCGTCCGGTGGTGAGCGCCCAGGTCGGGCAGCTTCGCCGTGGACCTTGCCAGTCGCGGGGACGTGCGGCGGCAGCCACCGGCTCCGCCCGGGCCCATGTGCTGACTCTCATCCCGATGTGCTGGGGTTTCTCAAGAGAGCGTCGTACGTTTCTCAACCGGTGCCGGCAGCGTCCCAGCTCAACTCGGACCGGGCGGTCGCCGAGATGGGTCGGAACCGGACAGCGGAGCGAGAGTCAACACCATCATGACCACACCACGAGACCTGTTGATCGTCGCCATGGACATGGCTTCCAGTCGCCCTCCGGAGCGAGGCGATCTGTCACTCGCCTTGGCGGGAGCCGAGGTGATCGACCTTCTGAATGCACAGGCCGTCAGACTGGACGGCGATCACATCGTGCCGGGCGACCGGCGTGCACTGGACGATCGCCTGCTGGATGAGGCCGCGTCGTCGCTTCTCCGGCAAGCGCCGTACGAGTCGGTCAACGACTGGCTGTGGCGCCGAGGCCGCGGCCTGTCCGCGGCTTATGTGGCCGCCCTTGAGGCGGAAGGGCAGCTCACCCGGCAACGCCGCCGCCGCTGGATGCTCTTCGGGACCAGCCGGATGGTGCTGGCCGATACTCCTGCTCGCCGTCTGGCGGTGGACCGCTGGACATCGGATGAGCCCATCCTCGCCACGCTTGCGGCGGCCGTCGGACTCCGCGACAAGCGGGCTGGAGACCCCCCGGCCGTGGCCGACGACGCGGTGGCGACCGTGCTCGCCGCCGTCCATGACGCACTGAGGGAACTGGAGGCCGAACGGCAACGGCGAGCGCTCGACGAGGCGGCCTTCAACAACATTTGGCGAGGCGAATGACGTCAGTCTGCCCGACACACCTCCCTTTGCCCCGTCGCGCCGAACACGGAACGGGCGCGGGCGGGACATGACCGAGCAGCGGTGATGTACTAGAGTTATCTCGACATCGAGATATCTGCCCGAGAGGCGCACCGCTGCCGCCGCCGGTAAGGGTTACCTAACTAAGTCTTACCTTAGCGAACCGGCCACAAGCCGTGGCGGCAGGATCGCGTGAGTAACGCGCACATTGATGAAGGAGACTGTCGTGTCGGCGAACAGCTTCGACGCCCGCGCCACGCTGCGCGTGGGCGACGAGTCGTACGAGATCTTCCGGCTGGACAAGGTCGAGGGCTCCGCCCGCCTGCCGTACAGCCTGAAGGTGCTGCTGGAGAACCTGCTCCGCACCGAGGACGGCGCGAACATCACCGCCGACCACATCCGGGCGCTGGGCAACTGGGACGCGAGCGCCCAGCCCAGCCAGGAGATCCAGTTCACGCCGGCCCGCGTGATCATGCAGGACTTCACCGGCGTGCCCTGCGTCGTGGACCTCGCCACCATGCGCGAGGCCGTCAAGGAGCTCGGCGGCGACCCGGCGAAGATCAACCCGCTGGCCCCGGCCGAGCTGGTCATCGACCACTCCGTCATCGCCGACCGCTTCGGCACCCCGGACGCCTTCCTCCAGAACGTGGAGCTGGAGTACGGCCGTAACAAGGAGCGCTACCAGTTCCTGCGCTGGGGCCAGACCGCCTTCGACGAGTTCAAGGTCGTCCCGCCCGGCACCGGCATCGTCCACCAGGTCAACATCGAGCACCTGGCCCGTACGGTCATGGTCCGGAACGGCCAGGCGTACCCCGACACCCTCGTCGGCACCGACTCGCACACCACCATGGTCAACGGCCTCGGCGTCCTCGGCTGGGGCGTCGGCGGTATCGAGGCCGAGGCCGCGATGCTCGGCCAGCCGGTCTCGATGCTCATCCCGCGCGTCGTCGGCTTCAAGCTGACCGGCCAGCTGCCCACCGGCACCACCGCCACCGACCTGGTCCTCACGATCACCGAGATCCTGCGCAAGCACGGCGTCGTCGGCAAGTTCGTCGAGTTCTACGGCGAGGGCGTCGGGTCCGTGCCGCTGGCCAACCGCGCCACCATCGGCAACATGTCGCCGGAGTTCGGCTCCACCGCCGCGATCTTCCCGATCGACGGCGAGACCATCAACTACCTCAAGCTCACCGGCCGCTCCGAGCAGCAGCTCGCGCTCGTCGAGGCGTACGCCAAGGAGCAGGGCCTGTGGCTGGACCCGGCCGCCGAGCCCGACTTCTCCGAGAAGCTTGAGCTGGACCTCTCCACGGTCGTCCCGTCGATCGCCGGTCCGAAGCGCCCGCAGGACCGCATCGTCCTCGCCGACGCCAAGCATCAGTTCCTCGAGGACGTCCGCAACTACGTCGCCGACGCCGAGGACCCCGACGAGGCGAGCAAGGAGTCCTTCCCGGCCTCCGACGCGCCCGCGGTGAGCAATGGCGCCCCGGCCAAGAAGGTCAAGGTGACCGCCCCCGACGGCACCGAGTACGAGATCGACCACGGCGCCGTCGCCGTCGCCGCGATCACCTCCTGCACCAACACCTCAAACCCGTACGTCATGGTCGCCGCCGCGCTGCTGGCCAAGAAGGCGGTGGAGAAGGGCCTCACCCGCAAGCCGTGGGTCAAGACCACCCTGGCCCCCGGCTCCAAGGTCGTCATGGACTACTACGACCGGGCCGGCCTCACCCCGTACCTCGACAAGCTGGGCTTCAACCTCGTCGGCTACGGCTGCACCACCTGCATCGGCAACTCGGGACCGCTGCCGGACGAGGTGTCCAAGGCCGTCAACGACAACGACCTCGCCGTCGTCTCCGTGCTCTCCGGCAACCGCAACTTCGAGGGCCGGATCAACCCGGACGTCAAGATGAACTACCTGGCGTCCCCGCCGCTGGTCGTCGCGTACGCCATCGCCGGCTCGATGAAGACCGACATCACCACCGAGGCGCTCGGCACCGACACCGAGGGCCACCCGGTCTTCCTCAAGGACATCTGGCCCTCCGAGCAGGAGGTCGAGCAGGTCGTCGCCTCCGCGATCGGCCAGGAGATGTTCGGCACCAGCTACGCCGACGTCTTCGCGGGCGACGCGCAGTGGCAGTCGCTGCCGATCCCGACCGGCAACACCTTCGAGTGGGACGCCGAGTCCACCTACGTCCGCAAGCCCCCGTACTTCGAGGGCATGACGATGGACCCGGCCCCGGTGGAGGACATCGCGGGCGCCCGGGTCCTCGCCAAGCTCGGCGACTCGGTGACCACCGACCACATCTCCCCGGCCGGTGCGATCAAGGCCGACACCCCGGCCGGCACGTACCTCACCGAGCACGGCGTCGAGCGCCGCGACTTCAACTCGTACGGTTCCCGGCGCGGCAACCACGAGGTCATGATCCGCGGCACCTTCGCCAACATCCGGCTGCGCAACCAGATCGCGCCGGGCACCGAGGGCGGCTTCACGCGTGACTTCACGCAGGACGGCGGCCCGGTCTCCTTCATCTACGACGCCTCGCGCAACTACATCGAGCAGGGCATCCCGCTGGTCGTCCTCGCGGGCAAGGAGTACGGCTCCGGCTCGTCCCGCGACTGGGCCGCCAAGGGCACCGCCCTGCTCGGCGTCAAGGCCGTCATCGCCGAGTCGTACGAGCGCATCCACCGCTCGAATCTCATCGGCATGGGCGTTCTGCCGCTCCAGTTCCCGGAGGGTCAGTCGGCGCAGTCGCTCGGCCTGACCGGCGAGGAGGCGTTCTCCATCTCCGGCGTGACCGCGCTGAACGACGGCTCCGTTCCGCGGACCGTCAAGGTGACGACCGACAGCGGCGTCGAGTTCGACGCCGTGGTGCGGATCGACACCCCGGGTGAGGCGGAGTACTACCGCAACGGCGGCATCATGCAGTACGTGCTGCGCTCGCTGATCCGCAAGTAAGCGCGGCAGGCAGGGCAGTCCGGCGGGGCCGCACCTCCGGGAGGGGGGTGTGGCCCCACCGCGTACGTATCGGAGCGCAGGGGGGTGGCTTGTCCGACCGGCGACCCGCGACAACGTTGTCAGTGGAAGGGTCGGGATCAGTAGGCCGCCAAGTGGCCCATTTTGTCAAGGGTGTTGAGCCGGACAGCTGTACCTGGAACGGCGCACGCGGTCTTACGGCGGGCGCGCGCCATCGGGTACGGTCGCTCCCGGCTTGTTCGACCCGTCGACCGCGGCCCTTCCGACAAGGCAGGACCGCCATGCTCCTCCGCCCCTCCGCCGCGCTGGCGGCCGTGGCGCTCACCGTGGGCCTCGTCGCGCCCACGCTGGCCACGCCGGCATCCGCGGCCTCGCCCCCGACCCTGGTCAACGACCCCACCGCGTACGTCGATCCGCTGATCGGCAGCCGGAACGGCGGCAACACCTTTCCCGGCGCCGTACTCCCCTTCGGCATGCTCTCCTGGAGCCCCGAGAACACCCGCGGCGACGCCACCCGCACCGCGGCCCCCGGCGGCTACCACTACGACGCCACCCGCATCCGCGGATTCAGCCTCACCCACATGTCCGGTACGGGGTGCGCGGGCGGCGCCGGCGACATCCCGTTCTTCCCCCACGCCGGCGCAGTCACCACGTCCCCCGCCGCGGACACCAAGGACGCGGTGTACGCCGCCGACTTCAAGCACTCCGACGAGACGGCCGAGCCCGGCCGCTACAAGGTCGCCCTCTCCTCCGGCGTCACCGCCGACCTGACCGCCACCGCCCGCACCGGGTCCGGCCGCTTCACCTTCCCCGAGGACAAGCCCGCCTCCCTGCTGATCCGCACCGCCAACTCCGAGGTCGGCAGCACGGACGCCGACGTCACCATCGATCCGGACCGCCGCACCGTCTCCGGCTCGGTCACCAGCGGGAACTTCTGCGGCTACCTCGACCCCGAGGGCCGCCGCAGCTACTACACCCTGCACTTCACCGCCACCTTCGACCGCCCCTTCACCGCCCACGGCACCTGGCAGGACGACACGCTCCGGGCCGGGACGACCAGCGCCGAGGGCGGCACCGGCGGATACGGCACCAACGGCCGCCCGGTCGCGGGCAAAGGCTCCGGCGGCTATGTGCAGTTCGCCCCCGGCACAGGACCCGTGGGTGTCAAGGTCGGCATCTCGTACGTGAGTCAGGCGGGCGCGAAGGCCAACCTGGCCGCCGAGAATCCGCCGGGCCGCGACTTCGGCGACGTACGGGCGGCCGCGCACCGCACCTGGCGCGAGCAGCTCTCCGCCATCAGGGTCGGCGGCGGCAGCGACGCCGACCGCACCGCCTTCTACACCGCGCTCTACCACGCCCTCCTCCACCCCAACGTCATCAGCGACGCGGACCGCCGCTACACCGGCAGCGACGGCAGAACCCACCGCGTGAGCACGGGTCACCAGGCGCAGTACGGCACCTTCTCCGGCTGGGACGTCTACCGCTCCCAGGTGCAGCTGCTCACCCTCCTCGAGCCCCGCGCGGGCTCCGACATCGCGCAGTCGCTGCTCAACTTCGCCCGCCAGAACGGCGGCGTCTGGGACCGCTGGATCCACAACGCGGGCGGCACGCACGTCATGAACGGCGACCCGTCCGCCGCCGCCCTCGCCGGCATCCGGGCCTTCGGCGGCACGTACTTCGACCTCGAGGGCGCGCTCGACTCCCTGGTGAAGGCGGCCACCGTACCGACCGCGAAGGACCTGAGCCCCGCGGGCAAACCGATCATGTCGGTCGGGCAGCGCCCCTCCCTCGACAAGTACCTCGACCTGCACTACATGCCGTCCGTCTCCAACGCCTGGGGCGGCGCGGCCGAGACGCTGGAGATGTCCGGAGCCGACTTCGCCGTCTCCCAGCTCGCCGAGGCCGCGGGGGAGCGGAAGACCGCCGAGGCCTTCGCCGAGCGCGCCCAGTGGTGGCAGAACAACTTCAACGCCGCCGCTCATGACACGGGTGGCTACATCGCCAACCGGAAGGCCGACGGCAGCTGGGTCACCGGCTTCACCCCGGCCACCGGCAATGGATTCGTGGAGGGCACCAGCGCCCAGTACACCTGGATGGTCCCGCACAACCCGGCCGGCCTCTTCGCCGCCATGGGCGGCAGGGACGCCGCCGTGAAGCGCCTGGACTCCTTCTTCCACAACGCCGACGGCAGCTGGGCCCTCACCGGGGCGGGCGGCGAGAAGTCGGAGCTGGACAACGAGCCCTCCATCAACGTCCCCTACCTGTACGCCTACGCCGGGCAGCCGTACAAGACGCAGGAGACCGTACGGGCCGCGATGCGGCAGCTGTGGACCACGCAGCCCGGGGGCATCCCCGGCAACGACGACCTCGGCGAGATGTCGTCCTGGTACATCTTCTCCGCCCTGGGGCTCTACCCGCAGGTCCCCTCGCGCTCCGAACTGGTGCTGGCCTCCCCGCTGTTCCCGCGCGCCGAGATCGACCGCGGCGCCCGCTCCATCTCCATCAGCGCCCCGCAGGCCGCGCCGGACGCGCCGTACGTGCAGTTCCTGCGGATCAACGGCCGGGCGAGCGACCGGGCCTGGCTGCCGGAGTCCTTCGTCAACCGGGGCGGCAGGCTCGACTTCACCCTGGGCACCGAGCCCGACCGCTCCTGGGGCGCGGACCCGGCCGACGCCCCGCCGTCCTTCCGCGACGGCGAGCAGCCGTACCAGATCGGGGTCGGGCCGACCACGGGCACCGTCGCGCCGGGCGGCAGCATGACCGTGAAGGTCGCGGCCGTTCCCGTCAGTGAGGGGGACCGGCCCGAGGTGCGCTTCACGGCCGAAGCCCCGGACGGGCTCACGGCCTCACCCGCCTCCGGGACGGTGGGCCCCGATGGCGCCGCGGAGATCGCCCTCACCGCCGGTGAAGGCACGGAGCAGGGCTTCTACGACGCCAGGGTGACGGTGACCAGCGGCCGTACGACCGTCGTCCAGCCGGTCACGGTGACGGTCGCCGCGCCGGGCAGCCTCCTCGCTGCGTACAACAACGTCGGCTCGTCCGTCGACGAGGGCGAGCACGACGAGGGCGACTACGACGGCGGCGGCTGGAGCTATTCGCGGCAGGCGCTGGGCCAGGCCGGGCTGACACCGGGTGCGAAGGGCACGATCGGCGGCCTCGACTTCACCTGGCCCGGCTCGCCGGCCGGCCGCCCCGACAACGCCTCGGCCGACGGCCAGACCATCGAGCTGCCCGGGGCCGCCACCGCACTGTCCTTCGTCGGCAGCGCGGTCAACGGGAACCAGCCGGCCGAGGCCAAGGTCACGTACACCGACGGGAGTTCGGGCACGGCCTCCGTCTCCTTCACGGACTGGACGGTCGGCGGCGGGAGCGGGACGGTCCAGTACGGCAACCTGACCGTCGCCAGGACCCCGTACCGCAATGTCAGCGGCGGGGACAAGGACGTGATCGACGCCTATGTCTTCGCGACCGCGCCCTTCAAGGCCCCCGACGGCAAGACGATCAAGAGCGTCACGCTGCCGGACAACGAGAACCTGCATGTCTTCACGGTGGCGGTGGGCTGAGGTCGGCGGGCGCGCCGCAGGCCAGGGACGGCAGGGCCGCACCCCTCCCGAAAGGGGGTGCGGCCCTGCCGCAGTGCCCACTATTCCTCGTCAAGCGGTGCCGCGGTCATCCGTACGGCTTCGGCGGGCGGCGAAGACAGCGCTTCCGCCGGCGGCCAGCAGCACGCCGGCGCCGCCGAGCAGCCACGGGGTGGCGCCGGCTCCGGCGTGGGCGAGCGAGCCGTTCGGCTTGGGCGCGGTGGTACCTGACGCGGTCTCATCGGCCCCCACGGTGCCGGAGGTGCTCGTACCCGTCGTACCCGTCGTCCCGGAAGTGGCCGGGCCGGTCGCCGTCCCAGTCCCAGCGATGTGGAACGACGCCATGACGTTGTTCTGCCCGCCATCCAGTTGGCACCGCACGTCGATCTTGCCCGGGAAAGTCACGTCGCCACTCGCGTCCTTCGGGGTGAGATGCGCGACGAGGTCGCCGACCGTGATCTTCGCGCTGCCCGGTTGGCTGAAGGTGAGCGTCGGCGCGGCGCCGGTCGCCTTGACGGAGAACGATCCGGACGCCGGAATGTCGTTCCTCACGTTGACCGGCAAATTCACGTCGATGTCGCCCTCCGGGGCGGCCACGCGAGCCTTCGCGTTCACCGTGCCCGCAAGGGACTTCACACCAATCTTGCCCAGCGCCTTCGTGGCGGACGCGCTCACCGGCACCGCCGCGTTGACGACCGATTCCGGGGTGGGCTTGCCGACCGCGACCGACTTCGGGACATCCGTGTCAATCCTCACCGTGACAGGGAGGTCATCGATCCACGGAGTTGAGCATGTGTACCGCAGTGTGAGCGACACCGGGTCCGCGGCCGCGGTTCCGGCTCCTAAAACTCCCACGATTCCGCCCGCAACCCCTACAGCCGTCGCCAACCGAAAGGCGCTACGTGCCACTGGACCGCTCACGACGGCACGGGCTAACCCACGCCGTTCACGCAGGTTCTGGATGCGTTTACTCGTTGTCATTCCGACCCCCGTCAGGTATCTGACCTCTCGACAAGGATTGTACGCACTGCAGTAATGGGCCTGTCACGATCCGGATCCAGCTCCTCATCGTCTCGCCCGACTCGCTGGTCGCGGCGTGCCAGGAAGACCTGGGTCAGGTGATCTTGGAGTCGAGCGTGGCGGAATTGGTAGACCGCGCCGGCCTGGCGCAACACACCTCGCTCGCACGCGTCATCGAGGAAAGCGATCAGTCGCCAGGGCAACCGCCCTGTCAGCGGCAGCCACATACGCGAGAGGGCCACCCACTGACCCCAAGCGGTCATACTGAGCCCATATCCGAGCCCGCCCCCGAACGCGGCTTCGATCCCGAACGCGAGCGCGGCCATGAGCCCGAACCCAGGCCCGAACATGAGCCCGTTGACAATTCCGGCCACGAGCCCGAACGCGAGCGCCCACACAAGCCAATAGGAGACCACGTTCCTGCGGTCTTGGCTCAACAGCTCAGAGGAGCTGACGGCAGATCTGATGTCGATGGGAACTTCCAGCCAGGCCATGAGCCCCATCGCCAGCCCGGCCGCGAGCCCGACCTCGGGCACGAACACGAGCGCCCCCACGAGCCCGTTATCGAGCCCGTCCCCGAGCCCGAGCGACTCGACCACGACCCTGTCCAGGAACAACAGCACGAGCGCGAGCGAAACCCCGCACATGAAACCGAGCTTGAATCTGGGGACGAATTTCGCACGCCTCTCCCTGGCCCTGCCGAAGACCTGTATGCGTACGCGCGACGGCTCTGCCGCACCCCGGGATACGAACCCGTACACGAGCCCGAAGACCAGCCCGGCCTCGAGTCCGCGCAGGAGCCCGACCACGAGCCCCCGCGCGAGCGCGAACTTGAGCCCGAGCGATGTGGCGATCAAGTCCACGGGCACGTTTCCGACCCCGCTCGTCACCCCGAAGGCCAGTGCGGCCAGGAACCCGATGATGAGCATGCGTGACGAACGGCGCATGGTGGTGCCCAGTTGCCACCAGGCGAGGTCACGTGCGGGGACGCCCGCGCGTGCTCTGCCGAGTTGGTCCAGGTGCGCGGCGATGTAGCCGAGCCAGTGTTGGGCACGGTCGGGGTCGGGGTTCCAGCGCCGCCGGCAGCGACGGCCGGTGCCGCTGTCGCTGTCGCTGTCGGTCGGCAAGGGCTCGTAAGCGGCGGGGGTGAACTCGGCGAGGAGATGCTTCTCCAAGGCTTCGGGGGTTGCGAACTCCAGGAGTTCTGCAGGGTCGTGCCCGGAACGGTCGCTGTAGCTGGTGCGGGCCATGGCGACCATCAGCGGGGTGGTGAGCACGGTGGCGACGTTCTCTGCGCCCGGGCTGCGCGGCTGTTTGCGCAGCTCTGCCAGGACGGGTTCCCACACGGTGCTGTGCAGGCCTCCATCCCTGCCCGGACGGCTGGCGCGGGGCAGGTAGACGGCGAGATCGTCCAGGGTGAGGTCGTCCAGCTCAACGACGGCGGCCTTGGTGAGCACGTCGTATTTCTTCACGGCCTTGGTGTATTCCTCGCGGCGGCTGGTGAGCAGCAGCGGGGTGGTGGTGCGGTTGAGCTGTTCGAGCGCTTTGCCCTGCAGACCGCGTGCGATCTCGTCGAACCCGTCCAGAACAGGCAGGATCCAGCCCGCATCGACCAGCGCGCCGGCCAGATTCCCTCCGTGCGCGGCCGGACCCGCGAGGCCGTAGTCGCGCACCAGCTGGCGGCACATCCAGTCGCGCAGCGAGATGGTGGCCGGGTCCCATGAACCCAGACTGAAGATCACCGGTACGGGGTCACCAGGGGCGCGGTCGCCCAGCCAGTCGAGGACGAAGCGCAGGGTCAGGATCGTCTTGCCCGACCCGGCCGCTCCGAGCACCACCAGCCGACGGGATGGGATGGACCGGTACACCTCCGCGATCCGGTCGAGCCGGCCGGCCAGCGTAAGCGGCCCTGGATCCGCCCCGCCCGGGGCATTGCGGATACTGGCCCAGTGATCGAACAGACCCGTGTCGGCGTTCCGGAAGCGCACGGCGAGCGGGAACGGGTCGTGCACATTCCGCCGCCGCTCCTCCTTCCGCCATTGTCCGGCCACCCTGGAGGCGAGCCGCTCGGCCGCCTCCCCCAACTCCGGCGCGCCGTCGGGGGACGGCGATAAGCGAGGAAGCTGCTCGAGCTGGTCAGCCTGCGCCGGCAGGCCGATCAGCGAGCTCAGTTCGCTGATCTGGGCTGGAGTCAGGACTGTGTACCAGCGGGCCACCTGGCTTGCCGCGAGCCTGCCGAGCCCGTCGGAGCGATGATGCTCACTGATGACCCCGATCAAGCACCCGCCGCTCCACACCGCGGCCCCCGACATCGCCTCCCAAGGGGAACGGCCCGGCTCGGGGTCATACTCGGGAGGATCCACGGAGATCTCCAGGCTGCCGGCGCGCAGGTTCGACAACGGTGTGGTCTTGCCGCGCGCGTGGTGAGAATCCCGGTACCACATGGGAGCATCACGGCCCGGTGACGCGGTATCAGGGCGCAGCTTGAACTTGGGGAATCCCAGCGCTTCGCAATCCACCGGCTGCGAGATGCGGCCGAACCGCACCGGCGAGACATGGGCAGCGCACAGCCCGCCGGTGCTCGAGTCGTCCGCGATCCTGAGCAGCGCGATATCCGAGGCGGAGTCCGCCCAGACCGGCTCGCCGGGTAACTCCCGCGTACCGCCGTCCTTGGTGAGAAAACGCACCTGAACCGACGTCGCGTCACACACCACATGCGCGGCCGTGAGCACCACATCCCCGGCCACCTGGTAGCCCGACCCGCGCCCCTCCGGGCCCGCGCCGTGCGTGGTGATGATCTGGACCACCCGCCGCAGGTCGAGCCCATCCGGCTCGAATGCCCGGGCCACAGCGGCACTCATTGCTCGTGTGCGCCGGCGCGGCCGGAGATGAGGGCGGGCTGTTCGCCCCCCGCCAGGGTCGGTTGCAACGTCAGTGTGATGCGCTGGGTCGTGGTGGTGCCCACGGACGCTTCCGCACCGGACTCCACTACCCAGAACCGCACTTTCGCCCCCGCCTGCCCCGTTCGCTCCAGCGCGACCGAGAGCTCCAACTCGATCGACCCCAGCTCGAAGCGCAGCGCCTCACCCTCCGCCGCGACGATCGCCCGCTCCAGCTCCTCCCGCAGCTCCCTGATCACAGTGGCCAACTCGATCACACCGCGCCCCTTTTGCCGAGCTCACCAGTCACCGGTCACCCAGGACTGTAGCTTTTGAGGCGTCCCTGAACGCTGTGTTGCCCGATCTTTGATCGGGGCCCGGACGGACAGCGAACGTGGCACACGGACCGCGTCACGCTCCTGATGAACCCGCTGTTCAGCGACGGGAGGCTCAGGGCCCGCTACGAGGCGTGGGGCTACGAGCAGATTGGGACGCAGCAGCCGTTCCCCGACTCCCCGGTCTTCGCATCCATGATGCGCACGTTGCGCACCTCCTGATCCGGCGACCCGAAACCCAGCGGGTCGCTGACGTGGCGTGGCTGCTGCCAACTCCTATGAGTTTCGCGGACGTTCGGGAAAGCCACGCGTGGCAGTCGTTGCCGAGGCATCGTGGATGAGTGACGTCCAACGAAGAGGCCGAGTGGCTGGCGACGCAGCGTCCGTCGCGGGTGCGTGAGATTCAGGCCGGTCGTCTGGCCTGGACCGAGATCGACCTGATCGACATCGACGACGGGTTCGCGCGGCCGTTGCGGGATGGGCTGGAAGTGTTCGGTGCCCGGGTGAACTACCTACGGGTTGGCCAGCCTCGCCACCTGGTGTCGGCACTGGACGGCAGTCGGCCCATCGCGCCGTACGTGATCGTGTCCTGCCACGGCGACGAGGGACGCATTCTCATGGACGACCTCGCCGAGGAACTGGCACGATTCCAGCCGTTCAACGGCGCCGTCGGCCCGGACCAGGTGCGCAAGCACTTCCACCTGCCGGGCAGCGTCACGCTCGTCACCGGCTGCGACACGGGGGATCCCGCGCTTGCTGACGCCTTCCTCGACGCCGGCGCCGGCATCTATATCGCCCCGCGCGGAGCGCCGTTCGGCTACGCGAGCGTGTTCGCCCCGTTGTTCCTCTTCTACGAGCTCACCGAGCAGCGCACTCCCGCGGAGGCGGTCGAGCGCCTGCGCGCGCATGATGACGAGCTGGCCATGTGGCAGCTCTACCAGCGTTGACCCCGCGCGTCCGGGCCGCACCCGAGGGGGCGGGACACCGCAGGCGGTGGGCAGCGGCCACCCCCATGAGGCCCTTGCGGTGGAGAATCGCCTCGCTGCACGCCTAGCGCATGCGACGCAGAAACGCGTCGACGAGCCGGTCGGTGAAGTCCCGGCCGATCGGCTCGTTCGTTACCAGGACGCGGTAGTAGACAGGTCCCACGAGCTGGTCGGTCTCGGCCGCGATGTCGATGCCGGCGGGCAGCTCGCCACGTCGTACGGCGCGTTCCAGTGGCAGGCGGTCGTGACGGCGTTGTTCGTCGAGGTATCTGCCGCGGAAGTCCTCCGCGAACACCGGATCGTGCTGCGTGTGCGCGATCAAGGCCTTGAAGACGGCTCCGGCATCGGACTGGCTGAGAAAGCATGCCAGTTGGTGCAGGTAGGCGCGTAGATCGCGGGCGATCTCACCGTGATCGGGCGGGCGCAGCTCCTCGGTCATGTCCTGCAGGAAGGCCTCCACGAGCACGTCGGTCTTCGTGTTCCACCAGCGGTAGATGGTCTGTTTGGCGACACCGGCTCTCGCCGCGATGCCCTCCATCGTGACGCCCGCGAACCCTTTCTCGACGAGCAGATCGTCGGCCGCCTCCAGCACCGCCTGCCGGGCCCTTTCGCTGCGTCCGTACCGGTTGCCACGGTGACGCGGCCCCGGTCGGCCGGTGGCGCTCTCCTCGCCGCCTGCTGTTGCACGCCGCATGTCGTCTCCCTCGTTCCGGAACAGAACCCACCCTAGACTGGACGCAACGGTGCGTCTACTCTGGCTCGCATGACAACCACGCACACACTTGCCGACCCCCGGGTCGAGGCCGCCCTCGACCGGATGTTCGCGCACGCAGCACACGACGACGCCACCGCGGCCCGGTTACGGGCCGAGCATGGTGGCGCCATGCCCACCGCGCCGCAGGAGCACGCTGACGCAGCGGCGCAGATCTACATGCCGATCTCCGCCGCTGGTGGGCGGTTGCTCTACAACCTGGTCCGCGCTATTCGGCCGACCACTGTCATCGAGTTCGGCACCTCGTTCGGGATCTCCACGCTGTACCTGGCCGCGGCCGTGCGGGACAACGGCGCCGGACGGGTCATCACCACGGAACTGAACAAGCACAAGATCGCCGCGGCCCGCCGCACATTCGCCGAGACCGGTCTGGACGAGGTCATCACGGTGCTGGAGGGAGACGCCCGTGAGACCCTCAGCGGCATCGACGGTTCCGTGGACTTCATCCTGCTCGACGGCTGGAAGGACCTGTGCCTGCCCGTCCTTCGCCTGCTCGAACCGCGCCTGACGCCCGGCACCCTCGTCGTGGCGGACGACGTCAACATGACCAGTCTGGAGCCCTACCTGAGCTACGTGCGTACCCCCGCGAACGGCTATCACAGCGTGACCTTCCCCGTCGAGGACGGCATGGAGATCAGCTGCCGCCTCTCGTGAGCGGCATACGGACCGGAAGACACGGTCCCCACCCAGCCTCCCCGCAGCTGTGGGGAGGCTGTGACCTCAGCCCGGCCGAGCGCCCGGAGCCGGGGACCCGTTCGGCCCCTCGCATCCGCACCGGGCTCCGGGCGCTGCGCACCTGCTGATCCGCGATCCGGAAAAACCACATCGGCTCGCCCCGAAGGTTCCGGGGCGGGCCGATGTGCGGGACGTTGGCCCGTATGCCGAGCGTCCGGGAGGAGGCCCGGGTGGCCCGGCCCTCCGCCCCATCGGGCGCTTGCGCCTCAGGACAGCAGCTCGACCTCCGCCAGCGTGGCCGCCCCGCCCACCGGCTCCAGCCGGTAGTGCGCATACGAGCCGGGATCGGCGACCGCGAACACCCGCGTCTGGCGGTCCCACGCGAAGGACTGGCCGGAGCGCTTGTCCAGCTCGGTCCAGTTCTCACCGTCGCGCGAGCCCTTCAGCACCCACCCCTGCGGGGCCTTGGCGCGGTCCGCCGAGGTGAGGGTGTAGTACGCGACGCGGGACGCGGACTTTGCCTTCAGGTCCGCCGAGGTGAAGGACCGGTCCGTCGTAGAGGTGTTGTCGGTCAGCTCGGTCCCGTCCTTCTCCGTCACGTCGTCCATCGGGGACGGCGGCTGGTCGCCCTGGGTGATGGAACCGGGACCGGCGTCCTTGCCGGTGCTCCACTTCGACGGTTTCGGGCCCATCGCGAACTCCAGCGTGCCGCCGCCGGCGATGGCGGAGTGCGGCAGCGCGGTGGAGTTCCATGGCTTGCCGTTGAGCTTCACGCCCTGGACGTAGACGTTGCGCGCGCTGTTGCGCGGCGCCTTGACGACCAGGTCGCGGCCGCCGGGCAGATGCACGGTCGCCTTGGTGAAGAGCGGGGAGCCGATCGCGTACTCGGGGCTGCCCATCACCAGCGGGTAGAAGCCGAGCGCGCCGAAGACGTACCACGCGGACATCTCGCCGTTGTCCTCGTCGCCCGGATAGCCCTGCCCGATCTCGCTGCCCAGGTAGAGCCGCGAGAGCACCTCACGGACCTTCTCCTGCGTCTTCCACGGCTGGCCGGCCGCGTCGTACATGTACGTGATGTGGTGCGACACCTGGTTGCTGTGCCCGTACATGCCCATCCGGACGTCCCTGGCCTCGGTCATCTCGTGGATGACGCCGCCGTAGGAGCCGGCGAAGTCGGGGTCGGCCGTCTCGGGGGTGGAGAAGAAGGTGTCGAGCTTCTTGCCGAAGGCCGCCTTGCCGCCGTAGAGGTTGGCGAGCCCGCGGGTGTCCTGCGGGGCGGTGAAGGCGAAGTTCCAGCCGTTGGTCTCGGTGTAGTCGTGGCCCCAGACGCGCGGGTCGTAGTTCTCGGGCTTCAGCCGCCAGCCGCCGTCGGCGTCCTTGCCCTGGAAGAAGCCGATGCCCTTGTCGAAGTGCTTGACGTAGTTCTGGGCGCGGTTCAGGAAATAGGCGGATTCCTCCTTGTAGCGCGCCTTCTTCGTCTTCGCGTAGAGCGCCTTGCCCATCTGGGCGAGCCCGAAGTCGTTGAGATAGCCCTCCAGCGCCCAGGACATGCCCTCGCGGGTCTCCGTGCTGGTGTAGCCGAGGAAGACGGAGGTCTCCATGCCCTTGCGGCCGACGCCGGGGGACGGCGGGGCGACGGTGGCGTTCTTCAGCGCGGCCTCGTACGCGGCCTCGGCGTCGAGATCCACGCCCTTGAGGTAGGCGTCGGCGAAGGCCACGTCGGAGCTGGTGCCGGTCATCAGGTCGGCGTAGCCGGGCGAGGACCAGCGGGAGATCCAGCCCCCGTCCTTGTACTGCTGGACGAAGCCGTCGGCCATCTTCCCCGCTCGCTCGGGGGTGAGCAGGGAGTACGCGGGCCAGGTGGTCCGGTAGGTGTCCCAGAAGCCGTTGTTGACGAAGACCTCGCCGTCGACGATCTTCGCGCCGGTGCGGGTCGGGGTGTTCTCGCCCGCGGGAGGGGAGAACGGACTGGCGTACTGGTACTTCGGCTTCTGACGGGTGCCGGTGTTCTCGTAGCCGGAGTTCGGATACAGGTAGAGCCGGTAGAGGTTCGAGTAGAGGGTGGTGAGCTGGTCGCGGGTTGCGCCCTCGACCTCGACGACGCCGAGGATGTCGTCCCAGGCCGCCTGGGCGCGGGCCCTGACCGACTCGAGGGATTCGGAGGACCCGATCTCCTGGGCGAGGTTGGCCCTGGCCTGGTCGACGCCGATCAGGGAGGTGGCGAGGCGGAGGTTGACCGTGCGGTCGGCGCCCGGATCGAACCGGAAGAAGCCGGTGACGTCCTTGCCTCCGCCGCCGGGCAGCTTGCCGCTGTCGCTGACGGGAGCGTCGAAGACGCCGTAGACGAACAGCCGGGTGGCGCCGGTGGACAGGCCGCTCTTGACGTCGGAGTAGCCGGTGACGACGCCGCTGTCGGGGTCGAGGCTGAGCCCGCCCGAGTTGTTGACGTTGTCGAATATGACGCTCGCGTTGTCACCCGGGAAGGTGAATCGCATCATCGCGGCGTGGTCGGTGGGCACGATCTCGGTCTTGAGGCCGTTCTCGAAAGTGACGCCGTAGTGGTGGGGGCGGGCCGTCTCGTTCTCGTGGCGGAAGGGGAGCGCCCGGGCTTTGCGGTCGGCGTCGGGGGTGCCGGAGGCGGTGGACGGCATCAGCTGGAAGGTCTGCCGGTCGCCCATCCAGGGGCTGGGTTCATGGCTGGCACCGAAGGCCTGGACGGTGGGGAGGTTGTCGGAGTTGTTGGCGCGGGCGTACTCGTACAGCCAGCTGGTGGAGCCGGCGTTGGTCACCGGCGTCCAGAAGTTGAAGCCGTTCGGCACCGCGGTGGCGGGGAAGTTGTTGCCGCGCGAGAAGCTGCCGCTGGAGTTGGTGCCGCGTGTGGTCACCGCGTAGTCCGAGAGATGGGCCAGCGGTTTCTCCGGCGGCGCGGGCGCGATGGAGACGTCGTCCACCCAGCCGCGGAACTTGGCGGGACCCTTGGGGGAGTCGTACGCGACGAGGATCCGGTCGATGGTCTTGCCCGCGGCGACCTGGCCGATCCGGGACTGTTTGTGGTTCCACTGGTTGACGTACAGGGTCTTGGAGGCCGCCTGGCCCTGGGGGGTGAGCCGGGCGCCGTGCTGGTCGACGGCGGCGAGGTCGCTCAGATAGGTGCCGTCGGTGAAGGCGAGATCGAGCGAGACATGGGTCGCCGGGTAGCTGAGGTCGGTGTCGCCCATGGAGGGATGGATCCGGTACGAGAGCAGGGTCTGCGGGGTTACGGCCGTGTCGACGTCGAAGACCTTGTTGTACGAGTACGCGCGGCCCTCGGCCTGGTGGGTGCCCGCGTAGCGCAGGGCGCGGGTGCCGGTGAAGCCGGCGTTGGCCTTGGCGGTGGGGCCGCCTGACGGGCCGCGGTCGCCGTGGGTGCGCATGTCGGAGGGCGCGGGCTCGCTCGTGTCCCCGTTGGAGAACTGCACTTCGGCGAGCTGGGTGATGTCGTCTCCGGCGTTGCGGGAGATGTCGAGCCGGTAGTGCCGGTACGCCTCGGTGTTCTCGAAGGCGTACTCCTTGGTCTCGTGGCGCTTCTCGAAGACCTCGCCCTCGCGGGTGTCCAGGTCCTTCCAGTTGGAGCCGTCGTTCGAGCCCTGGAGGGTCCAGTCCTTCGGGTCGCGCCCGGCCGCGTCGTTGGCCGAGGTCAGGGCGTACCGTACGACCTTGACCGGCTCGTCCAGGTCGAACTCGAGCCAGGCGGTCTTCTCGAAGGCCAGCCATTTGGTGGTGATTTCGCCGTCGACCAGGTTTTCCTTGATCTCGCCGGCATCGGTGTTCTCCGCGCTGGCGCGGACCTCGGTCACCTTGTCTGTCACATTGCCGGGAATGCCGGAAGAGTCACCACCGTCGACACCCGAGGCCTTTTTCTTGCCATCAGGGCCGGTTTCGACGGTATTGTTCCAAGTTGGCTGAGGGTCATCCGATTCGAAGGAGGAGGCGAATTCCTGTGACGCCCGTTCGGGCTCGCGGGGGAGCGCCACCGCCGAGCCCTGGGTCGTCGCGGCCAGTACGACGGCCGCTACCAGGGCGACTGTACGTCCGAGCCTGCGCCATCGTCTGCGCTCCATCGGCCAGCCCCTCCAACGATCTAGACAACGTTGTCAACCTGGTTGCGCAAAAATAAGTAATGGTTGATGGGGCCGGTGGTGTCAAGGGAGTTGGGCATTCCACTCCGACGGGCCATCAAAACGCGTCCGAAGGGTGTGGTTCGGCCCCGATTTATCCGGAGGGCGTCCCGCCGCATTTCCCCGAGGTCTCAACTCGGGAAAGACTGCCGACGAATGCTGCATTCGATCTTGCCCGCCCCACGGGAAGTGGACTATACCTGTCGGCGTCCGCCCCAGCCGTTTGGCACCGGCTGCGGGCTCCGGGGGGAGCGGAGGGCGACGGTGGGGAGGCGTAAGCGCATCAACTGCCGGGTATTCCAGCCGTTCCGCTGCACCCTGCACGAACCCAGCTTCAATATGACCGCGGTGGCGGGGCCCTTCGCCTTCAGGCGTTGACGTTCGGGCAGCCGGCACACCGCCTGAGTCCTGGAGAAGGCGAGGACTTGAGCATGGGATCCACCTCCGCCCACAACCCTGACGGTTTCGGCCGTCGCGATCTGATCAAGCGTTCCGCGGCAATCGGCCTGATCTCCGTCCCGACGATGAGCTTCCTGTCCGCGTGTGCCAGCAGCGACAGCGGCGGTGACAACAAGGTCGAAAAGGGCAAGAAGAGCGACAAGAACCCGCTGGGCGTCAACGAGACGGCGCTTCTCGAGGTCGTCATCTTCGACGGCGGCTTCGGCGAGCAGTACGCCAAGGACGCCGAGAAGGAGTACAACAAGGCCTTTCCGAAGGCCCCGAAGGTCAAGCACTCGGCCACGCAGAAGATCCAGTCCGTCCTGCAGCCGCGCTTCAACGGCGGCACCCCGCCGGACCTCATCGACAACTCCGGCGCCGAGCAGATGGACATGGGCGTCCTCGTCGGCAAGGACCAGCTGACCGACCTCACCCCGCTGCTGGACGCCCCGTCCATCGACGACCCGAGCAAGAAGGTGCGCGACACGCTGCGCCCGGGCGTGGCCGAGATGGGCCAGTTCGACGGCAAGCCGGTCTGGATCCTCTACTACGCCTACACCGTGTACGGCGTGTGGTACTCGCAGACCGCGCTCGACAAGCTCGACGCGGAGTACCCGGAGACCTGGGACGACATGCTCACGGTCTGCGCGAAGGCCAAGAAAAAGGGCATTGCGGGCTGGACATACGCGGGCAAACACCCGTACTACATCCCCTTCAGCCTCTACCCCTTCATCGGCAAGATCGGCGGCCGCGAGGTCCTCGACGCGATCGACAACCTCGAGCCCAACGCCTGGAAGCACCCGGCGGTCAAGGCGGCCTTCGAGGCGTACTACGAGCTCTACAAGAAGGGCTACATCCTCAAGGGCACCCCAGGCCTGGACCACATCGAGTCCCAGACCGCATGGAACGAGGGCAAGGCGCTCTTCATCCCCAACGGCTCCTGGGTGGAGAACGAGGCGAGCAAGACCACCCCGAAGGACTTCGAGATGCGGGTCGCGGCCCCGTCCAGTCTGGACAGCTCGGACAAGATGCCCTTCGGCACGCTGTGGGCCTCCGGCGGCGAGCCGTTCATCGTCCCCGCCAAGGCGAAGAACCCCGACGGCGCCATGGAGCAGCTGCGCATCATGCTCAGCGAGGCGCAGTCGAAGAACTTCACCAAGCTGGTCTCGTCGCTGACGTCGTTCAACGGCGGCACCGACGGGCTGACCCTGCCGCCCGGCCTCACCTCCGCGACCGCCGCCCTGGACAAGGCGGGAGAGAACATCCTCAACCCCCGTCTCCAGGACTGGTACGTGGCCCTGCAGAAGGAGAAGATCGGTGTCGCGGGCCTCGGCGAGCTGATGGCCGGCCGCCTCACTCCCGCCGAGGCGATCAAGAAGATTCAGGGCTTCGCCGACGAGGCGGCCAAGGACGACTCGATCAAGCACTACAAGCACCATTGAATGCTCCCCTCCCTGAAGGGGAGGGGATTCCTGGCTCACGCTGCTCGGTTGCCAAGCTGACGATCGAGTCTTATGCGATCGGCACCAGCCGGGTTCAGACCAGCCCGGACCAGCACCACGCGGGCGGAGTTCTTGTCCCTGGGGGACACGGCTCCGCACGCGGTGCAGGTGTAGGTACGTTCCGAAAGGGGTAGTGCGTGCTTGGCTCTCGCTCCGCACCGTGCGCAATCCATGGTGGTGTGCGCAGGGGGCACCAGGTGGACGTCGCGCTCGTGCTTGCGGCCCATCTCGATCAAGGCCGCCTTGGTCGCGCCAATGGCGGCGTCCGCGGCTTTGCGCGCCATCGACGTCTTAGCGAGGAACTTGGGCCGGAAGTCCTCCACTGCCACCGCATCATGGTCGCGGACGATGCGCTTGGCCCACTTGCGGCCGTTGTCCTGCCGTTGCCTAGCGATCTTCTTGTGCAGCTTCGCGGCCTGCTTCTGCGCCCGTCGGTAGCCCTTGGATTGGGTTTTGCCCCTGGGGCGTTCGCGGCGGGACATCATCCGTTGGTAGTGCGCCAGCCGCTTGGCGGCCTTCCGCCCGTGCTCGGCATGGGGAAGATCGTAGTCGTTGCTGGTAGTGGTCGCGGTCTCCTTCACGCCCCAGTCGATGCCGATGACCGCGCCGGTTTCGGGCAGGGGCTCGGTCTGGGCGGGGACGACGAACGAGCAGTACCAGTGGCCGAGGTTGTCCCGGTACACCCGTACCGAGCTGGGATCGGTGGGCAGGTCCCGCGACCAGACAATGGTCAGTACGATTCCGCCCGCCAGGTGCAGGCGACCGGCCTTGAGGCGGAACCCGCGCCGGGTGTAGTTCAGCGTCGGGTCCGCCTTGTCCTTCTTCTTCCGCTTGGGCATTCCGGCCCGCTGCCGGATCGGCACGCGATCCCGGATGTCCTTGAGGGCCTTGGTGCGCGACATGCCGAAGTCCCGGATGATCTGCTGCTGAGGAACCGACGAGCCTTCGCGCAGCCAGGGCGTGATCCGCCGGGCCTCGGTCAGCATCTTGTCCAGCTTCGCCGGGCCGCACTTCTCCCCCTCGCGGTGGGCCTTCTTCGAACGCGCCACGCACTCGTTCCAGACCCAACGGCACCGCCCCCACTCCGCCATCAACTTGGCCTGGGCGGTGGACGACACGCGAAGCCGGTATGTGTACCGAGCGTGCACGCCGTGCTCGGCCAACTGTGGTGTCGTCATGGTGAGCAACCTAGCTGCGAGGTATGACAGTTGAGAGTTCTCACACGATGTGGCCCGCCTTATCACCACGGCGGGCGAACGCTGAATCGCCCTGGAAGCGACTCAGCTTCCCCTGCCCTGCTCCGCAGGAGCACGCTTCTCACCGCAAGCGCGAGGTACTCCCACCCCGGCTTGATCCAGGGCATCCTCGGAGGTTCCCGGTGAGCGCACGTCAGCACCAGCGGCAGAAGCTGCCGGAAGATCGAGGTCGGTAACCATGCAGCACGGTAAGTACCGGTTCATCGTGGGCTTCCTGGCGGCTCCTATGGCGATTTATGTGCTTTTCGTCATATGGCCGTTCGTCCAGTCCATCTACTACTCGTTCACGGACTGGACGGGGCTGAGCCCGGAATTCAAGATGGTGGGCTTCGGCAACTTCGAGCGGATGCTGGACGACGACGTCTTCTGGAAGTCGTTGCAACACAGCGTGATATTCGTCCTGTTGCTGCCGCTGGTGACGCTCAGCCTCGCGCTGTTCTTCGCGTTCATGATCAACGTCGGGGGGCGGCGCCGCAAAGGCGCCGCCATCGCCGGCGTGCGCGGCTCGTCCTTCTACAAAATCGTGTACTTCTTCCCGCAGGTGCTCTCGATCGCGATCGTCGCCCTGCTCTTCCGGTTCGCGTACAACCCCAACAGCGGCGCGCTCAACTCGGCGCTGGAGGCGGTGGGGCTCGGCAGCGTCCAGCCGGACTGGCTCGGAGACCCCGACCTCGCCCTCTGGTGTGTGATGGCGGTCCTGGTCTGGTGCACCGTCGGATTCTTCGTGGTGCTCTTCTCCGCCGGAATGTCCTCCATTCCCAAGGACTTCTACGAGGCGGCACTGCTGGACGGTGCGAGCCGTGTCACGACGTTCTTCAGGATCACCCTGCCGCTGCTCTGGGACACCGTGCAGTCGGGCTGGGTCTATATGGGAATTCTGGCGCTCGGCGCCGAGTCCTTCGCGATCGTGCAGATCATGACCGTGGGCCCCAACGGCGGCGGTCCCGACTACTCCACGACGGTTCTGCCGCTGTATGTGTACGTCAAGGCATTCCGTGACGGCCAGGCGGCCTACGCAACGACCATCGGTGTGGCCCTGCTCGTCATCACGCTGGCTTTCGCGGCCCTCGTGATGCGACTGGGCCGGCGCGAGCGGCTGGAGTACTGATGAAGACCACCGACACTCCTCCCGCCGACGTCAGCGGCGAGCACTCGCCGGTGGACAAGACCAAGCCGGCTCCGGCCGGCCCGGGGGAGAAGGGCCGCGAGGGGACGGTCCTGAACGTCTTCTCGCACGGGATGCTGGTCCTCTGGGCCTTCATGGTCGCCATGCCCCTGCTGTGGGCGGTGATGACCTCCTTCAAAACGGACCGGGAGATCTTCACTTCCCCGTGGAGCCTGCCTTCCTCGCTGCAATTCGGAAACTGGTCGCGAGCCTGGTCCCAGGCGCACATGAGCGACTACTTCCTCAACACCATTCTGGTGGTGGGTGGCTCGCTGATCGGCACGATGGTGCTCGGCTCGATGGCCGCCTACGTGCTGGCGCGCTTCGAATTCCCCGGGAATCGCTTCATCTACTTCCTGTTCATCGGCGGGATGAGCTTCCCGATCATTCTGGCGCTGGTCCCGTTGTTCTACGTCATGAACAACATGGGCCTGCTGAACACGCTGCACGGCCTCGTCCTGGTCTACATCGCGTATTCGCTGCCGTTCACGGTGTTCTTTATGACCGCTTTCTTCCGGACTCTGCCGACATCGGTGGCCGAGGCGGCGTTCATGGACGGCGCCTCGCACACCCGCACCTTCTTCCAGGTGATGCTGCCGATGGCCAAGCCCGGCCTGATCAGCGTCGGGATCTTCAATTTCCTCGGTCAGTGGAACCAGTACATGCTGCCGACGGTGCTCAATACGGACCCGGACAAAAAGGTCCTCCAGCAGGGTCTGGTCCAGCTCGCGGTCAGCCAGGGTTACAAGGGCGACTGGTCGGGGCTCTTCGCCGGCCTGGTGATGGCGATGCTGCCGGTCCTGGCGGCGTACATCATCTTCCAGCGCCAGGTGGTCGCGGGCCTGACGGCCGGCGCCCTGAAGTAAGCGCGTGCACGACAACTCGTACGGGCCGGCGTCCGGGGCCCGTACGAGTTTCTACGTGTGATGGCGCTCATTCGATGCCTCCGCCGCTCAAGGTCTTGACGGGAGACAACCTGGAGGGCTCATCTTAGAGTTCACATGTTGTACACGACGGGGTCCCCAGCGTCGCGGCCCCGTCCTGCCCCCAGCTGGGAGTGATCAGACCGTGGTGGAGACTCCGGGATCGCAGTCGTCGCTGCACCGGGCCAATCTGGAGCGGGTCGTCCGCGCGGTGCGGCTGGCCGGTTCGCTCACTCAGGCGGAGATCGCCCGGAGCACCGGGCTGTCCGCCGCCACGGTCTCCAATATCGTCCGCGAGCTCAAGGACGGTGGAACGGTCGAGGTCACGCCCACATCGGCGGGCGGCAGGCGGGCGCGCAGCGTCTCCCTCAGCGGGGACGCCGGAATCGTCGTCGGCGTGGATTTCGGCCATACCCACCTGAGGGTCGCGGTCGGGAACCTGGCCCACCAGGTGCTCGCCGAAGAGGCCGAGCCGCTGGACGTGGACGCCTCGGCGGCGCAGGGTTTCGACCGCGCGGAGAGCCTGGTCAGCCGACTGATCGCGGCGACCGGCATCGGGCAGGGCAAGGTCATCGGCATCGGGCTCGGCGTACCGGGGCCGATCGACGTCGAGTCCGGCACCCTCGGCTCCAGCGCGATCCTGCCCGGCTGGGCCGGCACCAACCCGCGCGAGGAGCTGACGGGCCGGCTCGGCGTGCCGGTGCACGTCGACAACGACGCCAACCTGGGCGCCCTCGGCGAGCTGGTCTGGGGGAGTGGCCGGGGGGTGAAGGACCTCGCGTACATCAAGGTCGCCAGCGGTGTCGGCGCCGGTCTGGTGATCAACGGGCAGATCTACCGGGGCCCCGGCGGCACGGCCGGGGAGATCGGACACATCACGCTCGACGAGTCGGGACCGGTGTGCCGCTGCGGCAACCGCGGCTGCCTGGAGACCTTCACGGCGGCCCGCTACGTCCTCGGGCTGCTGCGCTCCAGCCACGGCCCGGATCTGACCGTGGAGCGCATGGTGCAGCTCGCGCGGGAGGGCGATCCGGGCTGCCGCCGGGTCGTCGGCGACGTGGGCCGCCACATCGGCAGCGGGGTCGCCAATCTGTGCAACCTCCTCAACCCCAGCCGGGTGGTGCTCGGCGGGGATCTCGCGGAGGCCGGAGAGCTGGTGCTCGCGCCCATCCGGGAGTCGGTCGCGCGTTACGCGATCCCCAGCGCGGCACGGCAGTTGTCCATCGTTCCCGGGGCTCTCGGCGGCCGTGCCGAAGTGCTCGGCGCGCTCGCGCTCGTACTCAATGAAATGGGCGATTCGTCCCTTTTGGATGGATCCCCGTCGGCGCAGGCACCCGCCTTCACTTAGATAACGAATGGCACCGTTGCCATCTCGTTAAGGATTTACTTCTTGACGCTCAGCTGGCGGCCGAGTTGACTTCCAGCCACCTCGGCCGCAACGACGCGGCCTCGTCAGGGAGGTTCCTAGATGAACGCAACGATGCGTCGCGTTGTGATCGGTACGGCCGCGGTCTCCATGGCCCTGTCCATGGCCGCGTGTGGCAAGGCCGGCAGCGACAGTGGTGACAGCGACAACAAGACGATCGGTCTTCTCCTGCCGGAGAACAAGACGACCCGGTACGAGACCTTCGACCGGCCGTTCATGGAGAAGAAGATCAAGTCGCTCTGCAAGGACTGCGACGTCGCGTACAACAACGCCAACCAGGACACCGAGACCCAGAAGAAGCAGTTCGACGCCCTGATCACCAAGGGCGTCAAGGTCATCATCCTGGACGCGGTGGACGCCACCGCGACGAAGTCGTGGGTCGACTCGGCCGCCAAGAAGGGCGTCAAGGTCGTGGCGTACGACCGCCTGGCCGAGGGTGACATCTCCGCCTACGTCTCCTACGACAACGAGAAGATCGGCCAGCTCCAGGGCGAGGGCGTGCTCAAGGCGCTCGGCGACAAGGCCGCCGACAGCCGCGTCGTGATGATCAACGGCTCGCCGACCGACCCCAACGCCGGCCTCTTCAAGTCCGGTGCGCACAAGGTCCTCGACGGCAAGGTCAAGAAGGTCGTCTACGAGCAGGACATCCCGGACTGGTCGCCGGACGAGGCCAACAAGAAGATGGCCGCCGCGATCACCTCTCTCGGCAAGACCGGCTTCGACGCCGTCTACTCCGCGAACGACGGCATGGCGGGCGGCATCATCACCGCCCTGAAGTCGGCCGGTGTCAAGGACGTTCCGGTCGGTGGCCAGGACGCCGAACTCGCCGGTCTGCAGCGGATCCTCTCGGGCTCCCAGACCTTCACGATCTACAAGGGCATCAAGCCGGAGGCCGAGACCACGGCGGAGATCGCGGTCAAGCTCCTCAACGGCGAGGACATTGCCTCGATCACCAAGGAGAAGGTCGACAGCAAGAGCAAGCAGGGCATCCCGGCCATGCTCTACGACGCGCAGATCGTGACCGAGGAGAACATCAAGGACACGATCATCAAGGACCAGGTCTACACGGCCGACCAGATCTGCACGGCCGACTTCGCCAAGGCCTGCAAGGACGCCGGCGTCCAGTAGCCGGTGGCCGTACGTCCACTGGCTGTTGGCCCCTGGCCGTAAGCCCACTGGCCGTACGGCGGCAAGCCCGTCCGGCACCCGCCCCGCCTCCACCCCCGCCGGTGGGGCGGGTGCCGGACAATCCCCGTAGCCCCTCTTGCTCACGCTCCCCCATAGCCTGAACGGCATGGGGGTACCCCCTCCGCCCCGCGCATTCTCAACTGCGCGGAACCCCCCGCCGGTGAGGCGGCGAAGGAGATGATTCACGTGTCCGCTACGCCCGTGCTGGCGTTGCGCGGGGTCTCCAAGCGGTTCGGCGCCGTCCAGGCGCTGACCGATGTCGACCTGGAGATCCACACCGGCGAGGTGGTCGCCCTCGTCGGCGACAACGGCGCCGGAAAGTCCACCCTCGTCAAGACGATCGCGGGCGTGCACCCGATCGACGAGGGCGCCATCGAGTGGCAAGGCAGGCCGGTGGCCATCAACCGGCCCCACGACGCCCAGGACCTGGGCGTCGCCACCGTGTACCAGGACCTGGCCCTGTGCGACAACCTCGACGTCGTCGCCAACCTCTTCCTCGGCAACGAGGTGCGCCGCGCGAGCGTCATCGACGAGGTCGCGATGGAGAAGCGCGCCAAGGAGCTGCTCGACACCCTGGCGATCCGCATCCCCAGCGTGCGCATCCCGATCGCGTCCCTCTCCGGCGGTCAGCGCCAGGTCGTCGCGATCGCCCGCGCCCTGATCGGCGAGCCCAAGGTCGTCATCCTCGACGAGCCGACCGCCGCCCTCGGTGTCGAGCAGACCGCGCAGGTCCTCGACCTGGTCGAGCGGCTGCGCGAGCGGGGCCTCGGCGTCATCCTCATCAGCCACAACATGGCCGATGTGAAGGCGGTCGCGGACCGGGTCGCGGTGCTGCGCCTCGGCCGCAACAACGGTGTCTTCCCCGTCAGGGACACCTCCCACGAAGAGATCATCGCCGCCATCACCGGCGCCACGGACAACGCCGTGACCCGCCGTCAGGCGCGCACCGCGGAGGCAGCACAGTGACTGACACCAAGACCCCGCAGGTGATCGACGACAGCGCGGCCCCGATCCCCGCCGTCGACCCGCGTCTCCTCGTCCGCGAGCAGGGCCTCAGGGGTTACCTGACCGAGTTCAAGCGCAAGGTGCGCGGCGGTGAGCTCGGCTCGATCCCCGTCGTCCTCGGCCTGATCGTCATCGGCGTCATCTTCCAGTCGCTGGACGAGAGTTTCCTGTCCGCCGACAGCCTCAGCAACATCAGCATCTATGTCGCGGGCCAGGGCATCATGGCCGTCGGCATCGTCTTCGTGCTGCTGCTGGGCGAGATCGACCTGTCCGTTGGCTCCGTTGCCGGTGTAGGCGCCGCCATCTGGGCGGTGCTCAGCGTCACCCACCACATGGGTGACAGCCTCGCGGTGCTGGTCGCCATCGCCGCAGGCGCGGTCATCGGCGGCATCCACGGCTTCTTCTTCGCCAAGGTCGGCGTGCCCGCCTTCGTCGTCACGCTGGCCGGATTCCTCGGCTGGAGCGGTCTGCAGATCTGGCTGATGGGCCAGGAAGGCAGCATCAACACGCCGAGCGGCAGCATCGTCGACCAGCTGACGAACTACTACTTCGAGGACATCGCCGCCGCGTACGGCCTGGCTCTCGTCGCGTGCGTCGCGTATCTCGGCTCGATGATGCTCGACAGCAGCCGCCGGCGGTCCGCAGGGCTGCCGGGCCGCCCGCTCAGCGAGATCGTGCTGCGTACGGTCGTTGTCGCGGCCCTCGCCTTCGTCGCGGCGTACGAGCTGAACCAGTCGCGCGGCCTCCCGCTGGCGCTGGTGATCTTCCTGGTGGTGCTGGTCTTCTGCGACTTCGTGGTGCGCCGCACCACGTACGGCCGGCAGATCTTCGCGGTCGGCGGCAACGCCGAGGCCGCTCGCCGCGCCGGTATCAATGTGGAGAAGGTCCGCATCACCGTCTTCGTGATCGCGGGCCTCCTGGCGGCCATCGGCGGACTGTTCATCGCCAGCCTCTCCGGCGGCGCGACCAAGAGCCTGGGGGCGGGCAACACACTCATGAACGTGATCGCGGCGGCCGTCATTGGCGGCACCAGCCTCTTCGGCGGACGCGGCAAGATCTGGTCCGCGCTGCTCGGCATGCTGGTCATCCAGTCGATCCAGCAGGGCCTGAACCTGCTCGGCATGGCCAGCGAGATCCAGTTCATGATCACCGGCGCGGTGCTGCTCGCCGCGGTCGTGATCGACTCGGTCTCCCGCAGGACCCAGAAGTCGGCCGGCCGCACCTGACGACCCGGCCGCTTCACGCGCGCGTGTGCCCGGCATCCCCGTGGTGCCGGGCACACGCGCGTCCTGGTCCATCCGCGTGACGTAGATCGCACCGCCCGTGCCATGCCGCCACGGGCGGAACATTAGACTCGACGGACCGGCAGAGCACGACAGGCACAGCTCGACTGCAAGGAGGCACGGGTGGAGTTGCTGACCCGCATCACGGGACCGCGCGATCTGGACCGGCTCGGCCCGGAGCAGCTGAACCGGCTGGCCGCGGAGATCCGCGCCTTCCTGGTCGAAGCGGTCTCCAAGACGGGCGGTCACCTCGGACCCAACCTGGGCGTCGTCGAACTGACCATCGCGCTGCACCGCGTCTTCGACTCCCCGAAGGACAAGGTGCTCTTCGACACCGGGCACCAGAGCTACGTCCACAAACTGCTCACCGGCCGTCAGGACTTCTCCGGGCTCCGGACCAAGGGCGGCCTCTCCGGCTACCCCTCCCGCGCCGAGTCCGAGCACGACGTCATCGAGAACAGCCACGCCTCGACCGTCCTCGGCTGGGCCGACGGCCTCGCCAAGGCCAACCAGGTGCTGGAGAAGGACGACCATGTCGTCGCGGTCATCGGCGACGGGGCCCTCACCGGCGGCATGGCCTGGGAGGCGCTGAACAACATCGCCGACGCCAAGGACCGCCCGCTCGTCATCGTGGTCAACGACAACGAGCGCTCCTACGCGCCCACCATCGGCGGCCTGGCCAACCACCTCGCCACCCTCCGTACCACCGACGGCTACGAGCGCTTCCTGGCCCGCGGCAAGGACATCCTCGAGCGGACCCCGGTCGTCGGCAGGCCGCTGTACGAGACGCTGCACGGCGCCAAGAAGGGCCTGAAGGACTTCATCGCCCCGCAGGGCATGTTCGAGGACCTCGGCCTGAAGTACGTCGGCCCCATCGACGGCCATGACATCGAGGCCCTGGAGTCGGCGCTGCAGCGCGCCAAGCGCTTCGGCGGCCCGGTCATCGTCCACTGCCTGACGGAGAAGGGCCGCGGCTACCAGCCCGCCGCCCAGGACGAGGCCGACCGCTTCCACGCCGTGCCCGTCATCCACCCCGACACCGGCCTCCCGGTCGCGGCCTCAGGTGCCGACTGGACCTCGGTGTTCGGCGAGGAGATGGTCAAACTCGGCAAGGAGCGCGCGGACATCGTCGCCATCACCGCGGCCATGCTGCAGCCCGTCGGCCTGCAGAAGTTCGCGAAGGCCTTCCCCGAGCGCGTATACGACGTGGGGATCGCGGAGCAGCACGCGGCGGTTTCGGCCGCGGGCCTGGCCACCGGCGGCCTGCACCCGGTCGTCGCCGTCTACGCGACCTTCCTCAACCGCGCCTTCGACCAGGTCCTGATGGATGTGGCCCTGCACAGGTGCGGGGTCACCTTCGTCCTGGACCGGGCCGGGATCACCGGTACCGACGGCGCCTCCCACAACGGCATGTGGGACATGTCGATCCTTCAGGTCGTGCCCGGGCTGCGGATCGCGGCGCCGCGCGACGCCGACCAGCTCCGCGCCCAGCTGCGCGAGGCCGTCGAGGTCGACGATGCCCCGACCGTCGTCCGCTACTCCAAGGGCGCCGTCGGACCCGCCGTCCAGGCGCTGGGCCGGATCGGCGGCATGGACGTGCTCCGCAAGCCGTCCGAGGACACGACCCGTCCGGACGTCCTGCTGGTCTCCGTCGGCGCGCTGGCCCCCATGTGCCTGGAGATCGCCGATCTGCTCGACAGGCAGGGCATCTCCACCACCGTCGTCGACCCGCGCTGGGTCAAGCCGGTCGACGAGCAGCTGCCCGCATTCGCCGAGCAGCACCGGGTCGTCGTCACCGTCGAGGACAACGGCCGTGCCGGAGGCGTCGGATCCGCGGTCGCCCAGGCGCTGCGCGACGCCGGTGTGGACGTGCCGCTGCGCGACTTCGGCATCCCGCCGCGCTTCCTCGACCACGCCTCCCGCAAGGAGGTCATGGCCGATATCGGGCTGACGGCGCCGGACATCGCCCGCCAGGTCACCGGCCTGGTCGCCAAGCTCGACGGGCGGTACGAGGACGAGCCGACCGGGGACGAACCCGCCGAGGCCGCTCGCGACTGACGATTTCCGCAGCATCCCCTGGGCCGGTCGGAAACCCGTACGGGTACGCCGACCGGCCCAGCGCGCTGTACCCCTCACCACCCCATCGGGTGATTCCCGTAGTCCCCGACGGTGTACTCCCTCCCCTGCCCCACGGGTACGAGAAGCATGGCCCGGACGAGTGCGCGCGTGGAGGTGCGACGGTGAGCATCCAGGAACCGAAAAGCCGCAGCGCCGGAAGCTACTTCCGGACCAAGTCGGTGGAGCAGTCCATCCTCGACACGGAGGAGCCGGAACACGGGCTGCGCAAAACGCTGTCCGCCTTCGACCTCACGGTCTTCGGCGTCGGCGCGATCATCGGCACCGGCATCTTCGTCCTGACAGGAGCCGTCGCCAGGAACACGGCGGGCCCCGCGACGGCCCTCGCCTTCGTCGCCGCCGGCGTGGTGTGCGGCCTGGCGGCCATCTGCTACGCCGAATTCGCCTCGACGGTGCCGGTGGCCGGATCCGCGTACACCTTCTCGTACGCCACGCTCGGCGAGCTGATCGCCTGGACCATCGGCTGGGACCTGATTCTCGAGTTCGCACTCGGCACCGCCGTGGTCGCCGTCGGCTGGTCCGGATATGTGCGTTCGCTGATGGACAACGTAGGCTGGCATCTGCCCGATGCGCTGTCGGGCCCCGACGTGGCGGAGGACTTCGGGTTCGACCTCCTGGCCTTCCTGCTGGTGCTCCTGCTGACGGCGATCCTGACCATCGGTGTGAAGCTGTCGGCGCGCCTCACGGCAATCGTGGTCGCGATCAAGGTGACCGTGGTGCTGATCGTCATCATCGCGGGGTCCTTCTTCATCGTCGCCGACAACTGGGACCCGTTCATCCCGGAGTCGGAGGGGACGGTCGAGGGTTCCGGTCTCGACGCGCCGCTCATTCAGCACCTGTTCGGCTATGAGCCCACGACCTTCGGCGTCCAGGGCATCTTCACCGCCGCCGCCGTGGTCTTCTTCGCCTTCATCGGCTTCGACATCGTCGCGACGACCGCCGAGGAGACCAGGAATCCGCAGCGCGACATGCCGCGCGGCATCCTCGGCTCGCTCTTCATCTGCACCGTTCTCTACGTCGCCGTGTCGATCGTGGTGACCGGCATGCAGAACTACCGGCGGCTGAGCGTGGACGCCCCGCTCGCCGACGCCTTCAAGGACACCGGTCACCCGTGGTACGCGGGCGCCATCAGCTTCGGTGCCGCGGTCGGCCTCACCACGGTGTGCATGATTCTGCTGCTCGGCCAGACCCGGGTGTTCTTCGCGATGAGCCGCGACGGGCTCCTCCCCAGGTTCTTCTCCAGGACGCACCCGCATTACGCCACGCCGTACCGGTCGACGATCCTCCTCGGCGTGGTCATCGCCATCATCGCGGGGTTCACCAGCATCACCGAGCTGGCGACGCTGGTGAACATCGGCACGCTCTTCGCGTTCGTCCTCGTCGCCATCGGTGTGATCGTCCTGCGCCGGACCCGGCCCGATCTGCCCCGTGCCTTCCGTACGCCCTGGGTGCCCTGGCTGCCGATCGCCTCGGTGGCCGCATCGACGTGGCTGATGCTTCAGCTGCCCGCCGAGACCTGGGTGCGGTTCGGCGGGTGGATGATCGCCGGTTTCGTCATCTACTTCCTCTACAGCCGGTCGCACAGCCGGATGCACCCGCCGAACCAGTAGCGCGCGCCCGGAGGGACGCCACCGGGAAACGCGACGGCGCCCGCCCGCGGAGTCAACCGCGGGCGGGCGCCGCCCGTTGTACAGGGTCCGGGCTACGCCGGGACCTACGCCGGGACGCTGGCGACGCCCGGTTCCAGGAACTTCTTGCCGTTCACTCGCTCCGAGACGCCCTCGCGGTCCAGGTACGGTGTGATGCCGCCCAGGTGGAAGGGCCAGCCGGCGCCAGTGATCAGGCACAGGTCGATGTCCTGGGCTTCGGCGACGACACCCTCGTCCAGCATGAGGCCGATCTCCTGGGCGACGGCCTCCAGCACGCGGGCGCGCACCTGCTCCTCGGTGAGGACGGTGTCGCCCTGGACCAGCAGCGCGGCGACCTCCGGGTCCAGCTCCGGCTTCCCGGAGTCGTAGACGTAGAAGCCGCGCTTGCCGGCCTTGACCACGGCGGCCAGGTTCTTGGAGACGGTGAACCGGTCCGGGAACGCGCCGTGCAGGGTCTCCGACACGTGCAGGCCGATGGCCGGGCCGACCAGCTCCAGCAGCACCAGCGGGGACATCGGCAGGCCGAGCGGCTCGACGGCCTTCTCCGCGACCGCGACCGGGGTGCCCTCGTCGATGACGTTCTGGATCTCGCCCATGAAGCGGGTGAGGATCCGGTTGACCACGAAGGCCGGGGCGTCCTTGCAGAGGACCGCGGTCTTCTTCAGCTTCTTCGCGACCCCGAAGGCCGTGGCCAGCGAGGCGTCGTCGGTCTTCTCGCCCCGGACGATCTCCAGCAGGGGCAGGACCGCGACCGGGTTGAAGAAGTGGAAGCCGACGACCCGCTCGGGGTGCTTGAGCTTCGAGGCCATCTCGGTGACCGACAGCGAGGAGGTGTTGGTGGCGAGGATGGCGTGCTCCGGCACGACCGCCTCGACCTCGGCGAACACCTTCTGCTTGACGCCCATCTCCTCGAAGACGGCCTCGATGACGAAGTCCGCGTCGCCGAAGCCCGCGGCCTTGTCGAGCGTGCCGGTCACCAGCGCCTTGAGACGGTTGGCCTTGTCCTGGCTGACGCGGCCCTTGAGCAGCAGCTTGTCGATCTCCTCGTGGACGTACCCGACGCCCTTGTCGACGCGCTCCTGGTCGATGTCGGTCAGCACGACCGGCACCTCGAGGCGGCGCGCGAAGAGCAGCGCCAGCTGAGAGGCCATCAGACCGGCGCCGACGACGCCGACCTTGGTGACCGGGCGGGCCAGGTTCTTGTCCGGCGCGCCGGCCGGGCGCTTGCCGCGCTTCTGCACGAGGTTGAAGGCGTAGATGCCGCTGCGCAGCTCGCCGCCCATGATGAGGTCGGCGAGGGCCTGGTCCTCGGCGTCGAAGCCCTGGCGCAGGTCGCCGTTCTTGGCGGCCGCGATGATGTCCAGCGCGCGGTAGGCGGCCGGGGCCGCGCCGTGCACCTTGCCGTCGGCGATGAGCCGGCCGCGCTCGACGGCCTGGTCCCAGGCCTCGCCGCGATCGACCTCGGGGCGTACGACCTCGACGTCGCCCTTGAGGACCGAAGCGGTCCAGATCAGGGACTGCTCCAGGAAGTCAGCGCCCTCGAAGATGGCGTCGGCGATCCCCAGCTCGTGGACCTGCTTGCCCTTGAGCTGCTTGTTCTGGTTGAGCGAGTTCTCGATGATGACCGAGACCGCGCGGTCGGCGCCGATGAGGTTCGGCAGGACCGTGCAGCCGCCCCAGCCCGGGACGAGGCCGAGGAAGACCTCGGGCAGCGAGAAGGCCGGGAGCGCCTTGGACACGGTGCGGTAGCTGCAGTGCAGGCCGACCTCGACACCGCCGCCCATCGCCGCGCCGTTGTAGTACGCGAAGGTGGGCACGGCGAGCGTGGACAGGCGCTTGAAGACATCGTGGCCGCCCTTGCCGATGGCGAGCGCGTCCTCGTGGCGCTTCAGCAACTCGACGCCCTTGAGGTCGGCGCCGACCGCGAAGATGAACGGCTTGCCGGTGATGCCGACGCCGACGATGTCGCCGCCCGCGGCCTCCTTCTCGACCTGGTCGATCGCCGTGTTGAGGTTGGCGAGCGACTGCGGGCCGAAGGTGGTCGGCTTGGTGTGGTCCAGGCCGTTGTCCAGCGTGATGAGCGCGAAGCGCCCAGCACCCTGCGGGAGGTCGAGGTGGCGTACGTGCGCCTGCGTCACGACCTCGTCGGGGAAGAGCTCTGCGGCGCCCTTCAACAGCTCGGCGGTGGTGGTCACTTGCCTGCCCCCTCGAAGTGCGGGTTCTCCCAGATCACGGTGCCGCCCATGCCGAAGCCGACGCACATGGTGGTGATGCCGTAGCGGACGTGCGGCTGCTCCTCGAACTGCCGGGCCAGCTGCGTCATCAGCCGGACGCCGGAGGACGCGAGCGGGTGGCCGAACGCGATCGCGCCGCCGTACTGGTTGACGCGCGGGTCGTCGTCGGCGATGCCGTAGTGGTCGAGCAGGGCCAGCACCTGGACGGCGAAGGCCTCGTTGATCTCGAAAAGGCCGATGTCGTCGATCGAGAGCCCGGCCTTGGCGAGGGCCTTCTGGGTCGACGGGACCGGGCCGATGCCCATGACCTCGGGCTCGACGCCCGCGAAGGCGTACGACACCAGGCGCATCTTGACCGGCAGGCCGAGCTCCTGGGCCACGTCCTCGGCGGCGACGAGGGAGGCGGTCGCACCGTCGTTCAGACCGGCCGCGTTGCCCGCGGTGACCCGGCCGTGCGCGCGGAAGGGGGTCTTGAGGCTCGCCAGGCTCTCCAGCGTGGTGCCCGGGCGCATCGGCTCGTCCGCGGTGGCCAGGCCCCAACCGATCTCGCCCGCCTCGGCGTTCGTACGACGCACGGAGATCGGCACCAGGTCCTGCTGGATCTTGCCGTTGGCGTACGCCTTGGCGGCCTTCTCCTGGCTGCGCACCGCGTACTCGTCGGCGCGCTGCTTGGTGATGTGCGGGAAGCGGTCGTGCAGGTTCTCCGCCGTCATGCCCATGAACATGGCGGACTCGTCGACCAGCTTCTCCGACACGAAGCGCGGGTTGGGGTCCACACCCTCGCCCATCGGGTGGCGGCCCATGTGCTCCACACCGCCCGCGACGACCACGTCGTACGCGCCGAAGGCGACGGAGCCGGCGGTGGTCGTGACGGCGGTCATCGCACCGGCGCACATGCGGTCGATGGAGTAGCCGGGGACCGACTGCGGGAGACCGGCGAGGATGCCCGCGGTACGGCCGAGGGTCAGGCCCTGGTCACCGATCTGCGTGGTCGCGGCGATGGCGACCTCGTCGATGCGGGCCGGGTCCAGGTCCGGGTTACGGCGCAGCAGCTCGCGGATGCACTTGACGATCAGGTCGTCGGCCCGGGTCTCGTGGTAGATGCCCTTCGGGCCCGCCTTGCCGAACGGGGTGCGGACGCCGTCGACGAAGACGACGTCCCTAGCGGTACGAGGCACTTGGCTCTCCTCCTGATGCTTAAGCGGGGCACGGGGCCGCTCGCCGCGGTGGCCGCTCCGCGGTGCGGAGCTGCCCGCGACGGCTGCGAGGCGTGGCTTCCTGCGGCGGCTCTCCACCTCATGCTACTTGTGGGTAACCATGCTGCCCACCCCTGCCGCCCGGAGCGTCGCAGATCACACGTGCGCCGCTGCCGCTGTGGGCATTCGTTCCGCGGGGCGATGGGGGTGCCCCCATGCCGTTCAGGCTATGGGGGAGGGTGGGCACAATGCGGCCACCGGCGTGCAGCCGCGTACGAGGCGGGAACCCCGGCGGCGGGCTGCGCGCCGTCGCCGTCTGCGGGCCGCTGTGCCCACCCGTTCCGCCCCAGCGGAACGAATGCCCACAGCGGTGGCGGGTTTACGCGCTGACCGTCAAGGCTTCCGTCAGGAGAGGGGCCGTCTGGTCGATTTGCCAGGGGCGGGCACCGTGGTCGGCGAGGAAGGCGGAAACCGCCTCCACCGTCGGCTCCACCGGCGGCTCCCAGCACAGCCGCCGCACCGTATCCGGCGTGATCAGGTTCTCCTGCGGCAAGTTCAGGCTCTCCGCCAGCTCCGTCACGCCCGCCCGCGCCGCCGACAGCCTGGCCGCCGCGGCCGGGTCCTTGTCCGCCCAGGAGCGGGGCGGCGGCGGTCCCGTCACCGGCTGGCCCGGCTGGGGCAGCTCCGTCTCGGGGAGCTCCCGGGCCCGTTCCACGGCTGCCTGCCACTGCTCGAGCTGTCTGCGTCCCATCCGGTGGCCGAAGCCGGGCAGCATCGCGAGCGCCTGCGCGCTGGACGGCATCGCGAGGGCGGCCTCGACGATGGCCGCGTCCCCCAGCACCTTGCCCGGGGAGACGTCGCGGCGCTGCGCGATCCGGTCCCGTACGGTCCACATCTCCCGTACGACCGCCATCTGCCGGCGCCGCCGCACCTTGTGCATGCCGGACGTACGGCGCCACGGGTCCTTGCGGGGCGGGGCCGGGGGCGCGGCGGCGATGGCCGCGAACTCCTGGTGGGCCCACTCCAGCTTCCCCTGCCGGTCCAGCTCCTCCTCCAGCGCGTCCCGCAGGTCGATGAGCAGCTCCACGTCCAGCGCGGCGTAGCGCAGCCACGGCTCGGGCAGCGGGCGGGTGGACCAGTCCACGGCGGAGTGGCCCTTCTCCAGGGCGTAGCCCAGGACGCCCTCGACCATGGCGCCGAGGCCGACCCGCGCGAACCCCGCCAGCCGCCCCGCGAGCTCGGTGTCGAACAGCCGCTGCGGCGTCATGCCTATCTCGCGCAGGCACGGCAGGTCCTGGGTCGCGGCGTGCAGCACCCACTCGGAGTCGCCGAGCGCGGTGCCCAGCGCGGACAGGTCGGGACAGCCGACCGGGTCGATCAGGGCGCTGCCCGCGCCGTCGCGGCGCAGCTGTACGAGATACGCGCGCTGCCCGTAGCGGTAGCCGGACGCGCGCTCGGCATCGACGGCGACGGGGCCGGATCCGGCGGCGAAGGCCGTGACGATCTCGGCGAGTGCGGCGGAGGTGCTGGTCACCGGCGGAATGCCCTCGTGGGGCTCGAGCAAGGGGACCGGCGCCGGTTTGAGGTCCGGGCCCGCGGTGGCGACTGCTGGTGTGGCAGTTCCCCGGGGCGTTCGCAGTGTGCGGTCTGCTGCGGTCTCTTGGGCGTCGGTCACCAGTCAAGAGTATCCGCCGACGTGAGGCGCCCGCCGACGGAACGTTCCGTCGGCGGGCGCCGTCATCTCGTAAATCTCAGCGCTTCAGTGAATGATCCCGGTGCGGAGGGCGACGGCCACCATGCCGGCGCGGTCTCCGGTGCCGAGCTTGCGTGCGATCCGGGCGAGGTGGCTTTTGACGGTCAGCGCGGACAGTCCCATCGAGACGCCGATGGCCTTGTTGGACTGGCCCTCCGCAACCAGCCGCAGGACCTCGACCTCTCGGCCGGACAGCTCGCGGTATCCCCCCGGGTGTCCGGGGGCGCCCGGCGGGCGGCGGTGCATACGGGCGGCCGCCGCACCGATCGGCGCCGCGCCCGGCCGGCCCGGGATGCCGAGGTTGGTACGGGTGCCGGTGACGACATAGCCCTTGACGCCGCCGGCCAGCGCGTTCCGTACGGCGCCGATGTCGTCGGCGGCGGACAGGGCGAGGCCGTTCGGCCAGCCCGCGGCGCGGGTTTCGGACAGCAGGGTCAGGCCGGAGCCGTCGGGCAGGTGGACGTCGGCGACGCAGATGTCGCGGGGGTTCCCGACTCGGGGACGGGCCTCCGCGATCGACGACGCCTCGATGACGTCGCGCACCCCGAGCGCCCACAGATGGCGGGTGACGGTGGAGCGGACGCGGGGGTCGGCGACGACGACCATGGCCGTCGGTTTGTTGGGGCGATAGGCGACCAGGCTTGAAGGCTGCTCGAGGAGAACGGACACCAGGCCTCCTGGGGGAGTGCGGACGTGGGCCGACCTTGGGGATAAGTCGGGGCGATCCGTGCGGGAAAGGGTCACAGACTCCTTCGGCAGCAAACCCGGGCAGCTTTAGTAAATGATCACGATTGGTGAGTAACAATTCGGGCAATTCGGATGCGCGATCGATCACCAATGATCCGCCGACCCGCAGCCGTGAGCCGCGGCAACACCGGACTCTGGCGCGGTTTTCCCACGCACCCGCCCAGATGACCCGCCCTGAAGAGGGGCGCGTGCGTGGGACGGTCCGGCGCGCCGTCCGGAAGCGCGGTGCTGGGGCCGCGGGGGCGGGTGAGGCCCGGTGGCCAGGTCGGTCAGTGCGCCGGGCCTGGGGCGGGCGGTGGGGGCTCTGGGGTCAGCGGGGGTGGGGGCCGCGGCGCTGGGGGAGTGAGACCACAGCGGCGTCCGGACCGCCGCCCGGCGGCAGCCCGCCGATCTGGCACAGCAGCTCGCACCACGCGGCCAGGTGCGCCCCCGCGTCCGGCACACCCCCGGCACCCTCGCGCGGCGTCCACGAGGCCCGGATCTCGATCTGCGTCGCGGGCGCCCGGTTCGCGAGGCCGCCGAAGTAGTGCGAGCCGGCCAGCGTCACCGTCCCGCTCGGTTCCCCGTATGCCACCCCGCGCGCCTCGAACGCCCCGGTCAGCCACGACCAGCACACCTCGGGCAACAGCGGGTCCGCCGCCATCTCCGGCTCCAGCTCGGCCCGCACCAGGGTCACCAGTCGGAAGGTGCCCTTCCAGGCGTCGTGCCCGGCCGGGTCGTGCAGCAGGACGAGCCGGCCGTCGGCCAGGTCCTTGCCGCTCTGGACGACGGCCGCCTCCAGCGCGTACGAGAAGGGGGCGAGCCGCTGCGGCGGGCGGGCCTGATCGATCTCCATCTCCGGCCGCAGCCGCGCGGTGCGCAGCGCCTCGACCGCCTGCCGGAAGGCGAGCGGATTGCCGTCCTCTTCCGTGTTGCCGGTGCCGTCAGCGCCATCCGGGATTCGTTCCTGAGCCGCAGCCATGAGCATGAAGACTAGGCGGAACCGGAGCCGCCGACGGGTAGGGACACCCGGGTGCGCACACGGTCTTCCCGCCGCATGCGAAGATTCTTGGCGTGAGTGCCAACGACCGCCCGACGGGCCAGCAGCAGACCAGCACAGCAGCCGCGGAGTCGGCCTTCCTGAAGGCGTGCCGCGGGGAACCTGTGCCGCATACGCCGGTGTGGTTCATGAGGCAGGCCGGGCGCTCACTGCCCGAGTACCTGAAGGTGCGCGAGGGCATCCCCATGCTCGAGTCCTGCATGCGCCCCGACCTGGTCACCGAGATCACGCTGCAGCCGGTCCGCCGCCACAAGGTCGACGCCGCCATCTACTTCAGCGACATCGTCGTACCGCTCAAAGCCATCGGGCTCGACCTCGACATCAAGCCCGGTGTCGGGCCGGTCGTCGCGGAGCCGATCCGTACCCGCGCCGACCTGGAGCGGCTGCGGGCGCTCGAGCCGGACGACGTGAAGTACGTGACCGAGGCCGTCGGCATGCTCACCGGCGAGCTGGGCGCGACCCCGCTCATCGGCTTCGCGGGCGCGCCGTTCACGCTCGCCAGCTATCTGGTCGAGGGCGGTCCCTCCCGCCACCACGAGCACACCAAGGCGCTCATGTACGGCGACCCGGAGCTGTGGGCCGACCTGCTCGACCGGCTCGCGGACATCACCGCCGCCTTCCTGAAGGTGCAGATCGAGGCGGGCGCCTCGGCGGTGCAGCTCTTCGACTCCTGGGTCGGCGCGCTCGCCCCGGCCGACTACCGGCGCTCGGTGCTGCCCGCCTCGGCCAAGGTCTTCGGCGCCGTGGCCGGGTACGGGGTGCCGCGCATCCACTTCGGCGTCGGTACGGGCGAGCTGCTCGGGCTGATGGGCGAGGCGGGGGCGGACGTGGTGGGCGTGGACTGGCGCGTGCCGATGGACGAGGCGGCGCGGCGGGTCGGGCCGGGGAAGGCGCTCCAGGGGAACCTGGACCCGGCGGTGCTGTTCGCTCCGCGGGGGGCGGTGGAGGACAAGGCGCGTGAGGTTCTGGTCGCGGCGCGGGACCTGCCGGGCCATGTCTTCAACCTCGGGCACGGGGTGCTGCCCACGACGGACCCCGACGCCCTGACCCACCTCGTGGACTTCGTCCACACCGAGACCTCCCACTGAGGTTGTGGGCAGTCGTTCCGCTGGGGCGGCACGGGTGGGCACAGCGGCCCGCACCCGGCAACGGTGCGCAACCGGCCGCCGGGGGTTGCCGTTTCGTACGCGGCTGCACGCCGGTGGCCCGTTGTGCCCACCCTCCCCCATAGCCTGAACGGCATGGGGGCACCCCCATCGCCCTGCGGAACGAATGCCCGACAACGGGCATGCTCATGGCGGGCCTGAGCCGAGCAGGGTAATCGCGCCGTAGGCGGCGGAGGCCACCGCGGCTGCGGCCAGAATCGCCACCGTGCGCCCAGGGCGCGGTCTCAGCAAAGCCACCGCCGCGGGGAGCAGCAGCGGGAACGCCGGCATCATCAGGCGCGGCCTGGAGCCGAAATAGCCCGCGCCCACCAGCGAGACGACCACCACCGCCGCCGTGTACACCACCAGCGGCAACGGCTGCCGCTGCCGCACGCACAGCCACAGCAGCCAGAAGACGAGCGCGAGCGCCGCGCACAGGCCGAGCCCGGCCAGGACGTTCGACGTGAGGTTCTGCCAGACGAAGCCCGCCAGCGCGCGGCCGCCGTCGATGCCGTTGCCCCACCCTCCCTGCACCTCGAAGTAGGCGAAGAGGCTGCCGTTGCGCACGGCCACGTACAGCACGTACGCGAGCCAGCCCAGGGGCGCGAGGACGACGCCCAGCAGCATCCGCGCGTGCCCGCGCAGCAGTTCGCCCGCGCGTGCACCGGCGCGGTACTCGCGGATGAGGGTGACGGCCGCCGGTATCCAGATCGCCGCCACGATCGCGGCCGCGGACGGCCGGGTCAGCCCCGCGAGCACGGCCAGGCCGCCCGCCCAGACCCAGCGCCCGGTCAGCACCGCGTACACCGCCCACGCGGCCAGCGCCGTGAACAGCGTCTCGGTGTACGCCATCGACTGCACGAACGCGGTCGGGTACGCGCCCCACAGCGCGGCGAGCAGCACGCCCCCGCGCCGCCCGTGCAGCCGGGCGCCGATCGCGTAGATCCCCCACGCGGCGACGAGCGAGGCGAGCCAGGAGACCAGCAGGCCCGCGTCCGGCACGCTCAGCGGTGTGATCTCGGAGATGCCCCGCTCCAGCGCCGGGAGCAGCGGGAAGAAGGCGAGGTCGGAGTGGACGTCGCCGTCCGGCAGCCGGATCTCGTAGCCGTAGCCCTCCGTCGCGATCCGCGCGTACCAGAGGGAGTCCCAGCGCGCGTTGAGCAGTGTGTGCGGGCTCTTCCCGGCGGCCGCGGCCGCCGTGCCCAGGATCACGAGGCCGAGCAGCCGCACCGAGGCGTACGCCAGCAGGGCGGGCGCGGCCGCGCGCAGTGAGGCGGCGGCGCGCTCGCGGAGAAGAGAGGCGTCGCGGCGCGGGGTGCGCGGTGGGGCCGCGGCCGGTATCCGGGTGTCGGGCATGTGGGCGATTATCACCGAGAGCCCGACCGCACCCGTTCACCCGGGTGTGGCAGGCCCGGCGCACCGAATGCCCACACCCCTTGGCCTACTGACCGCGCAGATCCTGCGCGACCGCCGCCGTCGCCTTGCGCGCAGCAACCAGCACCGGGTCCCACACCGGCGAGAACGGCGGCGCGTAGCCGAGGTCCAGCGTCGTCATCTGCTCCACCGTCATCCCCGCCGTCAGGGCCACGGCCGCGATGTCGACGCGCTTGCCCGCGCCCTCGCGGCCGACGATCTGCGTGCCCAGCAGCCGCCCCGTACGGCGCTCCGCGAGCATCTTCACCGTCATCGGGCGCGCCTCCGGGTAGTACCCGGCCCGGCTCGTCGACTCGATGGTCACCGTCACGTACTGCAGGCCGGCGGCCGCCGCCTGTGCCTCCAGCAGCCCGGTCCGCGCGATCTCCAGGTCGCAGACCTTGCTGACGGCCGTGCCCACGACTCCGGGGAAGGTCGCGTAACCGCCGCCCACATTGGTGCCGATGATCTGGCCGTGCTTGTTGGCGTGCGTCCCGAGGGCGATGTGCCGGGTGTGGCCCGAGACCAGGTCCAGCACCTCGACGCAGTCGCCGCCCGCCCAGATGTTGTCGTATCCCCGCACCCGCATCGCCAGGTCGGTGAGCAGGCCGCCCGACTCGCCGAGCGGCAGCCCGGCCCGCAGCGCGAGATACGTCTCGGGGCGCACGCCGAGGCCCAGCACGACCAGGTCGGCCGGGTACTCGGCGTCCGCCGTCAGCACCGCCGCCACCCGCCCGTCCGCGTCCCTGCGGATCTCGGTGGCCTCCGCGCCCGTCACCGTCTCGATGCCGAGGCCGCTCATGGCCTCGTGGACCAGCCGCCCCATGTCCGGATCGAGGGTGGACATGGGCTGCTCTGCCCGCTCCAGAACGGTGACCCGGCAGCCCCGGTTGACCAGCGCCTCGGCCATCTCCACCCCGATGTAGCCCGCGCCCACGACCACCGTCCGCAGCCCCTGAGCCCGGTCGCGGAGTCCGGCGATCAGCGCCTGCCCGTCGTCGAGGGTCTGCACCCCGTAGACCCCCGGCGCGTCGATGCCGGGGATGTCCGGGCGCAGTGGGCGCGCCCCGGTGGCCAGCACCAGGTGGTCGTAGTCCTCCCAGCGCTCGCCGTCCCGTGCGTCGAGGTCGTGGACCCGTACCCGCTGCCGGCCGGGGTCGATCTCGGTGACCTCGGTGCGCAGCCGCAGGCCGATGCCGCGCCTGCGGTGCTCGATGGGCGTACGGGCCACGAGGCCGCCGGGCCCCGTCACGGTGCCGCCGACCCAGTACGGGATGCCGCACGCCGAGTACGAGGTGAAGTGCCCGCGCTCGAACGCGACGATCTCCAGCTCGTCCGGCTTTCTCAGCCTGCGCGCCCGGGACGCGGCGGACATGCCCGCCGCGTCCCCGCCGATGACCACCAGCCGCTGCGCCCGCGTCGCCATCGCGCTTCCTTCCGCCACCGTCGCCCGCCGTCGTAGCACGCACCGGCGTCCCGCGCCGGCAGGCCCACGCTACGGGCGCCGGCCGCTCACTCCTCCTTACGACTCTCCTCCGGCCGACTCTCCTCCGGCTGCTCGGGGGACGTGATCGGAGGCGGGACGGTCACCGGCGGCGGAGGCGTGACGCCGCGCGGGCCGGGTGTGCTGGGCGAGGGCGTACCGGGCGGCGTAGCGAGCGCGGGCGTATCGGGCGCGCGCCGCGGCAGCCGGCCCCGCACCACGCGCCAGATCACGAACAGCAGGGCGAGCGCGGCGGCGAACGGCAGCACCGCACCCACCGCGACCGCGATCCACCGCACCGTCGTCACAAAGGCGTCCCAGCCGCCGGACAGCGCGTCCAGGAAGCCGGGCTCGTCGTCCCCGGGCTTCAGCGCGGGCTTCGGCGCGGTCTCCGTCAGAACCAGCGTGATCGTGGCCATGCCGGTCCGCTCCTTGAGCGACTGCTGCTGCGCCTTGAGCGCCTCCAGCTCCGCCTGACGGGTACTCAGCTCCCCTTCCAGGCTGACGATGTCCGACAGCCTGGTGGCCCGGTCCATCAGCTCGCGCACCCGGGCGACGCTGGCCTCCTGCGACTTGACGCGGCTTTCGACGTCCACCACCTGATCGGTCACGTCCTGGGCGTCGACCTTGCGCTCGATGAGCCTGCCGGACCCGGCGAGGTCGTCGAGGACGCCCTCGAACTCGTCCTGCGGCACGCGCAGGACGATGCGGGACCGCTCGTGCCCCCGGGCCTCCCGGTCCGTGGTCTCGTCGCCGACGTAGCCGCCCGCGTTCTCCGCCGTGGTGCGTGCGTCGCCGACGGCGCCGGAGACGTCCTTGACCCGGACGGTCAGGGTCGCGGTCCGGATGATGTGGGACGGGCCGAGCTTCGGTGCCCTGCTGGGGGCGGCCTTCCCGTCCGTCGTACCGCCCGGCTGCTGCCGCTGGTCGCCTACGGCCGGGCCTCCCTCCGCCTGGCCCGGGGCCGCGGCCCCCTCACGAGGTGCCCCTCCCTTCGCGTCGGCGGCCGACTCCGCCACCGAGCCGCCGGACGAGCCGCTGCACCCGGCGAGGCCGAGCGAGGCGGCGAGCAGGACGGAGGCGAGGACGGTCAGCGGCCGGCGGCGCCGTGCCGGCCGCGCGGTCGATGGACCGCGCACCGGGCTGGGCGCGGGATGGTACGTCGGACGGTGCATCGTGGTCCCCCCAAGGGCCGTTCACGTTGTTGCCCGTTGGACGAAGTGGCGTGAAGGCGGGTTGCGGGCCGCCGGTCCCGATGAGGTCACGGTCAGGACTCTTTCCGGGTCTGAGACAGTGGGGACATGAGCGATGCGGACACGCGTACGGACCGGGGGACAGGCCGGCGGACGGGCAGCCATGTCGTAGTCGTCGGCGGCGGGATCTCCGGTCTCGCGGCCGCGCACCGGCTGAGCGCGTCCGGCGTACGCGTGACCGTCCTGGAGGCGTCGGGGCGGCTCGGCGGGAAGCTGCACGCGGGCGAGATCGCGGGCGTGCCGGTCGACTTCGGCGCGGAGACGATGCTCGCGCGGCGGCCGGAGGCCGTGGAACTGGCGCGCGCGGTGGGGCTCGAGGACCGCCTCCAGCCGCCGGCCACCATCTCCGCCTCGCTGTGGACGCGGGGGCGGCTGCGGCCCATGCCGAAGGGGCACATGATGGGTGTGCCCGGCGATCTCGCGCCCCTCGCCGCGTCCGGAGTGATCTCGGACGAGGGGCTGGCCCGTATCGAGCGCGACCGCGAGCTGCCGCGCACGGAGGTCGGAGACGACGTCGCCGTCGGCGCGTACATCGCGGACCGCCTCGGCCGCGAGGTCGTCGACCGCCTCGTCGAGCCGCTGCTCGGCGGGGTGTACGCGGGCGACGCCTACCGGATCTCGATGCGCGCCGCCGTCCCCCAGCTCTTCGAGGCCGCGCGCACCCACCGCTCGCTGCTGGAGGGCGTCCGGGAGATCCAGGCACGGGCCGCGGCCGGCGTGACGGCGGCGGACCGGACAGCGTCGGGCCGGGCCGTGGCGGAGCCCGCGACGCAGGGCGGCGGCCCGGTCTTCATGGGCATCGACGGCGGCGTGGGCCGCCTGCCGCTCGCGGTCGCCGACGCCTGCCGCGCAGCAGGCGCGAACGTGGTCACCGGCGCGTCCGTGGAGCGGCTCGCGCTCAGGCGCGGCGAGGGCGGCGCGGGCCTGACGCCAGGGGACCCGGACCGGGCGACGGGCGGCGGCACCGGCACGAGCCCAGCGGCGGCCCGGACGCAGGCGCACGAGGGCAGCCCGGGACGGGCTTCCTGGGAGGTCGTCGTCCGGGAGCGCTCCGGGGCGGTGCGCACCCTCGAGGCCGACGGTGTGGTGCTCGCCGTGCCCGCGCCCGCGGCGGCGCGGCTGCTCGCCGCCGAGTCCCCGGCCGCCTCGGCCGAGCTGGCCGCCGTCGAGTACGCCTCCATGGCCCTGGTCACCCTCGCTTTCCGGCGGGCGGACCTGTCCGCCATGCCGGATGGCAGCGGCTTTCTCGTCCCGCCCGTCGACGGCCGCACGATCAAGGCGTCCACCTTCTCCAGCGCCAAATGGGGCTGGCTCGCGGACGCCGATCCGGATCTCTTCGTGCTGCGCGCCTCGGTCGGGCGGTTCGGCGACGAGGCCGATCTGCGGCGCGACGACGCGGACCTCGTCCAGGTCTCGCTCGGCGACCTGGGCGACGCCACGGGACTTTCCGCCCGGCCCGTCGCGGCCACGGTCACCCGCTGGGACGGCGGGCTGCCGCAGTACCCGGTCGGCCACCTCGGCCGGGTCGCCCGTATCCGCGAGCAGGTGGCCAAGCTGCCGGGCCTGCGCGTGTGCGGCGCGCTGTACGAGGGGCTGGGCATCCCGGCCTGCATCGCGAGCGCGCGCACCGCGGCCGACGAGCTGCTGGCCACCCTGCCGGAGTCCACCGTCCGCGGCGAGCGAGAATGAGGGCATGACTGCTGCCCCTGAAAAGATCCCGAACGCCGGCAAGAAGGCCAAGGACCTCAACGAGGTGATCCGCTACACCCTCTGGTCGGTGTTCAAGCTCCGCGACGTGCTGCCCGAGGACCGCACGGGGTACGCGGCCGAGGTGGAGGAGCTGTTCGAGCAGCTCGCGGCGAAGGACGTCACCGTGCGCGGCACGTACGACGTGTCGGGGCTGCGGGCCGACGCCGACGTCATGATCTGGTGGCACTCGGGGTCCTCGGACGCGCTCCAGGAGGCGTACAACCTCTTCCGCCGCACCAGGCTCGGCCGCGCACTGGAGCCCGTGTGGTCGAACATGGCGCTGCACCGCCCCGCCGAGTTCAACAAGGCGCACATCCCGGCCTTCCTCGCCGACGAGGTCGCCCGCGAGTACGTGTGCGTGTACCCCTTCGTGCGGTCCTACGACTGGTATCTGCTGCCCGACGAGGACCGGCGCCGGATGCTCGCCGAGCACGGCAAGATGGCCCGCGGCTTCCCCGACGTCCGCGCCAACACCGTCGCGTCCTTCGCGCTCGGCGACTACGAGTGGCTGCTGGCCTTCGAGGCCGACGAGCTGCACCGGATCGTCGACCTCATGCGCCACCTGCGGGCTTCCGAGGCGCGGCTGCACGTCCGTGAGGAGGTGCCCTTCTACACCGGGCGCCGCAAGCCGGTCGCGGAGCTGGTGGCGGGACTGGCCTGAGCACCCTCAACGCTGGTGTCCTGTCTCCCCGCACCGCGGGGAGACAGGACACATGGGGGCCCGACGGCCTGCCTCAGATAACGGGCTTGGGCACAGCGCGCTTGTCCCGGCGCTCCGGCTTCGCCGCCTTCTCCGGCCTGGGCTCGGGGCGCGGCCCGCACGCCGCATGCCGTCCCGGCGTCTCGCCGCGCAGCAGATACGTCTCGAAGTGGCGGTTGACGCACGCGTTCTCGCCGCCAGCGACGCCGTGCGTGCCCGCCCGCCGCTCGGTCACCAGCGACGCCCCGGCCAGTCGGCGCTGCAGTTCCAGCGCGCCCTTGTACGGCGTCGCCGCGTCCCGCTCGGCCGCGAGGATCAGCACGGGAGGCAGGGCGCGGGCGGCCGTCCGTACGTCCAGCGGCTTCTGCCGGGGCTGGGTCCAGTAGGCGCACGGAAGGTTCATCCAGGCGTTGTCCCAGGTCTCGAAGGGGGCGACGCGGGCGAGCGCGGTGTTGTCCGAGTCCCAGGTGCGCCAGTCGGTCGGCCACGGGGCGTCGTTGCACTCGACCGCCGTGTAGACGGCGTTGCCGTTCTCCTCCGCCTCCGCGGCCCCCTCCTGCGGCGCCGCCTGCTCGGTCAGCGGCTTGGCGTTGCCGCGCAGGTACTCCGACAGCGCGTACGCCCGCCGCGCCCAGTACGCGTCGTAGTAGCCGACTTGCAGGAACGCGGCCTGGAGCTGCGCCGAGCCGACCCTGCCGCCGGCCGGCTTGCGCTCGATCCTGACCCGCGCCTTCTCGTAGGAGCGCAGCACATCCTGCTGCGTACGGCCCAGGTGGTACACGGAGTCGTGCTCGGCGACCCAGCGGCGCCAGTCCGCCCAGCGGTTCTCGAAGGCCTGCGACTGGTCGAGGTTGTTCCGGTACCAGATCTGCCGGGGGTCGGGGTTGACCGCGCTGTCGAAGACCATGCGGCGGACGTGACCGGGGAAGAGGGTGGCATAGAGCGCGCCGAAGTACGTGCCGTATGAGGCACCGACGAAGTTGAGCTTCTGCTCGCCGAGGGCGGCGCGGATGACGTCGAGGTCGCGGGCGTTGTTGAGCGAGGTGTAGTGCCGCACGCCGGAACCCGCGCGCAGCGAGCAGCCGCGGGCGTAGTCCCGGGCCCGGTCCTTGCGGAGGGCCTTGTACTCCTCGTCCGGGTGGATGGGGGAGTTGGCCGGGGCCTTGGCGAACTGGGCCGGGTCCTGGCAGGACAGCGGTGCGGAGCGGCCGACGCCGCGCGGCGCGTAGCCGACGAAGTCGTACGCCCTGGCGAGCGGCCGCCACTCGTCGAGCTTCGAGTAGAGCGGGAACTGCATGCCGGAGGCGCCGGGCCCGCCCGGGTTGAAGATCAGCGCTCCCTGGCGGGCCTGGCGGGTGCCGGAGGCGCGGACACGGCTGACGGTGAGCGAGATGGTGCGGCCGTCGGGCCGGGCGTAGTCCAGCGGTACGGAGACTCTGCCGCACTCCACGGGCTTCGGCAGGTCCTCGGTCTTGGGGCAGCGGCCGAAGTGGATACCGGCCTTCGCGGCGCGGGCGGCAGCGGCGGCGGTGCCGCGGGCTTCGGGGGTGCCGTCCGCGGGGACGGCGACCGGGCGGGCGGCCGCCGGTCCTGCCACCTGTTCTGTCGCCGGTCCGGACGCGGCGCGGGCATCCGGTGTGCGCGGGGGAGTGGCGCTGCCGGCGGGTGTGGTGGCGAGTGCGGTGAGGACCAGCGACCCGAGGGCGCCGTACAGCGCTACAGCTCTCACGCGTCATCCCTTCATATGAAAAATGCTGGAAAGGATGATTCGTGGGGGAGTTGGGGATGTAAAGGACCGTTGTCCGGTGTCGGGGCTCGAGCCCCCGTGCGGGTCACTCCCATTGGCACGGGTGGCCGCTGCCGCTGCTGTTGTCGCCGCTGAGGGCGGCGCGCAGCGCGGGGTCGTCGAGGGCGGCGGGGCCGCGTACGGCGAAGGCCGTCAGACCGGCGGTAGCGTCACCGGCGCCGTCGCGGGCACCGTCGCCGGTACGGGCCGCGGGGGTGGCGGCGATCCGGCCGAGCATGCGCTGTCCGGCCGGTGACGCCCACAGGCTGCCGGGGTGGATCTCGACATGCGCTATCGCCAGGCAGCCGGTGACGAGCACGAGCGGCAGCGCGAACCAGGCGGCGACCGGGCCCGAGCTCTCCTCAGGCGGCAGGACGAACAGCGCCGCGGCCCCGGTCAGCAGCACCAGCAGCCCCGCGTACTGGGCCTGCCGGACGGCGGTGGCGATGTTCGTGACGGCCGCGGGCGGTACGGCGAGACCGGCGGCCACCAGCCGGTCCGCCAGCGTCCGTACGGCGTCGGCGGCCGTGAGCGCCGCGCGGATCGCCGGTATGCGGGACTGGCCGCCCGGGCCGATCGCCGTGATCACCGAACGCTCCAGGTCGTCCCTGCCCTCCGGGTCGACGACCGTGGCCCAGCCGGTGTGGGCCAGCAGCAGGCGGCGCTGGCGCGACATCGAGAGCAGCGTCAGATCGGCGACCCGGCGCGGTCCACCGGCCAGGAACGCGGCCTCGTAGATCGAGATACGGGGCGGTGGGGCCGGGCGCCTGCCCTCCCTGTCGCCGTCGCCACCGGCGGCCGTGGACGCGGGGCCGTGCGTACGCCCGGCGGTTGCGGCCGCGTGGCACAGGCGCGCGGCCGAGGCGACGGCCGCGACCCAGGCGACGAGGAGGAAGAGGACCCACATGCGGGAGTTCTACTGAGGGTGGGGTACGGCGCGCCAGACACCTTCCACGATGCGGACGCCGGAGCCGGGCCGGGGGTGAGGGCGGAAGGCCGTATGGGCCGTGTCATTTCTTCATGTGGCTGTCCGCCGCACTGTCCTGTGCGTCCTTCCCGGACTTCTTCGAGTTGTCCGGTTTCCCGTACTTCTCTGAACTCTCCGGTAGTTCCGGCTTCTCCGGGAGTGTCGCGGGCGGCGGCAGCGGAAAGCTGGAGGACGGGGCGGCGGGCTCGGCCGGCGGGGCGTTCGGCGGGGCGTTCGGCGATGTGGGCGGGGGCGGCGGGCCGGTCGGGGACGCCGTGGCGCTGCCCGCCTCCTCGCTCGCGATGGCGTCGAAGTCGACCAGACCCGTGCGTTCGAGCATGGTCATGTGGTCGAGAACGGTCGTATTGGCGTCGTCGGCCAGGTCGCGGACGAGGCTGTTGCGTGTGGTGTGCCGGATCTGGCCGATGACGCCGAACACCTTGCCGTGGGCCATGCGCAGGATGTTCGCGAACGTGCTCGCGTAGTCCATGCCGTGTGCGGCCGTGAACTCGCCCAGCCAGCGCTTCTGTTGTTCGTTCGGCTCGTTGGGCAGCTCCATGCCGAGCCGGGCCGCGACCTCGCGGACCCGCGCGTCGAGGAAGGTGTGGCCTTCCACGAGGTGTTCGCCCGCGTCCGCGACCGCCTGGGTCGGCGCACGCTCGATCGCCTGCTGCCCGGCGGGCAGCTCCCACAGCCCGGCCAGCCGTACCCGGACGATGAAGTCCCGGTCGGCGGCGGACAGCGGGCCCCACGCGGTGGCGACGGTCCCGGCTTCGAGGTTGGCGAGGCCCGTGCCGGATCTGTCGCGGTACGTCCACATGGGGAAGACGAGCGCGGTGAGCGTCGCGGTGAGCGCCACGAGGACCAGGCCGGTGCCGGTGATGGATCGCATGATGGGTGCCTCCTGCGGCACCGCACGGTAATGCGCCAGGCATGATCTGGGTATCGGTTCGCGATGACTCGCTTCCGGGGTGGGGCGGGGCGCGGCTGAGCGCCGGGCCGGGCCGCGGCCGGGCGCTACGCGGCCCGGCGCCCCCGCCCGCGGAGCGCGCTGCGCAGCAGCCGCGCGAAGCGGTTGGCGGGCAGCGGCGCGGGACCCGAGCGCTCCAGCCACCAGGCGTGGAGCCGCCGCCGCACGGCCGGGTCTGCGACCGGACTCCGGCTACCGGCCGGGCTCGCGTGGCCGGTCGGGCTCGCGGGGCTCGGCGAGTCCGGGCGGCCGGTGGCCGTGGCCAGCAGGTGCTCGGCGAAGTCGAGGGCGTCACGGCGGTAGCCATCGGTCATCGGGCGCGTGTGCGCGTAGCCGAGGAACGCGGGCCGGTAGGCGGGGCCGAGGATCTCCGGCAGTTCGGGGGCGACCTTGGCGACGACATCGGCCCGCTTGGCGGCCAGCGCCCGGCTCTGCACGCGCAGCCGCTGCCGGTCGAAGCCCTCGGGAGCGGGCGTCCCGGCCACGAGCGCGGACAACAGCGAAGCCTGCGCCAGCCCGACCCGCTCCCGCCCGGCCTCGGCAGCGCGCAGCGCACCGAGGCCGGCGCTCTGCGCCGCGGTACGCGACGGGCTCTCTCCGCCGTCGGCCATGACCCCGCTCGCGTCCGTGTGGTCATCGGCGGGCTCGGGCACGGAGGCCGGCCGGAGGTCCCCCCTCGTGGCTGTCGTCGGGGGAGTGGCGCTGGACACGCCTGCGGACGAGGTGTGTTGTGGAGTGCCCCGGTCCGCCGCCGACGGCAGCGGGGGGTTTCCCGCGTTGCCCGTCGTGGTTCCGCCTGCGGGCCGTGCCGCGTCCGTGTGGATGGCCGCAGGCTCGGTTGCGCGGGTTGGCCGGAGGTCCCCGCTCGTGGCTGTCGTCGGGGGAGTGGCGCCGGAAGCGTCCGCCGACGAGGCGCCTTGCGGAGCCACCGTGCCCGGCGGGCGGCTCTCCGTGATGCCCGTCGCGGCCCCGCTCGTGGGCTGGGTCGTGACTGCCCGGCCGCCGGGCCGGGACTTCGGTGTCGCCTCCATCACCGCCCGTATCGCGGCCAGTTCGGCCGCCAGTTCCTCCGCTGCCGGGAAGTCCTCGTCGCGTTCGAGGAGGACGCCCGGCGGGTCCGTGCGGGCGCGGAGTTCCGCGAGGACGTCCAGGACCGGCTGGGTCACCGGGTGCGCGTGGCTGTCGTGCCAGACGCCGTCCTTCTCGATGCCGCCCGCCACGTGCACGTACGCGATGGCCTCGACCGGCAGTTCTTCCAGGGCCTTCGCCGGGTCCTCGCCGCGGTTGACGTGGTTCGTATGGAGGTTCGCCACGTCGATCAGCAAGCGGACGCCGGTGCGTTCGACCAGCTCCGCGAGGAACTGCCCCTCGGACATCTCCTCTCCCGGCCAGGCGATCAGCGCCGCGATGTTCTCGAGCGCCAGCGGCACCGGCAGCGCGTCCTGCGCGATACGGACGTTCTCGCACAGCACGTCCAGCGCGTCGCGCGTGCGCGGCACCGGCAGCAGGTGCCCGGCCTCCAGCCGAGGCGAAGCGGTCAGCGGCCCACCGGCCCGTACGAAGGCGATGTGCTCGGTGACCAGCGGCGCACCGAGTGCCTCGGCGTGCTCGGCGAGGGCGGCCAGCCGCTCCGGGTCGGGGCGCTCGGCGCCGCCGAGGCCCAGCGAGACGCCGTGCGGGATGACGGTCGTGCCGCGCTCCCGCAGCCGCAGGAGCGGTGCGGGGAGGTGCCCGGGGCAGATGTTCTCTGCGACCACCTCGACCCAGTCGAGACCGGGCAGCTCCGCCACTGTGTCGGCGATCTCGGGCCGCCATCCGATGCCCGTACCCAAGCGCTCCATGGCCCGCCTCCTCCCTCGCGTGTTCGACAGGTGCCGGAGTGATGGCCCCGCCGCACGGGGCCGAATCCTCGAAGCCGCTGGTTCAGAGCTTGATTTGAGGTTCGAGGTGTGAGGTTCGAGGGTTGAGGTTCGGCGACGAGGCCTGACCTGCCTCAGCGGCTACGCACGTCAGTGCCCGTATCCCGAACCGGAGCCGTCGCCGGACCCATAGCCGGAGCCGTCACCGGTTCCGCTGCCCGACTGCGACCCGAGCTGCGGCGCCGTCGTGGAATCCGCCGTCGTCTCTCCTGTCGGCTTGGGCGAAGGCTTCGAGGTCGTGGTCACTCCATCGCCCGGTACCACGGGAATCGGGGCGGGGATCACGGTCGACGTGGGCGGCGGCGGGCCGGTCGGGCTGGCCGGCGGGGCCTCCGCCGCATCGTTCGCGATGGAGTCGAAGTCCACCATCCCGGTTTTCTCCAGCATCGTGATGTGATCGAGGACCGTCATGTTGGCGGCGTCGGCCAGCTGCCGGACGAGGGTGTTGCGGGTGGAGTTGCGGACTGCCCCGATCTGGCCGAAGAACTTGCCGTGCGCCGAGCGCAGGAGTTGCGCGAACTTCCTCTGGTACACGATCCCGTCAGCGTCCGTGAGCTCCTTGAGCCAGCCCAGCTGCTGCTCGTTCGGCTGGTTCGGCAGCTCCACCCCGAGCTTCCCCGCAGCGAAGCGCACGCGCTGGTCGAGGTCCGTGTGCCCGACGATCAGGTGGTCACCGCAGTCCCGTATCGCTTTGGTGGGGGCGCGTTGGATCGCCTGCTGCCCGGCGGGCATCTCCCACAGCCCGGCCAGCCGCACCTTGACGAGGAAATCCCGGTCCTGGGCGGACAGCGGGCCCCACTGAGTGGAGACCGTCCCCGTCGCGAGGTTCGCCTGGCCGGTCCCCGAGCGGTCGGCGTACGACCAGACGGGGTAGATCAGCGCGCCGAGCGTCGCGGCGAGGGCCGCGATGATGAGCTTCGTTCCGTTGATGTGTCGCAAGGTGTCTCGCATTCTCCTGACGTCGCGGCACACGCGTTTCCCCCGGTACGTGAGACCAGGGGGAGGTCGAGTTGCGTCAGCCAAGCGCGAACTGAGCGGTCGGTCAAGCAGCTTGATCAGCCCCGGGCCTGGTAGCGACGTTGAATACGGAGCCGGGGCTTCCCGTGTTCATTCCGATCTCGTCGTGTCCTCGCGTCGAGTCCTCGCGTCGCGACCTCTCGTCCCGTCGGTCAGCGAGAGGTGCCGGTCGTGCCGGGCCCGCCCGGTTCCCGCAGCGCCGGGTGATCGGCGACGACCGTGCACGAGCCGGGCGCGATCTCGGTGAAGCCCGCGTCCCGTACGACCGGCAGTCCGCTCTCCGTGAGCTCCGCCCAGCGCGCGGCATCCGGCGTCCGCACCGCCAGCGCGAAGCCCGACGCCCGCCACTTCTCCCGCTCGGCCTCCGGGAGTTCCCACCAGGCGAGCTGCGCTCCGTGCCCCGCCTGGGCCATGGCCTTGCCCGCCGACATGCCGACCTCGGGGCTGAGCCACAGCACAGGACGTGCGGGGTCGGGCGCGGCGGGCGGCTCGGGGTCCTCCAGCTCCGTACCCGAGACCTGGAGCCGCGCCAGGTCCTTCGGCCAGCCGTCGAGGGGCACGGGCGGGAAGACCCGTAGCTCCGCGCGCTCGCCGGTGACCGTGACGCCCGGCAGCGCCTCCGCCCGTCGCCACTCCGCACCCCGCGCCCGCCGCACCACCTTGCGGATGCGGGCGTCCTGCCAGTCCCGTACGGCCTCGTACCACTCGCCGCCCTCGGCCGCGGCCCGCTCGTCCGACAGCAGCACGAGCACGGCGCGCGCGGCGGTCTCCAGGGAGTCCGTACGGGCCGGGGGCGCGGCCTTCTCGATACGGATCACGAGCGGCAGGACGAACTGCGGCGCGGCGTCCCGCTCGGCGTCGGAGTGGGAGGTCTCGGGGCTGGTCACCTGCCCCAGTCTGCCAGCCGCGTCCGAGCGGCCGTTCGGCGCCTGAGAGGCGGCTGAGCAGCACCGGAAGGGCGGCTGAGGGCGGCCGACCGGCGCCCTGGAGGCCGCTTTGCGGCACCTGAGATGCGGCTCGGCGGCGGCCGGATCGCCCGCCCGTATCCGCCCGCGCCCGCGACGCCCTTGGCGGACCGGGAGATTCCGGGGGACGATGCGCCGCATGCACAGCGATCTCTTCGCCTCCGCCAACATGGTCGTGCCCGCCACCGAGCCCGGCATGACGCTGCAGAACTCCAAGTCCATCAAGTACGCCGTCAACGGTGAGTGCTACGCCCGGCAGGGCGCGATGGTCGCCTTCCGCGGCGATCTGCGCTTCGAGAAGCAGGGCCAGGGCGTGGGGAAGTTCCTCAAGCGCGCGGTCACCGGCGAGGGCCTGGCGCTCATGGCCGTCCGCGGCCAGGGCGAGGCGTGGTTCGCCCACGAGGCCGCCAACTGCTTCATCGTCGACCTCGTCCCCGGCGACAGCCTGACCGTCAACGGGCGCAACGTCCTGTGCTTCGACGCGACCCTCGGCTACGAGATCAAGGTGGTGAAGGGCGCAGGGATGGTCGGCGGCGGCATCTTCAACAGCGTGTTCACCGGCCACGGCAGGCTCGGCATCGTCTGCGAGGGCGAACCCATAGTCATACCGGTCTCCGCGCACGCGCCCGTCTTCGTCGACACCGACGCGGTCGTGGGGTGGAGCACGCAGTTGCACAGCTCCCTGAACCGCTCGCAGAGCTTCGGCTCGATGCTGCGCGGGGGCTCGGGCGAGGCGGTTCAGCTCAAGCTGGAAGGCGAGGGCTTCGTGATCGTCAGGCCCAGCGAGGCGACGCCGGAGAAGGCCTCGGCAGGTTAGGGCCTGTCCGCCCGGGACTCCGGACTCCAGACTCCGGACTCCGGCCTCCGAACCCGGACCCGGACCCCGGCTCCGGACCCCGGGGGTCCAGGAGCGAAGCACCTGGTCAGAAGGGACCGTGGAGCTCGCCGAGCCGGTCGGTCAGCCGCAGGTTCTCGGAGTAGTCGACGGGGCAGACGATCACAGACACCCCTCCGTCGTCCAGAGCGCCTCGCAGCACGGGCAGCAGCTCGTCGGCCGACGTGATCCGGTGGCCGCGCGCGCCGAAGCTCTCCGCGTAGGCGACCAGGTCCGGGTTGGTGAAGCGGGTGTGGCTGTGACGGCCGAGCTCGAGCTCCATCTTCCATGTGATGAGCCCGTACTCCTCGTCGACCAGCACGAGGACGACCAGGGGGATGCGTTCGCGTACGGCCGTCTCCAGCTCCTGGGAGTTCATCAGGAACGAGCCGTCTCCCATCATCGCCAGCACCCGCCGCCCCGGGCGGGCGAGTTTGGCCGCGATCGCGCCGGGCAGCGCGAACCCCATGGTGGACAGCCCGTTGGAGAGCAGACAAGTGTCCGGCTCGTATGCCGGGTAGAGCCGCGCCATCCACATCTTCCCGGCGCCGGTGTCGGCGAGCACGACGTCGTGGCGGTCCAGCGCGGCGCGCACATCGGCGACCACGCGCTGCGGCACCAGCGGGCACGCCTCGCTGCGCCGCCCGTATTCCAGCTCCTCGGTGAGCAGCGTCCGGATGCGCTCACCTGCTCCCTCGTAGGCGAACCTCTGCGGCACCGCGGCCGCGAGAGCCTCGAGGGCCTGCGACACATCGCCCTCGACGCCGACCGTCACCGGGTAGTGGCGGTCCACCTCGGCGGCGAACCGGTGCAGGTGCACCATGCGCTTCTCGCCATCCGGATTGATCTTTACGGGGTCGAACTCCTGCAGCTCGTACCCGACGCAGACCAGCACATCGGCCGCGTCGAAGCCGAAGTTGGTGTAGTCGTGGCGCATGAAGCCGACCGCGCCCAGCGCGTTCGGGTGGTCGTCCGGGAACACGCCTTTGCCGTGGAAGGTGGTCGCCACCGGCACATTCAGCTGCTCGGCGAAACGCACCAGGGCCGCGGAGGCGCCGGACCTGGCGGCGCCATGGCCGGCCAGGACGACCGGGCGGCGGGCCGTCGCGAGTACCTCCGCGGCGCGCTCGATCTGCGAGGGAGACGGGGCGTCGGCATGCACCGTGTCGACCTGCAGAGGGGCGAGCGGCTCCGTCGTGCGGGCTCCTTCGACGTCCTCGGGGACCGCGAGGAAGACAGCCCCGGGGCGCTCGCTCTGCGCGGTCTTGAACGCCTTGCGCACCATCTCCGGTACCGCATCGGGGCTGTGGACCCGAGCCGACCACTGAGTGACCGGCGCGAACATCGACACCAGGTCGATGACCTGGTGGGACTCCTTGTGGAGCCGGTTCAGGGAGCCCTGTGCCGCAAGGGCCACCACCGGGGTGCTGTTGGTCATCGCGTCGGCCGTGCCCAGCAGCAGATTGATGGCGCCGGGCCCCAGCGTGGCCGAGCACACCCCGGCCCGGCCCGTCAGCCGCCCGTACATCTCGGCCATGAACGAGGCGCCCTGCTCGTGGCGGACCAGGACGTACCGGATGCCCGAGCCGTTCAGCGCGTCGACGAAGCGAATGTTCTCCTCGCCGGGGATCCCGAAGACGTACTCCACGCCCTCGGCCTCAAGGCAGCGCACCAGCAGGTGCGCCACGTCCTCGGTCGCGGGAGACGTGCCGCCCTGCCCGGCAGGGGCCTTCTGAGGGTTCATGGGGGCGAGCGTAAGCAGGGGGTCGGGGGCCCAACCAGGCGCCGGGCGCCGGTCGAGTGAGCCCAGGCCATCAGGCCCGGACGGTGGGGCTCCAATGGGGGTCCCGCCCCGTCGCGGCCAGCAGCGCCCCGAACGCGGACGCCCCTTCCGGTACGTCGATGGGGTCGCCGAACACCTTCATCCGGCGCGCCGTCGGGCCCATCTCGTCCACCAGCGCGCCGAGCGCCCGCACGCTGCCCTCGTCCGGCGTGAACTCCTGGCCCGTCGCGCGCGCCAGGTCCCACGCGTGCACGGTCAGGTCGAGCAGCACCATGCTGCCAACCGTCCGCGCCGGGAGGTTCATGGTCCCCGTCACGCCCTCGTCGGCGCCCGGCGCGGCCCAGGCTCCGACGAGCCGGGCGGCCTCGTCCGTGAAGCGGGTGCGCCAGTCGCCGTCGAGGTAGTCGGGCGTCGTGGTGAAGTCGGCGTCCTTCTTGGCGGCGAGCGCCTGGAAGTTGATCACTACGTGGAACAGGTGGTTGAGCAGGTCGCGCACGGCGTACTCGGCACACGGCGTCGGCTCCCCGAACCGGTCCTCGGCCACACCGCGCACCACGGGCACCGCCCGCCGGGCCGCCGCGTCGAGCAGTTCGCTGATCTCGGTCGTCATGGGTGCGACGGTACGAGCGCCCCGGGGCGGCGGCTTGAAGAAACGCGACACACGGAAAGCGGGCCCGGGGTCAACAGGCGGGGGGCGGTGCAGGACGGTTCAGCGGCGCCGCAGGGCGGCATAGGATCGCCGGCATGGCGGGTCCACGGCGCGACACCCGGGGCATCCTCGACGCCCCGGACCTGTTCGCGCGCGTGCACTTCCGGCGCCGCGAGCCCGCCGAGCCGCTCCGGCCGTATCTCGAGCACTACTGGCTCATCGACTGGGATCTGTCCGAGCCGTACGCCTCGCACGTGGTGCCGCACCCCTCGGTCAACATCGTCTTCCAGCGCTACGGGGACCGGCCCGGCTTCGGCGAGGTCGCGGGCATCGGCCTGGAGCTCTTCACGACGAAGCTCGAGGGCCGGGGCCGCGTATGCGGTGTGCAGTTCCGGCCCGGGGGCTTCAGGCCGTTCGCGCCCGGCCGGCCCGTATCGCAGTGGACCGGCCGGCGGCTGCCGCTCGCCGACGTCTTCGAGGGCGGGGTTCCCGAGGGCGGGGTTCCCGAGGGCGGCGGCTCCGGAGATCCGGCCGCACGGGTCCTCGGCCCCGAGGGCGAGGACGCCCGCGTCGCAGCCCTCGACGCCTTCCTCCTCGGCCTGCGCCCGGAGGCGGACCCACAGGCCGATCTCGCCATGGCCATCGCGCACCGCATCCGTACGGACCGCACGCTCCGGCGCGTCGCCGACGTCGCCGACATTGCGGAGGCGGAAGGGCTGTCCGTACGGGGCCTCCAGCGGCTGTTCGCGGCGTACGTCGGGGTCAGCCCCAAGTGGGTCATCCTGCGCTACCGCATCCACGAGGCCCTCGAGCGCGCCGCCACGGCCACGGACGTCGACTGGGCCGGTCTCGCCGCCGACCTCGGCTACAGCGACCAGGCCCACCTCGTCCGCGACTTCACGGCCACGATCGGGGTTCCGCCGACCGCGTACGTGCGCTGAGCGGCGGGCCGTACGGTGCCGCCGGGCACACTGGGAGCATGGGACCGGAGGGAGCGGGGCGGATGGACGAACGCGAGGACCGGGCGGACCGGGCGGACCGGGCGAACCAAGCGGACGGCTGCTACGCCGACGACCGGGCCGGCGTCACGGCGCCGGTGGCGGCGAAGGCGGGCCTCGAAGGGCCCGTGAGCGGGCCTCCGTACGCCGACTGTGTGCTGTGCGGTGAACCGACGGAGTACGGGACGGCGCACCCCGGCGCGACGCTGTGCCCGGTGTGCGAGTGGCAGGAGGCTCAGCGCACGGCCTGCTCCGGCTGATTGCCGGCCCCTGGCCCCTGCCCCCTGCCCCCTACTCCTGATCCCGAGCTAATGACCCTGGCCGCGGTCCTCGCCCTGGTCCCGGTCCTGTTCCCGGCCCGTGCCGACCAGTTCCGAGACCCTGACGAAGCGGTAGCCACGGGCTCGCAGCTCCGGAACGATCCGCCGCACCGCCGCGTCGGTCGCAGGCGCCCGGCTGAGCGTGGCGTGCATGACGACCACCGAGCCCGGCTTCACCCGCGCAAGCACCCGCTCCGCCACCTCGTCGGCCGTGTCCGCGGAGGCGTCGCCGCTCACCACGTCCCCCTGTACGGCCGTCACCCCGGCCGGGGCGACGGCGCGTAGCGCCCGGTCGTCGAAGCAGCCGCCGGGGAAACGGAAGTACGGCACCGGGTCCGGGACCCCGGCCCGCCGGATCGCGGCGAAGGCCCGGTCGACCTCGGCGCGCATCGCGTCGGGCGATACGGGCCGCAGCCCCCGGCAGGAGGTCGAGTCCGAGAAGGAGCCGTGGCTGTACGAGTGGTTGCCGACCTCGAAGAGCGGGTCGCGGCCCAGCGACCGCGCCTGGTCCGGGTACTCGTCCGCCCACCGGCCCGTCATGAAGATCGTGGCCGGTACGCGCATCCGCCGCAGCGAGGCGACGAGCCGAGGGTTGTCGAAGCGCTCGCCGCCCGCGGCGCGCGTCCCGTGCTCGGGGGCCATGTCGGCGGCGAAGGTGAGCGCCACGAGCTTGCCGCCGTCGCGCGCGCCGTGCGAGAAGACGGGCGTGCGGCCGTCCTTCGCCGGGAGCGTGGGTGCGGCCGGGGCGCCGGCCGCGGGTCCGGCCCTGTCCGGCCCGCGGCCGTGAACGGCCGTCTCCCGCACGCTCGGTGACGCCGGCTCGCCCCGCCCGCCGCCGCCCTCCGAGCCGCCGCAGGCGGCGAGAGCGAGGGCGAGCAGCGGTGTCAGGAGGGGCGCTACGGGGGCGGTACTGCGCCGCGCGCGGAGTACGGGCCGGTGCGCGAGGTTCTGGATCATGTACGGAGCGTAAGATCCCGCCACGCCCCCGGCACATCATCAACCCCCGATCGGGTCTCCCTTCCCGTCCAACCCGCCCCCAAGGGCGGATGCGGAACCGGGTGCCGGGTCCCGGGGCCGTTCAGCGCCAGGGGCCCGTGACCGCGAACGTCGTCCCCGGCGTATAGCAGTTGACGTACATCGATCGGCCGTCGGGCGAAAACGTGACCCCCGCGAACTCCCCCCACTCCGGCTCCTCCGGCGTCCCGATGTTCTGGCGCCCGCGCGCCATCGCGTAGACCTGCCCGCGCCGCGTGAGCCCGTAGACGTGCTGCGCCCCTTCCCCGTCCTCGCAGACCATCAGCCCACCGCCCGGCGCGAGCGTGATGTTGTCCGGCGACTCGCCCGGCATCTGCACATCCGTGTCCGGGCCGAAGACGACGACCAGGGTGAGCCGCCGCCGCTCCGGGTCGTACCGCCAGACCTGCCCGAAGTGGTCGGCCGCCGACCCCTGTGCGCTCTTCGCGAAGCTCGAGACGAAGTAGACGCAGCGGCCGCCCCAGTAGCACCCCTCCAGCTTCTGGGCGTGCGTGATGCCCTTCGGGCCGAAGTCCTGGAACCGGACCGGGGTTTCTTTGGCTGCCGGGTCCGGTACGGGCACCCACTCGATGCCGTCGAAGGTCGTGCCCGGCTCCTGCACCACGGACAGATCGGGCACGCCCGGCACCCGCATCGCCTCGAGCCGGCCGCCCGCGCGCAGCGAACCCCGCCCGCCCAGCGGCTTCTCGGGCAGGAAGCGGTAGAAGAGCCCGAAGGGTTTCTCGAACGCGTCCTCGGTCTCGTAGACGATCCCCCTGCCCGGGTCGACGGCGATCGCCTCGTGCTGGAAGCGGCCCATGGCGGTGAGCGGGACGGGCTCGGTGTGGCGCGGGTCGTACGGGTCGACCTCGAAGATGAAGCCGTGGTCCTTGGTGTAGCCGTTGGTCCCGGCCTTGTCCTCGGTCTCCTCGCAGCTCAGCCAGGTGTGCCAAGGGGTCCGGCCGCCCGCGCAGTTGACGGCCGTGCCGGCGATGGCGACCCGCTCGCCGAGGACGCGATTGCCTCTGCCGAGCTCCAGGGCCGTACAGCCGCCCTTGCCCTCGGGGTCGTACGTCAGGCCGTCGACCGCCGGTACGCGGATCTTCGCGTCGACCCGGTTCTCGTGGTTGCGCACCAGGTGGGTGCGGCCCTCCCGGCCCGGGAAGGCCGCCATGCCGTCGTGGTTGCTGGGCACCTTGCCCTGGCCGGAGCGGAGTTCGTCGCCCTCGCGGGACAGGACGGTATAGCGGAAGCCCTCGGGGAGGTCGAGGAGTCCTTCGGGGTCGGGGACGAGCGGGCCGTAGCCGCCGCTGCCTCCCCAGTCGTGCGCGGTGGCCGCCGTACCGGCGAAGATCTCCGAGATGCTCCCGGCGAAGGCGATCCCCGCTCCCAGAGCACCGGTACGGGCCAGGACCTGACGTCGTGTCGCAGACATGGGCAACTCCCTGTTGGCGGACAGAGATAAGACCCGGCCGTGTGTATCACGCGGTGCGCGTGGCGGGAACCTTCCGCGCCCGCGCCGCGAGCCTCTCGGTCATGCCCCCGACTACGCCTCGATGAGCGGCTTCGCGTCGCGCGCCAGCGCGGTGAGCCGCGAGATCGCCCGGAAGTACTTCTTCCGGTAGCCGCCCTTCAGCATCTCCTCCCCGAAGAGCCGGTCGAACGGCACGCCGGAGGCCACCACCGGCACCTCCCGGTCGTACAGCCGGTCGGCCAGGACCACGAGCCGCAGCGCGGTCGACTGGTCGGGCACGGCCTGCACGTCCGTCAGGCAGACGGCCTCGACGCCGTCGCAGAGCGCGCCGTAGCGGCTCGGGTGCACGCGGGAGAGGTGGCCGAGGAGGGACGGGAAGTCGTCGAGCGAGGCGCCCGCGGTGCGGTAGGCGACGCGGGTGACCTCCTCGTCGGAATACGGCGGCGGGGCCTCGGGCAGCCCGCGGTGGCGGTAGTCCTCGCCGTCGATCCGCAGCGGCCGGAAGCGCGCGGCCAGGCCCTGGATCTCGCGCAGGAAGTCGGCGGCGGCGAAGCGGCCCTCGCCGAGCTTGCCGGGCAGGGTGTTGGAGGTCGCGGCGAGCGCGACGCCCGCGTCGACGAGCTTGCCGAGGAGGGTGGAGACGAGCACGGTGTCGCCGGGGTCGTCGAGCTCGAACTCGTCGATGCAGAGGAGGCGGTGGCCGCTGAGGGTCTGCACGGTCTGCTGGAAGCCGAGGGCGCCGACGAGGTTCGTCAGCTCGACGAAGGTGCCGAAGGCTTTGCGGTCGGGGGTGGCGGGGGTGGCGTGCCAGAGGGAGGCGAGGAGGTGCGTCTTGCCGACGCCGTACCCGCCGTCGAGGTAGACGCCGCGGGGGCCGGACGGGGCGGCGGGCTTCCTGCCGAACCAGCGGCGCTTGCCGCCGCCGGCGGCCGTGGCTCCGCTGATGCCGTCGGCGAAGCCGCTGAGCACGCGGACGGCCTCGGCCTGGCTGGGCTGCGCGGAGTCCGGTACGTACGTCTCGAAGCGGACGGCGTCGAACCGCGGCGGCGGCACCATCTCGGCGACGAGCCGCTCGGCGGGGACGTGGGGCTCGCGCCCGCACAGCGCGAGGGGACTCCCGTCGGGGGAAGCGGCGGCTTTCGAGCCCGGCTCGGATGCATGCACGGATGACGACACAGCCCCCCAGCCTAATCCCTCCGGGAAGGCCGCAGCTGTGACCCCGACCCCACAGGCCCGGACTCCTCCGGCGCCCCGCCCCTGGCGGGCCCCCGCGTTCCGTGGGTGGAAAAACCCCGGCGGGAAGCGCCGGGCCGCCCCGGGGCCCGAAGGGCGGACCTGGGCAGGTCCGCTGCGGGTGGGTGGGGGAAGGCCGCAGCTGTGACCCCGACCCCACAGGCCCGGACCCCTCCGGCGACCGCCCCTGGCGGGCCCCCGCGTTCCGCGCGGGATTCCCACCAACCCGCAGCGCGCCTGCCCGGCGCTTCGCGCCGGGGTTTCCCACCCACCCGCCTTTAGTAGGGCGGGTGGGTGGTAAGTCCGAGCCGGAGGCGCGGGGCCCGGCGGGCGTGGCCGGGGCGTGTCCGGAGACTCGCCCCGTCCCCCTGGCCGGGGCGACCGCCTGGCACCGGGATTCCGCATGGCCCGCCCGGCGAGGGCACCGTGTCAGACTGCCCATATGCGACGCCTGTTCCCCCCCGACCGCAGCGCCGCCACCCCCGAGCTGCTCGCCGATCGCGAGTGGCGGGAGTGGAATCTCGACGAGCTCGCCGAGGCCTACGCGTATCCCGAGGAGCCCGGCGCCTCCGGGCGCGCCTGGCTGCGCGGCAACATGGTGTCGTCGCTGGACGGCGCCGCCCACCACGGCGGCCGGTCGCAGCCGCTGTCCTCCGACGCCGACATGCGGATCTTCGGCGTGCTGCGCGGCCTCGCCGACGCGGTCGTGGTCGGCGCCGAGACCGTACGGCACGAGGGGTACCGGCCCGCTCGCGCGCGGAAGGCGTTCGCCGAGCGGCGCAAGGCGCTCGGGCAGGCGCCCGCGCCCGCGATCGCCGTGGTCACCGCCAGCCTCGACCTCGACTTCGCCTGCCCGCTCTTCTCCGAGCCGGTCGTCCCCACCATCGTGCTCACCGGCGCCGCCCACCACACCCACCGCGCCGACGCCGCCCGGGCCGCCGGCGCCGACGTGATCATCGCCGGGGACGGCGAGGGCATCGATCCCGACCGGGCCGTCCAGGCGCTCGCCGACCGCGGCCACACCCGGCTACTCACCGAGGGCGGTCCTCGCCTTCTCGGCCAGTTCGCGGCCAGCGGAGACCTCGACGAGCTGTGCCTGACGCTCGCGCCCCTGGTCACCGTCGGCGCCGCGCCGCGGATCATGGACGGGCATGCGATTGCCGATCCCGAACGATTCACCCTGACGTCCGTCCTGGAGGAGGCCGGGTTTCTCTTCACTCGTTACCGTCGGATCTGACATTCGGTGCGGAATGATGGTTTCCGTAGAGCGTGTGGCCCGCGAGGACGGAGGGTCCTGCCGTGTTCACGACCGTACTCATGATCGAGAAGCCGCTGGTTCCCACCGATGTGGAACTCGTCACCAGCCTGCACGGTGACGAGCCGACCTCCTTCGTCGTGCTCATGCAGCCGCACGGGGACCAGGACCGCCTGCTGCGGGCCCTGGACGACGTGGCGCTCGGCGAGCTCGACGAAGCCGTCCGCGAGGGCAGGGAGCCCGAGGGGCAGGCGGCGCTCCAGCCCGCCGAGCGGGCGCTCAACCACTCCCTCGAGGCGCTGCGCGAGGCGGGCAGCGAAGCCATCGGCCAGGTCGTCGAGAAGCAGCCGCTGGAGCTGCTGCGCTCCATCGTGGAGCAGACCAAGGCCGACGAGGTGATCGTCCTGACCCGGCCGCACCTGGTCGAGGAGTTCTTCCACCGCGACTGGACCTCCCGCGCCCGCCACAAGGTCGGCGTCCCCGTGCTCAAGCTGTACGCCCACACCGAATAGGCTGTCCCCTCGCACAGCGAGCACGACGACGACCGCACCTGACGACCGCGACCTACGACCGCGCCTGACGAGCGTGAGCCCGGCCGGCGCACCGCCGCCCACCGCTCGTACGGCCGCACCGACCTGGGAGACGCACGCATGGCACCCGGCATCCCCTCCGCCATGGACCGACCGCACTTCATCGGCATCGGCGGCGCCGGAATGTCGGGCATCGCGAAGATCCTCGCCCAGCGCGGTGCCAAGGTCGCGGGCAGCGACGCGAAGGAGTCCGCCACCGCCGAGTCCCTGCGGGCGCTCGGCGCGACCGTGCACATCGGCCACGCCGCCGAGCACCTCGCCGACGACGCGACCAGCGTCGTCGTCTCGTCCGCGATCCGCACCGACAACCCCGAGCTGGCCCGCGCCGCCGAACTCGGCATTCCCGTCGTGCACCGCTCCGACGCGCTCGCCTCGCTGATGCGGGACACGCGCCCGATCGCCGTCGCCGGAACGCACGGCAAGACCACGACCACCTCGATGCTGGCCGTAGCGCTGGCCGAGCTGGGCCTCGACCCCTCGTACGCGATCGGCGGCGACCTCGCAGGACCCGGCACCAACGCCCGCCACGGCACCGGCCAGATCTTCGTCGCCGAGGCCGACGAGAGCGACCGCAGCTTCCAGAAGTACGACCCCGAGGTCGCCATCGTCCTCAACGTCGAGCTCGACCACCACGCCAACTACGCCTCGCTGGACGAGATCTACGAGTCCTTCGAGGCCTTCGTCGCCAAGATCCGCCCCGGCGGCCACCTCGTCGCCGGCGAACACCCCGGCGCCCGGGAGCTCGCCGCGCGCGTCTCCGGCCGCGAGGGCCTGAACGTCGTGCGCGTGGGCGAGGACGAGGGCGCCGACGTCCGGATCCTGAAGATCACCCCGAAGGGCATGACCAGCGAGGTCATCGTCGCCTTCGACGGCAGCGGCGAGGAGATCACCTTCACCGTCTCCGTCCCCGGCCGCCACTACGCGCACAACGCGGTGGCCGCGCTGGCCGCCGGCGCCCGCCTCGGGATCGCGCCCGCCGACCTCGCCCGGGCCCTCACCGCGTACACCGGAGTCGGCCGCCGCCTCCAGCTCAAGGGCGAGGCCAGGGGCGTCCAGGTCATCGACTCCTACGCCCACCACCCCACCGAGATGACCGCCGACCTGGAGGCGCTGCGCGGCGCCGCGGCCGCCGCGGACTCCCGCATCCTCGTCGTCTTCCAGCCGCACCTCTTCTCGCGTACGCAGGAGCTCGGCAAGGAGATGGGCGAGGCGCTGACCCTCGCCGACGCCTCCGTGGTCCTCGACATCTACCCGGCCCGCGAGGACCCGCTCCCCGGCGTCACCAGCGCCCTGATCATCGACGCGGCGGCGGCCGGCGGCACGGACGTACGGGCCGAGCACGACATGGCCGCCGTACCGGACGTGATCGCAGGAATGACGAAGCCCGGTGATCTCGTTCTCACGATGGGCGCGGGCGATGTGACCGACCTCGGTCCCAGGATCCTCGCCCGCCTGGAGAACTGAGGAGAGAGCCGATATGGCCTACGAGGTCCAGAAGCCGGACGAGCAGTGGCGCGCCGAGCTGTCCCCCGAGGAGTATAAGGTGCTCCGCGAGGCCGGCACGGAGCCCGCCTTCACCGGCGAGTACACGGACACCAAGACGACCGGCGTCTACGCCTGCCGGGCGTGCGGCGCCGAGCTCTTCCGCTCCGACACGAAGTTCGCGTCGCACTGCGGCTGGCCGTCCTTCTACGACCCGAAGGACTCCGATGCGGTCGAGCTGATCGAGGACCGCTCGTTCGGCATGGTTCGTACGGAGGTCCGCTGCGCCCGCTGCGGCTCCCACCTGGGCCACGTCTTCGAGGGCGAGGGCTACCCGACCCCGACGGACCAGCGCTACTGCATCAACTCGATCTCGCTGCGGCTGATGACGGACGAGGGCTGAGCGGTCCCGCTTGGCGGGGGCGTGAAGACCTCCGCCATGTCCGGCCCCAAGCTCCAGGATGTCCGTCGCGCCATGGTCTCAGTGCCTTCGGAAGACATACACCACTATGATGTATGGGTTACGCTTGGTACATGTCGATGAAGCGCACCAATGTGTACGCAGACCCTGAAGATCTCGCCATCATCAAGGAGGCGGCCAAGCGCCGAGGTATCAGCGAGGCCGAGATCATTCGGCAGGGCATCCACCTCGCCGCGATGGCCAATCGTGTCTGGGACGAGCCCTTGTTCTCCCGCACGTTCGAAGGTTCTGGTCGAACCCCCACCAAGGATGAGGTGCGTGACGCGGTGGCGGACGCCGTCCGGCGCGAGGGCGGATCAGGAAATGCCGCGTGATCATCGTCGTCGCCGACACCTCCGGCCTCCTGGCCGCCCTCGACTCCACACACCCCGAGCACGAACCGGCGAATGAGGCGATCATGGCCGCCGGGCTGCTCGTCATGTCCCCGCTGCTGCTTGCCGAGACCGACCATGTGGCCACACGTGAACTCGGTCGCGAGGCAGCCCTCAGCGCGATCGACGACATCCGGCACTGGATGCGCCGCGGCCGCGTCTCCGTGCCTGAGATCACCGAGGATCACTTGGGCGTCGGGCAGTCCGTACGCGCCCGCTACTTCAGCCTCGACCTCGACCTCGCTGATGCTGTGAACGTAGCCCTTGCCGCCGACTACGACACCGACGCGATCCTCACCCTCGACCGTCGCGACTTCCGTGCGGTGCGCCCTCTCGGCCGCCACAAGGCCTTTCGGGTCCTGCCCGACGATCTCCCTCTCTGACGTATCCGGCTACGCCGACGTACCGCCGGCGGGTTCGGCGCGCTGAGCCGGTGCGGTGGCGCCCCAGCCCCACAGCGCGCCTGCAGCGCGGGGCCCAACTCCCGGCCGTGCGGGGTGAGCCGGTCTCGTCCCGATCTCACGGGAGTGGCGGCCACTTCATCCCCTGGGAGATCCCCGACGGCTGGGTCGATGACCTGCCTCGCACCTTCCGCAGCCGACGCTGAACCACGCCATCGGCACGGCGACTCCACCCCCGGGGTGCGTGGTCGGGCACCCGCTCCCTCGCCAACTCGCCCCGCGATCAAGCAGGTTGGAAAACGGCTCATTGCCTTCCGATTCCTGGAAATGCCCACAAGAGACATCGCCTGATACGGAATGAGGAAGTCCGATCATGGGGTGCGTGGCGGATTTTCGCGGTTGTCCGGCATGATTGGGTCAAATGGCGCTGGCGGCCGATTTTCCGGTACGGCAGAATCGTCACACACGTGGCCGGTCACGTTGACGGATTGGATCCGGCTGACCATCTGTGCCACTCCAAGAATCAGCCGCCGGATGTTGGGGGGCGGGGGAAGTCGGCTCATGAACTTGGTGGACCGTGACGAAGAATTATCGATCATGGAAAGCATGCTCGACGCCTGCGCGGCCGGGCATGGTGGAGTGTTATTGGTAAGCGGTGCGGTGGCCAGCGGAAAGACCGCGCTCCTCCGTGCCTTCGGCGAGCGAGCAATCGCTGCTGGGGCGCTGTTGCTCCAGGCCACAGCGTCGGATGCCGAGCGCGAGCTACGCCTTGGAGTGATGGGGCAGTTGCTGCTCGGCGCGGATCTGCCGGGCGCGGACGCCAGGCGCGCGGCACGGCTGCTGGACCTGGTGGCGGTGACTGCGCCGGTGCGGCGAGCCGAAGGAGCACTGCCCGCCGTGGTGGTGAATGCGATTCCCCAGCTCTGCGGGATTGTCCTGGAAAAGGCAAGGGAAAGTCCGGTGGTGCTCCGCATCGACGACGTACACCATGTCGACACCCATTCCCTGGAATGCGTGCTCTACTTGGCTCGCCGACTGGACGCCAGCCGTATTCTGGTGGTGCTGGGGGAAAACAGCGGCTTCCTGCCCGGAAATACCCGCTTGCGGGTCGAGTTGCTGCGGCTGCCCGGCTGCCGCACTATCCGGCTGCGCCCTCTCCAGCGGCACGGAGTGGCCGAAATGATCTCCGCCTTCGGCCAGGAGGGGTGGGGGACGCGCCCGTTCGTCTCGGACCTCCACCGGCTCGGCGGCGGGAATCCCCTGCTGACGCGGGCGCTGATCGAGGACCACCGCGCCTCGGGCGGGGGCGGCGCGAGCAGCGGAGGCAGCGCCGGCGGCGTGAGCGGGGCTGCCGAGCTGGTGCCGGGCGAGGCCTTCGAACAGGCCGTCACCACGTGCCTGTACCGCAGCGATGTCTCGATACAGCACACCGCATGGGCGTTGGCGGTGCTCGGTCCGCACGTGTCCCACACCGAGCTGGCGGAGGTGCTGGGGACCACCCGCGAGTCGGCCCACCGCAGCCTCAGCGCGTTGAACGAGGCTGGACTCCTCCGCTCCGGTTGGTTCCCCCACGAGGCCGGCCGCTCCGCCGTGCTGAAGAGCATGGAGCCCTCGGACCGCGTTCGCCTCGAGGCCCGCGTCGCCCAGGTGCTGCACGAGCACGGCGCGGCTGCGACCGTGGTCGTGCAGCACATGATCGTGGCGGGGCCCATCGACGCTCCCTGGGCGCTGCCCACACTCCTTGAGGCAGCCGAGCGGGCGCTGGCCGACGATGAGGTCGGCCTGGCCCTCGCCTGCCTGCGCGTCGCCCGCGACACCTGCACCGACGAGCGGCAGTCCCTGTCGATCAGGGCCGCGCTGACCCGGGCCGGATGGCGGGTCAACCCGTCCGCCGCTGCCCAGCACCTGCCCGAGCTCACTGCCGCCGCGATCGAGGGCCGCCTCGGGCCCCGGCATGCCGGCGAGCTTGTCGGACACCTGCTCTGGTTCGGCCAGGTGAACCAGGCTCTGGACGTACTCCGCGCCGCAGAGAAAAGCGGTGCCGAGGTCTCCGGGCAGGCAGAGGCCGGAGTGCCGGACGACGGACTCGACTACGTACGGCTCCGGATGGCCTACAGATACCCCGGACTGCCCGGCCCCGCCCGGGCCCGTCCCGGCGACGTCCCGAAGCAGGCCCCGACTCCGGCGCGGAGCACCCATGTGCGAGCGGCTACCTTGATGCAGGCGCTGCTGGAGGGGGCGGCCGGCGATGTGGTGGTCCGGGCGGAACAGATCCTTCAGGGCACCCGGTTGGACGACCGCACCCTGACGGCGCTCATCGTCGCCCTGAACTCCCTGATCGCCGCCGACTGGCTGGACAAGGCGGCTTTCTGGTGCGAGGCCCTGTTCACAGAGGCAACTGGGCGCCGTGCCCCCATGTGGCAGGCTCTGCTCGCGTCGGCCAAGGCGCGCATCGACGTCCGACTGGGGAGGCTGGCAGCCGCGGAGGAGTCGGCCCACTCGGCGATCACCCTTGTCCCTCCCGAGGGATGGGGAGTGGCCGTCGCGGCGCCGGTCGCCACCTCGGTCTACACCAAGACCGCCATGGGCCGGCTCGACGAGGCGGCCGCTCAACTGACCATCCCCGTACCCGACATGGCGTTCCACACCCCCGACGGACTGCTCTATCTCCGGGCGCGTGGTCACTACTACCTCGCCGCCGGACGTCCCTACGCCGCGCTGGACGATTTCCACACGTGCGGAGATCTCATGACCCGGTGGGAGCTCGACCTGCCCGCACTGGTGCCGTGGCGGACCGATGCCGCCCAGGCCCAGCTGTCGCTGGGTGACCACGGCAGCGCCCGGGCCCTGGCGGAGGAACAGCTGGCCCTGGTCGGCCCCGGGCACGCCTGGACGCGCGGCGTCTCGCTGCGCGTGCTCGCGAGCGCCCTCGCCCCCAAGCACCGGCTGCCGCTCCTCGGCGAGGCCGTCGAGATCCTGCGGGAGCGCGGCCACAGGCTGGAACTCGCCCGTGCTACGGGCGAATTGGCGTGTGCCCATCGCGAGCTCGGTGACAGTGGCCAGGCGCGGGAACTGGCTCGCAGGGCGCAGCAGTTGGCGAGAGAGTGCGGCATCCCCGCCCCCAACGTGCCGCCGACGGCCGACACCGGGAGCTCCCTTCCCCCCGATCGGCCCTGGTCGCCCGGCACCCGCCGACAGCCCGCCGAGCTCAGCGACGCGGAGCTGCGCGTGGCGACGCTCGCCGCCCGCGGGCACACCAACCGGCAGATCGCCGACAAGCTGTTCATCACCGTCAGCACCGTCGAGCAGCATCTGACCCGTGCGTACCGCAAGCTCGACGTCCAGCGTCGCGCGGACCTTGCGGGGAAACTCAGCCCCGCCGCGGGCCCGGGCAGACGCAAGGGGCACGGGAGCGGCGGCACGAGCGACCGACTTCGGGTGGTGTAGGGCCGTCTTCGGGCGGTGCGGGCGAAGTGAACATGGCACGGGGCGGCCACACCGAACGGATATTGCGGCTCAGCCGAACGGCTCCATGCCGGGTGACACCACTGGGGTGCCACGGGAGCCCCGATAGGGGTGGATAGGGGTGTCCGGTCGCAGAGACGGGCTGTTGATAAGGGGTACCAGGCCGGAAAGTGCATTGTTAGGGTGAACGTGACGGGCTGGAGGGAAAGTTCCTTTTTATGTGGGGTGGGGAACGGCCTCCCGGGGGAGGGGCTAGTGGCACCGAGTAGTTGAAGAGGAATACGAGATCCGTCTCCTCGCGGGCCGGGCCGTGCTGTCCACGGCCGCCGCGTCACCCGCAGTGGCCGACCAGCCCACGCAGGTGCGGCGCACCCTGCCGGAGTCTGCCGGGAACCGGGGATCGATGTCTGAGCGGCCGGGACGATGACACTTTGGGGCGGTCGTCGACGGCGGGAGTTGGCCCCGCGGCGTGGCGTGAGCCGTTCTGCGTGCCGGCGCACGCGCGCGCGGGTGAGATCAGATCACTAGGGGGAGTTGAGTTGGCAATACCCGGGCATGCACAGATCGACCAACTTATGGTCGTCGAAGTCGAGATCAGCTCGCTGTCGACGGCCGACTCGCCGCGAACCTCCGGAGCCGATCCGGAACACGTCGAGGCCCTGGCGGCGGTGCAAGCCCCGCTGCCGCCCATCATCGTGCACCGCTCGACGATGCGCATCATCGACGGTCTGCACCGATTACGAGCCGCCGAACTCCGGGGGCACAGCAAGATCGCAGTCAGGTTCTTCGACGGAGACGAGGCCGACGCCTTTGTTCTGGCCGTCGAATCCAACATCACCCACGGCCTGCCGCTGACGACGGCGGACAGGAAACGCGCGGCCGGGCGCATCATCGCCTCACACCCGCAGTGGTCGGACCGGATGATCGCTTCGGTCACCGGCATCGCCCCCGGAACGGTCGCGGAGATCCGCGGACGGACACCGGGTGGCCCGGTCGCCGAAGTGAGCAGGATCGGCCAGGACGGCCGGGTCCGCCCGGTCAACGGCGCCGAGGGACGCAGGCGGGCCAGCGAACTCATCGCCGCGAACCCCGGCCTGTCACTGCGTCAGGTCGCCCGGGCGGCCTCCATATCCCCGGAAACGGTTCGCGACGTGCGGAACCGGATGCTGCGCGGAGAGGATCCGCTGCCGCAGCCGCGCAGGAAACAAGCGAACGGCGAGCGCTCCGTCGTCCCGCGCAGCAACTTCGGCCCTGTGGCGGTGCCCGACCGGACCTCGGTCCAGGACCGCGCCGCGGTCGTGGAACGGCTCAAGGCGGACCCGGCGTTGCGATTCAGCGACACCGGGCGCACGCTGCTGCGGCTGCTCACCATCCACACGACCAGCATGGAGGAACTGGACAAGCTCATTGAGAAGGTCCCGCCGCACTGCGGTGGCATCGTGTCCCATCTGGCGAGCGAGTGCGCGGGGACATGGGCTGAGTTCGCACTGAGGGTCCAGCGCAAGGTCGCCGAGACTGCGTAGACGACCTCCCGGGCGTCCAAGTGACCAATCGCCCGGTTGGACGGCGGGGTCGTGGAGCAGCTCGGCGCCTCGCCGAGTTGCGTGGAGGTCCGTTCGTCGCAGCGACGGTAGCCGCCCTCACCGAGCGCGTCGACGCGCTGCCGCCAGCTGGGTTTGGGCGCCGGTGTCCGAGTGCACCCGGACATTTCGGAAGAGGTCTGCAGACCGGCCTCGGAAGGAGGGCGTCATGAGGGCTCTGACCTGGCACGGAAAGCGCGATGTGCGCGTGGACACGGTGCCCGATCCGCGGATCGAGAAGCCGACGGACGCGATCGTACGGATCACCTCCAGCGGAATCTGTGGCTCCGACCTGCACCTTTACGAGGTGCTCGGGCCGTTCCTCGAGGAGGGCGACATCCTCGGACACGAGCCCATGGGTGTCGTGCAGGAGGTCGGCTCCGAGGTGACCTCGCTGTCCGCCGGGGACCGCGTCGTGGTCCCGTTCAACATCGCCTGCGGCACGTGCTTCATGTGCGAGGCAGGCCTGCAGTCCCAGTGCGAGACCACTCAGGTCCGCGAGCACGGCATGGGCGCGTCCCTGTTCGGCTACACCAAGCTCTACGGAGAGGTCCCCGGCGGTCAGGCCGAGTATCTGCGGGTCCCCTTCGCCGAGACCCTGCCGATCAAGGTTCCCGACGGGCCGCCGGACGAGCGGTTCGTCTACCTCTCCGATGTGCTGCCCACCGCCTGGCAGGCCGTGGAGTACGCGGCGATCCCGCCCGGCGGCAGCGTGGCCGTGCTCGGCCTCGGGCCCATCGGCGACATGGCGTGCCGCGTGGCGCTGCACCGCGGCGCTGGGCAGGTCATCGGCGTCGACCTCGTCCCGGAACGGCTGGACCGGGCCAGGGAGCGCGGAGTGGACGTGGTGGACCTGCGCGAGCACGAGTCCGACGTCGGCGACGTCATCCGCGGGATGACCGACGGCCGCGGCCCCGACGCGGTCGTCGACGCGGTCGGCATGGAGGCCCACGGCGCACCGGCGGCCAGGATCGCCCAGCAGCTCGCCGGCATGCTGCCCGGCACCATCGCCGAGAAGCTGATGGGCCGGGCAGGCGTGGACCGCATGGCCGCGCTCCTCACCGCCATCGATGTCGTACGCCGCGGCGGCACCATCTCGCTGAGCGGGGTCTACGGCGGCATGACCGATCCGCTCCCGCTGATGACCATGTTCGACAAGCAGATCCAGCTGCGCATGGGCCAGGCGAACGTCAGGCACTGGGTGGACGACATCATGCCGCTGCTCACCGACGGCGATCCGCTGGGCGCGGAGGGCTTCGCGACGCACAAGGTCCCCCTGGAGGACGCGCCTTGGGCGTACAAGACCTTCCAGGCCAAGGACGACAGCATGGTGAAGGTCCTCCTCGAGCCGTGAAGCGGGACGTGGTCCTCCAACCGCGTTAGAGGCCGCCGTCACCGGGAACTGCGTACGGCGGCTCCCACGCCGAAGGAGGCCACACGGCCCCACCCGTCCGCTCCCGACACCCCTCCGGCGAACAAATTGCTCGCCCCGGGCACAGGGCTCGTCGACCGGCTGCGCGATGCGTTCTCCGGCCGTGGAAAGGTGTCACTCGGTGGATACGGGCCGTGACCGAAGCCGTACCAGGAGCTCCCGCTTGTGCAGTTCGACCACTGGACGCAGGAAGTCCGGATGCCGCAGCAGGGGGGCTGCCCTGCGATCATTCTCGCCGGGGGACGTGAGGCGGCGGAAATCGACAGGCGTGGCGGCGTGTTCGGATCCGGACAGCGCCGACACCGCCGCGGCCGCGAGTGCGGGAACCACGAGCAGAGCTGCCGCCCAGCTCACCACGACCTCGTCCACCCACGTACGCCACGCGTACTCCTCGTCCTCGAGATCCGAGGTGTCGGCTCCGACGACCCAGTCCAGCCGTGCGGAACCGCCCGGCCCCACCAGTGAGAGCAGACCGGCATCCACCGCAGTCGGGTAGCGCAGCCAGGCGGCCACCGTCGCCGCCTGACGTGCTTGTGCTTCGGCGAGAACCGCGTTCATCGTTCCGCCGGCGGCTGGGTAGGCACGGATCAGCCACCGAGTACTGGCGGCTATCACGGACGGGAAGTCGACTGGCACGGCGGCGGTCTCCTCTTGGCCGGTGGGCGCTGTACGGCTGTGCAACCCCGTGGGCCGGCACGGCACTGGTACGAGCCGAACGCCCGCCACGGTACCTAGCGATCCGGTCCGAACGAATGACGCACATCACCACTTCGCCCCCCGTGCCGCCGCAATCCGGTCTTCTTACGCGACCGTTTGCTCGGAGCGCCGAAAGAGCGTCGAGGCAGCGTCCGCGTGCAGGGACTCCAGGATGTCCATCTGCTGCCCGGCCCGGTCCCGTAGTTCGCGGATCCGGTCGGCGTCCAGGCGCGGATTGTCAGCTGCTGCGGCGAGCAGGGCGCTCCAGAGCAGAGCCTTGCCCTCGACTCCGATCCGAAGGGTCTCCAACTCGAGGAGCACGCTCAGTCCGGACTGTCGTATCAGGCGGCCGTTGAGTTTGAGCCGCCCGACCTTCTCGCCCGCCCAGGCGCCGTAGAACTTGTACCGGCGGACGGGAACGTCGAGGTCCTCCATGAGGCGGATCAGCGACCACCGGTCCGACGCGATCTCCGTGGCGAGTCTCTTCACATCGTCACCGCGCCCGGAGCGGCGGTGGGCCCGAGCCATGCGGCGCGAGAGCTCGACGCCGGCCGTAGCACCCGCCAAGTGGTCATTGAGGTAGATCCCCAGCATCTGGCCGGCGGCGTCGGCGCTGCTCGGCCGTAGCGTTGCCGAACCCATCATCATCCTTCCGAGCGCAGGAACCGGAGCGGCCGGTGCCGGCGTTCCGGACTGATCAGCTCGGGTACCCGAGATCCTGGCTGCGAATACGCACGAGCGGGCAAATCGGGCCGAGCGGATTCCGTGTCCCCTTCCCTTTCCCTCGACCGCAGCGCGGTGAAGGCTCTGCCCGCCCTGCTCTAGCGGCGGGCCGTCGCGGTGAGCAGTTCGCAGCCGTCCTCGGTGACGAGCACGGTGTCGCACACCACGTGGCTTCCGACCTCCTGCCTGATCACCCAGGACTGTATGTAGAACGTCATGCCCGGGCGAAGCACCATCACGTTGCCCGGGCGCAGCCCGATCACGGTATTTCCGCCCACCCAGGCGGGAGGAAAACCGATGCCGATGGGATAGCCGCAGTGGTGGCGATCGTTGGGAACCCCGAGTTCGGCATCGACGCTGCTGCGCCAGGCGCGGTAGACGTCCTCGGCGGTGCGGCCGGGCCGGATCGCGGCGCGCATCGCGCCAGATGCAGACCTCCGGGGCCGCACGAAGCACCCACGTCAGGGCTCCGGAGCCGTACGGAGCACCCGTCAGGCCCGCCTGCCGACCCCCGTGGCGAGTTCGCCGAAGCGCCCGCCCCGGGCGCGCGGCGTCAGGGGGGCCGTCGGCGCGCCCGATCCCTCGCGGAGGCCGGACAGGAACTCCCGCAGGGCCTCCTCCGCCGTGTACCGGGGCTGCCAGCCCAGTTCCTCGCGGGCCCGCGAGGCGTCCATGATCGGCAGTCGGAGCACGGCGTCGAAGAGGTTCGGCGAGGCGGGGACGAGGTGGAGCCGCCAGGCGGCGGCGAGGCTGGCGCGTACCGGCGCGGCCGGCACGCGTACGACCTTGGCGCTGAGCAGCTCGGCCAGCAGCCGGGCGTTGACCTCGGGCTCGGCGGCCAGATTGAAGGCGCCGCGGACCTGCTGGGTGGCCGCGAGCCGGTAGGCCTCGCCCGCGTCGGCGGCGTGCAGCGCCTGGAACCGCAGCCCGGGGAGGTCGGGAACGACGGGCAGCAGCGAGGGGCGGACCAGGCTTCCGGGGACCAGCGGACCCGCGAACAGCCTGCGCTGCTCGCTGGCCGACTCCCGCTTGAAGATGAAAGCGGGCCGTAGCCGTACCACCCGCATCGAGGGGTGTGTGCTCTCGAAGGCGTCCAGGGTCCGCTCGAGGTAGGCCTTCTCGCGGGTGTAGGCAGCCTCGGGCCAGCCGTGCGTGGGCCAGGATTCGTCGACCGGCCGGTCCTTCGGGCCCGGTGAGTAGGCCCCCACCGACGACGCGTACACGAGGGCGGGCACCTCCGCCTGGGCCGCCGCCTCGAAGACCCTGACGCTGCCGAGGACGTTGGTCCGCCAGGTGGTGACGGGATCGTGCGTGGGCTGGAACAGCCAGGCGAGATGGATCACCGCGTCCGCGCCCCTGAAATGCCCGGCGAGATGGGCTCCTGCCGCCTCGTCCCCGACGTCGGTGCTCGCCCAGGTCGTCTTCGGCGGAGTCCAGTCGGGGACCCTGCGGGCGAGCCCCAGCACGGACGTGATCCGAGGGTCGTCGCCGAGCGCCTGGAGCACGCTCGTACCGACGTTGCCGGTGGCTCCGACGATCACGATCCGCAGGCCCTGAGCGCCTGATTCGCCCCTGGTCATGTCAGCCTCCTCCTAGGGCGGTTCCTCGCGTCCGAGCACACACCTCGGGTGCCAACGCGCGACGGGTGCCCGACCGCCTCCCCTCGAAACGCGCCCCACGCGCCGGGTGCGGATCACCGTGGGTCGCCTCGCCATCCAGCGGATGCACCGCTCGTGTGATTCGGCCACGCTGGAAAGTGCCGGGTCGGAGGCCGGTAGGCCGGGCCGCCCGTCCCGATCGAGGAGGCGCGTCATGTCAGAGGAACAGATCCTCGGTATCGACCCGACCGTCGAGCCCAGCGGAGAGGGATGCGTCGAGTGCCTGGCGGGCGACGGACCGGGCTGGTGGCTGCATCTGCGGCGCTGCGCCGCCTGTGGCCACATCGGCTGCTGCGACTCCTCCCCCTCCCAGCACGGCACCAAGCACGCACGCCAGGCGGGACACCCCTTCCTGACCAGCTTCGAACCCGGTGAGGACTGGTACTGGAACATCGACACCCACGAGTACTACGACGGGCCGCAGCTGGCCGGGCCGACCGCGCATCCGTCCTCCCAGCCGACACCGGGCCCCAGCGGTCGCGTACCCGCCGACTGGCAGCTTCAGCTGCACTGAAGCACGGGCCCCGAAGCCCGCGCGCGCCCCGGTCCGTCCCGCATCCTCCGCACTACGTGGGGGAGGCCGGCCCTTCGGGTCGCACGCCCGCAGCCTTGCTGTGCTCCGTGACGAGGGTGACCGCGACCAGGGTGGCGGCGGTCAGTTCGAGCGGTGCGGGTGTCAGCGGGGTGAGCAGTACGAGGGCGGTGCCGAGGAGGTACGCTCCGTCGCTGATCCGGCCGGGCCGGTGGGGTTTGATGTGGACGCACCAGACGCTGAACAGGAAGATCGCCGTGGGAATCGCCACCGTCGCTCCGGCCGAGGCCGTGCTGAGCACGGCTTCGGATGCCTTGCCGGCCCTGTGGTCGATCATCACCGAGATCCCGGTGCCCACCGCCGCGATGGCGCCGAAGATCGCGTAGTGGCCGTAGCCCCAGGGAAAGGCGCGGCTGCGGTCGTGCAGGAAGGGCCCGGCGGGCCGGGAGTTGTACAGCCACCACATCGAGCAGACGATGGTGAATCCGCTGATCGCCACCCCGACCAGAGTGCTGGTCGACGCGTGCTCCGCCACAGCCGACTGGATGGCCAGCGTCGCGGCGAGCACCGATTCGCCGAGGACGATCATGGTGAAGAGCACATAGCGCTCCGCGATGTGCTCCGGATGCCAGGGCGTGGCCTGGTGGTGCTCGGCCCACCAGGGAATGGCCATCTCCACCATCCACAGGAGCGCGAAGGTGGGGACGGCCCAGGCCTGCGGCAGCGCGAGCCGGGCCACCCAGCAGACCTGAACGGCCGTGATCCCGATGGCGAAGCGCAGCGCTGCAGGCCGCATGCCCGGGTTGGCCGCCGCCGCCCGCAGCCACTGGCTGACCAGGGCCAGCCGCATGATGACGTACCCCGTCACCGCGATGGCGAAATTGCCCTCGTACGCCTCCGGCACTCCCGCGGCCAGCCACAGCGCGCCGAACATCTGCGCAAAGGTGGCGATGCGGTAGAGGGCGTCGTCGCAGTCGAAGGCGGAGGCGAACCACGTCCAGTTGACCCACGCCCACCAGATGGCGAAGAACACCGCCACGTATCCGAGCGTTCCCGTGCCCGGGTGCCCTTCGACGATCGCGTGGTGCAGACCGTCCGCCCCCTGGGCCAGGGCGACGACGAAGACCAGATCGAAGAAGAGCTCCAGCACCGTGGCGGTCCGGTAACCCTCGTCGGGGTCGCGTGCGGGCATGGCGGTGAATCGCTGCGCGAACCGGGCGAAGATGCCGATCATGATCCGAGGTTAGGGACGGAGACTCGTCCAGCCGCGCGGGAGACGGACGAGCGCGTGCGTGTCGCGGTTCCTCCGGACCTCACCTCCGACGGCGGTCTTGGGGCCAGTGAAACCCGCGCCCTGGATCAGTACGAAGGATCACGCCAAGACCGCCGTCTCCGCCTGCCGAACTCTGGACGTGTTCGAGGCCAGACCATGAAGAACAGGCCTACGTGCTCATACAGGGACTCGCTCAACACCAGCCGCTGCAGGCATTGGCGAACCGCTTGAACGCGGCCTTGGTCCCCGATCCGGCGATTCCGTCGATCGCGCCGTTGTAGCCCCAGCTGTGCTTCAGCAGGCGTTGCAACGCCTTCACCGTGCCTTTTCCGACGATTCCGTCGATCGCGCCGTTGTAGCCCCAGTGCCTCTTGAGGTTGCGCTGGAACGCCTTCCAGCTATTGGTGCCCAGCTGACCGTCGATCGCGCCGGTGTAACCCCAGTTCGCCTTCAGCCAGCACTGAACGTTCTTGGCTTGCCTCGTACTCAGGCCGAGGTTGACCACCGCGAGCGGGACGACCGCCTCGGAGCTCGCCGCCGGCTTCGAGGCCGGCGCGGACGCCGCGAAGCTCGCGCTCGCACTCGTCAGGCTCCCAGCGGCGATCCCGACAGCGGCAGTGACACTGACGAGTGTCCTCGCTAAAACTCTCGGTCGCATTCGTTCCCCCTTCGGGTCGTTGGGCGGCATCTGACGCGGCTGACGCGGTCATCATCGGTCGCGCCGATGCGCCCTGATTCAGTCGTAGCGCGTAGAAGCGACCATGGTCGTGGTAGACCCGCCCGCTTCAGCGCGGTACGGGCCGAAGTTATCGCTTCTGCGGCATTCAGGTACGTCCGCAGTGAGAACTGGCCCATAAAGGCTGCCCGCTGGCCGATCCGCCTCGCCCGCCCCCTCGCCATTCCGCCCGCCAGGGAACCGTCCAGGGCTCTGGCAGGGCAAGCGCCGGTGCGTCGTCGAGCGGACTTTCGCATGGCTGCACCAGTTCACATGCCTGCGAACTCGCTACGCGTTGAGCATGTCCCAACGATCAGTCATCGCTCTCCTCCGCGACGTGCAGTGAGAGCCTGTCACGCGGGCCCATCACCCACACTCGGTGCGGGTCGAGGAAGTCGATCAGCTCAATGAGCGCATTGTGGACGGCGTTCAGCCGCATACGCATCGCCACAGCATCCATTCTGCGGCCATCGATGAAATCGAGCACCGGCTGGAACCGCCGCGCGTACTCGGGATCGTTTTCGAGCTTCTTACGGAACTCCATGTACCCCAGGCAGCGCCGCTGCGCCTGGTCGAAGCTGTCGGACGCGAGCATCAGCTCCCCGATGAGCCGTTGTTCGCCGCCCTGTAGTACCCCGGTGCTCCCGTGGTCATCGTGCGCTGCTATCGCGGAACTCACCCCGGCGAGGAGTTCCACGAGCCGACGGTTGCGTCGACGGCTTCCAAGATCGAGGAATCCGGCCTCCTGGAAGAGGATGTGCACCCAGCCCTGGTACAGGGCGAACCGGTAGAGGCTCTCGTACCGGTTGTACTCGTCCTGCCGAGCGCTGTCTTCCGGTGCCACCTGGGTGACCGGCAGGCCGGACAACCTCGCTACCGCGTTGCCCAGCCGTGCTTGCAGGCCTGCCGCTGCCTGAAGCAGAGGATCGCGGTAGCGACTGACGCGGTCACGACGGGCCTGCTCGCGGTCGGAGTGTTGGCGACGCCACTCGAACAGCCCGCCCAACGTCACGGTCACGACAGCACCCAGCACTGAGACGATCGCTGATACCAGTGACACGGTGTCCATCGTTGGTTCCCCCGGCGGCGTCGATCGCGTGGCGCGCCAACCTATCGCGAGGGGCCGCGTGGGGCGATGGCGACGGCGGTCATGGTCAGCCTCCGTGCGCCGTGATGGCGTAGCCCTCGGGGCCGGTGAACGTGAACATGCGGCCGAAGGGACTGTCCTGCGGCGGGCTGATGATGGGCACCCCGGCGGCGGCGAGCCGGTCGTGCAGCTCCTGGGCGTCAGTGGTGCGGAACCACAGGGCTACCCCGAGACCAGGCCGGGCGACGTCGTCGAGATCCACTCCCGGCAGCGGCTCGCGGACGGCGAACGGGATCGGCTCGGTGGTGAACACCACTGCACCGGGAGGCGAGGCAGGCGCCCTCCGGAGCCCGAGGTGCTTTTCGCAGAAGGCGGCCGCTGCCTCGACATCGCGCACCTGCAGAGCGATGAAGTCAGGGCCGTCGACGGTGACAGACATGGGTTCTCCTCGATTCCTTGATGTCAGGACTTTGACATCAAGGACTGTACTCACAGCGTCCCTCTATGTCAAAATCCTGACATGGAAGACCGGAAGCCCGTGGAACCGCCCCATCCCGCTCAGGACGTCACCGAGCATGTGGGATACCGCCTCAAACGCTCCGCTGCGGCGCTGCGCGGCGCTATGGACAAAGCACTGCGCGAGCACGGCCTGACGGTGCCGCAGTACGCATGCCTCGAACTTCTCGACCAGCAACCCGGCCTGTCCAACGCCGAACTCGCCCGCGGCGCATTCGTCACACGGCAGTCCATGAATGTCGTCCTCCGCGGCCTCCAGGACGCGGGGTTGATCTCCCGGCCCCTCACCACCGATCACGGCCGCGCCCTTCCCGCCCACCTCACCGCAGAAGGCCGCAGCCGTCTCGACGCGGCCCGGTCGGCCGTCTATGCCATCGAACGGCAGATGGTCGACGCGATCCCGCAGCGGCGCCTGGCAGCCCTCCTCGCCGACCTCGACCGCATGGCGGCGGCCCTCGGCGGATGACCCGCCGACCCGCCGCGGCCGTGCCGCGCCGCGCCGGGTGGCGACAGCCTGGCCGACATGTCGTGAACGGCATGACCGGCCGCGTCGGGCCTGACACACTGAGTGCTCTGAAATAAGCGGACAGTGAGCAGGAGTTGGGTCAGATGAACCGACACCCGCGGCCGTACACCAAGGAAGAAGTGCTGCACGGCGTGGCGCTCATCCAGGCGCACCTCGCGGACGACGCGGCCGCCTTGGACGTCCTGCACGGTGACGACGGGGACGGGGAGAAGGCGAGGGAGACCGCCCGGTCGATGTTCGCGCTCGCTCATCTCATCGTCTACGGGCTGGTCATCCCGGAGATGTGGGTCATCAAGGAGGGCCTCGACTTCAAGAGCACGACGGACGTTCCTGAACTCAACCTGGCCATCCTCATGGTCGAGCGCATCAAGGAACGCGTCGAACTCGCCCACACCTCACCCGTGGTGGGCGCCTTGTCGGCGGGCGACGTGATGGGCCTGATCGTGCAGTGCGTCGGGACGAAGATGGAAGACGTGCCCGCCTTCCTCGACACCGTGCGGGAGCGGACCCTGCGGTCCATGGCGTCCTGAGCGGGTTGGTTACGTCCGGGACGCGGCGACGTACGTGATGAAGGCTGACCAGGCGTCGGGGGAGAAGGCGAGTTGGGGGCCCTGCTTGTCCTTGGAGTCCCGGACGTGGATGGTGTCGGGGCAGGTGGCGACCTCGACGCAGTCGTCGCCGTCGGGGCTGCTGTGGCTTGACTTGCGCCAGGAGAGGGCGACTTCGATGCAGCTGTCGCCCTCGGAGCCGCTGTAGCTGCTCTTGAACCACGCCAGTTCGCTGGTGCTCATAGCGCTCCTCGCAGTCGCTTCAGCAGGCCCACGGAGTCATCAGGGGTGAGAGCCTGTGAGCGCATCTTGGCATACCGCTGGAGCAGCACGCTGACGTCTTTCCGGTCAGAGATCAGCTCGCTGCGGCGCTGGCCTTCGGTGTAGGCGAGCCACCGGTTGTCAGAGGTCTCCAGCAGCTGCATGGGACCGTCCAGGCCCGCGTGATCCGGCTGGCATAGCGGCATGATCTGCAGCTCCACGTTCCACAACTCGGAGCAGCTCAGCAGGTGGTCGATGAGTTCCCTGGTGACCTCGACGCCGCCCGTGCGCCGTTCGATCAAGGCCTGTTCGATGATGAAGCTGAACGCGATGGGTGGCTTGCGGTGGAGGAGTCGTTGGCGGGCGAGCCGCGCCGCGACTCGTTGCTCAACCTGTTCCTCCTCCGGCGGGGGAGGGACGCTCAGCGTCACCGCGCGCACGTACGCCTCCGGCTGTAACAGGCCCGGAATCACCCGGCATTCGTACGTGCACAGGCTTACGGCCTCCTCCTCAAGGCCCGCCCACTGGCGGAACCACGACGCCAGGCCCGGCCTCCGCGCCAAGTGCCGGGCCGCCGCCCGTAACGTCCCGAACGCATCGAGCGCCTCCTCCGCCCGGTCGATGAACTCCCGTTGCGGGAAGCGGCGGCCCTGTTCGATCGAGGCGACCGTTTCCGGGGAGTACCGCACCAGGGGGGCCAGTTCCTCCTGGGTGAGGCCCGCCCGCTCGCGGAAGACCTTCGCCGCCGCCCCGAACGCCTTGAGGCTGTCCGACGATTCCGGCTCGTTGTTGCTCGACATGTCCCATCCCCTCCGAGAGCCCAACTCGCCAACTCACCCATGGTCACGGTGGGTTACGCGTACTGTCCACCCTGAGTACCCGTACGCTGACCCTCCGTACGAGTCGCTGACCTGGCCATCCCGCCCGCGCCGCGGCCACGGTTACGGCATGTCAGTCCACGCCCGCCCCCAAGGCGCCGTCACCGTACGTGTGTTCAGGCACCGCTTCAGTGCCACGCGTCTCGGCGCCCGCCTCGCCCGGCATCTCGTGCTGCTCCGCCTCGACGACTGGGGAATTCCCTACGGCAGCGCGCTCTCCGACTCCGCCGCCCTGATCGTGGCCGAGCTCGCCGCGAATGCGGTCACCCATGGCCGGGTTCCGGGGCGGGACTTCGAGGTGTGCCTCGATCTGCTCCCCGCGGCGCTGCGGATCGAGGTGAGCGACACCCGTACGGAGCGGCGCCCGCCGGTTCCGGGAGACGTGGTGCTGCCGCCGTGCGACTCGGAGGCCGGGCGGGGGCTCGTACTCGTCGACGCCATCGCCTCCCGATGGGAGGTCGTCGATCGCGTTCCCGTCGGCAAGACCGTGCGGGCGGAGCTCGATCGCGCCTGAGCGGCGTCAGCTGCCCAGGAAGTCGAGCAGGGCCTCGTTGAACTGCTCGGCGTGGGTGGCGTTGACGCCGTGCGGGCCGCCCTCGATGAGGGCGAGGCGACTGTTCGCGACCGCCTCGTGCGTCCGCTTGCCGCTCGCCTCGAACGGGACGAGCGCGTCCGAGCCGCCGTGGATCACGAGCGTGGGCAGGTCGCACTTCCCGAGGTCGGCGCGGAAGTCGGTGCGGGCGAGTGCGGCGATGCAGTCCAAGGTGCCCTTCGGCGAGGCGGCCGCGGCGATGTCGCGGTAGTACGCGCGCTGGACCTCGCTGATCAGGTCGTGCCGGTCGCCCGCGGCGAAGAAGGTGGTGGTGAAAAGGTCCACGAACGCGATCCGATCGCGGCGCACTCCATCCTCGAATGTGGCGATGGTGGCGTCGTCCATCGCGCCTTCGGGGTTGTTCGCGGTCTTGTGAAGATACGGCGTCACGGCTGCGGCGAAGACGGCCTTGGCGACCCGCCGGGTGCCGTACGAGGAGATGTAGCGGGCCACCTCGCCGCCGCCCATGGAGAAGCCGACGAGGGTCGCGCTGCGCAGGTCGAGGTACTCCACGAGGGCGTGGAGGTCGGCGGCGAAGGTGGCGTAGTCGTAGCCGCTCCAGGGCTGGGAGGACTTCCCGAAGCCGCGGCGGTCGTAGGTGATCACCCGGTATCCGGCATCGACGAGCGGGCCGGTCTGGTACTCCCAGGAGCGGCCGCTCAGCGGCCAGCCGTGGATGAGGACCACGGGCGTGCCCTGCCCGTGGTCCTCGTAGTAGAGCTCGATCGGGGTGTCGTTCTCGGTGCCGACCATCAGAAATGCCATGTTCGCACCGTAAGCCGGGGCAGGGGCTCGCGCCTGCTGGGAGCCGGGAGCCGGGAGGGCGACGCGATCCGGATCAGCCGCCGTACATCAGCGATCACCCCTTCGCCCAGGAGGCCGGGCTCCGCCCCGGACGCCGGGGGCGGGGGTCACGCGCCGCGGGCGGGGGTTTGCGGTGGGGGAGAAGCCCCTTGGGCAGGCTAATTCGCTGGCGCGGGAGGCCTGCGGCGGCGAACATGGCGCAATGCTGAGCACCCTGCTCGCCTTCCTCGGCGCCTGCCTGCTGATCGCCGCCTCGCCCGGGCCGAGCACCGTACTGATCATCCGGCAGTCGCTGCAGAGCAAGCGCGCCGGGTTCTTCACGGTGCTCGGCAATGAGACCGGTGTCTTCATCTGGGGTGTGGTCGCCGCCCTCGGGCTCACCGCGCTGCTCGCCGCGTCCCAGGTCGCGTACGACGTGATGCGCATCGTCGGCGCGGTGGTGTTGGTCTGGTTCGGGGTGCAAGCGGTCCGGTCCGCGCGGCGGCACGGCCAGGACGCGGAGGACCGCGCGCCCGAGCGGCAGGTGCGGGCCTCGTCCTGGCGCTCGTACCGGGCCGGGCTGCTGATGAACCTGGCCAACCCGAAGGCCGCGATCTTCGCGATGTCCTTCCTCCCGCAGTTCGTGCCCGCGGGCGCCCCCGAACTGCCCGCGATGATCGTGCTCGCGGCGCTCTGGGCGGTCTTCGAGGTCGGTTACTACGGCGGGTACGTATGGTTCGTCGGCCGGATGAAGAGGCTCTTCGACCGTGCGGTGGTGCGGCGCCGGATGGAGAGGATCTCAGGCGGTGTGCTGGTGGCCCTCGGCGTACGGATGGCGCTCGACGGCTGAGCCGCCGCCGAGCGGCCCCGTACCACGCGGCTAGGCATGGCTACTGCGCGGCTACGACGGAATCAGGCCCTACCGCTTCAGTGCGGCCAGGCCCTTCTGCAGGTCCTCGAGGTTCATCACCGGCTGGAAGTCCACCTCCGCGTCGAACTCCTCGAAGAACGGCTCGGCGATCGAGGGAATCTGCGACGGGTCCTCCAAGTCGAAGACCATGACGCAGGACCGGTGGCCCTCCTCGGGCAGGAAGTAGGCCGCCTCCGGGTGCAGACGGTCGATGGTCGACTGGATGACCTGCGGCAGGGTGCCGCTCTTGACTGCTTCGTTCGAGGCGGGGGTGTCCAGGCGGGCCTTGAACATCATGCGCATCGCACTCACTCCTTCCGGGAATCCTTCCGCTTCCAGGCTCTGCCTGCGGTTGAGCAGCCGCAACATCTCCTGACTGCGGCCCGCCGGCCTGCGAGACTGACCCCATGGACGCCGCGCCCGCCCCCTTCACGACCGAGGACTACGCAGCCCGGATGGCCCGCGCCGTCCGCGCCGCCGACGAGGCCGGGCTTGCGGGCCTGCTCGTCGCACCCGGCCCCGACCTCGTCCATCTCACCGGCTACCAGCCGATCGCGGCCACCGAGCGGCTCACCCTGCTCGTCCTCGCCGCGGACCGGGACCCGGTGCTCGTCGTGCCCACACTGGAGCGCGGTGACGCGGAGCAGGCGGCTGGGGCGGCCGCGCTCACCCTCCGGGACTGGACCGACGGCAAGGACCCGTACGGCGTCGCAGCCCCGCTGCTGGACCCGGCGGGCCGCTACGGCGTCAGCGACAACACCTGGGCCCTGCACCTGCTCGGCCTCCAGGACGCCCTGCCGGGCACCTCGTACGCCGCGCTCACCGACTGCCTGCCCATGCTGCGCGCGGTCAAGGACGCCGCAGAGCTCGAGCGGCTAGCGGCGGCCGGGGCCGCGGCCGACGCCGCGTACGAGGAGATCCTCCGGGTCCGCTTCACCGGTCGGCGGGAGTCCGACATCGCCGCCGAGCTGGCCCACCTGCTGACCCAACTCGGCCACTCGGAGGTCGACTTCACCGTCGTCGGCTCGGGGCCGAACGGCGCCGATCCGCACCACGAGGCGGGTGACCGGGTCATGAGGCAGGGCGACATGGTCGTCCTCGACTTCGGCGGCCTCAAGCACGGCTACGGCTCCGACACGTCGCGGACCGTCCACGTCGGCGAGCCCAGCGCTGAGGAGCAAGCCGTGCACGACGTCGTGCGGCGGGCGCAGCAGGCCGCTGTCGAGGCGGTACGGCCCGGCATCGCCTGCCAGGAGGTGGACCGGGTGGCGCGGGCCGTGATCACGGAGGCGGGGTACGGGGAGCGGTTCATCCACCGCACCGGGCACGGCATCGGGGTGACCACGCACGAGCCGCCGTACATGGTCGAGGGGGAGGAGCGGCCGCTCGTGCCCGGCATGTGCTTCTCCGTTGAGCCGGGGATCTATCTCCCGGGGCGGTTCGGGGTACGGATCGAGGACATCGTGACCGTCACGGAGGACGGCGGGCGGCGGCTCAACAACACCTCGCGGGAGCTGGCCGTCGTCGAGTGACCGGTTTGTGGGCATTCGTCCCGCTGGGCGGAACGGGTGGGCACAAACCGGCCACCGGCCGCAGCCGCGTACGAAACCGCAACTCCCGGTACGGGCTGCGCGCCGTTGCCGTCTGCGGGCCGGTGTGCCCACCCTCCCCCAGCTACCGCTGGGAGGTGCCCCCAGCCCCGCGGAACGAATGCCCACACCTAGGTGACCGTGACCACCGCCGCTGACTCCGGGGGGAGATGGAGGAGGCCGTCCGTTACGGGGGCGCACGGGGTCCACGCGGCGAGGACCTGCGCCCGGCCCGGTCCCACCGGGACCTTCGCCTCGTCCTCCGCGGACAGGTTCACCGCGGTCCGGACCGCGCCCCGCCCGAACACCAGCCACCGCTCCCGCTCCCCGTACGTGACCCGGACCGCGGACAGGTCCGGGTCGCTCAGTTCGGCGCGTGCGCGGCGGAGTGCGATCAGCTCGCGGTGCCAGGCCAGCAGCCGGGCGTGCGGTTCGCGCCCCGGCTCCGACCAGTCGAGGCAGGACCGGTCGCGGGTCGCCGGGTCCTGGGGGTCGGGTATGGCCGACTCTGCCCAGCCGTGGGCGGCGAACTCCCGTCTGCGGCCGGTCCTTATGGCCTCCGCCAGCTCCGGGTCCGTGTGGTCGGTGAAGAACTGCCAGGGCGTGCCCGCGCCCCACTCCTCGCCCATGAAGAGCATGGGGGTGAAGGGGGAGGTGAGGACGAGGGCCGCGGCACAGGCGAGCAGCCCGGGGGAGAGGTGCGCGGACAGCCGGTCGCCCAGCGCCCGGTTGCCGATCTGGTCGTGCGTCTGCGCGTAGGCCAGCAGCCGGTGCGCGGGCGTCGTACGGCGGTCGAGCGGGCGCCCGTGGGAGCGGCCGCGGAAGCTGGAGTACGTGCCGTCGTGGAAGAAGCCGCTGGTCAGGGTCTTGGCGAGGGCGGCGGGGGCGTCGCGCGCGAAGTCGGCGTAGTAGCCCTGGGACTCGCCGGTGAGGGCGGTGTGCAGGGCGTGGTGGAAGTCGTCGTTCCACTGGGCGTGCAGACCGAGGCCGCCCGCCTCGCGCGGGGCGGTGGTACGCGGGTCGTTGAGGTCGGACTCGGCGACGAGGAACAGCGGGCGCCCGGTCTGCGCGGCAAGCGCGTCCACGGCGGCGGACAGCTCGGCCAGGAAGGGCAGGGCCCGGGTGTCGCGCAGGGCGTGGACCGCGTCGAGCCGGAGGCCGTCGAGCCGGTAGTCGCGCAGCCAGGCCAGCGCGCTGCCCAGCAGAAACGCGCGCACGTCGTCGGAGCCGGGCGCGTCGAGATTCACGGCCGCGCCCCACGGCGTGTGGTGGGTCTCGGTGAAGTACGGGCCGAAGGCGGGGAGGCGGTTGCCGGACGGGCCGAGGTGGTTGTGCACCACGTCCAGCACCACGCCCAGCCCGTGCGCGTGCGCCGCGTCGACCAAGCGCTTCAGCCCGTCAGGCCCGCCGTACGGCTCGTGCACCGCCCACAGCGACACGCCCTCGTAGCCCCAGCCGTGCGTGCCGGGGAACGGGCACACCGGCATCAGCTCGATGTGCGTGATCCCCAACTCGGCCAGGTGGCCCAGCCGTTGCGCCGCCGCGTCGAAGGTGCCCTCGCGGGTGCACGTGCCCACGTGCAGCTCGTACAGCACCGCGCCGGGCAGCGGCCTGCCGTGCCAGGCGTGCCGCCATGCGAAGCGGGAGTGGTCGACGACCGCGCTGAGCCCGTCGGGTCCGTCCGGCTGGCGGCGGGAGCGCGGGTCGGGCAGGGCGGGGCCGCCGTCAAGCGAGAAGCCGTAGCGGGTGCCGTGGTCCCCGCGCGCGTGCACCTGCCACCAGCCGTCGCGTACCGGGTCGCGCTCCATGGGGTGCGTCCCGCCGTCCGCGTGCAGCTCCACCCGCCCGGCCTCTGGGGCCCACACCTCGAACAGCATTGACGGCTCCTCGGTCGTCGCGCGCCGGTCAGCGGTGCCGGTCGCGGTTCCGTACGGTCAACAGCCAACGGTCAACAGTCAACGGTCAGCTGAGGTCCTGCTCGGTCATCGGGGTGCCCGAGCTCGCCGAGACGTCCAGGGTGCGCACGGTGCCGCTCGGCGCTATCTCGATGACCGGCACGGCCTTGCGCTCGGGCGAGCCGTCGTTGCTCAGCGAGATCAGCCCGCTGGCGCCCTTCACCGACTCGACTCCGTGCAGCGACTTCCAGATCTGGATGGTCTGCGAGCCGGTCACCCGGCCGCTGGCCTCCGAGGCGCGGGCCGCGAGCCGCACCCCGGACACCGCGGTGATCACGGCGTCATGGCCCATGATGGCCTGGCCGTCGTCGAGTGTCTCCTCGGAGAACGCCGAACGGTACCGGCCCTGCTCCCCGAACGACTGGACGGCCCACCCGGGGAAGGCGGTGGGCCGCTTGTCCCACGCCCCCGGGTGCGCGAGGCCGGTGTAGAGCAGCCGTACGTTCCCGCTGCGCAGTGTCTCCTTGATCTGGTCGAACCCCGCGGCCTGCGCGGACTGCGAGACGTCGTCCCCGGAGAGGACGACCAGCTCGCGGTCGGTGCACGGGCGGTCCTTCAGCGGGGCGAGGAAGCGGGGCAGGTCGATCCCGCGGCCCGCGAAGAAGACGACGTCCGGCTTCGCCGCGCACAGCTGGGACATACGGGTCTTGAAGGCGGTGGCCACGCCCTCCTGTGACGAGTCGTACTCCTCGATTCCCCCGGTCAGCCGGTCCTTGGGGAAGGCGTGCAGGAAGGCCTCGCCGAGGGTGCGGGTGTACTGGTCGTCGGGGCGGGAGTCCTGTATCACCAGCACCCGCTTGCCCGCGTACGGCTTGCGCTTGAGGAGGGCCGCGGCGGCGGCCGCCTCGTCGGAGTTGGTCGGGGCCACCCGCACCAGGCCCTTGACCTTGCTGAGGGTGTCCGCGGTGAGGACGGAGCCGGTGGCGGCGAGCTCGAGGCCGCCGGCCTCCCGGTCCGCCGTGATCGTGCGGACCATCTTCTCCGTCGCGTCGGTGCTGGTGCCCAGGCCGGCGACGGCGACGATGTGGTCGCCGTCGATGCGCTCGCGGATCCGCCGCAGCGCCGCGGAGCGCTGCTCGTCGCTGACGCCGCTGTTGGCGAGCAGCAGCCTGATCTTGGGGGCGTCGCCGTACTTGTCCTTGTTGTTGGCCTCGTGCTGCGCGGTGTAGGCGCCCTGCAGCTCATGGCGTACGGAGTCGGGGGTGTTCGTGTCCCCGGGCCTGGGGATCATCGGCATGAGATAGACGATGCTGACGTAGCTCGGGCCGTTCTCCTTCTTGCTCTCGGCGACGACCCGCTCGTTCTCCTCGCGGATCAGCCGGGACACCTGGGCGAGGTTGTCGCCGGTCTTTTGGGTGCCGTCGCTGAAGGAGTACGAGCCGTCGGACACGCCGACGCACTGCTCCGGGGCGCCGACGCGGTCGACGCCCGGCGCGCAGGAGGTGTCCTCCGGGCGCAGCAGCCACACGGCCGCGCCCGCGACGAGGGCGAGCAGGGCGACCGCCGACACGGCGTTCCAGGGCCAGCGGGCCCACAGGGGGCGGTCGGGCACCCAGGTTCCATGCGACATGAGGGTCCTTCCGTCGTCGGCTCGGCGAGTCGGTCGGTGCGGGGGCGGTGCGGGGGGTGGGTCCGTGCGGGCGTCAGGATTGCCCAGCGGCCAGGCGCCTGGCGTCAGTCGGCGTACCGGGCGGCCTCGTCCAGCAGCGTGTCCGCGTCCGCGTCCGCCGCCATCGCCAGCTGCCGGAACATCGCGCCGATCTTGTAGTTGAGCTCGGGATTGCCGGGCGGCAGCCGGTTGCGCGGGTCCCCGGCGAGCCACAGGGCGGCGCACAGCTCGGCGAGCGGCCGGCCCAGGGCCCGGTCCTCGTACGCCTCGGGGGCGTGTTCGCGGGCCAGTTCGCCCGCGCGGCGGGGCGGGGGTGCGTCCGACAACTGCGCCCGGTACACGGGGGCAGCGGTGACGTGGTACAGCTCCCGCAGCCAGGGCCGCAGGTCGTTCGCCCTGAGCCCGGTGATGAAGTAACGGACCACTTCCTCCAAGCCGTTCAGTGCCAGCCGGTGGTAGAGCGAGTCCAGCGGCTGGCCGTGCCGGTGGTGCCAGTCGGCGAGCGTGCCGTGGATCTTCCGCCATTCCTCCTCCGTGCCGGTCGGCGGGCCTGACAGCTCGTCGAGCAGCAGCAGCCGCAGCCACGGGTGCAGGACCGGGCGGCCGTCGTACGTGGTGTCGGGCACGTCGCCGCCGCTGCCGGGCAGCACGCCCGGAAGCCCGGCCGGGGGCAGCGCCGCCAGGTTCCGCAGGTAGCCCGAAGGGCCCCTGCCGCCCCGAGTGTTGGCGTCCTCCGGCACCGGCCGGGACAGCCACAGCCGGGTGCGCAGCTCGCGCATCACCGTGTCCCTGGCGTGCTCGGGCTGGCCGTTCAGCAGGCCCGAGTTGACGGCCGCCTTGGGGGTGCGGGCGGCGGCGATCCTTGTCGCGGCCGCCCGCTGGCCCTCGGTGAGCCCGGCCAGCAGATGGTCGCGCACGGCGGCGGCGAGCTGAGGTCCGCGCGGGGCGGCTCCTTCCTGCCCTTGGACGGGCGTGTCCAGCAGGCCGCGCAGATCCTCCGGGGTGTGTTCGAGCAGCCGGTCGATGGCGGCGTGGAGCTGCGCAACGCTCCACGGGTGCCCGTAGGTGAGCCGGTGCACCAGGGGAGTGGCGCGGGGCAGCAGCCCGGACTCCGGCCTGCCGTTGCCGCGGGCGGACTCCGCCTCGAACCGGGAGGCCTCCAGCGCCACTTCGACCTCGTCGAGGTCGCGCAGCCGCACCGGGTACCACCAGTCGTACAGCGGCGTCCCGGCCCCGGCCCGCCAGGCGGCGTACGAGGCATCGGCGGGGTGGGCGGTGTGCGGATCGTCGGGGCCGCCTTCGCAGGGGCCGGGCACGGCCTGCGTGGTGGCGCTGCTCGCGACGGTGAGCAGCGGGTCGTACACCTCGGCTCTGGCCCGCTCGGTGCGCAGCCGCAGCAGCACGTCGAGGAAGCGGGTGCCACCGGTGTTGTGGTCGATGTCGTCCAGCAGGGCGAGGCAGTTGTGGGCGCGGCGGCCGCGGGCGTACGCGGCGGTGAGGTCGTCGAGGAACGCCAGGCACAGCCGGCGGTCCACGAAGTCCGCGTCGGCGGGGATGCCGGTGCGGTTGCGCCGGTTGAGCTCGACCAGCTCCTCCAGCGCGCTGGCCGGGCCCGAGGAACCGTACGAGGCGAGGGCCCTGTTGAGGAACGTGCCCGCCGGCATGTACTCGAAGCTGCGCAGCAGCACGCCCAGGATCAGGTCGATGCCGGGCACGGGGGACAGACCCAGCGTCTCGACGAGCCCGGCGATGCCCTCGCCCGCGTCCGCCGCGGCACCGCGGTTGCGCGCCCGGCGCAGCGCGCGGCGCAGCTCGCGGGTGGCCTGGGCGCGGTCGGTCAGCGACAGCTGCGGCTGCACGGCGAGCAGGCCGAGCAGCAGCCGCGGGAAGCGCAGGGGCTTGCTGCCGCGGTGCTTGCGCGCCAGGAGGAAGGCGAGGTGCAACGCCACCTCGTGCGGGCGCTGGTCGGCGACCGCGGCGAAGTCGATACGGGCGACCGGGGCGCCCTCGGTGACGGCCTCGAAGTGGTCGAGCGCGTACGTCTTGCCGCTGCCGGGGCGGCCGAGCAGCACGATCACGGGGAGCGGGCGGTCCGGGCCTGTGCGCGTGGTGTGCAGGGTGTGCGCGGGATCTCCGGTGTGCCCGGAGTACGTGGAGTGCGCGGTGTGCCCGGCCTGGGGCCGCAGCCAGCACTCGTGCACCAGCCTGTCCACCTCGGCCAGCCCGGCGGGCGGCACGTGCGGCGCCTGTGCAGCCTGCGGCATGGATCCCCCCTGTTCCGGCACGCGAGGCGCCGTGCTGACACGGATGGCGCGTGATCGCGGTTCAGCATGGTGTCACGAAGTGACGGAGGAGACACGGAAGTTGACCCCAGTCGCCCACCCCCTTTGGGAGGGGGCTGGGGTTGGCCGGGGCTCGGGCGACGCTTCGCGGACGCGCGCATGAACTTCTGCGCGTACGGGACGGGAGCGACTTGTACTGGACACTTCACGCACCCGCGCCGGACAATCACGGCCGTGACGTTCCACGACATCCCGACGCCGACGCCTCGGCCTCCCGCGCTGCCGCTGCCGGCCCGGCTGTCGGACGCCGACCGGGACCGCGTCATCGCCGTCCTCCGCGAGGGCGCCGCCCAGGGGCGGCTGTCCCAGGACACCTTCCTGAGCCGGATGGAGCTGGCCTTCGCGGCCCGCGGCCACGCCGAGCTGAACGCGCTGACCGCGGATCTGCCCCAGGAGGGGCGGCTGTCCAGGTTCGTCTTCGGGACGGTCGCCAAGGTCTCGTCGTTCTCGATCCGGTTGCGCCGGGCGTGGCGCGTCGAGCGGCTGCCCAAGTTGATGTTCCCCGAGCCCGGGCCGTATCCGCTGCGGATCGGCCGCGACCCGGCGAACGGGCTGCGGCTGAACGACGACACCGTCTCCCGCGTCCACGCCGAGCTGTCCCGCGAGGGCGGCATCTGGGTGCTCCGCGACCTCGGCTCCACAAACGGCACGTGGGTCAACGGCCGCCGCGTGACCGGCCGGGCGCCGGTCCAGCCGGGCGACCAGGTGACCTTCGGCCGCATCTCTTTTCACCTCGCGGCCCGCTGACGCGCGGCCCGCTGACGCGCGGCCCGCTGACGCGCGGCCGGCGGTGCGGCCGGTGCGGGCGGCCGTAGCGCTCTCCCCCCGGTCCTTCACAGGGGCGGCCGGACCGGGCGAAGCAGACGGGTGCGTACGGCGCGGCGCGGAGGGACCATGGACGTATGGCGAGGAAAGGTTCCGTCGGTAGCAAGGCCCGGCGGGCCGCGCTGGCGGCCGTCCGGGAGGCCCTGGAGCGGGGCGAGGTGCCGGTCGAGGCGCCCGAGCTGTTCCAGGGGAGCTACGGCGAATTCTGGGTGGCACCCGACGGCAGGGTGTATGTACGGCCGGCGGAGGAACTCTCCCCCGGCAGGGCCCGCGCACAGCGGATCTCCGAGGTCCAGCTGGTCGTCGACCCCGGCGGGGGTCGCTCGGCGGGCGAGGGGTCACCGGGCCTGGAGTGGCGCGGGCGGACCCCGTGGACCGACGACATGTCCCGGCTCTCCCACTGGCAGGCGGCCGACGGGAGCTGGCTGGTCATCGACGAGGTCTGAGCGCCGCCCGGGGCGAATCGCCCGGGGACGGACGGTTGTGACCGTCCGTGTCCGGCTCGTAGCCGACCGCGCCCAGCGCGCCCGCGCGGCCTCGCCTCCGATCCGCGCCCGGGCGGGCGCGGGTCACAGATCCAGGCGTTCGCAGAACAGCTCCACGATGCGCCCCAGGAAGGCCTGGCCCTCGCCATTGGGCTCCCGGGATATCGTCCCCCCGCCCCAGTCGAGGGTGCCGACGACCGACTGGTACTCGGCGTGCAGGTAGTGCAGGACACCCTCCACCCGGGCGCGCGGCAGCGGCAGCAGCCTGCAGACCGGCTGGATGTACGCCTGCCAGCGGGTGGTCACGGCCTTGCGCAGCAAGTCGTCGAGTGCGGCTGTCTGTCCACACACTTCGAGGTACGCGGACATCGGCAGCTCCAGCATCTCGGCCAGCAGCCCTGTCTGACGTTCGGTCAGCATCCACCGTCCGGTCCGCTCCATGGTCTCGTACGTCTCGGGTGCCATGCCGAGGCGTACCGCCACGTCCCATGCGGAAACCCGGCGGGCGAGCCGGTGCTGGTGCACCGTGGTCGGGGTGCCCAGCAGATCGCCGATCGAGCACCACAGTGCACTGGCCAGGGCCCTCAGTTCGGCCTCGGTCGGCGTCTCGTCGCCCGACTCCCAGCTCAGGACCGTGATCGGTGCGACGGCCACACCGTAGGCCGCCCGCATGGCGCGGGAGACCTCTTCGGGCCCCAGCCCGATGGCCTGGCGGGCCCGGCGCGCCGCGTCGGGGTTGAACCTGGGCCTTGCCGGGTCAGTGGCCCTGTACGGATGCATGTGTCCCCCTCCGTCGTGTCGCTGCATCCTTCGGACTTGGTCAGACCATGTCGCGGGAGACCACAACGTAGGGACACCCCGGGATCGTGTCCAGCGGTTCGCGTCCTTCGTTCTTCACAGCAGAGGGTTCGCCCTGAGATTCGCCCTTGATCGGGCGGCTATCGCCCCCGCCCTCCCTTCGCGTGCTCGTTTCGCACCAGCAGGGCCACCGGCCACGCAGCGAAGAGGTCCGTCAAAGGGACCCGGCCTCCCCGTACCCCAGCTCCCGACAGCAGGTCCGTCCAGGCGCCCTCGGGGAGGGGCAGCTCCGTGTTGCGCCAGCCGCCCGTGTCCGTCAGGCGGCGGGAGAGGCGGGTGATCGCCGTGATCGACGCGCCGCCGCGCACGAAGGCCACGCAGTGGCGGGCCGCCGGGCCGTGGGCGGTCAGGGGCTCGTATGAGCCCGACTCGCCGAACCAGTGCGGGTGTTCGCGGCGCAGCCGCAGGGCGGTGGCGGTGAGGCGGAGTTTCTCCTCCGAGAGGTCGTGGGGCTCGCGGCCCTCGTCCAGGGCGGACAGCAGCTGTGGCCGGAAGTGGGGCGGGTGCCGGTTGTCCGGGTCGACGAGCGCGGCGTACTCCAGCTCCGTGCCCTGGTAGACGTCGGGCACCCCCGGCATCGTCAGGTGCAGCAGGGCCGCGCCGAGGATGTTCGCGCGGGCGGACTCGTCGAGCGAGCGGCGGAAGAGGGCCGTCGATTGCCGCGGCGGACCGCACGGCCCCGCCTCCGTGAAAGCCTCCACCGCCGCCTCGTACACCGGATCGGCCTCCGTCCAGGACGTCCGCAGCCCTGCCTCGCGCACCGACTTCAGCACCGCCGGAGCCAGCCGGTCCGGTTGTGCTCGGTCACAGCGCGGGAAGCCGAGTCCGAAGGCGATCTGCCAGGCCGTCCAGGCGACGTGCCGGTCGGGGGCGCGGGCGCCGCCCGCCCGCGCCGTCTCCTTCGTCAGGCGTTCCAGCAGCTCCGCCCACTCGCCCGGGACCTGCGTCAGCAGCGCGATCCAGGCGCGCACGTCTGCGCTTCGCTTGGTGTCGTGCGTGGACAGCACTGTCGCACTCAGCGGCCAGTCGCGCTGCAGCCGGGCGCAGAACGCGTGGAAGGCCTCGGGTGACACGGCCGGGCTGCCCGGGTCGCCGCCGACCTCCGCGGCCGACAGCAACGGCGCATAGCGGTAGAACGCCTTGTCCTCCACGGACTTGGCACGCAGCGCTGACGAGGCCTGGGCGAAGCGCGCGCAGAAGGCGGCGTGGTCCGGCGTCGCGCCGAGCAGCCCGAGCGCCAGATCCCGTACGAGATCCACCGTGTCCGCCTCCTCGGGCACGGTGAACGCGGCGCGCGCTCCCTCGGCCGCGGCCCGGATCATCTCCGCGTCGCCCTCCGGCACCCGCTCGCCCGCGACCGCGTACGGCCGGTACACCGGCACCCGGACCAGCAGTTCCCGGATCGCGGTGCGCAGCGCCCAGGGCGCGTGGTCGCGCAGCTTTGGGCTCGCCTCGCAGATCCGGGCCGCGAGCCCGGCCAGACAGGAGACCTCGGCGGCCAGCTCGTGGGTGACCACCTGGTACCCGGCGCGGCGCACGGTGGCGGCCCACTCGCCGCCCCGGTCCTCGGACTGGGCCGTGAAGCCGCGGTAGACGCCGGTGAGTTCGGTGGCTCCCGCCGCGTCGACGAAGAGCCCGTCGACGCGGTGCAGCGCGTCGTAGCCGGTGGTGCCCGCGACCGGCCAGTCCGCGGGCAGCCGCTCCTCGCCCGTGAGGATCTTCTCGACGACGGTCCAGCGGCCGCCGGTCGCCGTATCGAGCCGCCGCAGATACGCCCCGGGGTCCGCGAGCCCGTCGGGATGGTCGATGCGCAGCCCGTCGACCACGCCCTCGCGCAGCAGCTGCAGCACCTTGCCGTGCGTGGCCTGAAACACCTCCGGGTCCTGCACCCGCACGCCGATCAGCGAGGAGATCGTGAAGAACCGCCGGTAGTTCAGCTCGGTGCGGGCCAGCCGCCACCAGCCGAGCCGGTACCACTGGGCGTCCAGCAGCTCCGGCAGCGGCAGGTGCGCGGTGCCGGGCCGCACCGGGAACTCATGGTCGTAGTAGCGGATCACGTCCCCGTCGAGCCGGATGTGCTCCAGCTCGTCGCCGAGCCGCCGCCCCAGCACGGGCATCAGGACGCGGCCGCCGTGCGGTCCCCCGTGCGCGTCCCAGTCGATGTCGAACCAGCGCGCGTACGACGAGTCGGGACCGTCCCGCAGCACCTCCCACAGCGGCCGGTTCAGCCGCTCCGGCACGGGAACCGCCATATGGTTCGGCACGATGTCGAGCACCAGGCCGAGCCCGTGCTCGTGCGCTGTGCGGGACAGCGCCCGCAGGCCCTCCTCGCCGCCCAGCTCGGCCCGTACGGCCGTGTGGTCCACCACGTCGTAGCCGTGCGTCGAGCCCGGCACCGCCTCGAGCACCGGCGAGAGGTGCAGATGCGAGATGCCGAGCGAGGCGAGGTAGGGCACGGCCCCGGCGGCGGCGGAGAACGGGAAGTCCGGCTGGAGCTGGAGCCGGTAGGTGGCGGTGGGAGGTGGCGGCGGACCGGGAACCGCCGCATCAGGCTCAGGCGTCATGGCAGACCCGTACCCGCTATGCCGGGCGCTGCAGCACCGTCAGGCTCCGGTCCAGCAGCGTGATCCGGTCACCTGCCTTCACCTTGGGGCCGCTGCCCGGCTCCACGCCCTCCGCACGGGCGGTGTCGACCACGACCTGCCACTGCTTCCCGTGGTTGACCGGCACCACGAAGTCCAGCGGCTCGGAGCTCGCGTTGAACATCAGCAGGAAGGAGTCGTCCCTGATCCGCTCCCCGCGCGGGCCCGGCTCGGAGATCGCGTGGCCGTTGAGGAATACGCTGAGCGACCGCGCGGACGCCGCCTGCCAGTCGCGCTGCCGCATCTCCTCGCCCTCCGGCGTGAACCACGCGATGTCCGACAGCTCGTCGTGCGTGCCCTCCACCGGCCTGCCGTGGAAGAAGCGGCGGCGCCGGAAGACCGGGTGGTCGCGGCGCAGCCACACCATCGAACGGGTGAACTCCAGCAGCCCCCGGTCGTCGCCGGGTCCCGGCCAGCGCACCCACGACAGCTCGTTGTCCTGGCAGTACGCGTTGTTGTTGCCGCCCTGCGTGCGCCCGAACTCGTCGCCGTGGCTGAGCATCGGCACGCCCTGGGACAGCATCAGCGTCGCGATGAAGTTCCGCTGCTGCCGGGCGCGCAGCGAGAGCACGCCCGGGTCGCCCGTCTCCCCCTCCGCCCCGCAGTTCCACGACCGGTTGTGGCTCTCGCCGTCCCGGTTGTTCTCCCCGTTGGCCTCGTTGTGCTTCTGGTCGTACGACACCAGGTCGCGCAGGGTGAAGCCGTCGTGGCAGGTCACGAAGTTGACGGAGGCGATCGGCCGCCGCCCGTCGCTCTGGTAGAGGTCCGAGGAGCCGGTGAGCCGGGAGGCGAACTCGGCCAGGGTGCGCGGCTCGCCCCGCCACAGGTCGCGGACCGTGTCCCGGTACATGCCGTTCCACTCCGACCACAGGGGCGGGAAATTGCCCACCTGGTAGCCGCCCTCGCCGACGTCCCAGGGCTCGGCGATCAGCTTCACCTGGCTGACCACCGGGTCCTGCTGCACCAGGTCGAAGAAGGAGGAGAGGCGGTCCACCTCATGGAACTGCCGGGCCAGGGTCGCCGCCAGGTCGAAGCGGAAGCCGTCCACATGCATCTCGGTCACCCAGTAGCGCAGCGAGTCCATGATCAGCTGCAGCACGTGCGGGCTGCGCATGAGGAGGGAGTTCCCGGTCCCCGTGGTGTCCATGTAGTAGCGCTGGTCCTCGGCCAGCCGGTAGTACGAGGCGTTGTCCAGGCCGCGGAAGGACAGCGTCGGACCGAGGTGGTTCCCCTCGGCCGTGTGGTTGTAGACCACGTCGAGGATGACCTCGATGCCCGCCTGGTGCAGCGCTCGCACCGCGGACTTGAACTCCAGCACCTGCTGGCCGCGGTCGCCCCAGGAGGCGTAGGCGTTGTGCGGCGCGAAGAAGCCGATGGTGTTGTAGCCCCAGTAGTTCGCCAGGCCCGCGTCCACCAGCCGGTTGTCGTGGACGAACTGGTGTACGGGCATCAGCTCGAGCGCCGTCACGCCGAGCTCGGTGAGGTGCTCGATGACGGCGGGGTGGGCGAGCGCCGCGTACGTGCCCCGCAGCTCCTCGGGCAGAGCCGGGTGGCGCATCGTCAGGCCCTTCACATGGGCCTCGTACAGCACCGTGCGGTGGTAGTCGGTCCGCGGCGGCCGGTCGTCGCCCCAGTCGAAGTAGGGGTTGACCACGACGGAGGCCATCGTGTGCGGCGCCGAGTCGAGGTCGTTGCGGTCGGCCGGCCTGCCGAAGTGGTAGCCGTAGACGGCCTCGTCCCAGTCGATCTCGCCGCTTATCGCCCGGGCGTACGGGTCGAGCAGCAGCTTCGCCGAGTTGCAGCGGTGGCCGCGGGAGGGCTCGTACGGGCCGTGGACGCGGAAGCCGTACCGCTGGCCCGGCATGATGCCCGGCAGATAGGCATGGCGCACGAAGGCGTCGGACTCGCGGAGCTCCACCGCGGTCTCGGAACCGTCGTCGTGCAGCAGGCAGAGCTCGATTCTGTGGGCGGCCTCGGAGAACACCGCGAAATTGGTTCCGGCGCCGTCGTACGTCGCGCCGAGGGGGTACGCCTGTCCCGGCCAGACCTGCATGATGTCGACTCTTCCACTTCTGCTCCGGGCTCCGCGAGACGGCGAACCCCCTGTCCGGACAGCCGAACAGAAATCCTTGCCCAATCAACGGACTTGTGGGGCACTTTCGTCAGATCTTCCTCGAAAGGAGGGCAACCTCCTACGACAACGGCTCGTCCTACCGGGTGACCGCTGCATTCGTATGCGGGACTCAGCAGGGGGCTGGAGAAGAGGGGGAACGTGTGCACAGGTTGATGCACCGCCACCTGGCAAAGCTGGTGGCGGGTGCGGCCATCGCGGTGACCGGCACCGCGGTGATGGTCGGGGTGACGCTGCCGGGGAGCGCGGGCGCGGAGGACGGGCCGGGGGACGCGCGCGGCTCGGCCGCCACCCAGGACCAGGCCCAGGACCAGGGCGGGGGACAGCAGCCGGGCGTGGTCGAGGAGCAGCCGGCCACCGGCGAGAAGGGCACCGGGCGGGACGCGCTCACCGACGGCGAGCTGAAGCTGGCCGAGCGGCTCGCGCTGGGACAGGGGCCCCAGGGGCTGCGCTCGACGAGCGAGGACGTGAAAGGGGCCGCGGGCCCGCAGTGGCTCAGCACGGATCTCGCCGAGCTGAAGCCCGCGGAGGTCGGCGCCGCCGCGCCGCCGCGCCGCGCCGAGATCTCGTACTACGACTACGAGGACGACACGCTCGTCCTCAGGACCGTCAACCTGACGACGGGCAAGGTCGAGGACACGGACACGCGGCGGGGCGAGCAGCCGCCGCCGACCCGGGCCGAGGCGGCGGAGGCCGTGAAGGTGCTGCTGTCCGACCCGCTGGGCGCGGAGTTGAAGAAGGACTACAAGGACGCCACGGGCAACGAGCTCACGGCGCCGGACCAGCTGGAGACGACCGGCATGGTCTACCGCGTGGACGAGGAGAACGACGGGCCGGCGGGGCTGCGCGAATGCGGCAGCCACCGCTGCGTACGGCTGTTCACCAAGGCCAGGAACGGGCCCTGGATCGACACCCGGAACCTCGTCATCGACCTCAGCGAGCGCCGCGTCGGCCGCGTCGGCTGACCGAATGACGTCCCGAGGCCCGGCCGGAGGACCACCGGCCGCAACGCCTCGACCGCAGTTCCTCGACTGCATTTACCTGACCGCAATTCGTTGATCACGAGCAAAGCGGAGTCACCCATTCATGCATGACAGAAGAATCGACCGTGCCCGCGCGCGGGTGTCGGCAGTCGCCGCGGCGGCCCTGATCGGCGGCGCGGCCCTCGCGGCCGTCCCCGCCCAGGCCGCACCGAGGACGCCCCAGGCACCTCAGGCACCCGAGGCACCGGCCGCCGCGCCCGGCTGCGGCGCCGCCTCCCGGATCGAGCAGAAGCTCGCGGCCGGCACGACCTGGCGAATGTGCTGGCACTACGAGTCCAAGGCCGGGCTGGTGCTGGACAAGGTGACCTACCAGCCCAAGGGCGAGGCCCGCCCGATACCCGTCCTCACCACCGCCAAGCTCGGCCAGATCCATGTGCCGTACGACAACGGCTCGAACGAGTTCGACGACCTCACCGGCTACGGCTTCGGCGAGGGCGTGCAGAACCTCGGAGCCCAGGAGTGCCCGGGCGGCACCCTGAAGAAGGTCAAGCTGCCGCACGCGGACGCGGTCAACGGCCTGTGCACCACCACGCGCGCCCGCGGGCACGCGTACCGCGCGGCCTCGGACACCAGCAACAAGGTCTGGTCCGCACAGGGCAAGGACCTGCTCGTCTACACCGTCAACAAGGTCGGCTGGTACGAGTACATCACCGAGTGGCGGTTCTCCGACGACGGCACCATCTCCACCCAGGTCGGCGCGACCGGCAACCTCTCCCCGATGGACTACGACGCCTCCGACGGCCGCGGCTGGCCCATCGGCAAGGGCGCGAAGGACTACGCCACCAGCCACAGCCACAACATCTTCTGGCGGCTCAACTTCGGCCTCGACGGCTCGCCCAACGCCAAGGTCCAGCAGTTCGACGCCACGACCACGCCGCACGCCGGGCGGACCCCGACGACCAAGACCAAGCGCACCGACATCACCAAGGAGCTGGCGGGCAAGAGCGGCGAGCAGCGCTGGTGGCGCGTCGTCAGCACGGCGGGGAAGAACAAGGACAACCACCCGCGGTCGTACGAGATCGTGCTCGGGCACAACAACAAGTACCCCGGCCGCCCGTACACGAGGAACGACGTCTACTTCACCGAGTACGACAAGTGTCAGCAGTTCGCCAGCCACAATCGCAGGTGTCCCGGCACCAGCGTGGACACCTGGGTCAACGGACAGCCCCTCAAGCACCCCGTCGTTTGGGTGAACGTCGGTTTCCACCACGTGGCGCGCGACGAGGACCAGACCCCGATGCCCGTCCACTGGCAGGGTTTCCAGCTCGCACCGCGTGACGTGACAGCGATGAGTCCGCTCACACCGGCCGGTCTCGCCGACCAGAACGGCCAACCGTCCGAGCCCTGAGGAGAGTTGGTGGACGTGTGAACTGACGAGGTGCACCGCCCTCCGCCCACGCAGTACCCTTCCTTGATCGTGGATCGGGGGGGCGGAAGGCGGTGCACTGGTGAGCTCGGGCGGCGGGCTGGAACTGCCCCCTGGCGATGGAGGCCAGCAGGGCGGTCCGGGCTGCGTCACCCCGGGCGCGGTGTCCGTGGCGCACCCGATGGAGATCGGAGCAGAACTGGACTGGGGCGCCGACGCCTGGACCGAAGTACGCGTACGCGCCCGGCGGGCGGGCCGGGCCTACATCTGGCTGAATCTCGTCGAACAGCGCCTGCGGGCGGTCGTCGCCGCGGTGCTGCGCCCCATCTACGAACCGGTGCACGGCGAGGAGTGGGTGGTCGCGGCGGCCGGGCCCGCCGGGCACGAGTGGGTGCAGCGGGCCGTCGCCGTACGCGAAGTGAGCCGGCGCAAGGGCTATCTGCTCGACCCCGCCGACGACAACGTCCTCAGCTTCCTCACGCTGCCCCAGCTGCGCGAGCTGATGGTGCAGCACTGGCCGTGCTTCGAGCCGTACCTCGACGACCGGCGCGACCTCGAGCTCGCCCTCGACGAGCTGGAGGTCGCGCGCAACGTCGTCTCCCGCAACCGTGCCCTGTCCGCGACGGTCCTCGCCCAGGCCGAACGGGCCTCCGCGCGGCTGCTGGACATCCTGGGCAGCGGGGCGGGCGCCCCCTCGGCGGACCGGCTGCCGGTCGACGCCGTGGAAGACCTGGTCGGCGAGCGGTACGCGGACGTGGTGGGGGTGCACACGGACCGGGTGCGGCTGCAGCGGCAGCTGCCCGCCGAGGACCTCTTCGGGGGCGCGCGGCGGCTCGACGCCATCGGCATAGGCCTGAATCTGCTGGTGCAGAACTACTCGGGCCGGCGGCTGGTGCGGCTGGCCGAGGCGGGGTGCCGTACGCGGCTGCTGTTTCTCAACCCGGCGAGCAGCGCGGTGCGGCGCAGGGAGCGTGAACTTGGGCTCAAGAAAGGCGAGTTGAGCCGTTCTGTCGAGATGAACATCATGCACATGCGGCGGGTGCGGGCCCGGCTGCGGGACACCGGCGGCTTCGAGATCCGCGTCTTCGACGAGACGCCCCGCTTCACCGCGTACGTGGTCAACGGCGATGGTTCCGACGGGCTGGCGGTCGTCCAGTCGTATCTGCGGAAGGCGCGAGGGATGGAGGCGCCGGTGCTGGTGCTGCGCGGCGGCGGGCGCAATCTCGTGCAGGAGAGCGGCACGAACGAGGAGACCGGGCTCTTCCAGACCTACCGCGAGGAGTTCGAGAGCGTCTGGACGGACTCGCGCCCGGTGTCCTGAATGTCTTCTTGCCCTGACGCTGTCCCGGGCGTCCCGAGGCGTCCCGAGGCGTCCCGAGGCGTTCTGAGGATGTCCTGAGGGGCCGCCAGGTCCGGTCGGCCGGACTGTCAGTGGTGCGTGGGAGGGTGAAACCAACTGGGGGAGCAGGACAACAGAGGGGGGCCGCGGGCATGGGCTGGCACCGGGAGCTGCTGATCGGCTTCGACCTGGAGACGACGGGGACCGACCCGCGCGAGGCGCGGATCGTCACGGCCGCGGTCGTGGAGGTCGAGGGCGGGGAGCCGATACGCCACCGCGAGTGGCTGGCCGACCCGGGCGTCGACATCCCGGAGGAGGCGGCGGCGATCCACGGCGTGACGACCGAGCGGGCCGCTGCCGAGGGGCGCCCGGCGCGCGAGGTGGTGGAGGAGATAGCGGGCGCGCTGGTCGGCTACTGGAAGGCCGGGGTGCCGGTCGTCGCGTACAACGCGGCCTTCGACCTGACGATGCTCGCCGCGGAGCTGCGGCGGCACGGGCTGTCGTCGCTGCCCCAGCGGCTGGGCGGGGGAGAGGTCGGCCCGATCGTCGACCCGTACACCATCGACCGTGCCGTGGACCGCTACCGCAAGGGCAAGCGCACGCTGGTGGCGACCTGCGGGGAGTACGGCGTGGTGCTGTCGGCGGCGCATCAGGCGAGCGCGGACGCGGTCGCGGCGGTGCGGGTGGCCTGCGCGCTGGCCGAGCGGCACGCGCGGGTGGCGGAGCTGGAGCCGTGGGCGCTGCACCGCAGCCAGGTGAGCTGGTACGCGCGCTGGGCCGCCGGGTATCAGAAGTGGCTGCGACAGCGGGACCCGGAGGCCGTCGTGGACGGCAGCTGGCCGCTGCGGGCACTGCCGTCCTGAGGGGTGGGTGCGGGCCGTGGCTCGGGTCGTGACTAGAACGTGTGCCAGCGGACCGCTTGATCGCCTTCGCGCAGCGACGCGACCCGGCGGCGGAACTCGGCGAGAGCCGCCGGATTCCCCGGGGCGTGCTGGGCCACCCACGCGCAGCTCGCGGTCTCGCGGGCGCCGCGCAGCACGGCACAGCCCTCCCACTCCCGCACGTCCCAGCCGTACGCGGTGGTGAAGGCGGCGTACTCGGCCGGGTCGAGCCCGTAGCGGTCCAGGCTCAGCGCCATGACCACCAGGTCGTGCTCGCGCAGATCGCCGGAGAAGGTCTCCAGGTCCACGAGGACCGGGCCTTCCGGGCCGACGTGCACATTGCGCGGCAGCGCGTCGCCGTGGATGGGACCGGGCGTCAGTCGCGGTACGAGGTCCGCCGCGGCGGCGGTGAAACGGTCGCGGCGCTCCCGCAGGAAGGCGGCGTCTGCCGGGTCGATCGCCCGCCCGGCAAGCCGCAGCCACCGCTCGACGCCGCCGAGCAGTTCGCGCCGCGGAAGGGGAAACGGCGGGGCGGGCAGCCGGTGCACGAGCCGGAGCAGGGCGGCCAGGTCGGCCGCGCCGGCCGGGCGTACGCGGTCGGGGAGGCGGTGCCACACCGATACGGGGTGGCCTTCGACCAGCCGGGCCTCGGGCTCGGCGGGGCGTACGGCGGGGACGCCCTGCTCGCCGAGCCAGGCCGCGGTGCGCAGCTCACGCCGCATCCGGTCGAGCAGTTCGGCGCTGCGGCCGATGCGGACGACGGGGGCCTCGTGGGCACCCTGGGCGAGGGCGAACACCGCGTTCTCGCCGAGGGCGAGGAGCCGGGCTTCGCCCGACGCGTACCCGGCGGCGGCGAGCACCTCCCGTGCCCGCCCCTCGGTGAACCCTGCCCCGAGCGCCATCCTCACCCTCCGCCTCCCGCTGATCCGACCACACCAGTCTGCCCATGAACCTGTGGCCGGTTCCGTTCGGGCCGGGGGCTCCGAGCCTGACATTGCCATCGACTCGGGCAACCACTGAGACGGTTACCCCGGGCAAAAGGTTGTAACGGGCGGATCTTGTCTCTCGGATGACGGCATTCCTAACGTCAGGTGAACCCAATCTCTGGTTCCTCACGTCAAGAGAACGAATCACTGCCGCCGCCCACGGAAGTTGGCCATGCCCCGAGACATACCGACCCTCGACGAGGTGCGCCGCACCACCGAGAAGAAGCGCGACGCCTGGTGGACCGTGCTGCTCGTGGACCCGGTCGCCACCCCGCTCGTCCGCTGGACAGCCATGTGGACCCGGATCAGCCCGAACCAGATCACCTGGCTCGCGCTGTTCCTGGGTCTCGGCGCCGCCGCCTGCTTCGCGGCCGGCAGCTGGGGCTGGCTGCTGGCCGGTGCCGGGCTGTACCACCTGAGCTTCGTACTCGACTGCATGGACGGCAAACTCGCCCGGCTCACCGGCACCGGCTCGGTCTTCGGCGCCTGGCTCGACTACGTCTTCGACCGGGTCCGGGTGCTGGCCTGTGCGGTGGCGCTGATGGGCGGGCAGTTCGCCCGTAGCGGCGAGGTCATCTACCTGTGGCTCGCCCTCGCGGTGGTCTTCCTCGACATGCTGCGCTATGTCGACGCGCTGCAGATCTTCAAGATCCGGCACGGGATGCGCAAGCAGATCAAGGCCCGGGTACGGGAGGCCCGCCGGGCCGAGAACGAGCGGGAACTCGCCTTCATGGAGGACCTGCTGGAGAACAATCCGACCGCCGACCTCGAGCAGGACAGGACGCTGGCCGATGACGACCCGCCCGTTCAGGCCACGGAGGACCAGGACCGGCCGCGGCTCCAAGTCGTCGATCTGCACCAGGAGTTCCGGCACCGCTTCCCCTGGTACGCGCGCTTCCGGACGCTGCTGCTCCGCCACCGTATCCGTACGCACCTCGTCAGCGGCATCGAGTTCCAGATGGCCGTGTTCATCATCGGACCCGCGGTCGACGCGGTGGCACCGGTGACCGTCGGGGCGGGCGCGCTGCTGCTCGTCTTCGAACTGGCCATCATCTACAAACTGCTGCTGTCCACCCGCGACTTCACCCGCACGATCGAGGCCTTCCAGAAGACGGCCTGAGGTCCGGCCACGCTCCGGTCCGGCCCCGCTCCGGTCCGGCCCAGCGCCCCGGCCCCTGCCGCGCCCGCGGGCGCGGAGCGCCGGGCCCCTGCGGCGAGCGGCAGGCGTACGGGCCCAGGGAGTGCGCCCCAAGGACAT
>NZ_JBQQBX010000019.1:0-180645 GCF_052245475.1 Streptomyces sp. 7N604 | reverse complement strand
CCCGGGAGCGCGTCATCGACGCGCGAGCTGAGAATCTCGGCGGCCTGGGTGTGTACCTGGAACAGCAGATCGTCGGGCAGCTGCTCCAGGTCGATGGGCAGCTCACGGCCGCGGATCGGGCCGTCGAAGCGCACCAAGGAGGCTTCGTCCCGGGCCGGCACGAACGGTGGCGGCGCGGCCGGTTGGAGCCGCAAGCAACAGGGCTGGCAGCGCCGACGGCCCGCACCGGGCCGGGGGTGCGGGCCGTACAAAGGGGGGTGCGGGCGGGCGCAGGAGCCGGGGGTTCGGTGGGACCGGGTGTCAGGCGGTGCGATGCACTGGCTGGTGGCCGCTGATCGGGTTGGCGGTGCCGTAAGTCAGGGACCGATTCAGCTCCTGGAACCACCGCTCGCCTCCACCGACATGGATCACGTCGGCGTCGGTCATCTCGGCGAGCAGGTCCAGCAGCTGCCACGAGGAGAGCTGGTTGACGTACAGGCTGACGCGGGTCCCGGCCCGGCTTGTCGGAATGTGCTTGTTGTAGGAGAGCAAGGCGCCGTATGCGGGCCGCACGGCCTCTACGAATCGGTCGGAGTAGCCGAACCTCTCGGTGACCACCTCGATACCCGTTCGCACGATCTCCCGGTGCAGGTCGGTGCCATTGCGGTAGCGGCGGGTCCGCGGGCCGATGTGGAGGTAGGCGCGCATGTCGTAGGCGAAGCGCTGCCCGGGGGTAAGGGCGGCGCGGCGGGCTTCCTTGCGCTCCATGGCGGCGAGGTTGTCCAGGGCGGCCTGGGCGGTGGCTGCGGCCGGTGCGTACCGGCCGCTGCCGTCGCGGGTGGCGGCCCAGCGGGTGTCGATGCACAGGCGGATGGTGATGCCGTCGGCGCTCCAGGTCTTCCGGCTCGACTTGGCGAGCTCCAGCGGCGCACCGTTGAAGGTGACCGTGCCCGGCTCCGTGACTGCGATCTGCGACATTCCCGTCTCCCTGCTTGCTCGTGCTCGTCCTCTGGTGGCGCCCCCACGCGGGGCGGGGTGGGATGGCTGTCAGGAAGCGTCCAGGGCAGCGTGCCAGCCCTTGGTCATCGCCTCGGCCTGGTCGATGTAGCCCACCGTGCTGACGCGCGTCTGGTGGTCGTAGTAGCCACGGCCACCGAAGTGATCGGGGTGGCTCCACACGGGCACGCGGTCAATGAACAGCATGGCGACGGTGGTTCCGGCGTCGACCTGACGGGTGGTGCCGTCGATGAACCGGCAGGGATCGGTGGCCGGCTCCTCGGTGAACCGGTAGTCGCCGAAGTCGAAGCCGAAGACCAGGCGGTCGGCGTGGTCCTCACCAAACGCCGCGCGGCGCTTGCTGTCCTGGGCGAGGCGCTGGTGCAGCGCATCGAGCCCGAAGGTAGCGCAGGCGGTGAACAGGGGCTCGCTGTCGATCAGGGCCGAGCGAGCCGAGCCCATGAACCCGCCCTTGAGGCGGATGGAGCCCACGGCGGCGCCAGTGTGCTCCCACCACATCGGGGCGAGTACGCGCACGTGCTGGATCATGCCGGGCAGGTTCTCCAGGCTCCCGGCACGGCCCATGTCGTGGTCACGCAGGTAGGTGTTCAGCTCATTGTCCCCGTCTCCGTACTGGATGTAGCCCATCGTCTTCCTCCCCGGGTGCGGTTCAGGGCGTCGCTCGAGGCCTGGGCCAGGGGCCGGGGGCGAGGCAACGGACAGCGCCCCCGCATGGGCGGGGGCGCGATAGACCGGGGCGCCCGGTCAGGCGAGGCTCGCGGCGGCCAGCACCAGCGATCCCAGGGCGGCGAACACATAGGCGTCGCCGTGGCCGGAGGCGGCCTTCAGACTGTGGGCGCGGGCGCCTGCAAGGTGCGCCATGCCCCGAATGCTGTCGTCGTCGTCCATGTCGCCGTACTTGGCCTGTGCCGCGTCGACTACCTGAGCGATGACCTCGGACAGGGCAGGCGCGCTGGTGATCTCTCCGTCCGCGTAGCTGGGCGTCTCAAGGACCGCGGGTGCCCAGGTGTTGAGCTGCACCCGCACGGTTTCGATCAGCGCCGACTCATCCACGGCCGACAAGCGGCCGCAAAACGGATCCATGAGCCCCGCGTCCCGGTATCCCTCGGACAGGGCGCCACTGGCGCTGATGAGGGAGAACAGGGCGCCCAGCAGGTAGCCGTTGCCGTGCCCGTGGTAGGCCCGAAGCGCCTCGTCGTGCGGGTTGTCCAGGTGCTCGAGCCCGTTCATGGTGGCGTCGTCTTCGGTGCTGTCCGGGTCGTGCTCGGCCGCGTCGGTGACCTCCGCGATCAGGTCGACGAGCGCGCCCGGCCCGGACAGTTCCGCCGGAACCATCACGCCGAAGCGGCGGGTCACCCAGGGACGCGCCTGCACCCGGCATGCTTCCACCAAGGCGCCGGTGTCCATGACCGGTTTCGGGTGGGGGTAGGTGCTCAGCCCGGCCGCGATGCCGTCGGTGACGTAGGTAAGGGTCTCGGCCATAGGGTGTTCCCTCATTCTTCGGATTCAGTTGCGGGGCGGTCCCGTGCGGGAGTTGGACACCGGCCCGATTCACGGGCGCCGGGGGCGGCGGCCCAGGGGCCACACCGCTGGTCAGACGCGGCATGCGCGTCAGCGCGGGCATGCTGCTGCGGGCGGTCAGCGCCTCACACACAGGGGCTCTGCGGCGGGCTGGGACACCCGCTGTGTGCCACCGTGTGCCACCGTGTGCCACCGACCGTGACCGGCCGCCACCCAAGCTGCGCAACCCTCACCCAGCCCGCCCCCCGGCGGGCCAGCCCGGTAGCCGGACGCCGAGACCCGGGCGGTTCGCGGGCGGTCGGATCAAAGAGGGCTTCACCCCGGCCCTGGTCAGCCGGGGTGAAGCTTGGTGTTCCTCTCCGAGGGGGTCAGACCCGGATTACGCCGTGGCACGGGCGCACACCCCGGCTGGGCACGGCAACGGCCACCGCACGGGCTTGGTGCGGGGGGCCGGGGTCAGGCCATGGGCGGGGTGGTCGGCAGACGCGACCAGATCCGGTCGGGCAGGGGGTGGTGCAGGCGCCACGTGACCGCCATCGGCTTGCTGCCCGTGTGCCCCTCGTAGGTCGCCGGGCCGAGCAGCACCCACGGCATCGCCTTGCCGGTCGCGGTGTCCTTGCTGTCCCGCATGAACAGCAACACGTGACTGCCTTGCTGCGCGTGCTGCTGGTAGCGCTGCCCGGTCGGGGAGTTGGGCGCGGTCGAGTTCTGCGACTCCCAGTGGAAGTGGGTCCGGCTGAGCGCGTAGTCCTTGTAGCGCACTGTCGGGGAGAAGTCCCGCTCGCTCTTGTTCAGGGTGATCAGCAGGGCGTCCGTCCTGTTCGCGGCATCCCACAGCACCCCCTGGGCGAAGAAGCCGGGCAGCTGGCCGCCGAGGCGGGCCACGCTCATCGCGGCCAGGATCTCCGAGCGGTTGTAGGCGTGGTGGATGTTCAGCGGGATGTGGGCGTGCGCTCCCGTCAGCGGTGCCGCTGCGTGCACGCGGGGGCTGTGCATCAGGTAGGTGAGGAGCTGGCCCAGCTCGCTGCGCACCGTGTGCTGGCCGCGTAGCGAGGCGAGACCGGCGGCGTAGGAGGCGAAGCCGCCCTTGTCCCAGAGGTTGAAGAACAGCATCCGTGCGAGGGTCTGGTCCCACTGGGGCAGGTCCTCGTAGGCGGGGGCGTCGTCGGTGGTGAACTGCCGGTAAGCGGAGGCGCGTTCGGTGTCGTCGATGTGCAGGAAGCTGTGCATGCGCTTGAGCAGGCCCGCCTCGCCCGGGAGCGGCGTGGTGGGGGTGGGCAGCAGCTCGGCGCGCCGCAGGATCGTCGTCCATGTGCTGGAGCCCCGGTAGACGTCGGCGACATCACGGCCGGTGGCGGCGAGGAACTCGGCGAGCTGTGTGGTGCCGACCGTCTTGGCCTCCTGAGCCAGGGTGTTCACCGTCACCCGCGTCGGAACGGCGGCGGAGTCATCGTGGGCACAAGCGGGGTTCGTCATCAGGCATATCCCTTTCGGCAGAGAGATGAAGGAGCACGCCGAGCAAAAAGGGGGCGGTTGGTCGGCTCGCTCGTTGTCGGCGGTGAGCGAGACCTTGACCGCCTCCCGGCCAACACCCGCAAACCCATCACCACACCGCCGCCGCCCGCCGGCCACCCCGAGCCGGCGGGCGGCGGCGCCGGGCGGGCCAGGCGGCGGGACAGCCCGGCACACGGCGCGCGCGGCGGGACAGAGACCGACACAGGCATGCCGGGACGGCGGGCCACAGGCGGGCCGGGCCGCGCGGGGCGCGGCAGGAGGGGGGCTGCGCAGGGGTGCGCGGCCCGGCGGGTGCCGGTTGCCGCCGTGCACGGAGAGGGTTCGTGCAGGGGCGTTCCGGCTGGAGCTCACTCTCGAGAAGGGCACCGATAGACCCGCAACCCTCCGGGCGGCGGCCGGCGGGAACGCGAGAGGCCCGCTCCGGTCACATGGCCGAAGCGGGCCTCAGCTGGTCAGTGGGTGGGCTTGGTCGAGAAGGTGACCCGATAGAGGGCGGTGGACTTCTCGTCGGGGACGTGCTGCCAGCCGGACGCGGCGAGGTCCTTAGGGCCTGCTTCATCGATGGCCATGCGCTACGGCCAGAATCGCCGAGGCCGAGCGCGAAGGCTGGCTGGGCGAGATTGAACGACTACAGGTCAGCCTCGCAGCAGCCGAGGAGAAGATCTCCCGGCTCGACGCCAGGCAGGAGCGGCGGGAATCGTCGGTCTTCCTCAGCGTTCCCACCCTCCGTGAGGTCGCTGGGCGGACCAGCAGAGTGCAGCCAGGGTCATGATGGTGAAGGGGCGTGCTGCGTCTTTGTGAGGAGCCCCTGATGTCGGTCTATTTTCCGCCTGACCATCCTCGATGGAGTCCGAAAACCGAGGCAGAGATCCAGAGCGCGATCGACGACGGCTTGCTGGAGGAATCGCACTTCCTGGACCTGAAGAGGGAGGTGGTCACGAAGGGAGACAACCGTGAAACCGCGCGTGACCTGGCCTCCTTCGCGATCGACAGCGGCTTGTTGATCATTGGAGTCGCGGAGGACAAGGAGAACCGAACTTTCAGCCTTGCCCCACAGCCTCTGAGCGGGCTCGCAGAGAAGATCGAGAACGTTGCGCACACCATCCCGGATCCCCCGCTGAGTGTCGTCACCCACCCCATCCGCTCCGAAACTGATCCCTCGCGCGGGTATCTGGTCGTCCACGTCCCTGCGAGTCCGGCAGCCCCACACATGGTCGACGGGCGCTACCTCGGCCGGGGTGACAAGACCAAGCGAACCCTCCCCGACGCCGAAGTCCTCCGCCTGCACCAACGACGCCGGATCATGGAGTCCGACACGCTGGCCCTACTGCAGCAGGAGATCGACAAGGACCCGATTCCTGCCGAAATTCGCGAGCAGGCACACCTCTTCCTGATCGCTCAGCCCATGGCCGGACGAAGCGACATGTTGCTCGACATGGTCACCCGGCGTGATTGGCAAGAGCACTTGTTTCGCTTCACAGAGCGAGCTGATGCTCCTGAGTTGCAGGCTCTACTCCAAGGAATCCCCGGGCTCGAAAACGCTCATCGGCCCTGGCGTCAGTCCCGCGGCATCGCCCGCACGAGCACGAACATCACCTCAGCGCGCGGGTTCGAACCTGGGGCGAGGGAGAGCGCCATCGAAGTGCAGGTGCACCAAGACGGGGGCTTGCGACTGTTCTCGAGCCGCCTCTCTAGGGGCCTAGATGGACGAGGCAAGGGCGTCGTCGACGCCATAGCAGTGGGTCTCACCCGGCGCTTCCTGGCACTCATCGTCGCAGCTGCCGAAGAAGGAAGTTACTTCGGCAACTGGGCCATCGGATTCGGCGCCACCGGGCTCCAGGGCATGCCAGCCATATCTGACCGGGCAGTCATTGACGAGGACAGTCCCCGATACCACGAAGACACCTACATGGAGGCCACCGCCGCAACATGGGCGGACCTCACGACCAAGCCCGGAGCCATCACCCGTCAGCTTGTGGGACGGCTCTTGAGAGCATTCGATCTCGAACGCGTGTGGGAGCACGTCCTCACGGACCCAGTCGATAGCCGCGCCGGGGCAGCCGGGCTGCACCTGGTGGTCCTGCTCGGCAGGGGTGCCGAGTGTGGTCATAGCTGATGCCCTCCACTACGGGTGAATAGGGTGGCGTCGGGCCGGAAGGCGGACATGAGAGCCGCTCTGTCCCCGGCCCGACACCAAGCACCATGGAGGAGCGCGGAGCTAGCACCGCAACCCCGACAATTTGAAGAACACCCCAGCGTGAGCGAACTCCCCCGGGCCGGGAAGCAGAACCTCCGGCACTGGAACGGTGGGTGGCACGCGTACGCTATTGAGGGCTTTTGGGCAAAGGGTCACTGGTCGTTGTAGAAGAACCAGATCTCGGCCCGCAGGGGGATGCCGGTGGGCGAGCGGATGTCGCCACGCTCCAGTGAGGGCGGGCGCTTGGTGAGCGTTACGAGAACGGCCCGCTCCCGGGGCGAGTGGGGCGGGCCGTGGAAGGGCAGTGCGCAGGGTCAGCCGGGAAGGTCTGCGTTGTCGCAGTCTTCGTGCTCGTCGTGGTCCTGGAGCTGGGACCGTTCGCCTTCCTAGACCGTGGCCGGAGGCGGAGTTAGCGGCGCAACGACGGCGCCGGGCCGGGTGCGGGGATCCGCCCGCCCGGGGTGTGGGGAACATGAAGCGGACCTGCCCGGCCGAAACGATCGGCCGGGCAGGCCCAGGACTTGCGGGAGTGTGGCGAGGACCGCGTAGACGCGGGCGCGCCTACTTGGGCGGGGTGTTGTCCTCCGCGTTGGGACCCTGCTCCGGCGCGGGATCCTCGCAGGCCGTCGGCTCACCAGGCTCAGCCCGATCCTCACCAGCGGGCCAGTACCACGCGTAGGCGCAACCTCCCTCGGTGAGCGCGAGCACGGTGAAGACCGCCGTCCAGCCCCACCCCGCTCCCCCGGCCAGGCTGACCACGGCCGCTACGGCGAGCAGCACACCGGAGCAGGCGAACATGCCCGCGAACGGCGTGTTGCGCGGACGACGCTGGGCAGACGTCAGGCCGAAGAACAGGGCCTTGAGCGGCTGGTGTCCGTCCTGCGCCTTAGGTGTGCCATCTCAAGAGGTCGGTGCCGCTCGTTGGGCGCGGAGACGCATCAACCGCGAGGTAGTCCGCCGGGCTGAGACGTATTGCGTCAAGTCTCTTGATTGGGGATGCGGGGCCTCTGGGAGCTGCTGTGGGTCAGGGGCCTAGGTTCTGGAGCTCTCCGGCAGGCACTTCTTTCAGTACCTCGCGGATCGGCAGCCAGCGCGGCACGTCTGGTTGATCCCCGGCCTCGGCCGGGTCGATCAGCTTGATGTGGTGGTACCCCTTGCGTGGCACCCAGAGAGCGACGCCGTCCTCAACTCCCACGAGCAGAGCAACGTAGCCCTGCTGGGCCTCAGACTTGCCGACACGTTCAGCAAAACGGCTGGCACTGTCCACGTAGAGGCGCCCCTCCATGTCGCGGCCGAGCGACGACAGTTGCTCATCTGGCTTGCTGGGCTTCTGTAGCCGGACCCAGCCGAGGAGGCCGGGGCGCTGGCTGAGTCCGAGAACGGTGTCAGCGATGTTCCAGTCAGGGAGGTCGTTGGTGGTGGCGTGGCGTTCACTCATGCAGTTCATCCTTTCGTGGTTGGCGGTCAGGCGGCGAGCCGTATGCGTGCGGTGAGCCGGGGGGGCATAAAAGCGACTTCCTGACGTCCCTACAAGCCCACCGTCATGTTCTCGGCACCTTCCGCCGCGCCGGGACCCCGGTGCACGGTGTGTCCGAAGGTCCGGTTGCAACGGAAACTCGTACGCGAACCTTCGGTTCGGTAGGGCTTCGCGTACGGGTTGGTTGCCATCGGTTGTCATTGATCTCCGCGTCGGGTCACGTGCTGAGGCGGCGGGCGATGCGCAGGCACGCCTTGCAGTTCGGGAGCCGGCCGTCGTCGAGGAACTCGAAGACTTCAAGGTCGTGGGCCCGGCTCGGGACCCAGCACAGGACGTGGTGCGCCTTCCGGTGGAGACGTCCGACGTCCAGGTCGTCCAGAAGGTAGATGTGGTCGCCGCCCTGCGTGTAGCCGTCAAGGTGCCGATGGCTGGTGTAGTTGTGGCGGACCTCGAACCGGACACCCGTCGCGTCGTGCAGGGCGGCGGCCAACTCCTCCCACTCCTGGACTCTTCGGCGGTGCTGTTCCTCGGCGGCCTTCCGCCGTGCCTCCTCCTCGGCGCGGTAGCGGACGAGGGCCGCAGTGGCCTTGGGCGGCGGGGGCGGGGTCGGCTCAGCGAGGGCAGCCAGGTACAGCAAGTACCGCTCGGGCCACGTCACAGTCCGGGGGCCGTGGTAGGGGCGGCCGAGGACGGCGGCGGCCCACTCGGCATTGTGGACTGGGGTCTCCAGGACGCGGGCGTGCACGAACGGGCCCGCTTCGCGGCGGGCCCGTTCGTGCAGCTCGGCGATCCGCTCCGGAGACAAGGCGGTTGCCTGGTCGGTCTGGTCGCTCATGGCTCCTCGTCCGGATACGGGTGGTGGATCAGATGTCGCCGGGTGCGTCGGGGTGGACGGGGCACGGTCCGAAGCCGGTGCTTCCCTGGCTGGCCGGGTGAACGTGCCGACGACCGGAGAGGCGGCAGGCCGTCTTCGGGTCCTCGTTGCAGAACTCCACGCACGTGCAGTCCTGGATCTCATCCAGCGTGGAGTCGAGGGAGCCGTCCGCGTCGCCAACCCGGGGCAGGCACCGGTGGCGGTCGGCCATGAGATCGAGGCGGGCCAGCGTCCATCCCTGCCCGTCGTGTCCTGCCTGGATAGTGATGCCGCCGCACTTGGTGCACCGCAGTCCTTCGGCCACCTGGCAGTTGTCGCTGAGCGCGGAGTTGACGACCTCGAAGTCATCTCGAGGGAGCGCATCGGATTCACCGACAGCGGCGGTCTCAGCGCCCCCGGTGAGGAACTCCAGGAGTTCCAGCGGCAGGGCAACCTCGTACCCGCGCTGGTGGACACTGCGGATGGCAGCACCAACGCTATCGGTGACAGCAGAGCGGAGAGCGTTGTTCCTGACGGTGGGATCACACTCCTCGTGCTCCGGTTCGCTGTACGTGTCCCAGGGAGCCGGCAGGCACTCGGGGCCGCCGACGGTAAGGATCTCGTCCAGGCGCTCCCAGAGCCTCCGCAGCGGGTGCACCTCGGGCAGCTCGCGCATGGCCTCAGTCATCGAGGCGTGCAGCTCATCCGTGCCCAGTTCGTCAAGGGCGGGTTCCGTGGTCACGTCTTTCCTCCTGGGCGTGGGCCCCATCTGTTGGTCGGGTCGGCGGTGGTTAGTCGGTGACGCGGTAGGGGTGGCCCACCTGGGGCTCCGACCCGTCGGCGTGGACGTTGTGCGGCCATCGGCACGCAACGGTCTCGATGTGCACACCGAGATGCTCCTCACAGCGAACCCGGTTATTCGGGGTGACCTCGGGGAGCGGGACCGAGATGACCACGGTCAGCACGGACCCGAGCTCGGCTTCGTCGTCCGCGTGCTGCTCCAGGGCGGCGGAGAGCGCGGTGTCGCGGATGTTGAGGGTCTGGGTCTCGCCGTCGTGGTGGGTGACGAGGGCGGTGCCCTCGTAGCTGATCCAGCCGGAGTCGTCCCTGGTCGGTTCGACCGTGACAGAGGTGACGGCCTTGCCGGTGGATTCACGGTGCTGGAGGGCTTCCACGGCCGCGGAAGTGAGCTCGCTGATTTCCATGCGCAGGTCTCCTGGAACTTGCTTCACGCTCCTGGTGGCGACGGGCGGAGCGGTTAGCCAATGTTGCTTATACTCTACACGCGAGGTGTTGGATATATGCAACTCCTTGGAGCTTGAGTACGGTGTGACCATGCCGAATGCGTCTCCCGCCTCCGCTTCCACTCCCGACATTGCGATCCGCCGTCGGGCGTTCGGGCTGCGGCTACGGGAGCTCCGCGCCAACGCGGATCGCACGCAGGCCAGCATTGCCGCGGAGGCAGGGGTCGATCGGGCCTTCTACGTGAACGTCGAGAACGGGAAGAACAACATCTCGCTGGACAAGATCTTTGCGCTGGCCGACGCTCTGGGCGTCGATGTGGCGGAACTCTTCCGCGGTCTCGATTCCTGCCGGAGCCAAAGCCGGGGTGCCGGTCGGGCACCGGCCTCGTGGGTGGGAATCGCCGGGCGGCCGGAGCCTGAAAGTGCCGGACCGGACAGGGAGTGAAAGAAAAAGGCCGGGTGTCCCCGCCCGACGCGAACCGCCATGCGGGAACCAGTGGTTAGCGGTGCAACCCGAAGGACTCGGGCCACAACGGCGCCGAGCTCCTCCCGGGCCGGGTGGCAGGCCGTGAGACCAGAACAGGCTGTGGGTACGGCGTCGGCCCGTCCCCGCACGGGAGCTGTCGGGGGCGCCCGGGTGCAGCCGCACCCCCTGCTGGGGGTTAGAGGTGGCTGTGGGGGGCGGCGGTGGTGCCGGGTAGGGGCACGAGGTGGCGTTACGGACGGCCTGGTGTGGTGTCGGTGACGGGGTGAGGGCCGCAGCCCTGCGGGGCGGGCAACGTCGTACGGCCCGCACCCGAGGGGTGCGGGCCGTACGCAGAGCGCGAGGCGCCGGGTCAGTGGCGGGTTCGGCCGTGAGGGTGAAAGGGCGTGCAGGTGCACGACGGGCACGGGTGGGGGCGGGCGGTGCCCGGCCAGGTGTTGGGGTTTTGCAGGTGGGGGTGGGCTTCGAGCGCGGTCTGGATGTGTTGTCCACATCGGACCAGGTGTGGGTGGGGTCACCGCCAGCTGGGTCGTTGAGGGCGTGGTCGATGAAGGCGGCTTTGGTGTGCTGGGTGGCGAACCAGGTGTCGGCAAAACCGTGGAGGTTGAAGTGCGCGATGTGGCCGAAGAGATGCTGTGAACAGGTGCGGTAGAGCTCGGGAGAGAAGGCTTCGGGGTGGAGCCCGTCCTCAATGAAGGTCAGCAGGCGGTTGGCGGCGTCGGCCTTGTGCTGCTGGTTGTCCCATCGGGTGGCCGTGCAGTCGGCAGCAGTCAGCCGCGGCAACGTCCCAGGTGTAAGGACTCCCGGGGGGGGCGGCGGTGCGCCGCCCCCCGGTTCGTGATCAGGACAGGGACAGGGCCGCTTCGGCGATGGCTGTGGCGGACGCGTCAAGGCCGTCAGCGGCCGTCAGGTCGGGCAGGTAGATGGTTTTGGTGGTCAGGTAGGTCAGGTCGCGGCAGACGTACAGGTCGCCGTTGCCGTCTACGCCGACGGTGAAGACCTCCCCGTCGGGGCTCTCAAGGGTGCCGGTCACGCCCCAGTACCCGGATTCCACGGCCCAGTCGTCGCCGAGGAGCACGGCGGCCGCGCGGGCGATATCCGAGATCGAGAACGGGTACTCCGTGCCGGGCGCGGGCTCCGGTGCCTTCCATGTCAGAGTCCAGTTCGGGCGGATGATGCTGAACGGGCGGATGAAACGACGCAAGGGGTACTCCTCAACTCGTCTGATGCGGGGGGCGTGGTTGTCGCTGGACCGTAGAGGTGAGAGGCGTTAGCCGGGCAACGCTGTGTGGCTGTGCTATGCCGCGCTGCTGGGAACGGGGGTCGGTCCCGGGACCGGTCGGGCCCCGGGACCGACCCCGAGAGGCCGTGTGGCGGGGCTACCGGGCCACCTGCGGTGGGCGCCGGTACCGCTTCGGCGTGCGGGTCAGGTAGCGCCGGACCCGCAACCCTGGGGAAGCTGGCGCCCGGGCAAAGGGCCAGGAACGGCGGAGTACTCGCTGCGCATTACGACAAGCCACCGGCGCCCGATTTCCGAATCGGGCGAGCAGGCTGGCGGCCTGCGGCCCCACCGCACGTGCAGCCTGGGTGTGCACCGCAGGGGCGAACCGGACACGGCCCACCGGGGCCGGTGGCCGGGCTAACGGTGTGAGCCGCGCACGGCGGCCTCCACCCGGGAAACAAGCAGCGGCCCGCACGATCCCGCCGCAGGCGGGAAGGCACGGGGCCGCTGAACGAATCGGCCGGGCAGGCCCGGGACTTGCGGGAGTGTGGCGGGGGCCGCTCAGCGCAGGCGCGCCTACTTGGGCGGTGTGTCCTCCGCGTTGGGACCCTGCTCCGGCGCGGGATCCTCGCAGGCCGTCGGCTCACCAGGCTCAGCCCGATCCTCACCAGCGGGCCAGTACCACGCGTAGGCGCAACCTCCCTCCGCGAGCGCGAGCACGGTGAAGACCGCCGTCCAGCCCCACCCCGCTCCCCCGGCCAGGCTGACCACCGCCGCTGCGGCAAGCAGCACACCCGAGCAGGCGAACATGCCCGCGAACGGCGTGTTGCGCCGACGACGCTGGGCAGACGTCAAGCCGAAGAACAAGGCCTTGAGCGGCTGGTGTCCGTCCTGCGCCTTAGGGCTCAAAGCACGCTCCAGCGTCAACGCGAACAAGGGCACGGTATGCAGCAGCAAGGCGAGCATCGCCAGCCCGGTGGTCGTACCGGTCACATCCCACATGGGAATCCACTCCGTTCCTACATCAAGGGCACATGGTGCGCCCGGAGGCAGGCACACTGACCGGAGCAGGCGCAAGCCCCGCAACACGCGTGTGCTGGCCGGGGATGTTGAGACATAAAGCGGAAGCCGGAATGCACCGGCGACGAGGAGGGGCGGGCGGCCGACGCGGTGACCGGGCGCCGGGCACCACGACGACACCACCGCGGGATGCGCACATACCGTACGGCGGCACCAGGAACAGGACCGGGCGGCAGCAAAACGGGGGTGGCCCCGGCGGGTTGGTGGACCGGACGGGCCCGCCAGCGGTGCATGTGGGCGGGTCGTCAGAGGCTGCCCCGGATCGTTTCGGCGATCCGCTGGGCGGTGGCGCGCAGCTCGGCCCGGCACAGCCGCAGGGCGGTGCCGTCCGTGTGGCTCAGGTACCAGACCTGCCAGGCGCGGTCGTGGTCACGATGCTCCACCAGGAGGTGTCAGGGGTGGATGCCCGCGCGCGGGCGGAGCAGCGCCGCGCACAAGCGAGTGCTGCCGACACCAGAATGACGGCCCGCGTTCCCAAAGTGTCAAAGCCCCCGAGGGTCTTCCGTCGTGGCGAGCATCCCGTGTGCGGTATCCGGTGGCAGGGGTTCTTGCCACGAGTGAGTTTGCGTTTCATCCGGGGCCGCGACTGGTTGGTTACCGGCCCACCCTTGCGTGGTAATGAGGGTGAAAGCGCTGAGCGCGGACAGCGCGAGGATGCCGACTGCCCACGAGATGGCGGTGGTGTAGCCGTGCACCATCGACTCCAGTTGCAGCGCCTTGGCGGACGCCGGGCCGGTCGCGTCGCCCGCCTGAGAGGCGATGTAGGCGGTGGTGGTGCTGGCCGCGATGGTGTTCAGCACCGCCGTGCCGATCGCGCCGCCCACCTGCTGGGAGGTGTTGACCATCGCGGAGGCGACGCCCGCATCGCGCGGCTTGACGCCGTGGGTCGCCAGACTCATCGCGGCTGTGAGTGCGCTGCCTATGCCCAGGCCCATCAGCAGCTGCGCGGGCAGGACCAGCCGGGCGTAGGAGCTGCCGACCTCCAGCTGCGTCAGCATCAGCCCGCCAGCCGCCGCGACCAGGAAGCCCGGTGCCATGAGCAGCCGCGGCCGGATCCGGTTCATCAGCCGGGCGCCGATCTGCGTCGATCCCATGATCGAGCCCGCGCTCATCGGGAGAGACGCGAAGCCGGCGGTGATCGGCGTATACCCTTCCACGATTTGGAGGTAGTAGGCGAGGAAGAGAGTCATGCCGAACATTCCGCTCATGACCAGGGCGACCGACGCGTAGACACCGCCGCGGTTCCGCTCGGTCACCACCGTTAACGGCAGGAGCGGCGCCCTCGCCTTCTGCTCCATCAGCACAAAGCCAGCAAGCAATACAACGGCCGCCGCAAGGAAGACGATGGTGACCGTCTCGCGCCAGTCGTGGGACCCCGCGCGTGTGACGCCATAGACCAGCGAGGCCAGAGCCAGTGTGGATAGCACTACGCCCGGGATGTCGAGGGGCGAGCGGTTGCGGCTGCCCTCGGGCTCGCGGACGACGACGTAGGCGCCGGTCGCGGCGAGCACGGCGAAGGGGGTGTTGACGAAGAAGCTCCAGCGCCAGTCCATGTATTCGGTGAGCACGCCGCCGATGATCAGGCCAAGGGCGCCGCCTGCGCTCCCCATGGCGCCGTGGGTGCCGAAGGCCTTGGCCCGCTCTGTGGCCTCGGTGAACATCACCGCGAGCAGGGACAGGGCTGCCGGGGCGAGGAGGGCGGCGAAGGCGCCTTGGAGGGTGCGGGAGCCAAAGAGCATGGCGGGGTTGGCCGCGGCGCCGCCGAGCGCGGAGGCGGCCGCGAAGCCCAGCAGGCCGACGATAAAGGTGCGTTTGCGTCCCCACAGGTCGGCGATCCGGCCGCCGAAGAGCAGCAGGCCGCCGAAGGCGAGAGCGTACGCGGTGATGATCCAGTGCCGGTCGCTGTCGGAGATGCCGAGGTCCGTTTGGGCGGAGGGCAGGGCGATGTTCACGATGGTCACGTCGAGGACGATCATCAGCTGGGCTGTTGCGATGAAGACCAGTGCTCTCCAGCGCTTGGTGTCGGGTGCGCAGGCCTGTGAACGGGGGACGGCGGGCCTTGGGGTGGGGCCGGGCACGGCGTGGGCCGGCCGGTGGTGTGGGGGGCCTGGTGTGATGGACATGTCGGTCACGGCCCGCGGTGGATTGCCAGGGTGAGCTCTGGCATCGCAGCGGTCACGTCCCACTCGATCAGGCGGGCGCCATGTTGCTGGTGGAGGGCCGGTTTAACGCGTTTGCGGCGGTCGTAGGTCTCGCGGCCATGGATGCCGTAGACCTCGACGAACGCGTGGGGGTGGGTGTCGACCAGCACGAAGTCGGGAAGCAGCTCGTCGCTGGCGTCGTAGCGCAGCGGCTTGATGTAGGCCCGCCCGGACTCGGCGAGCCGGTCGGCCATTAGGACGTAAGGGGTATCGATGATGTCCTTGACCTCGCCCAGGATGAGACCGCGGTTGACGACCTGTTGGGGCGGGCTCAGGCGTGTGCGGAAGGCAGCGAAGGCAGCCGCGGTGCGCTCGCTGGTCTCAGGGCGGAAGGGCGGGACCACGAACAGTACGTCGCCCAAAGCTTGGTCGGTGACCGAGCAGTCAGCTGCCTGCTGGCGCAGCCGGTAACTGCAGATTCCCCAATTGCGGCGGCGCCAGAGCGGATGCCACGCGGTCAGCTGCGCTTCCTCCCACAGCCAGTGCAGCAGTCCCAGTCCCACCCTGCGTCTGGTGTGCCCGGGGCGTGGTTGGTTTTCGCCCGGGTTGTGTGGCGCGGGGTGGGTGAGTTGCCGGGTCAGGGGTGCGTCGAGACGGATCGTGGTGCCGGTGTCGGTGTCCTGTATGGCCTCGGTCGCGTAGCGGCTGCGGCCGCTGAGTTGTGTGGCGAGTTTGTGGAAGGGGCAGTTGATGCGGTGTCGGTCCCCCTCGCCGGGCCATCCGGCCAGGTGGTAGCGGCCTGCCCTGCTGCAACGAATGATCCGGCTGAGACCTGGCAGGCGGCAGAGACATTGGCCGTACCCGACCTCTGCCTTGGCGCGCGCGAAGAGCGGGGCGTAGTCGGCTGCGCGCTCGCGCAGCGCCATGTGAGGCAGGGTCCGGTCAGCCGGCCGAACCCGGCCCGCACCCTCGTGCTCGCTTGCCTTTACGGCCGTTAGGTTCCTGCATCTGCGGCGCATGGCTGGGCTCACCGGCAGAGGGTCACGGGGCTCAGCGCGCGTCGCGCATTGCTCCGCGTGCGGTCAGCGTGTCGTGACGGCACGCGGCATGTTCGAGGTCGGCCGCGCCAGGCAACCAGCCACTGGTGGCGGTCGCCGGCGATCCGAACACCCGTCGAACTCGGGGCAGGCAGGTCAGGCACTGAAAACGATCTCCCCTCGAATGGCCGCCCCGCCACGGCCATCGGCGCGTTCAGCGGGCCTCGCCGCAGGCACTGTCGGAACCGCAAGCCCCGCGCACCTCCCATGCATCAAGCGTGCTCGTCGTTCTCGATCACGCCCCTGGCACAGTTCACCGCCCTGCACAAGATCGTCAGGCGCCCGTCGTGGCGCAGTCACTCAGACCCACCAGCGGCTCTATAAGCGCGTCCGGAAGCATTGATGCCTGTCCGGGGCACGTTGCTGCGTGCCAGGTCAGAGGGCTACGAGTCAGAGAATCTGCAGGTCAGCTGCTTCCTGATGCCGACGGCGTCGTGTTGAGGCACCGCAGGTCAAAGGCACGTACGAACGCGATATACACGTCATCTACTTCTGGTCGCGACACCTGCTATGACCCCTTCACCTGTGTCATTTCATACTCAGAGGTCAGCAGCTCTGCCTTGCGGTTGGGCGGGAGGTAGGCTGTGGATTGGTGCAAGTAATAGACCAGGAACGCGGGCCTGGACTTCTTGCCGACGAACGTCTGCATATCCAGGGACGGGTTGATGATGGCGTCGGGACGCATACCGAAGTCAGTTTCCCTCAGCGCTGTGTTGAAGACCGCCAGAGTCCCCCCGTCCTTGGTCTTCAGCGCGTAGACCTTCTGGTGCTCCGTATCCTCATGGCGGAATTCTGCCTGCGCATACGGCTTGAGTTGACTGTTGTGCGTCTTGGGGATTTTCCGCATCCACTTGGTGGTGGCTGACTCTTTGAAGACGTCCCCGGCCTTCGTTCCGCCCGTGGCGTAGATATCGGCCAGGGCCTCGTCGAGCTGATCGGGCGCCACAGCGCCGCCCTGCTTCCTGCTCGTCTGAACCACGGGGATGGCGAAGCCGTGCTTGTCGTGGGCGATCAGCTCCGCCTTCTTGGGGTCGATCCAGGAGCTGGCGACCAACTTCCAGCGGCCGTCCTTGTCGCGGTCGAAGATGATCAGAGCCTTTTCCTTGCTCACCTTCCGATCGACCTTGCTCCACGAGGTCACCGTGATCGCGAACCAGGACGCCGCGCCCGCGGGTGGAATGTGGAAATCCTTGGCGGTCGGCGAGGTGTAATACCAGGGCGTTTCGTACTCGGCTCGCTCTTTAGCGTCCATGTTCGGCTTCTGCTTGTACGCGGCCTTACTCATTTCCACCAGCGCCCCGCCCTCGACCGTGGAGAGCAAGGCCGGGTCCCACTTCGCATTCGCGGCGTTGTTGGCCTTGACGTAGCGCTGCAGGAAGCGCTTGGCCTCGCTGCGGCTGACGACGCCGGGGAAGGGTATTGCTGAGGCGGCGGCCCGGGCAGGGCTCTTCTCGGTGTCCTTCTCGTTGGTGGTAAAAGCGCAGCCGGATGCGAGTGTGAGGGCCCCGACGGTGACGAGGACAGGTGCGGTGTGACTCCACGATCTGGCCATGCGCTTGAGATTCTCCTGACGATGTTGATAGGTAGTGATGCGTAGGTGGTGATGGACAGACGTAGCTGGCGCGGGCACGAATCGAGCTGATCGGTACCGCTGCAGCCACTGGTTGATCACTGGCGTACTCCGCGTGCGCGGGTGGTGGCGCCACGGCCTGTCACCTGCCATCGGTCCGCGCTTCGGTTCGCGCAGACTGCGCCGGAGGCCTGGGTGTACGCGGCCGGGGCCGTACCCACAGCAGGTGCGGTGGTCCTGGTGAACGCGGCCTGGGCGGAGCTGGCACAGCTTCTCCCCCCTTCTTGAGTGTCGGTACGGCGGTGGGCATGATCCTCGCGCCCTGTGCAGCCGGGGCCAGGGTGGGGCGGCGGTTCGTTCCAAGGCCTGACTGCGCTTTCTCCCGCGGCATTCCGCCAGGCGGAACCGGACTGCGTCGGGTGACGCCGAGGACGGGGTCAGTGTGCGGTGACGCCGCCCGGGCCGGGCCCGTGGTGACCCGAGCCGCCTGCTGCGCCGGATCGCGTGCGGCCGCAGGCTCGCGCCGGTAGCGGACCCCTCACCACGCCGGTGCAGGTGCTCGAGGTAGGCGGCGCGGCCTCCAGGTGGGCGGCGGCCCCCGGGGCAGTCCGTGGGGACGGCCAGGAGTCCAGGGACCGGCAGAGCAGGGCGATGTCGCCGGGCCAGCTGCCGCGGCAGATACGGGTGGGGCTTCAAGCGCTCTGGATGCGCCGCTCCACATCCGACCAGACGCACGCAAGCCGTCGACGACGGTGACCTGGGATGGATCCCCGACCGGCTCCTGATGCAGCCGGATGCCCTGCTAGCCGCCGATCTGGCTGCCCGGGACCAGCATCTCGACCACCTCCGAAGGGAGGTCGCCGAGTTGGTGGAGCCGGCAGGCCTAACTGTGGGAGATGGCCCCCGCGTGCACACCAGGGGTGAGTCTGCGCCAGGCCGGTGTGCCCGAATCCAGCCGGAGCCAGGCAGTCTTGATCTCCAGATGCGCCGGCACTGGTGTCCCCGCGAGTTGGTACACGCCGTCTCCCACGGCCGTCAGCAGGCTTGCCTGCGTCAGCCGGGTGAGCTGAACGGCGTCGATGCCGTCCTGGCTTGCTTGCGCGGAGGTTACCAGTCCCCACTGCTCGGCAGTCCATCTGCCGAGCTTCACCAGCACGTCCGCGATGTCCATGCGCGCTTCATCGCAGAGCGGATCAGCTGAACGGCCCGGCCGGGCCGGGACCCCGCCGGGTGCAGGCACCGCGGGGACGGAGTCCCGCCGTCCCGCAGGGCGGATCCGCAACTCGACCGGGAGAACCGTCCGCTGGGACGTACTGCGTTCCCGCCGGTCAGTTCCCTCCAGCGGTGGCGACGATGACCCAGGCCACCGCGCCTGGAGGTCGGCTGGTTATGTGAGGGGAGGGGACACGTGCCTGAGCCCGAGCCGGACCCACGGCGGACCACACTGCTAGAGCAGCTCCACGCCGAGATTCTCGCAGCCCGCGCCGCCGGAACCCCCTTGGGCATTGAGCACACGGAGGCGCTCCACCTCCAGGTACATGCCAGCTTCCTCAAGGCTCTTCCCCCGAACACGCTGCGGCCGGTCGAGCCGCCGACGGTGTGGTGTACCGCGCAGCTACCCGACGATGTGTACTGGCGCTCCCAGGCCGTCCATGAGGCGGCGCACGCGGTGCTCTCCCTCACCCTCGGGCTCAGGGTCCGGCGACTGCTCCTGGCCCGGGACCGGACACTGGCCGAAGGCGGCGGCTGTCTGGTGGAACCCCCCGGCAACGCACAGCACTTCGCCTTGGAAAAGCTGGGCGCCGCGCACGCACAAGCCATCTGGCTGGACGCCAACGACTACGATCACAGGGAGCTGCGGCGCTGCGTCCTTGAGGTGGCCGCTGCCGGTGACCGCGCCGTCGTCGACAGCTACGAGGCAGAGGGCTTCGTGATCGATCGCAAGCGGGCGGTAGCCGATGCGGTGTGGCTGCTCAGCACACCCGGCACCATGACCGCCATCGAGACGGTAGCCGACCGGCTGGCCACCGTGCACGAGTTGGACGGCCGCCAGGTCTCCTCGATCATCGACCAGCACCGTCCCGTGCGGCCGCCCGTTTCCACGGTGTGGATCCCTGGTCCCAGAGACATCCTCGGCGATCCGCTGAGCGGCGGCAGCGCTCGCCCTTCTGCCGATCAGACCGGCCTGGGCCCAGGTGGTGTCCCCCGGCCCGGCAGAGGGCCGGGGGCATCAGCGCGACTGAACAACCTCCTCAGCCAGCTCGAGGCCGGACGGGAGACGCGAGAGCGACTGCTACGCCATGTCCCCTCCGTCTCAACGCCGCACCAGCAGCAATCGCATCACGCCCCCCACCACCGGCAGCAGCACGGACATCAGCCAGGCGCGGCCGGACTCGCGTGAGGCGCGCGGGGCCGGGCACCCAACGCCACCAGGCGCCGCTCCGCCCCGGCATGCCCTGGCCCGCTGATTTCACGCGGTCGGAACCGCGCGGGTTCACGGATTCCTGAGCCATGACATGCGGCAACCCGTACGCGAGACCGTGATCGTCTGGGCTTCGCGTACGGGTTGGTCGCTACTCGCTACTGGAGGACGGTCAGCGGCTCCAGCCGATGCGGGTGAACATGAAGCCTTCGATGTCTTCCAAGTCGCGTCGGGGCTCGGCCTCTTCGCGAGCCCACACCAGAGGAAGGACCTGGTCCTCCTCGGGGCTTGCCGTCGGGTAGTCGGCCCACACGCGCCCCTCGTCCTCGTCCAGCCACACGGTGGCGTGCTGCGCGGCCCCGTTCGCCGGCGGCATCCCGAACGTGGAGAGCAGTTCGGTGCGGCAGAAGGCGATGCGCGTCAGTGTGCAGCCGCGCTCCTCGACCTCGTGGCGGGGGATGGGGACTTCGTCTGCCCACACCATCGGCAGCACATCGTCGCCGGCTGGCACGGTCGGGTAGACGGCCCAGACTCTGCCCTCGTCGTCGAGCCATACCGCAGCATGGTCACCAGTGGGGCCGACATCCGGCGGGGTGGCGAGGGCACGCACGCGATCCGGGGTGCCAGTTTCAGGTGTGTGTTCTTCCTGCTCGGTCGGCATGTCCGTCATTGTCTCCTCAAGCGGGAATCGGCTGAGGCCGCGTAGACGCGGGCGCATGCCTGCCGTGCTGCTGGCTGATCAGCGATGTTGTCGTCGACGACAGCCATGCTGCTGCTGTCGCCACTGAGGTGTGAAGGAACCTGCACCATCATCCTGGAAGAGGGGTAGGCCGCTTAAGGCTGCTGTCCCCGCGGCCCCGGGGCCGGCCGGGCCCGGCTTGCCCGATGGCTGTCAGCTCTCAACGTCTTTGGCCAGCTTGGGGGCTGCCGGTATGCGTGCGGTGTAGCTGGTGATGAAGTCGTCGTACAGGATGGGTGCGGGTGTCACCCCTGGTGGGATGCGGAACGCGCTGGTCAGAGAGAGGACCGAGGGTGCGATCGCGTCGCAGAGGTCGTCGATTGCCTTGGACAGCTGTCGGGCGTGGTCAGCGGTGATCAGGCCGGCGCATAGGAGCCAGCCGGAGTGCTTGTTGATCTCGGTGAGCGCGTACAGGGCGGCCAGCCGCCGTAGGGCCTGCGCGGCCCGCGGGTCGCGGGCGCTGTCCACCGCGTGCACTATCTGTTCCAGGCCGATCCGCGCGGCGGAGGCCTGCGCTAGGTCGAGAGCGTCGTTGGTCACCGAGTTCCAGGCGTCGAAGAACGACTCGGTGGCGTTCGTTGTCGCCTGCAGGTCGCGGTTGATCTGGTCGCGCAGCCGGGCTTCCCGCTCGCGCAGTACGTAGAGCAGGAAGTCCTGGTCGAGCAGTTCGTCGGTCGGCGCGGTGTCCAGTCGCTGTGGGGGCTGGTATTGCTGTCCGGAGAGGATCTCGCTGGCCGCCTTGAGGAGCAGCACGTGGGTGTCTCCCTCGGCGGTGGTGGTTCCGTGGGCGAGGCCGAGGTGGTCGGCGATGCGGTTGGCGGCGAACAGGCCCTGGGCGCCGCACCGCTGGCGGCACTGGGACAGGATGCGCTCGCCCCAGAGGCTGACGGCGGCCTTGGTCAGCGCGGTGATCTGGTCTACCTCCACCTGGTTGTCGGTTGACAGCTCGGCGTGGACGTGCCGGGCGTGGCGGACCATGAAGGTGGCGGCGTAGGTGTAGGCGAGGGCGGTGAAGATGGGTTTGCGGAAACTGCGGTAGGTGACGATGGGGACTTCATCCTCACCCGTTGCGAAGGTTGTGCGCTGGTGGGCGTAGCGGAGGGTGATCTGGAGTGCGGAGCGGCAACACGCGGCCAGGGCGGCCGCGAGCAGCAGGCGGCCGGTTTGCAGGCGGCTGCCTGATACCAGGAAGCGCCAGTGGCGGTCGGGGCTGTCGCTGGTGAAGGCGCCATCCTCGGTCAGGCGGCCGGCCGGGCCGGCCAGCAGCAGGCCGTGGGGCACCTGCACTCCGGAGAAGGTGGTGAGGGCGTTGTCCTGTGCGAAGGCGGGTTTCTCGGGGAGGGTAGTGATCGAGACGCCAGCGCAGGGCTGCCCCTGGGCGTCGCGGATCCGTACGAGGAACGGCATGACGCCGTGGTCTTCACCGTCGACCTTCAATCGGGCCATCACGACTGCGATCTTGCCGACTCCGTCGAGGCCGGTGGCCGGCATGAACTTGGCAGCGCGGGCAGAGGGCGTGGTCAGGGTGAACCGGCGCCGGGAACGGTCGTAGACGGCTTCGGTTTCCAGGGCCCGGGAATTGGAGCCGTAGCCGAGTTCGGTCATCATGAAGAGGCCGACGGCGGACATCGACTCCAGGTCCTTAAGCAGGGCTTGGAGTTCGGGGTCGGCGGTCTCCCGGTCCAGCACCGTGCCCAGGCAGAGGTTGTAGTGCGGGAAGAGGAGACTGGACAGGGATGCGTCCGTGATCGCGCACCATTCATGCAGCGCTATCAGGCGATCCATGTCCGCGAGGGTCTGACGGGCCGGTTCGAGGGAGTCGCTGACGAATGTAAGCCTCTCGTACGACAGACGCAGCTTCTGCTCCTCGTTCAGCCCCTCCTGGCGTCGGAACACTTGGTGAGAAAAGAGCTCTGATAGGTCCTTGTGGACACGGTCGTACTGGCCATCGAAGACCAGGTCGGCGATGTAGCGGGCAACGGGGTCGGTATCGGAAGTAGCCAAGGTGTGGTGAGCGCTCGTCACGAGCGGGCCGCCGTTTCGTTGTGCTGTGCGCGGTCAGAGTGGTGTGCGGCCGCGGCCGGGGGCGGGATGAGGCCTTCGCGGACCATCCGGTCGAGGTAGCGGCCAAGGAGAGCGGGGCCGGCCGGAGGGCATTCGATGCCCGTTCCCTCCAGGAGTTCCTGGGCGCTGGAGGTGTCGACCAGGATCTTGTCACCGGTGGGGAGAAGGTCCGCCGCGGCCGCGGTGTCTGCGGGGTCGCCGGGCGGGTGCCCGGGGTGAGTGTCTACGTGGCCGCGCAGGTGGGGAAGGAGCAGGCCCATCGGATTGTCGGCGTCGGCTGCGAGGGCGTCGGTCCATTCCTGCCACGGGAGGGTCCGCAGGGGGTAGCCGCAGTCGGTGAGCCATTGGGCGAGGTCGGCTAGGCGCAGGGAGGGGCTCTGCGCGAGGTGGACGATGCGCCCGTTGGCTCGAGGGTTCAGGGCGATGGCGATCACGGCTTGGGCGACGAAGTCGACGGGTGTCCAGATGTCGACCCATTCGGCGTCGGGAAGGGCCCCGGCGCGGATGCTGCCGGCGAGTGCGCGGCGCCAGAGGTCGCTGTCCGCCCAGAAACCGCCTTCGGTGTCGCCCGAGACCCTGGCCAGCCGGTAGATGCTGACCGGAACCCCCAGTTGTCCGGCTGCGTGGATGAGTTGCTCGGCGGCCCACTTGCTGCGCGGGTAACCGCTGAGTGTGTGCTGTGCTCGGGGCGGCGTGGCGACGGGCTGCTCGAGGGCGTGGGCGTTGTACCAGTCGCCGAGACCGTGCAGGGCCGCCAGGGTCGAGATGTGGTGGACGCGCTTGAGCCGCTCGCAGGTGGCGAAGCGTATGACTTCCTGGGTGCCGAGGACGTTGGGGGCGTGCAGGGTGTCGTAGCTTTGAATCGCACTAACCGAGGCAGCACTGTGGATCACGGTGTCCACCCGGGCTGCCAGGTCCGAGAATCGCTCTGTGGGCAGGCCGTATTGGCGACGGGAGAGGTCGGCGGGCACGGCCGCCACGCGGTCGAGGTTCGCAGAGGGCATCCCGTAGCGGTCCAGGGTCGCGGCGAGCCGGGCGAGCCCGTCGGCCGCCGTGCGGGCCCGGACCAGGCAGTGGATCTCGGCTCGGGTGCGGGTCAGCAGCTCGTTCAGCAGGAATGCGCCGACGAAGCCGGTGGCCCCGGTGAGCAGCACCTCCTTGGGGTTGCGTGCCGAGGCCAGAGCACGGTCGGCGGGCAGGGTGATGGCGGGGTCGAAGATCATGTCGCTGCTCAAGTCGCGGCCATCCCCGGCCTGGGGCGCGGGGGCATGTCGGTGGCGGGCCGCTTGGACTGTCTGCGCCAGTCCCCCGACGGTCAGGGACTGGAAGGCCTCGTTCGCGGTCACCGTGCAGCCGAAGCGCTTGTTGATCTGGTTGATCAGACGGATCAGTCCCAGGGACCCGCCACCGAGCTGGGAGAGGTGCTCATCGCGGGTACGCGGGCGGATGCCGATGATCTTCTCGCAGGTGTCGAGGATCTCAGCCTCCAGGGCGGTAACGTCCTCCTCCTGGCGCCCGTCGTTCCGGCTGGTGGGCGCCGCGGTGGTGGTGGGCCAGTCGTAGAGCACGGGCAGCTCTCCGGAGGCCAGCAGCAGTCGGCACCGAGTCCGCTGGATCTTCCCGCTGGAGGTCTTGGGCAGCGAGCGGGAGGTGATCAGCACCATCCGCGACACGGTGACTCCGTGCACCCGGGCCACCGATCCGCGGGCCCGCTTGACGACTCCTTCGTAGTCCTCGGGGGCGGACCGGTCGTCGACCTCCGCCACGAGGACCGTGGCCCCACCATCGGGCTCCTGGAACGCAGCGCACCCGCCCAAGCGCAGCTGTACGGCGGCTCCTTCGGCCGTCAGCTCAAGGTCCTGCGGGTAGATGTTCTGCCCCTCGTTGATGATCACATCCTTGGCGCGGCCGGTGATGTGCAGCCGTCCTCCCGCCAGGAGGCCGAGGTCACCGGTACGCAGGAACCGCTTGTCGGTGCCGGGCATCACGCGGCCGAACACCTCCTTGGTGGCTGTGGGGTTGTGCCAGTAGCCCTGCGCCACGCTGGGACCGGCCACCCACACTTCGCCGACGGTGCCCTCGCTGCACTCGGTTCCGGTGTTGGGATCGACGATGCGGATGTCCACGCCAGGTGCGGCAGCACCGACGTCGACCAGTTGGTGGGCGTGCGAGGGCTGCTCTGGGGCCTGCAAGATGCCAGCGCCCAGGGCGGCGCGGTCCGCGCTGAGCCAGCGTGCTCCTTGCCGGATGGGGCCGCCACTGACCATGAGGGTGGCTTCGGCCAATCCGTAGCCTGGCAGGAGTGAGGCCTGTGAGAAGCCACTCCGGGCGAAGTCCTCGGCGAACCCTTCCATGGTCTGGGCGCGTACCGGCTCGGCGCCGCAGAACGCAACGTCCCAACTCGATAGATCGAGAGTCGCGCGTGTGGATTCATCCACGTGGCGGCGGCACAGCTCGTAGGCGAAGTTCGGGCCCCCCGCAACGGTTCCTCGATACGTGGTGATCGCTTCCAGCCATCGCGCCGGCTTGCGGATGAAGTCTGCCGGGGGCATCAGAACACTTACGCCTCCGGTGTAGACGGGCAGCAGGACACCCAACATCAGCCCCATGTCGTGGAAGGTCGGCAGCCACGACACCACGACTGTCTCAGAGTCGGCTTCGAACCTCTCGGCGATGGCCGCGACGTTCGCCATGAGGTTGCGGTGGGTCAGCACGACGCCTTTGGGTTCCGAGGTGGAACCGGAGGTGTACTGGAGCATCGCCGTGTCACCAGGGGCAGGCGTTGGCGCATCCTGGTTGGGACCGGGTACAACGGCAGGATTGATCACGACCCGCGCGCACTGTTTCAGGGCGGGAGCGGCGTCGAGCGCCTCCTCCATTCCCGCGCTCATCTCGGAGGTGGTCACGACCACGGAAGGGGCGCAGTCTTCCAGGATTCCGGCCAGCCGCTCCAGGCCGCGCCGCACGCGGGTCGGATCGTAGAGGGAGGCCGGCACTGCGACCAGGCCGGCAGCCAGGCAGGCGTAGAAGGCGACCACGAACTGCGGACCTGGCGGGCACAGGATCACCGCGCGCTCGCCCGGTTCCGCCGCGGCGGCGATGCGCGCCGCGTTGCCCAGGACCTGGTCGTGGACTTCGCGGTACGTCAGCGACAGCTGTTCATCACCGTCCGCGAGGAAGACATAAGCGCGGCCGCCGGGATCACCCATGGAACGCTCGCGCAGGATGTCGACCATCGTGTGGCTCAACGCTGCTCCCTGCAGGGGCCGAGCGCGGCTGCCCATCCGCTGTGAGAGATCCGGTTCCTGGCTGGTACCGGGGTGGCTGGGCCGTGGAGGTACTGACGTGCTGCGATTCTCGTCATCGTGTACTGGTCGACCCAGGCTTCTGTTGTCAGCGACGGGCTCAGACATGGGTCACACTCCTCATTCCAGGCACACCCGGTGGGTTGTTCTGGCAGGCTCGGCGGGGCGCTCCGAGGGGGCAAGGGACTTCCAGAGGCTGGCCCACGGGGTGAGATGCGATCGTCAAAAAGGTGCTGCCGTGTTTCGTACGACGGGAGGGGGGCTTCTTAGCCAGCCCGGACCGCGGCCGCGCACGGGCGGCGGCATCCGCCCGACCACCGCCGCGAGGGAAGAACACCTCGTTCTCCCCGTGTCAGTGATGCGCGGCCCGCGAGAGCGGTGGCGAGCGGCGTGGCGCCCGACGGATGCTCGGCTCGTGCCCCATGGGATGGGTCAGGGGCGCAGCAACACCTTGATGGCGCGGCGTTGGTCCATGGCGCGATAGGCCTCGGCCACCTGATCGAGCGGCAGCGTCAGGTCAAACACCTTGCCCGGGTTGATCCGGCCCTCCCAAACGCGGTCGATGAGGTCGGGCAGGAAGCGGCGCACGGGTGCCGGCCCGCCCCGAAGGGCGACGTGTGAGAAGAACAGTTCATCGCCCGGGATGTTCACGCCGTGCGGGACGCCCACGAAGCTGATGTTCCCGCCCGGCCGGGTCGAGCGCAGGGCCTGCTGCATCGATTCGTTGGTGCCGACGCACTCAAGCGCGGCGTCCGCGCCGAGGCCTTCTGTTATCTCCTTGATGTGGGCGGCGCCCTCATCACCGCGCTCGGTCACGATGTCGGTGGCGCCGAACTCGAGGGCAAGCTTCTGGCGCGCAGCGTGGCGGCTCATGGTGATCACCCGCTCGGCGCCCAGCTGCGATGCGGCCAGCACCCCGCTCAGCCCGACCGCTCCGTCGCCGACGACGGCGACGGTCATGCCGGGCTTCACCTCGGCGGCGACGGCGGCGTACCAGCCGGTGCCCATGACGTCCGACAGGGCCAAGAGGTCGGGCAGGAGCTCTGCTGACGGCTGTTCGGGAGTCGCTACCAAGGTGCCGTCGGCCAGCGGGACGCGGACCAGCCCGGCCTGGCAGCCGCGCATGAACTCACGGTGCTGGCACGAAGTCTGAAATCCGGCCCGGCAGTGGGGACAGGTGTTGTCAGAGGCGAAGAACGAGCCGATGACGAACTGCCCGGGCTTGAGGGAGCTGACCTCCCCGCCAACGTCCTCAACGATGCCGACGTACTCGTGCCCGATCGGCATGGGCTCGGTAACCGGGTGGATGCCGCGGTATTCCCACAGATCGGTGCCACATACGCAGGTGGCAACGGTGCGGACTATCGCGTCGGCAGGATTGATGATCTCCGGGTCGTCGCGCTCCTCGAAACGCACGTCCCCAGGAGCGTGGATGACAGCTCCTCGCATGATGGCTCCTTCCTTCCTCCGCTCAGATGCTCTGTTCCGCGGTTGTCGTCAGGTCGGTCCGCTGGAGCGCGCGCATGCCCTCGTAGGCGTAGCAGGGGCCGCACAGCGATGACGCGGAGTGCGCTGTGGGGGCAGTCATCACCGTGCCCGCCGTGGCGGCGAGTCCGAAGCAAGCGGCGGTCAGGATGCGGGGCGGGGAGGGCATCGTGCGGAGCTCCGTTCGCCATGAACGGCATGGACAGGTCGTGGTGGCCGGCTGGGGCGCTCCCGCCGGAGTGTGAACCGAGCCACCGAGCGTGCGCCTACCAGCGGCTGGCGGTGGCGGTGCGACCGCGGGGGTCCCGCCGGGCGAGCCCGCGACCGTACCAGGCATCCCATCCAGCGGGATTCAGTGGCGGCACTGGCTGGTGCGCTCATCCCACTGGTGTCAGCCTCGAATCGCGCCGACCGAAGTGAAGTCATGGTCGGCCAGCGTGGCGCTGCGGGGAGGGAGCCGGGCCGCGCGGCGTATTGGGCCGCTCGGTGGGGGACCGGCGAGCTGCACTGTGCCCGCGTGCAGGATTAGCCCGGCAACTGCTGTCGGCTGGGCCCGGGGCCGGGTGTCCTGTCGGGCAGGCTTCAGGCGGGCGCAGGGCGGAGGCCTCGGGCGCCGTTCAGGGCTACAGTCCGGCGATACGGGCCTGTTCATGGCGGGACGCGGGCGGTGGGAGTAGCCACCACCGCCCGGGCCGGCTGAACCACCGCGGCGCAAGGGGCGATGGTGCTGGAGTGCCGGGCAACCGTCCACGCAGGCGGGCGGTGAGCCGCTCAGAGAGGACCGGTACTCCGCGTTAGGCCCTACGTCGGCGCCCGGCGGGCCGTGCCGCCGGCTGTTCCTGCCTGCTGCCCGGTGGCACGCCGCCACCGGCAACCATGGCCGCCCCAATTCCACGGTGCACTCATCTTGACCGGGCCGGCGAACCAGGCGGAAGGTGATCTACCACCCCCCGCATCGACGTAACTGTCGAAAGGAGCTCGCCGTGGCCGATATCCAGGAATCTCCCTTGAAGTCCCCGGACGGCGGCCACACCCGAACACGGCCTGCGTCGTACGGGCTGGCTCGACCTGGGCCCTCATCACCCTGTCCGGATGGCTGGGCGGCGATGTCCTGGCACACGTGCCCACCTGGGAACTCACTCTCGTAACCAGCCGACGCCGCGAGGACCTCCCGGGTATCTGGCTGACTGTACTCGCCCGCCTCGACGCCCGACTCGAAGAAGACCTCGACCTCCACGACTGGCGGCGCCCAGACCTCACGGGCAGCCGCCTGAGCATCGCCTCAAAGCCAACAGGCATCCCCCACACACCCGCTGCCGCGCCACCCGGGTGCCCTCCCCCTCCGTCCGGGCGGCGCGGCCCCCTCGAAGCGAACTCGCCGCCTGACGGACGGGCACCTGCAAAGCCCGCAGTCGCCGTTCACCCCGCTGGCCGTACCTGTCGGGGCAGGGGATGATCGCGGCGTGAGCCCAGCCCGCCAGCTCTGCCCGGCCGTGGTTACCTCGGCTTCAGCGCCTGATCCGCCTCGGCTCGACGGATCGGTACGCCTACCAGGGCAGGGCCGGGTGCTCGTCACGCCAGTCCCTCAACCTGGCGATCGCTTCCTTGGAGGCGTGCTAGCACGGAGCGCACCTCACCAAAACCAACGACAGCCGCACGGTGATCTGCTCCGGGCAGTCAACGTCCCAGGGGGCCGGGCCAGCGCCCGCCGACCATCGCCTGCTGCGGCAGCGGCGGCTACCCCGGTCCACCCCGGCCTCTTCCCCTCCTGCCGCACCCGTACGCGACCGGCACGTCCCGAGTGCCGACCAGCTGCCCGTGTGCGCCCACACAGGGCTGGGCAACGGCGCCACAACGGATCCGACGCTGCGCCGACCGCGCCTTGGTGAAGGAACAGCTCAGGCACCTCCTCGCGGATCCGTTACTTCCACGCCTCAGACAAGGACGCGGGCCGCCGTCGAGGGCGCCGACGCACGGCACCCTTGAGCTGCGGTTTGATCGGTGAGCCGGTGCGGGGCGACGGCGGAACGCCGTCGCCTGGCACCGGCTTTGTGTTCGAGCAGGCGGGGGGAAGGCCCAAGGACTCAGCCGTTGGCCACGGGCTTGCTCACGTAGGGAAACTTGGTCCGCAGCGTCCCGGTGGCGGAGCTCGCGTCCAGGCCCATGTCTACGGCCCTGTTAAGGACGATGTGGAACATCGCTTCCGGGGTATTCTCGGTGAGGCCTCTGCCGTTGCGTCGATCCACGCCGAAGAAGGCAGAAGAACCAACTCTGTAGTGCAGTTCGTCGGGCATCAGAATGTCGCGTACGGCAGCGCCGTACTTGTCCGGGTCTTCGGCCGTACCGTTAGCCGCGACGACACGGGCCGTCATGGTCGCGATCTTCTCCCCGTACTGTGCAAGGTCGTCCTCGGTTGGCGCGGCGTTGTACTCGTCGCCTTCGTTGAATCCGTAGAGGGTGCTGACCAGGGGGTTTGCTGCTCGGTCGATCTGACGCCACCCTCCGGGGGCGTCGGTGGGCACGGCTACGGAGCCCCAGAAGCCGATGGTGGAGCTGGATCCGAAGAAGCTGTCCGGTATTTCGAGAACGATGGCGCTGACGTTGCTGTTTCCGAACAGGTTGGTGGCCTTGTTGGGGTCGTAGGCGCTGAGGTCGAGCTTGCTTCCGTTCATCACTGCAGTCCTGACCGCGGTGACGACATTTCCCTCAATGTAGAAGGGATCACCGGCGCTGCCGGCGAAGAGCTTGAAGCCTGTGGGGCCGGTGATGTTCTCGTTGGTCCGGCCGTGAGCGACGATATGTCCGGGGGCGTAGCGGTCGGGGGCGTAGGGGCCGGTCACCTCGCGGAGGACCAGGGCCTGATTGCCGGTCGAGTCGGGCGGCAGGAACATGGCACGCAGAGCGATGTCCGCGATTCCATCGCCGTTGGTGTCGACGTTGAATTCGTACAGCGCTTCGGGGTGGAAACCTTCTGTACCTGAGAGAGGGTTGACGTTGATCACGAAGACCGTGCCGCTCTGGCCTCGAAAGAGGTACACGTCGCTGATATCCAGGCTAGGATCCTGCCGCGCGGACAGGCCGTCGAGGTGATCAGACATGTGGTGCTCCTGGTTGCAGGTTGATTATCGAGAGTGGAGTCCGCTTGTTTGACTGTGGGGGAAGCGGAGAGTGCCCTGTCTTATAGCCAGTCACAGGACATTTCGGATCAGCTGTGCGAGGACTCAGATCGCTGAGAACGGTTCCAGTTCAACCGTGTAGAACTTTCCCCAGTGCGGGAAGTCGGTGGATGCGCCCCATTCTTGCCAGAGCGACAGGAAGGGAAATTGTTGGGCATCCCATTCGACCCGGAGAGCGTTGCGACCGCGGGCGTCGGTGATCTCGTACCAGCCGTCGGTGAACCCGGTGAGGTAGGCAGTCTGGGATGCCGCGCCGGGCTCGGGGGCGACCGACGCGTCTATCGTCTTCCCGTCAGGCCCCGGTACATGCGGCCACCGAAGCAGAGTGTCGCCAGCTGTCCGTGATGCCGCTTGAATTCCCTTCTGTGGAATGACCCTCACTCCGTCGGGCAGCACAATCCGATGCCCAGGCTTCAGGAATGGACGGCTGAACCGCCGTACACCGCCCCGCTTCATCTGCGCGGCTGCTGGAAAGCCAGCAGAGCGCGATTGCGCTGCGGCTGAGGCCGTGCTGCTTGCAGACCCCAGGGTCATCAGCAAGGGAGCTGCGACCAGAGCAGCGAGAACGCTGCGTCGGCTCCGGGCATCAGCGACGCCCGCGGATTCATTGTGCCGACCGGCCGCCGGAGCGGTCGCTTCTGTGTCTTGTGTTGTTGCCATCTGGCCCACTTCCACCGTCTGTTTGTCTCTGGCCGATACTCGATTGCCCGTTCTCGGGGGCGAGTGCAAATCGCAGCCGCCCGAAGAAACGTGGGAGACATCTGATAGAGCTCGTTCCGGATAGTGCCAGTCGCGCAACATCCCTGGCCGGATCCATGCTGTTTCTCCCGCCCCGCGGGAAAGCGTTCTGATCGCCATTCCGCCGGGTGCCCTTCCGTACGTGGGCACCCCCCGGAGGTCACCGCTATCGGCAGGGGTGGACTGGCGGCAGGGTGCGCCAGGTCTCGGGCCTGTGGCTTCCCTGGCGTCGACGTCCAGCTCGGCGTCCGGCTGTCTCTGGGCAGGGGGTGACTGCCGAGCAGTACGAACTGAAGGAGGGCGGTTCGCCTCCGGCTTGCCCCGGTGACCTGCGCTGGGCGGTGCGCCTCCTGCGGGGACGTGGGCGCTGGCCGCCCGGGGTGCTCGTGGCCGGTTGTGTTCGCTCGGTGGTGGTGCACTCCGGCTGAGGCCGGTCGGCGCGTTGGTCGGTGGCTGCGCGGGGTGGGTGCCGGGGGCGTCTACGGGCCAGCTGGGCGGCGAATTCGCCCAAGGCCTGGGCGAGTGCGTCGGGCTTCTCCAGGGGCAGGTCGTGTCCGCCGTCGAGCCAGGTGGTGTGCAGGCGGCTGCCGAGGGTGGTGGCGGCCAGCTCGAGGCTGGCGCGCCGGACCCGGTCACCTCGTGTGTCGCTGGTGTTGGCGGCTATGGCCAGGACGTGGCAGCGCAGGTCGGCCAAAAGGGTTGCGGGGTCGCAGTGCCACTGGCTGTGTGCGAGCTCCGCTTCGTGCTTGGGGTCCAGGCGTAGCCGCAAGCCTGAACCGTCCGGCTGTGGTTCGTAGTTGGCCAGGACGGCAGCGAGCACCTGGTCGCGTGCTGGGGCTGGGGCTAGCTGGGCGCCGGTCAGCCACTTCTCCAGCACGGGCGCGGTGATGCCGTCCAGGCGTGGGCGGCACATCATGGTTGCCGCCTGCTCCCAGGTGCGGCCGAACATCGCCTTGGGGTGGAAGAGGCCGCCGTCGATGCAGGCCACGCCGAGGACGGTGTGCGGGGTGAGAGCGGCGGCTCGCAGGGCGATGGTGGCGCCGAGGCTGTGGCCGGCCAGGAGTACTGGCGGCAGCTCGAGGCGGTCGAGGGCGGCGACGATGTCCTGGGCAAGTGCGTCGATGGTGTATCCGCGTTTGGGCCGGGTCCGGTCGCTGAGGCCGTGACCGCGCAGGTCGATGCGCAGCACGCGGTAGCGGGTGGAGAGACGGTGGGCGACGGGGTACCACCAGGCGGAGGTGCTGGCCAGGCCGTGCAGCAGGACTAGGGGCGGGGCGTGGTGGGGTCCGGATGCGTGCACGTGCAGCGTGGCATCGCGTAGTTGGACGCGCCGGGTGGTGGCAGGCAGGTGGGAGTCAGGCATGGGCAGCACTGCCCGGGGTTGGGGCTGTCAGGCGGGCTTGCACAAGACCGCTGAGGGCGGAGGCGGTGGGGTGGTCGAACACCTCGAGCACGGTCAGCTCCACTCCCCAGGTCGTCTTGACCTGCACGGCGATCTGGGCGGCGAGCAGGGAGTGTCCGCCGTGGTGGAAGACGTCATCGTCCGGTCCCAGCGATGATGACTTTGTGATGTCTCGGAGCAGGGCGTGGAGAGTGTCGACCAGGTCTTCGTTCTGTCCGGCTAGGGCTGGGTCTTCGTTTTGCCTGGCCGCTGCTGGCCGCTGCTGTGCCGTCGAGGTGAGGGTGGCGCGGTCGACCTTGCCCCACCCGGTGCGCGGCAGTTGGGGCATCAGGTGGAGCTCGGCGGGGACCATGTGGGCGGGCAGCCAGGCACGGGCGAAGTCGGCGAGCTCGCGCTCGGTCACCCCAGGGGTGGCTGGAACGACGTGGGCGATTAGGCGAGTTGCGGAGCCGTCGCCGAGGGGGACGACGGCGCACTGGCGTACCTGCTCGTGCTCGCTCAGCCGCGCCTCGACCTCTTCGAGCTCGACGCGCTGGCCGCGCAGCTTGATCTGGGTGTCGCGGCGGCCAACGTAGCTGACGGTGCCGTTGGTGGGGTGCTGGCGGACGATGTCGCCGGTGCGGTACCAGCGGGTGCCATTGGACTCGACCAGGAAGGCGTGCGCGGTCAGGTCCGGGCGGTTGAGGTAGCCGCGGGCCAGGCTGGCTCCGGCGATGTGGAGTTCACCGTCGTGCCCGGGTGTCGCCCGGACGCCGGTGTTCAGGTCGATGATGCGGGTCTGGACACCGGGCAGCGGGCGGCCCAGGTGGACGCGGTCCCCGGGATTCAGCTGGGCGACCATCGCGGCGACGGTGGCCTCGGTGGGACCGTAGCCGTTGTGGAAGTGTCGACCACGTCCCCACTGCTGCAGCAGGTCGGAGCCGAACTGCTCGCCGACCGCGGCGACCGAGACCAGGTCGGGCAACCGGTCGGCAGGGGTGGCCGCCAGTACCGAGGGGGTCAGGGTGGCGAGGGTGACGTGCTCGTCACGCAGGTAGTCGGCCAGGGCGTCTCCGGCGTTCCAGGCCTCGTCGGGGGCCAGGCACACCGTGCCGCCCGCGGCGAGGGTGGGGATCATCTCGGCGACGGCAGCGTCGTAGGCCCAGGAGGCGAATTGCAGGGTGCGGGTCTTGGCGTGGATCCGGAAGGCCTGCTGTAGGCCTCGGGCCATGTTGAGCACGCCGTGGTGCTCGATCAGGACGCCCTTAGGCTCGCCGGTGGAGCCGGAGGTGTAGCAGACATAGGCCAGGTCGCCATGACCGCTGGACAACGTCGGGGTGGGCCCTGCGGACCGCTGCGGGCTGGTCAGGGGCACCATGGTGGTCCCGGGAAGGTCACCGGGGGTGTCACTGTCGCGGTCGGTGACCACAAGCGCCAGGCGGCAGTCGCGGGCCAGGAACGCCCGCCGCTGCGCAGGCAGATCCGGGTCCAGGTAGACGACGGCGCAGCCGCTGATCCAGATGCCGAGCCATCCGGTGACGGCCTGCTCGGTGCGCCGGGTGTCCAGTCCGACGATGCTGCCGGCGGCGGCGCCAGCGGCGCGCAGGCGCCGGGCCAGGTCCAGGCTGCGGCTCCACAGCCGCTCGTAGGTCAAAGTGCCGTCTATGCCTTGTACGGCGACGTGGTCGGGGCGGTCGTGGACGCGGGCAGCGATCAGCTGCAGCACGGTGGTCATCGCTGCTCCTGGGTGGCGGGCACCACCTGGTCCAGGTGCACGGGCAGTCTGTCCAGGCCGCGCAGATTCCCGTTCATCCGCCAGCGTGGGTCTCCGGCGGGCCGTAGTCCGCGGATGCGCCCGGTGATGGCGGTCAGGGCGATGGTGGCCTCCAGGCGGGCCAGCGGGGCCCCGAAACAGACATAGGGACCGTGTCCGAAGGCCAGGTGGTGGGGTGGGGGGCGGTCGAGGCGGAACTGGTCGGGATCCGGGAAGACTGCGGGGTCTCGGTTGGCCGCGGCCAGCATCAGCACGACGCTGTCGCCCGCACGCACGGTGGCGCCGTCAATGTCGAGGTCGGCGGTGGCGGTGCGGGCCACGTACTGGGTCGGGCTGTCCAGCCGAAGGAATTCCTCCACCGCCGCCGGGACGTGCTCGGGACGCTGGCGCAGCTCGCAGGCGATCTCGGGTTGGCGCAGCATGGTGGACACGGCGCTGCCCAGCAGGCTGGCGGTCGTGTCGTGCCCGCCGATCAGCACGATCATCATGTTGCCGAGAAGTTCGTCGGCGTCCATCTGCCCGGCGTCGACTGCGGCGATCAGCGCGTCGGTCACGTCCCGGCGCGGCCGGGTCCTGTGACGGTCAATCACCGTCTGCAGGTAGTGGGCCAGGTCGGCGGCGTTGCGCGCCTGTGCCTGGGCGTCGTCGGGAACATGGCCGAACGAGCCGACGACGTCGCCCCACCCGGCGGCCCAGGTGCGCAGCTGCTCAACCGTGACGCCCTTCAGGCCCAGTAGCTGCGCGACGATCCGCAGCGGCAGCTGGCAGCCGAACGCGCTGACGAAGTCAATGCGGTCACCGCGGTCGGCCATCTTCTCCAGCAGGGAGTCGACGACCGCGGCGATCTGGTCGTGCAGGCCTGCGACGATGCGAGGCCGGAACGGCTGGGCGACGGTGGCGCGCAGCCGGGCATGATCGGACGGATCAGCGAACGTCATATGACGATCCAGCAGCTCGAACGCGCGCCTCATCTCCGGGGGTGCGACCGTGGCGATGGTGTCGGTATGCCGCATCGCGGCGGACAGGCGCCGGTCCCGTAGCAGGCGGGCGACGGGAGTGTAGCCGGTGACGATCCAGGAGCGGACGTACGGGTCCCAGTGCACGCGCCCGTGTTCGCGCAGGCGACGGTAGAACGGGTGCGGATCACAGATGATCTCTGCGCGCCTGAGGTTGAACAGGCTCAGGTCTCGGGCCGCGGTGGACCCACTGGTGATCACCGTCATCGTGCTGCTCCGTCACATCTCCCAAGGGCTGTTGGCTGCCGGGATCGGCCAACGCGGGCTGCTAGCCCGGCATGCTGAGCCTGCATCTTTCGGCAAGGTCGGGCCCGCCTGGGCGCCGTCCTGTCCCGCTGATTGAGGCCGCAATCGCCGGGCCGGTCCCAGGGAGCGGAATGGAGCAGCGCGAGGGAGCTGCCGACGGGGTTGTGTGCCGGGCGGAGCAGAAAGGCGAGGCCCTGCTCTCGCCAGGGGCGGGGTGCGGGGGCGTTTGCGCCATGCGCCGCCGTCCCCTGGTGGTATCCGCCTCACGTTGAAATGGCGAACACTGCGGCCTGCGAAGCGGGCGGCTGCCGGGCAGAGAGATCGTCAGGCTTGGCCCGCTCCAGTTCTGCCAAGTTGGGTGCATGGCACTCCGTGTCCTGGCAGGCCGCCGGTCTCAGTCGGCGGGGACGTCCCCCAGCCACCCACCGGCCGCGGTCTGGCCGCTTTCCCCAACGGGGTCCTCCGGCCGTGCCGTGACTCTGGTCGAGCACGCAGAGCCGGCTGCGCGACGGCGATGTCGTCGTTGCGCAGCGCCGGTCCCAGCGGTCGGCCAGCGGCTGGTACGCGCCGCGCAGCAGAGTGGCCAGGCGGTCCTCCTCCGGGATCGCCTGGCCAAGCCGCTGGCGGTCAGCCCCGTCGGGCGCAGGTATTCACCGTAGTGGTGTGCCTTCCGTCCTCCTACCAGTCATCCCTGATCTGGAACGAGCCTGGAGCATCGGCCTGCGCCGAGGCAGAGCGGACCTGGTCTGCCCGCTCAGCGGGCCACCGGGTCGCAGCGTCCCAGCGGATACCGCCGAGGTAGGCATGGGATAGAACTGCTGCCCTCAGGTCTGCTCCGCAGAAGTCGTTGCACACGTTGTCGAATGTCTCGCAGGCCTCCGCGAGGTCGTCGACCAGGGCTGTCAGCATCCTGCGTGCGGAACGGCGAGGGGTGGATGTGAGTTGTGATGCCTCACGCCGGGCCTGACGTACGGCGGCCATGAGCTGCTCGGCGCCCTGCGGGCTGCGGCGGTTGCCGACGTGCTGGACGTTGGGAGGAGCGGCGAGCTCGAGCGCGTCCAATAGCCCGGCAAGGCCTGCGCGCCTGCTGCCGCCTCCGGGACCCGCCAGGGTCTTGTCCAGGTCGTCAACGGCCGCCTGCGCCGCGCGCCGCGCCTCGGTCAGCTGGTGTGCGAGCCACAGCAGATGCCCTCGTGTCTCCAGCCGCATCGTGGCGTCCCAGGCGGCTACCATCCGGGCGGCTGCCGCAACCGGCCGCTGGTGACGTCGCCGCACGCGCAGCCTTGTCAGCAGCCGTCGCCAGGTCACCGCGTTCACCGAGGACCCCCCCGTGCCACCGGATGACAGCACTCCATTCTGCTGCAGGAGTCTAGGGCCCCGGATCACCAGCAGGCGGCCCTGCCCTCGCTGGGATGCTCCCTGACGCGGTCCCCGGCCTTCGTTGTCGGGGCGCGGCCACTGCGAGCGCCGTTCGGTGGCAGCCCGGCCGCACAGGGCGCATCCCTCCTGGTGGTGCGGTTCGCCGGCGAGCGCGGCCGCCGTCTGCCGGCGCCGTCTGCCGTGCGCTCCCCCACCAGCTGTATTCCGAGCGGTCCGCGACACCGCCCCAAGACCCGGTAGGTCTCGCACAGCCCGATTGACAGGTGCGGAACTCCTGGCCAAGTCCGGCCACTCGTTCGCTGGACACGTCCTGGCGGCACCACGAGCAGCTCGGCAGCGGCTCGGGGGCGGCCGGCTTGGTGTAGGGGTCGGTGGGCGTGGCTCGCACGCTCAGGTTGCGTTCCTCGCGGAAGAGCACCGGTCCGTCGTTTCCTCGTCCGGCATGAACAGGCGTACGGCCTTGCTGCGTCCGGCAAGCGCGAGCCGCGTCTTCCAGTGGCCGTAGGCGACCATGTCCCGCACGCGGGCTCGCTCACCCCGATCCATGACCTAGTCGTGCAGACGCGGCTCGGCCTTGGCCTGTTCACGGTGATCGGACAGCCGTGGTCGCAGCCGGACGGCCAGGTCGCGAGCGGGGAGCAGGTCCGCTGCGGGGTCGGCTTAGGCGCCGACCGCGCGGATCTCCTGGACCCAATGCAAGGTGGCGTCCGGGTCGTCATTGATCGCGGCCGCCGCCTTGAGCACCGACCAGAGCGTCGGCGCGCCGGCGGGTCGAGGGCCTGCGCCCCGATGCGTACGCGAGGACCCGCCCGGCAGGGGTCAGTTTCCAGGTCCGGTAGTCACGGCGTTCCCACGGCTCGGTGCGGCAGTCCTCCCCGGTGGGGCCGGTCAGCAGACCCGCGCGCACCAGCTGGCCGAGGTAGGCGACGGTGTCCGTCTCGCGGAGGTTGAGCGGGCTGATGAGGTCGTGGACGCGGACCCCATAGGTGTCGGCACGCTTGGGGACGTCGCGGGCAGTGCGGGCGTCCTTGCCGCACAACGGATTGTCGAGGTTGACGACGAACTCGCCCTCGTAGGTGCCCAGTCCGCCCAGTGCTCGCAAGGGCGGTCTGCCGCTAGGACCTACCGCAGCCTCCTTCAGGTCGCGTAGCAGGCGCTCTTCCGCGGCGACATTCTGATCCGCGGGGGTTCCGCTCAGTCACTCGGAAACCGTACCGGCCTCCGCCACGGCCGCTGTGGCTCTGTGCACGAGAACCGTGACTGCTGGACAAAGCCAGCCGTGCGGCCTCATCAGGGTCGGCACGGTCAATCACGTCGAACCAGTAGTTGAGGGCAATCCCTGCGGCGAGCTTCCCGCCTCGCGGATCTCCTTCCTAAATCGCTGACCCGTTCCACGGGAGAACAGCGCTGCCACGAGGTTCGGCGCTGGCCAGCACAACCAAGGTGGTCATTCCCAGCAGGACGCGCGGTCGGCACGAGGCAAAGATCTGCACAGGTCAGGCACGCGCCCCCCGGATGGATCACCGATCGTATGAGGAGAGTGAACGATGCCGACGGGCCGACACCACAACGCGCGGTCTTCGCAGGCATCCGGGGCTGGTCCGGCAGGCTCCGGCGATGTCTCCGCCGCGCGCCGGTGGCGTCATCAACGCTCCACCACCACGGCTAGGGCAGCGATTGTTGCCGGGGTGGGCGCCTGGGTTCCTCCGTGGACCGTCACCAACGATGCGCTGCTGGCGCGGCTGGGGTTGGAACCGGGTTGGATCGAACGCCGTTCAGGCATCGGGCAGCGTCATGTGGTCTCCCCGGGGATGGCCACCAGTGACTTGGCTGTCGAGGCCGGAGCTCGTGCACTGGAGTCAGCGGACGGGCTTGACGTCGACGCAGTCGTGGTCGCCACCACCTCGCCCGATCGGCTCTGCCCCAGCACGGCACCGGAAGTGGCGTCCCGGCTGGGGCTGGCCGGGGTGCCCGCGTATGACCTGGCGGCTGCCTGCAGTGGGTTCATCTACGGGCTGGCCAGCTGCGCCGGGCTGATCTCAGCGGGCATCGCCGAGCGAATTCTTCTCATTGGCGCGGAGGCATTCACCTCTTTGGTCGACCCCAACGATCGGGACACCGCTGTCCTGTTCGGCGATGGTGCAGGAGCGGTGGTCCTGCGGGCCGGAGACCCGGGGGAGCCCGGCGCGGTCGGGCCATGGGATCTGGGCAGCGACGGGGAGCACAGTGATCTCCTGGCCGTCGCTGCGGGGGCGTCCCGCCAGCGCTCGGCACGCAGCGTGGGCCAAGGCGCGCCACCGCCTCAAGATCAGTATCTGTCGATGGCGGGTGCCCAGGTGTATCGGCACGCTGTGGCCAGGATGACTGCCTCGGCGCAGGCAGTCTTGGATCGTGCGGGCTGGCCTGCGGCAACGGTTGACCATCTCATAGCGCATCAGTGCAATGCGCGCATTCTGCGCGTGGTCGCCGGCAAGGTGGGCATCTCCGATGATCGTCTCGTGATCCACCTTGATCGCGTCGGGAACACATTGGCCGCATCGATCCCGTTGGCGCTTGCCGACGCCGCCTGGCGCGGCGTGCTGCACTCCGGTAGCCGCGTCCTGCTGACGGCCTTCGGTGCAGGACTGACGTGGGGGTCGACTGTACTGGTCTGGCCCGAGCTGCCTTCGCATACGGCCGTGCGTGATCCCACCGCAGCCCCAATCTGGAGAGAGGAGAAAGCCACGCTTCACTGACCCGCATCCGGGCCGAAGAGGACCCCCGGAGAAGCGGGCCTCGCCTCGCCTCGGGGCGAGCGACACCGGCCGTACCAGGATCTCCCCCATCGATTCCGCGGCAAGGGACACGTCTCTCCCCATAACGCACTCAAGGATCAACTACCACTGAGGAGGCAGGCGCATCCGCCCCAGGCCCCGTAGGGCCGCGGACGGCGCCCACCGTCATGGCATCTGTGAACAACCGCATCAGCTCGGTGCTGACCAGGTTCGGCGTCGACGCAGACGAAATACATGCCGAACGGACCCTGGATGACCTGGGGTTCGATTCCCTTGCCCGACTCGAGCTCGTGGAGCTGCTGCAAGAAGAGTTCAACATACAGATCAGCGACGAGGAGGCATCGAAGGCGACCACCGTCGGCGACATCGCCGGGTTCCTCACCAGCAAGGCAGCACTGCACTGATGGACGGTACCGCCGTGGTGGTCACCGGTCTCGGGCTGGTGACCCCTGCGGGCATTGGGGTGGCCAGCAGCTGGGAACGGGTTCTGGCTGGCAAGCCGACCGCAACACGAATCCCGGAACTGTCCCAGCTGCCCGTCGATTTCGCCTGCCCGGTCCCCAACTTCGACGCCGCTGCTCTGCTCAGCCGACGCACCGCATGGCGCCTCGACCGCTACGTGCAGTTCGCCCTCGTCGCGGCCAGGGAAGCCATCCAGGACGCCGATCTGCACCCGGGAACCTGGGAGGGGACCAGGGTCGCGATCGTCATCGGCACCGGGATAGGCGGGGCCGGCACCACCGAAACCCAGTACAGCAACCTGCGGGACCTCGGCCCGCACAAAATCTCCCCCCTGGCTCTGCCCATGGCCCTGCCCAACATGGCTGCGGGCCAACTCGCCATCGAGCTCGCCGCAACCGGCCCCAACCTCGGTGTGAACACGGCGTGCGCCTCTGGCGCCACCGCCATCGGTGTGGCCCGCGACCTGCTACGCGCCGGCACCGTGGACATCGCGCTCGCCGGAGGTACCGAAGCCGTCATCACACCCTACTATGTGTCAGCTTTCGCCAGAATGGGCGCTCTGTCTACCCGGCACCCCCTCGAGACGGCATCGCGTCCCTTCGACACCGCGCGTGACGGCTTTGTGATGGCAGAGGGCGCCGGCATGGTCGTGCTGGAGACCGCACGGCACGCACACGACCGCCGCGCCCGGATCCACGCGCACCTTCTCGGCTACGGGGCGTCCGCAGACGCCCACCACGTCACCTCACCTGACCCGGAAGGCCGAGGCGCCGAACAGGCAATCCGAGCGGCCCTGGCCGACGCAGGCGTCAGCCCCAACGACATTGACCACGTCAACGCCCACGGCACCTCCACCCCCCTCAACGACATCACCGAGGCCCAGGTCATACATCGCGTGCTGGGCACTGGCCCCGCAGTCACCTCCACCAAAGGCACCACTGGCCACTCCCTGGGTGCCGCCGGCGCCATCGAGTCCATCTACACGATCCTGGCCGTTCAGCACAGCCTGATCCCCCCCACGGCCAACCTGCACGAGCCTGGCCCCGGTATCGAGGTGGACCTGGTCACTGGAGAGCCGCGACGCCGAAAAATCACCGCGGCCCTGAACAACTCCTTCGGTTTCGGCGGACACAACGCCGCCCTCATCATGTCCACCTAAACCACGCCAGAAAGACCACACCCATGACGCAAGCACCGCCGCAGACGCAAACCCGCCCCGCCGCCCTGCAGACTCCGCGCGAGGAACTGACCCACCTGCTCTTCGATGGCAGATTCGACACCCACCACGCAGACCTCCGCGGCCTGCTCCAGGCAGAGATCTTCGACGCCCACGAAGGACTCACCACGGACCAGGCATGCCAGTTGTCCTACCAGCGGATGCGATTCATCCACCGCCACCTCAAAGAATCAGCCCTTGAGATCGCACAGAACCCACAACGCCTCTTCGCCCTAGCCGAATGGCCCGCCCTCCTCGACGGCACCACACTTGCCCTGATCGGGGTCCACTACAACCTGGTCGTGGGCAGCATCCTGCAGCACGGCCAGGGACGAGACGACCTCGACGACTACCTCGAAGAGCTGGAGACGATGAGCTCCGTGGGCGTGTTCATGGTCACCGAGCTCGGCTACGGCACCAACGCAGCCGCCCTTCAGACCGAAGCCAGCTACGACCCACAGACCCGGGAATTCGTACTGAACACGCCCAGCGCGCAGGCACAGAAGTTCATGCCGTACACCGGGCTCACAGACATCCCGAAAATCGCCATCGTCCTTGCCCGCCTCAAGGTCGGCGACACTGATCACGGCGTGTTGCCGTTCATTGTCCGCATCAGCGACGAGAACGGTCTCCGCCCGGGAATCCGAGCCCGTAAGCTTCCCGAGAAGCCTGGCGCCGTCCTCGACAACGGCGTCACCTGGTTCGACCACGTCCGCATCCCACGCCGCAGCCTGCTGTCCGGAAAGATGGGCCACCTCACCGACGACGGCCGATTCCACAGCATGATCGCTGATCAACGAACCAGATTCCTGCACTCCATCGACCGCGTCATCCCCGGAAGGCTCTGCCTCACCGGCGCTCTCGTCGCTTGCGCGCGCGCCAGCACCTACATCGCCATCCGCTACTCCCACCAGCGGCTGACCTACGCCCCAGGCTCGCACCCCGTACCCACGATCGCCTACCGGAACCACCAGCGCTCACTCTTCGGCGCACTGGCCAGCACCTACGCCATGACACTGCTCGTCAACCAGGCCAAGCAGGCTTATGCCCAGGCGGACCGGCACGGCGCGGCCGCCGTCAACCGGCTCATCAGCGTGACCAAAGCGGTCGCCACCTGGACAGCCACCGAAACCTTCGCCGAATGCCAACAACGCTGCGGCGCCCAGGGCATGTTCGCAGTGAACCGCATCGCCGCCTACATCGGCACCGCCCAAGGAGTCGCCACCGCCGAAGGCGACAACACCGTCCTGCTGAGCCAAGCAGCCGGAGAACTCATCACCATGCCGGAAACCACCCCGCCCGAGACAATCCATCCCGAGGACGCCCGCCTTGATGACCCCGCCTTCCTTCTCTCCCTCCTCACCCACAGCGAACACACCCTTCACGCTGCCGCCAAACGGAGGTTCAAAGAACAGTTGCGCCAGCCCAGCGTCACCGCCTTCGACGCCTGGAACAGCACCATCAACGACGCCCTTGACCTCGGACGCAGCCACGGCAGCCGACTGGCTCTCAGCGCACTTATGGCCGCAGCGGACAAGGCAGCAACCGCAGACGCCGGCCACGCACTACGCCTGCTCGCCGCCCTCTACGGCCTTCAGGAAGTCGACAAGCGCAGCGGTTGGTACCTCGCTCACGGAGTACTCCGCACCGAGCACATCACCCGAATCTCCGGGACGATAGACGACCTGTGCGCGAAAATCCTCCCCTACTCCCGGATGCTCGTCGACGGCTTCAACCTGCCGAATAACGTCCTCAGAGCACCCATAGCTGCAGAAAATTACCTAACAAGACCTGAATTCACCGCATCACCTCCGGATGAGGATCGCGGCGAGGTGGAGTGCGGCCAGATATCCGTAGGCTGACCCGATGGGCCTTTTCGATAAGCTGCGCGGCAGGGCGTAGTCGGCGACGTCCACGATCTCGAAGGTCGCTTCCTCGCGCCCCGCGGCGATGCCGTCGACCCAGTCGGCCACGGCGTCGGCCTTGCGGGCAGGGACGGGTGGCGCCGACGATGATCGCGACCTTGACCGGGGTCTGCTCGGGCGATGAAGCCATGGTGATTCTGCCTCTCCGGAACTGATGCTGTTGACGGGGCGAATGCTTGGTGCGGTGTGGCTGTGCCGGTTACGGGGGCTGTTCGGTGCGGGGCGAAGGCCTGTCGCGGGCGCCGGTGGGCGGCTGGTCACTTTTCGGCGGCGTACCTTCCGACGCACTCGAGCGCGGTGAGCGAGGGGGGTTCCTCGCACATCGCGTCGAGTGCCGCCCGGTAGCGCTGGAAGGCGTCGAGAGTGCCGAGCACGCCCGGGCCGTTGGCCAGCTCCACGAAGGACACGAAGGTGACCTTGTCCTCGAGCTGGTACGTGTCGTACCGCAGGACGTCCGGCCGGACCGACTCCAGCTCCGCGTAGACGGTCTGGAGCATCTCCTGATGCCGCTCCAGCGCATCGGCTGTGACCTTCCACCGGATCATCACTTGTTGCGCGGCCACTCTTCCTCCTCCAGCAGCCGGGTCACTGTCACCGACTCTCGGGCTCATTTCGGAAGACACTCTGTCTTTCAAAAAACACTCTGTCAAGTGAACTACGATGGGGCCATGACGACCCGGAAGTACGAGCAGCGCCTGCGCGCAGAGACGGCACAGGCAACCCGGCGCCGCATCCTCGATGCCGTCTGCGAACAGCTCCGCGAGGCGCCGGCGAAACCGGTCAGCATCGACCGCATCGCCCAGGCGGCACGGGTGGCGCGCCCCACCGTGTACCTGGTCTTCGGCTCCCGCGCCGGACTGTTCGACGCGGTCGGCGCCGACCTCCTGCAGCGCGGCGGATTCGAGTCCATGATCGAGATCGCGGACCACCCCGACGCCCGCCAGGGGCTGCGCGGCTGCATCCGGGGCGTGGTCGAGATGTACGCCGCGCACCGGGACGTGCTGCGTGCGCTGCACTCCATGGCGCTCTTGGACGCCGCCGCGGTCGGCGGGGCGGTCCAGCGCCTGGAACAAGGCCGGGCGGCAGGCATGGCGCACCTCGCGGACCGACTGGCGGAGCAGGGGCTGCTGCGCCCGGACGCCACCGCCGAGCAGGCTGCCGACGTGCTCTGGCTGCTGACCGGCTTCGACAGCTTCGACCTGCTGTACACCGGCCGGAACGCGCCGGTCGAGCAGGTCGCCGACACCCTCCTGACGACCGCCGAGCGAACTCTGTGCGCCTGAGAGGGGTGCCGAACAATGAATGTGCTGGTGTCTCCTGATTCGGTCACGGCGGGCCCGCACTCCCCCGGCCTTGACGCGCCGGGTCTCGGTTATGGGGGGAGTCACAGCCGCCCGGGAAAACGTGGTAATTGCCGCGTCGATCCTCGCGTGACTGTCGCCCGGCGGGCCACTTGGGCCGAGACCCGGGCCGACTTGGGCGAGCCCGCCCGCACCAAGGCCTGACCCGCACGATCCGAGGGATCCACAGGGCCGAAGAGGGATCCGCAAGGGCCGAAGGAGACATCAGTTGCCCACGCGTCAGTCAGTCGACCATTCCCCGGCCGGGAGGCGGGAGTGGATCGGCCTCGCGTTGCTCAGCCTGCCCGCCATGCTCGTGTCGATGGACCTCACGGTGCTGCACCTGGCGGTCCCCGCGCTCAGCATGGAACTGGGCCCGAGCAGCTCCCAACTGCTGTGGATCGTCGACGTCTACGGCTTCATGATTGCGGGCTTCCTGGTCACGATGGGCACGCTCGGCGACCGGATCGGCCGTCGGCGGCTGCTCCTCATCGGCGCCGCCGGGTTCGGCGTGGCCTCGGTACTCGCCGCGTTCGCCACCAGTGCGGAGCTGCTCATCGCGGCCCGCGCTCTGCTGGGCATATCCGGTGCCACGCTCGCCCCGTCGACCGTCTCCCTGATCCGTCACATGTTCCGCGATCCGCAGCAGCGGACGAGAGCGATCTCCCTGTGGTTCATGAGCTTCATGGCGGGCTCGGCCATCGGGCCGCTCGTCGGCGGCGCGCTCCTTGAATTCTTCTGGTGGGGCGCGGCGTTCCTGATCGGCGTGCCGGTGATGCTTCTGCTGCTCAGTGCGGGGCCCACGGTGCTGCCCGAGTACCGTGACCCGCAGCCCGGGCGGCTCGACCTGACGAGCGCCATGGTCGCCCTGGTGGCGGTGCTCAGCGGCATGTACGGCCTGAAGAAGGTCGCGGAGAGCGGCCTGACCTTGTGGCCGGTGCTGGCGATGGCCGCCGGCGCACTCGGCTGTCTGCTCTTCGTACAGCGGCAGCGCACCACCGCGAACCCGCTGATCGATGTCACGCTGTTCCGTCGGAACACGGTCCGTGTCGCGCTGCTCGCGCTCACCGTCGGCGCGGTCGCCGTCGGCGGAATCGGCTATCTGACCCTGCAGCACCTGCAACTCGTCTTCGGCCTGGCGCCGTTCGAGGCCGGCGTGTGGACGCTCCCGCCGTTCCTGGCCGGGGCGGTGACGACGGTGCTCGTCCCGACCCTCGCGCAGCGGGTGGGCCAGGCCTCGGTGCTCGCGGGCGGCATGGCGCTGGCCGCTCTCGGACTCGCCGCACTGGCACTGCTCGGTGGCACTGGTGCCGAGCTGGTGATCGTGATTGGTGCCCTGGTGTTCCTCTTCGGCGGTCTCATGCCCGTCCTGGCCCTCGGCGTCGACGTCGTGGTCGGGGCCGCACCGGCCGAACGCACAGGCGCCGCCTCCGCGATCACCGAGACCACCCAGGAACTCGGCATCGCCCTCGGCATCGCACTCCTGGGCAGCAGTGCGACCTTCGTGTACCGGCAGGGCATGGACGGCGTGCTGCCGCACGACGCCGAGCCGTCCGAGGCGGCGGAGGCCGCCCGGTCCACGCTCGGCGGCGCCAAGGGCGCGGCCAGTGAGCTGCCCGCCGAGGTCCTGACGGCGGCCGGGCAGGCGTTCACGGACGGGCTGCGGGTGGCGGCAGCGGTGAGCGCAGCGGTGCTGGCGATGGGTGCCGCGGTGGTTGCGGCAGTGTTGCGCCGGGTGCCGACGGACACCGCGACCAGGGAGCGGCCGGCGGCGAGCCCGGTCCAGAACTGAACTCCTGGCCGGTTCCGGCCACTCTAGGTCGCGTTCCCCGCGGAAGAGCACCGGTCCGTCGGTGTCCTCGCCCAGCGTGAACAGGCGTACGGCCTTGCTGCGTCCGGCGAGCGCGAGCGGTCGAGCGAGGAGCGGGTCCGCTGCGGGCTCGGCGTAGGCGCCCACCGCGCGGATCTCCTGGACCCAATACAAGGTGGCGCCCGGGTCGGCGTTGATCGCGGCCGCCGCCTTGAGCACCTTGGTGACCAGGGCGTCGACTCGGCCGCGGGTCGAGGGCTTGCGCCTCGCTGCGTACGCCGAGGGGTGCGTTCACCTGCACGCCGTGGGTTTCGCAGGAGGGACGTGACCCGGAGGCGACGTCGTGAAGCCGCTGACCGGGCGGGTGAGCATTCCGCCGGGTGCAGGGCCGCAACCCGGTTAAGCGGGGTGCGGCCCCTGCACCCGGCCGGTGCGTTCCTAACTTGACCCCGGGGGTTCTCGCCGTATCGAACTACCCCCTGTGATCAATCGCAGTGAACGCCTTTCTTGTTCACGCTGTAGTGGGCGAGGGTTGTGGAGACGTCGCCGACCAGGTTGATGCAGGAGTGTGGTGCCTTGACGTACACCGGTCCTGCCCAGCGCCGGTAGTTCTCCCACGAGTTGTAACCGTCGGAGTGCCCCCTCCTGTAGGCGGGGCTGTACAGTCCGACTCCGAGCTTCCGAGCTGAACCACGAAGTTCGGAGACAGGCTTAGCTATCGCACAGTTGTGCTGGGTTTTGCTGCTGTAGTAGACGTACACGTAGCCGCCGATCCGCGGCCCACCGACGCCGGAGTACCGCGTCATTGCGTGCTTACCGACGTAGCCATAGCTGGAGCCGCACAGAGATGTGGCGGCGTTGGCGGCGGGCGCGGTCATGACACTGCCCGCCACAGCTGCAAGTCCGACGGTGGCAGCAGCGAGGGTCTTGCGCAGTTTGGGCATCGGATAGAACTCCATTCCTGGTGGTGCAGGCTCATGGGTGGCCGGGTGGCCGGGTGGCTGGTAGCTGCCGGCGTCGGCGCCCGCGAGAAGACGGCCCGGCATGCTGAGCCTCTATCTCTCGGCGCCGTCGAGTCCGCCTCAGGACCGCGCCGTCCCACCTGGTGAGGTCGCAATCGCCAAGCACGTCCCGAGAAGCGGGACTAAGTAGACCGAGGCACGCGTCGGGCACGGAGCAGGAACGCCGGCGGCCCGCGCTCCCGGTTCAGGGGCGCGGGCCGCGGTTGAAGGAACTCGCCGATTGCGGCGTGCTCTCAGCTGGGGTCAGGCATTGAAGCCGAGCGACTTGGTGTACTCGTAGGCGCCCCAGTCGGAGCCGATGGCGTCGCTGAGCTCGTCAATCCACGCATCGTCGAGGGGCGCTTCGATGCCCCTCTCCCAGCCACCGTCCGCCCATGCCTCGACGATGCGGTCCCAGCGGCGGATGTTGATCCGGCGCAGGCGCCTGTCCGGGCGCCGGTGGCGCGGAGCCACTTGACTGTCGTCGGCCGGATGGATCTCGACGCGCGTGCCACCGCTGGCGTTGAGCCGCTGCAGGAGGTAGCGAGCGACGTTGCGCCGTCGCATGCGGCGATACGTCTGGTCAATGAGCGTGAGGTTAGCGGCTCTGGGGGTCTGGGTTCCCTCGAGCCACCTCGCCAGTGTCTTGGCACTCGGCTTGAGTCCTTCATCGATCATGGCCCTGCGGGCGTGCTCCGAGCGGGTCATGTAGCGCAGGCGCGCGGTGAGGCCGCGGCGTGTGGTCACCGGCGAGGAGATTCCGCCGGCCAGCGAGTCAAGGACTCGCGCGACAGCGAGACTGCTCCGCTCCCCCTTCGCGCCGTAGTGCCCGAAGTCAATGGTCCTGCCGGGCACGTCTACTCCTCTGAGCCGATGGTGATCGTGTGCTGGTCCTTGAGCTTGACCTGTGTCACGGCGCGTCCCTCGTTGAAGACGTTGCGCCAGTCGCCGATGACGTGGAGCTCGTCGGTGCCCATGACCCTAACGACGTGCATTCCGACCTCGTTTGCCTTGTACGCCTTCCCCCAGAGGTTCGAGAAGGCTTGTGACCGGATGATGTGCATCCAGTCGGGGCGGATGATGTCTCGTTGGTAGTTCGAGTGGCCCAGGGTGGAGACGAACTTGGAGTACATCGCCTTGACATATTCCAGGGTGAGATCGTCATGGCTGGCGATCGCCTCCTCGCGCACCTGCGTGAGCGCCGCCCGGAAGTATTCGAAGAGGTGTTCCGTGCTGCCGCTGGTCCATGATTCGTGGATCTCCGGGGGAGCGCACAGTCGGTGGTACTTGTCGGTCGATAGGCGCTTGAGCAGCCGCAGTGTGGGTTCCGTGATCCACAGTGGTCCGGGTTCATCGCGGGCTCCGATGGGGTTGGGCAGGTGCTCGTGCACCCACTCTCCCGGCGTCACGAGGTGGACTCCGGCGCGCCGTTCCTTCTGGGTATCGATCGGGCCGGTGGTGTGCTCGGGTTCGCCGAGCGGCAAGTGCGTCTTGAGAGCACTGAGATAGGCACCATTCATGTCCAGCTCGTCGATCGTGTGGGTACCCGGCGGGAGGGTTTCCCGGCGGCGAGTCCACTTGGGACGCGCCTCCCAGATCTGATCGGCCTTGTCGTTGGTCGGCTTGTCGAAGATCTCGGGAAGCCACGGGTAGGCAACAACGTCATAGCGGCCGCCCCTGCGGGTGATGTCAAGCAGTTCCACGGCATGCGGAATGGCCTTCGGGAGCAGGTACTCCTGGGCGGCCTCGATGTCTCCACCGTGGCTCTCCAGGGCGGCCCGGACGTTGTGGTGCAGGAAGGTGATGCCAGCCGCTGTGGTGTCCGCGCGTTCCTGCCGCGGGCGTCCGGGCCGGGTGTCCCGGTTCCGGCGGACTCCTCGAGTGCGCGCGGCCGACTCAGTCGGCGGATCCTGAGGCTGCGGTGCGGCCTCGCTGGCGGGGCTCGCACTGGGTGTCGGCTGGCTCGCCTGCCGTGCGGCCTGGCAGTCGTCGGCGGTGGGGTGCTGGACGAAGCCCTGAAGTCGCGTCGTGGCCGGGAAGCCACACAGGACGCAGGGCTCGGGCTGGGTAAGCCATTCCATTTCATCAGCCGAGTCCTCTTGGACTGGGGCGACTTGCGATGCCGGGACCAAGGGCTCGTCGGTGGCGGGGTTCTGCGCCACCGGGGCTGAGTTGGCGGTGGCCAGGCTCGGGTTTGCGAGCAGCTCGGGCAACGAGTACCCCAGGCGGTTCGCGAGGGCTTCGCACGCTTCCGCGGGGCCGGCTAGAAGCTTGAGGACGGGCACGCCGAAGTGCACGGCGATTCGGTCCGCCTCGTCAAAGCTCCACGGCGAATGGGATTGGCGACGACTGACGGCGTAGTGGGGGAGGTCGATGCCTGCGGCCAGCTCGACCTGAGTCTGGCCCGTGGCCTTCAGTAGCGCGTCTACGGATCGCCGCAGCGACTCCAGGGTGCTCGTCGACATGGTCTCAACTATAGACACTGGCTTGCAGCATATGCAATGGAGTTGCGGCAATTGCAAAAAGGTGCGGGCCCCAGCACGGCGGGGAACATCGGTTCCGTGGTAAGGGAGGCGCTGCAGCACGAGGCGGCGCGGTTGATCCTGCTCGACCATGTGCCGCTTCGGCCGGAGGCTGAAAATGAGGACGTGCACACCGTGGCCTTGCGGGACGCGGCCGCCGTGGAGGCGGCGCCGCCTGCTCGAAGCCAACGTGCTCGGCACCCAGCACGTCCTGGAAGCGGCGCGGCGCGGAGGGACCGAGCGGGTGGTGCTGGCCAGCAGCAACCGCGTGACCGGCTTCTATCCGGCCGCAGATCTCACCGGTCCACAGGACCCGGTACGCGCGGACGGCCTGTACGGGGGCACGGGTGGGAATCTCAGGGGCGTCAACCCTCGGGGGGTGCCCGAAGGTCATCGCCCGCGACGCCGAAGATGCCCTTGACGGGACGGGCCGGCTCTCACTTCGTCCAACCGCTGAAGAACTCGTTGAAAAAGGCCCCGAGGCGTGAGCCAGGGGCCTTTCATCAGTTATTGGGCGTGACCCACCGCTGATCATCGGGCTTGCGAAGCGCGTGCTGCTGTGCTGGTCCTCTTACCCTGCTGAGGTGTAGGGCTGGAGGGCCGAACGAACCGCGGTGGGCATCTCCTTCTTGCTGCTGGTCGCGGGATCGATGAATACGTGCCGTACTTCACCCTCTGCGACGAGCCGTTCACCGACCTTGAACACCGGGCGCACGATCATGCTCGTTGTTCCGAGATGGGTGATGGGCATCTCAATGTCGAGCAGCTCATCGAAGCGCGCCCCCAGGCGGTAGAGAATCCGCGCTTCTGCCACGACTAGGTCGGCTCCGCCCTCAACCATGGACGCGTAGTCCCCGATGACCTCCCGCCACAGCTCGGTCACGGCGACGTCGTAGTAGAAGAGGTAGTGACCGTTGAACACCACGCCTTGCTGGTCACACTCGCTGTAGCGCACTCGCAATCGGTGCGTGAATAGCTTGGCCATGGCGAGATCGTAGTTGCCTCCCGCACTGATGACCGAGGCGGCGGAAGAGCGGCCTATTCGTACAGTGACCGCGAGGTGCCGGCTTATGTACCGCGGGTGCGGCGTCCAGTTCCGCTCAGGTACCAAGATCCACATGCTGTTTGAGTATGTGGATCTCGCTGGGAAGCAGCGTCGACCGGTTCCCCCGGCCGCTGTGGGAAGTGAAGCACCTTCCCACAAGGGCTCCCGCCTCGACGACACTGAGTAGGTGTGCGGGCGGCCGGAGGATGTCCACCCTCAGCTCGCGGCCGGGCGGCGCCCAGCGGAGCCGGAGTTATCGAGGTCAGGACGTCCACACCACGGCGAGCAGTGTGATGCGACGAGTGACCGGATTACACAAGATCACCATGGTGCCCCAGTCAGCGAACCAGGTCTGCCGCGTCATGCCGTCGTCTTCACCGTAGGAGGCCGAGTTGCCGTACGGATCCGTCTCCAGGCGATCGATGAGATCCAGGGCCGCTGCGCGGGCCTCGGCGGGCAACCCCGCTAGCTGATCAATGGTGTGGGGGCTACGTACGAACGTCCAGGTCACGCGGCTCCGCGAGCCTGCTGGGCCTGGACGCGCCACTGCTCCATAACGGACGCGGCCTCGTCGGAGTGCTGGAATTCGGCTGGCAGGTCCTCGCCCGCGGCCGCGGCCGCATGAAGTGCCTGGATGCCCGGCTTCGCGGCCTCGAGAGCGATCACGTGCCGAACCCAGCGGTCCAAGACCGCGGGCAAGTCCGCGAGCGGAGTGAGGTTTATGTCGCGCAGGAACTTCTGCCGCTGTTCTGGCACGCCGATCGCGTGGGCGATCCCGTCGATGGTCCACTCACGGCTGCTCATGGGAACCTCCTCCTGCGGCTGACCACTCCGAGCGTAGCGGAGCGTGGGGGTCAGCCACAGCGGGTGGCAGTAGAACGGAGCGAATCAGCCTGGTCCGGCTGGTTCGGACGACGGCGCATGGCCAGCCCGGTTAGGGAGCCGGCCGTGGTGTTCCGCCTCCGGGTCCGGGTGCGGGGGGCTGGTGGTGGCGCTCACTGGCGTGGGGATGTCGTCCGGGGCGGTGCGTGGCTGACGGGAGCGGACTGGGAAGGTGGGGGTCTTCCGATATCCGCGCCACCAGGCGGTCGAACGCCTCGACGACCTGGGCGACACGCTGGGGGGCGAGCACGAGCTCCAGAGGGCGGCTCTGCGCGGGTTCCAGGGCGGCGAGTGCGCGGTTCAGCTCGAGGATGGTGCGCATCCCTGGTCCTGCGGCTTCCAACGCGTTGGTTCGGGCGAGGTTGGGAGTGCCTGCTCTGTTGGCCCAGTCCAGCACTGCTTGGGCGCGAGCGGCCGCTGTCGTGGCGGAGGTCAGCGCACCTTGCTGTTGCATTTCTACGAGGCGGTCCTGGCCCGCGTCGGCGTTTGGTGCGCCTTTATCGGGGATGATTCTCGATAGCGAGGGCAGCATGGGCTGGGCCTGGACGATGGTGTTGTACAGGTGAGCGACCTGCCGGGCGGTGGGGTTCATCCAGGTGTAGTCATCGGCCCCCGTGATGCGCGGCGCGAGAAGTTCGAGGAGGTCATGGGCTCTTTCGGCGGCATCGGGCAGTTCGGGGCCACATGCGGCGAGCCGGTTCCAGTCGGCTATAAGGGCCTCGTCTGGGGCGTGATCGTAGGGCACGAGGGATGTGGCGCGGTTGTATGCGGCGCTGGTAGTGCGCGCCTGCGCAATGATCTGGTCTGCGGCGCGAACTGACATGCCCGTGCGGCGTGCCACCGCGGTCAGCACGTCCTGGGTGGGGAGGACATCGGTGTGGGCAGCGATCAGCACGCCCCAGGCACGCCCGGCCTGTTGGGCACTGTCAAGCGAGGGCGGCTGGTGGCCAGCGGGCAGTCGCCGGATGAGCCACGTTGCCTGCGCATCGACGAGGGCCCGCTCGCGCCCCTCCCCAGGGAGCAGGCGCTCGAACTGCAAGTCGTATGTGGCGTCAGCAAGGAGCGTGCCCGGTCCCGTCGGCTGCGGGCGGTCAGGGCGCGGGATGGCCTGACGCGTGGCCGCCGTGTCCAGGCTGAACCACCGAATTGCGGCCTGGATGCTGTCGTCCGGCTGGTCTGCAGCAGCCTGGCTTGGCTGTGGCTCATCGGCAACCACGGTCCATCCCTTCAGTCTTGCGCGGGCTGATCAAGCGACATTGGCCCCGGGTGCGGAGTGCATGGTCTGGGCTGGTACTGACTGGTCGTGGTAGCGCAGTGCTTCGTGGGTGGCTTGCTGGACCTGGGCGCGGCTCTGCTCGATCAGGTGCCGCGGATCGAGACTGGCCTGCTGCGCGGCTGCTGCTATGGCGGTGCTGGCTTCGTGCGATGTCCGGCGCACAGTCAGGGTGATGAGGTGGCCGGCGCTCTGCTGTGCTGGGGGGACGGGAGGCAGGGAGGTTGCGGCGCGCATGATGTTTTCCAGCTCGTACCCGTCCAGGCGGGGTGCCTGGTCTCGGATGGCGAGCTGGCGTGCCTGGTTGGCCACCACCCACGTGTCCTGCGCAGCGTGCTGGGGCAGGGACTGGATCGCCTTGAAGAGGTATGCGTGTTCGGGTTGGGTGAAGTCTTGAGCGGCCAGGCTCTGCACCCGTCCGCCATCGTTGAGCTGAGCGGGGTCTCTGATCAGTGAGATCAGGACCCGCCGCTCGACGTCCCGGGAGGCGTAGCGGGGGCCTTCCTCCTGCGAGGGCGTGGCGGCGGGTTCAGCTGCACCGTAGTTGTCGAGTGTGCGGGGAGAGTGGTCGAGGCGTTCCTTCAGCTGATCCAGGGCGTGCTCGTGCGTGCTGAGCTGCACGGCCACCTGGTAGAGCGAGGCGTCGGCGCGCCCGTCGCGGCGCACCTGGCCGGCCAGGGCGTCGACGGCGGCTGGGATGCTGGGCTCGAGAATGAAGTTGACGGCGTACAGGCTCGCGTTGTCCGGGTTGGGGCTGAAGTCGGGTTGGCTGGCCTTGACCAGGATTTGCGCTATGGCCTGATTGGTTTTGTTCTCCAGTCGGGCCTGTGCGGCCGGGTCAGCTCCGGAGCGGTGGTAGTCGTTGTACCAAAGGCGTCGGTAGACGTGCTGGACCATGGCCTGTGTGCGTTGTTCCGGTGTCAGGTTGGGGTCTGTGGCTGCGGGGAGGGCGATGGCGGGATCGGGACCGGTGACCAGGGCGTCCCAGATCTCCGCGGTGGAGGGGTCGCCGAAGTCCTGCGGTTGCAGCCAGTAGGGCGACGCGTCGGGGTTGGAGGGCGTGTAGCGGAACTGCAGGGCCCGAGCGGGGTCGTTGAGCACGGCTCCGATGACGGAGAGTTCTCTGTGCTGGGTCACCTCGTCGTACGGGCGTCCTTGGGCCAGTTGGAAGGGCACGCCTTCGGTGGCGGAGGGGTACTGGGCGGCCTGCACGACGACGTAGGCATCGTGGCGTGCGTCGCTCGGGTCAGCGGGCCAGGATGCGTCTGACAGCTGGCGGAGGCCGTTGTAGGTATTCGTCCAGAACTCTCGGTCGTGGAGGGTCGCCCGGGCCCCGGGGTCACCGCTTTCGGCCATCTGCTGGTATTGCGTCCAGAGGCGCTGCACGACTACGTCGGCGGCTACCTGCGCCGGGTCGGCGTTCGGGTATGCCTGAAGGCTCTGGTCGATTTCGTCGAGTCCGCCGGAGAGCAGCACGCGGTACGCGTCGCCGAGCCAGCCCGTCTGGAAGTGCTCAGGCCTCAGCCAGTACTGCGGCTCTCTACGCCCCCAGTCGACCAGTTGTTCGAAGGCGACCCGCCGGTCGCGCAACAGGCTGCTGACCACGTTCAGTTCGTGCTGGGGCACGCCGAATCGTTCGTTGTTCATGCCGGCCCCTGGCGCGGAAGGGCGGGCGGCGTGGTGGTGTCTCGCGGCGTGGGAGCGGTGGCAGCCGGTTCGGCGGTGCCGGCTTCGACTGCGCCGGTCGCGGCGCGGTAGCGCTCGGCATGGAGATCGAGCTGTGCGCTGCCGGCCTCGTCCAGGGCAACCCACCCGGCTTCGCTGAGGCGCCACCAGCGGTCCAAGTACCGGATCGGACTCCCTTCGAAGCGTCCCAGCGAGGCCGCCTTGCCGTCCGCCAGGAGCTGTTCCATGGCCGGGGCGGGCATCGGCGCTCCGAGGACACGCTGCTGGGCGGAGTCCTTCAGGAGCTCCATCCGTTCAGCCCAGGCGGCGGTCTGGGTGCCAGGCTCGGCCATGGCCACACTCCGTTCGGACGAGGACGGCGGACTGCTAGCAGGCTCCGCTGCGGGCTCGTCCGGCAACAAGCCGATCGCTGGGGGTGGTCCAAGGGGTGAGTCCGGGGACTGCAAAAACTTCCTCGGGCGTCCCTCGAGGCGGGAACACCATTGGCGTGTGGGTGGGCGCCGTCGCTGGGTCCCTGGGTTCACGGGTGGACGTTTTGGGCCTTGAGTTGGTCCATCGAGGGGGCGCCGCTGGGTACGGGTTCGCCGACATGCATGCCTCGTCCCGCCGGTGCCGGGTCACTGTTGTTGAGTGTCTTGCGGCTGGCGGGTTTGACGGTCGGTGTTCGAGGTGTGCTTAACTGAGAAGCGAGACCAGCCATCTCACAGGCTCTTCCGACGAGTTGAGCAGCGAAATCCTGCAGCCCTTCGGGGTGCGGGTATGGCTGGTCTCTTTCCTTTTTGCCCGAATTGCCGTCCTACGTTCCGCGGCTGATATTCCGCGGCGTGGGAGCACGAGCCCGTTCCTTTCCCGTAGCTCGCATCCCTCAACTCGGCTGCAGTAGAGACGTATCGGTTGCCGCGTAGGCTCGACCTTCTGAGCGGGCGGCCGTCGGCTGCCCCGTCGCACCCTTGGGGAAGTGGGGATGTTCTCGATGGCAGCAGAACCTGAGATCGACTTCAGTCGCGCGGAGGCCACGCGCGCATCCATGGCACGGGACCTCAGCAGCCGGCTGGACGCTGATATCGCTCAGGCTGTCGCCAGGGCAGACAGTCCGGACTGGCACCTGGCTCGCCCGTTCCAGATCGTTCCATCGTGGGGAGATCTCCGCGGTCCGGCCGGTCCCGTCGATCTCCCTGAGGCCTGGCGCGCCGGTCTCCCTGCGCGGGTGGACGCCGAGGAAGATCTGGTGCAGCTGTATGCGCGTGTCCTCGTGTCGGGAAGCCCTGCCGAACAGGCTGAGCTCCTCCACCCGCAGCGACTCATCGACGCGTGGCCAGCGCTCACCGAGCTCCTTCCGCCGCCCGTCAGCGGGGCCTGGGAGAACCGGTTCCCTGAGCTGAGCGGGTGACCAGCGGTGATCTGGGACGTCCCGAGGGCTCTCCATGCCGCTGAGATCGCCTCCGCCGCCGTACACGAGGGGATCGGTGTGCGCCTCGAGCTCGGCGGGGGCCTCGCACTGGCTGCGCACCAGGCGCTGCGGCGGCAGGTGGGCGACATCAACCTCATGACCGAGCAAGCTCACGATGCGGACCGGGTGATGGAACTCATCACCAGCGCCTTGCAGTTCGTCGGCTACGAGGTAAGGGCCGATCCTGTCGGAGCTGGGGGGCCGGGAACCTACCGTGCTGTGCAGTTCACAGGCCCAGGCCAGCGCCACGGCGAGGAGCCACCGATCCGTCTCACCACGGCGCGCATGCCGCAGTACAACGACCCGGTGCAGGTCCAGGGGCTGGAGAAGCTGCCCGTCAGCTCCATGACCACCTTGGCGGTGCGCTCCCTGCAGGCTGTCCGCGGACGCTTCGACCCCCGTGACTTCGTCGACCTGACCATGCAGGAACGGCACTGGGGGACCCGGGCATTCGACAAGCTCACCGTTCAGGTCCTCGAGCGCGAGGCACGGAATTTGCCCACGCAGGACCCTGCTGGTCCGTTCCTGCGTATGCACCGCAGTCTGGCGCGGGTGACGCGGATGCCTCAGACCGGCTTCGCCGGGTTCGGTGTTGCCGCAGAGCAAGCCGAGGAGGTGCGGAGCGCGATTGTGGCGATGGCCGAGCGCGTCGCGCGCGCCGCGCCGGAGACAGAGGGGCCCGACAGTGGTGTGCTGCAGCGGCTGCTCGTACTGCCCGAGTCCGAGCGGGCCGCCATGCGCGCGTGGCTGGACGCGCAGGGCATCGATGCGGCCTATGTGGGGAGCCGCGTCCCCTCACCCGAGCAGATGTCTGCGGCTCGCAGTGCAGCGGTAGAGGCGGTGCAGGCCTCACGTGACCGCCAGACCAGCGCGTCCGCTACGCCGCAGCAGCATGACCAAGCCCAGCAGGAGGGCCAGCAGGCCGCCCAGTCTGCCAGTCGTGATGCTGGCTATCGGTGACAGGTGCCGGTAGCCGGCACCTCGTAGGTCAGCGCCGCGACCACCTGAACCACCGGCCGGTGTCGAGGCGGTGGGTGATGAGGAGGACAGTGAGACAGGCTGCGAGCAGAGCCAGTGCCTCGATCAGGTCAATGCTCATGCCGTCGCTGGCGAGGATCAGGGCGGCCATGAACAGGATGAGACCCGCGATGGTGAAGATGAGATAGACGAAAGGGGTCAGGAGACGCCAACCGCTCATACTCTCCCTCCTCCTGCCTCCATGGTTGCACGCCTGAACAACGGTGAGTTGGTCTGTTCAGGCCTGTGGCGACTGTAGCAGTTGGGGCGATCACTACGTTGTCAAGACCCATCTGGTGTTGATCCTCGTCTAGCGGATGATCTCCTGCAGTCGCATCTGGATCTGTGCGCGCATGGTCGCGGTGCGTTCGGGCGCGGCAACTTCGAGCAGCATGTTGACCAGGTCGGGTCCCAGGCCGATCGCGTCGCTGGGCGGCAGCCGCATCCACGCGGCTGCGGCGTTGCTCGCTGCTTCCTGAGTGCGTCGCTTGCCCGGCCCTAGCCGGTCGAACCAGGCGAGTGCGAGCCAAGTCCACGAGGAAGTGGCGTAGGCGAAGTCACCGCTGAGGAACGCGAGGTCGGCGCGGAACTGGGCGACTTCGAGAGTCTCTTGCGCTGTGTCGCCGAGTTCGGCGGTGAGCTGCTGGAGTATCTCGTCGGCGGCGGGAATGGCCGTGGTGAAGTCGTGGGCGCGCCCGGCCGCTTGGGCCGCGGCAAGGCGCTCGAGGTAGGAGGCGCCCTGGCGCGAGGCGGGCGCGGGAGTACTGCCCGGTGCCTGGGTAGATCCGTCAGGGCCAACCTCCATGTCGAACTGGGAGTTGCTGCGGTCGTCCTGGACCTCAGCCAGGACCGGTTCACCGCGTCCAGCTGCTTCGACGTGGAGGACGTGGATGGCCACCTGAGAGGGTTCGACACCGTCTGGGACGTGCTGGGGTTCGGCATCGATGTACAGCCGGCCGTCGCTGGTGATGCGGACCTGGTGGCGCGTGGTGGTGTTCATGGTGTGTGCGGGCCGTCCGGCGCCTTGGGCCGGCAGCTCTCCTCCTTCATGAGGTCACAGCGACAGTCCGTGGCCACGGAGGTAGCCGGCGGGATTCATGTCGGACCCGTAGGCGGGTCCGGTGCGGGCTTCGAAGTGCAGGTGGGGGCCGGTGACGTTGCCGGTGGCGCCGGACAGGCCTATCTGCTGGCGGGCGGTGACCTTCTGCCCCTTGGACACGGTGATGCGTGAGAGGTGGGCGTACTGGGTGTACTTGCCGTCGCTCATCTTGATCACGACGTTGTTGCCGTAGGCGCCGCCCCAGCCGGCCTCGACCACGGTGCCTGTGCCGACGGCCTGGACGCGGGTGCCGGTGGGGACGGGAAAGTCGATTCCGGTGTGGCTGCCTGAGGACCAGATCCCCCCACCGGCCTTGTAGGGGGTACTGACCCGAGAGTTTTCGACGGGCAGAGCCCAGGCTCCCGAGCCCTTGGCATCGCGGGTGTTGGCGGCGTTCTCGACGCGGTCGCACCCCGATGTGGTGGTCAGCACCGCGTCCTTGCCCCAGCTCTTGACGACCAGTTCTCCGGCGGTCTTCTCCCACTTGGCGTACTCCTTCGGGAGGCCGGATCGCTGTACGGCCTGCGCGGCCGTGGTGAGCGGGCGGGTTTGCCACTTGTTCACTTTCTCGAGGCGGCGGTAGAAGCTGTTGCTGGCGTGGACCGGGTCGGTGACCTGTGCGGCGGTTCCCCAGCCCTGGGAGGGGCGCTGCTGGAAGAGGCCGAGCGAGTCACGGTCGCCGTAGTCGATGTTGTCCAGCGTGGACTCCTGGATTGCCGTGGCCACGCCGATGACCGCTGCGCGCGGCGGCAGGCCGCGGCTGCGGGCCACGTTGGTGATCACGCTGGCCCAGTGCCGCTGTTCCTTGTTCCAGTTGGCGCTCTTCTGCCTGCCCTGTGGGTTCAGGGGGACCTGGACCTGTCCGCCTGCTGCTGGTTTTGGGGTGGCGTCCTGCTCGTCGGCCACCGGGACGGCCGGGTCGGCCGGAGTGCAGGCGTCCTCCCAGTTTGGGCCGCTCTCCCGCTCGCCGGTGCCCAGCATGAGCGGCAGGAAGAGCAGACCACCGCAGACCGCCGCGGCCCCGCCCGCCGCTATGCGGATGGCTTTGCTCATGTTTCGATCCCCAGTCGTCGATGCGCGTCCCGCCACGAGGGACGGAAAACGCAATTCCCGTGCCATGGGGTGAGCCCGGATTCTCGGGCGTCCCAGGGCTGCGAATGCGCCTGTTCATAGCCGCGCGTTGCGCGGCTAGCGTCTGCGCCGAGTGAACGCAGCAGGGAATCGACAACTCGCGTTGAATTCTATGGCACTTAATCGCCGATGCGTCAACGCACCGGCGAAGACGGTGAACTAGTCAGCAGCCCGTCTTGCCAAGTGCCATGTTCTCGGCACGTGGCGCGAATTCCTCGCTACTGACGACCGGATGTCCAGGTCCTCGTGCGGACTGGGGCAGGCTTCCGCAGCCTGGGAGGGATTCGTGCACGCAACGCAGCACTTGATCGAAATAGCGGCCGGCAAGAAGGATGGCATCGGTGGCCTCGTCGACGGAATCTCGCCTAACTGGGATGTGTTCGGCGAGGTCGGCGACAAAGCGAAGATCATTGTCGGCGTCATTATGGCGGGCGCCATCCTCTTCCTTCTTGGTAGCGCCGTCATAGGAGCCGTCCATATCCGCGTCGGCAATCAGCAGCACAACACGATGGAAACCAAGAAGGGACAGACAATGGTCGCCAGTTCTCTTCTCGGCCTGTTCACCGTCGCATCCATGGCAACGCTCTTCACCATCGTCTACGGGTTTGGAATCTAATGGCTGGGAACCAGAAGCAGTCCGGTACGCGGAATTTGACGCCGAAGGCGGCCGAGGTCCCCGGAATTGGGGCACAGTCCCCGTGGCGACGGGCGAAGATCGGCGCGATCATCTTTGGGGCCGTCCTCCTGATCGGCATGCTGCTCATGCTGTTCGGCGGGGGCGGAAAGCAGGACCAAGGATCATCGCAGTCCCCCGGGGCGACGCCGGCGAGCCAGGCCGGCGGCAGCGGTCCCGGCGCCAAGGCGCGCACTGTCAAAAACGGCGTGCCCGTGGGATACCCGCGGACCAAGGACGGCGCCGTGGCTGCTGCCGTCAACTACCAGACGGCACGCTCCAGTCCCGGCTATTTCACCGATGAGGCGCAGCGCCATCAGGTGCTGCAGACGGTGATGTCCCGCGCGGCACTTCCGGGCCAGCTCGAACAGGACGACACCGCGACCAAGGCGATGCTTGCCGCACTCGGCGTGACCGCGAAGACGGCGCCGGAGATGGTAATGCGCTCTGCGCCGATTGGCACGCGGGTCAGCGCCTTCTCCTCGGACACGGCGACGGTCAACGTCTGGATGAGCGAGATCGTCGGTGTCCCCAGCGAGAAGTCGGCGATGCCGGTATCGGGCACCTGGTCGACCTACACGCTGATCTTGCAGTGGCAGGACAGCGACTGGAAGGTCGCGACGATCAACCGGGCGGACGGGCCCACCCCGCTGATTGCGGCTGACTCGACTCCATCATCCACCAGTCAGATGCGCTCTGCGAATGAGGAATTCGATGCTCCCCCATATGCAGGCTGATTATGTGCGCCGGTGGCTAGCCCAGGGGCTTGTTGCCGCATTGCTCTCCGCCTCGTTCATTGTCGCCGGGCCGGCCGCTCCCAAAGCGCATGCCGTCGACTGGGACGATTTCAACCCTTGCAATCTGCCGGGCGGCGGCGTTGCGTGCAAAAAGGCAGAAGAGGGCTCCAAGTGGCTTTATGAGAACTCGCCTGTCAAGGGCGCCGTCGAGACGACGGCCGAGGTTGTGGACTTCGCTACTGACCCACTCGGCTACATCGAGTCCAAGCTCCGCGCCGGAACCAAGGGCATGTTCGAAGCATTCGGCGAAGAACTCACCGGCAAGAAGCCCAGTGCCCCCAAGAATGGCCGGAAGACTGGGAAGACTGAGGGGGGCTAGCCATTTTTATTGAGATCGACTGGGGGAATGCGGGGTTCCTGCGCCTGTACGGGCTCGTGTTCGGGCTCGCCACCGTACTGACCATGGTCATGTGGCTGATATCGGTGGTGAAGCGTGTGGTGCGCGGCGTTCCCATCGGCCAGGCGGCGATGGAAAACGTCGGCTATCTGTTGATGTCGGTCGCCGTGACGGCGTTCGCTCCTGCTGCGGTGGCCTACACGGTGGACTTTGTCGATAGCTCCGCCGAGGCAATTCTCGGTGATTACCTCGCCGAAGTATTCGTCGGTGGTCTGGCCGTATTCGCCTTCCTCGTGGCCATCAACACCTTCCTGCCGGCCGTGGGGCTGATCATTACGATGCCGATCCTGGTGATGTTGCTGCTCTCCATCTTCGGCCTGTGGGTCATGCTTGTCGTGCGCGAGGCGTTGATCCTGATGGGGCTCATCTTCGGGCCTGTTGTCTTCAGCGGCCTGGTCGACAAGGACCTGTGGGGCCACATCCGCAAATGGGTCGGGATCATGGGCGGGCTCATCGCTAGCAAGCTCGGGATCTACCTTGCGCTGGCCCTGGCCGGAGCGATATTCGACGGCGCCACCGACCTGGACACCATCACGCTGCCTCGGGCTATCGGTGGGGCGATCACCTTCCTCGCGTTGTTCTTCATCGCCTTGCTCATGCCCTTCCAAGTCGCCAAGTGGCTGCCGTTCGTGGGCGACGAGATCCAGAGCATGCACCAGGCCAAGAGTGAGGCGGCACAGCGTCACCGCAACACCAAGGCTGGGTGGGATGGCGCCAAGAAGGACAACGACGAGCTGAAGCAGCGCGCCGCCAACAAGTCCTCCCCTGGCGGAGGCGGCGCTGGGGCTGGTGCCGCTGGTGGGGCAGCAGGACCTGTGGCGGCCGGGATGGCCGTCAAGCAGGCCGCCGACCAAGTGCGCGACCAGGTCACGCAGGCGGCTGCCGACGGCACCAACAACGCCTCTGGCGACGGCGGCCAGCAGGCTGGCTCGAGCGGCGGGACGGGTTCCAGGGGCGGTCCCGGTCAGACCGGCGGCGGCAGCACCGGCGGCCCACGTGGCGGTGGCCAAGGTGGCGGCCCCTCAGGCGGCGGACGCAGCGGGGGCGGACGCAGCGGGGGCGGAGGGGGCGCCGCGCGGCGGCCTCCCGCACCGCCTCCGCGGCCGGGGTCACGTGCTGCTCCTCCCCCACCGCCTCCGCCCGGGCCATCCGCGGGCCAGGCACCCCCGCCGCCCGCTCCTGCCCCTCTCCCCCCGCCGCCCGAGCGCTAGCAATCGGCAGCCCATCACCCAAGCCACCCTGCGAAAGGAGTCGCCATGGACCGCGTCTTCTCGTTCCCCAGACCGCGACCCCGCGGCCTGTTGGGTCGCCGGTTCGAAATGGACGAGCAACTGGTCCTTCTCGGCGGCATCGCCCTGTCCGTCGGGCTACTCGCCGCGCTGCCCAGTGTCGTGTTGAAGATCCTCGGATGCCTCGGCGCAGCAGGCACGTGTGTGTGGGCGACGATGGTTCCCTACAAGGGCCGGACCTTCATGCGATGGTTCGAGATCCGTCGCTCCTACCGTCGGCTGCTGCGCGACGGAAAGTTGCTCTACAGGTCGACGGCCCCGCTGTCCGGTCGGCGCGGGGATGGCACCCCGGCGCCAGTGGCCCAGCCCGTGGGTGTTCCGGAGTCGCTGGAATGGATCACGGCGAAGACCGCGTACGGCGACATCGCCGTCCTGCTCCAGCCGACCGAGTCGATGTTCGTGACGTCCATCGAGGTGGAGGGAGCGAAGAACTTCGGCGGCCTGGACGGCGCGGACAAGGAAGCGCTCGTCGCCGCGTACGAATACCTGCTCAAGGAGACCGCCGAGTCTGGCGGGCGGATTTCCTACGTGCAGTGGCTGGCGCGACTGCTGCCCACGGATCCAAACGCACACGCACATGACGCCGCCGCGCGCCGTGACCCGGCCGCCCCCTCGTGGCTGAGCGACTCCTACGACCAATTGGTGGACATGGTCGCGGTCTATGCGGAGGACCGTCGCCTCTTCCTCGTGCTCGGCATCCCCTACACCCAGGAGCTGGCTGCCGAGGCCCTGCAGTACCAGACCCTGCACGACGGGTACGGCGAAGTCCTCGGCAAGGAAATCGAGCAGTTCATCCGCAACCTGTCCGGCGCTCAACTGCGCTGGATCCGGAACCTTGATGAGCCGGCCTTGGCCTCGCTCATCCATCACAGCTACGCACCCGACCATTGGTTGAACGACACCCGTGGCATGGACAGGGGCAGTTGCTGGCCCGCCGAGATGGACGCCCGCGAGCCCACCCGCATGGCAGCCCGCAGCTGGGAGGGCGCCGACCCCTGGTACACGTCCACTGCCTGGATCAAGCAGTTTCCGGTCCTGCCGGTGGGGGTCAACTTCATGGCCCCGCTGCTGCTGTACGTCTCGGATGTGATCTTGACAGTCGGCGTCACCATGCGGCTGCTGCCGACCGACAAGGCCCTGGAAGACGCAATGGCCGATGTAACCAATGAGGCCGGTCAGGCCGACCGCAACCCCGGCAAGATCACGGACCCGCGCGAGGAGCGCGAGCTGGGCGCCTCGGCCTCCACCATGCACGACCTCGCCAACGGCGCGGCCGGCATTCGCCTCACCGGCTGGGTGACCGTGACCGCCCCAGACCCCGACCTGCTGGTTCAGCACCGCAACACCGTGAGAGCCGCGGCGGTCAAGTCGCAGCTGGCGCTGGAGTGGTGCGACTCCGAACAGTACCGCGCCTTCGCGAACACCCTGCCCCTCGTCACCGGCCTGCTGAAGGACTGAGGTGTCTCATGCTCGAACTCATACGCGCCCAGTCCCAGACGCGGCGCCGTGCCCTGCGCACCACCTCCGCAACAGCAAGCGGACTGTACCCGGCGGTCGGGGCGCCGTCTTCCGACCCCCGCGGTGTGATCATCGGCCGGGAGATCTACTCCGGCAAGGCCTACATCTACGACCCGTTCATCCTCTACGACCCCTCTGCTCGAGAACGTCTGCCCAGTGGCCACGCCCTGGTCCTGGGGAAGTCGGGCTTCGGCAAGTCGAGTCTCGAAAAGTGCTACGTGCTGCGGCAGTTGCGCTTCAGGGATCGGTCATTCGCGATCTTGGATGCCCAAGGCGAGGACGGCGTCGGCGAGTGGGACAGCATCGCACGCGCTCTGGGCGTGACCCCCATCCGTCTGGTCTACGGCGGCGAGGAAGGCGAAGGGGTCAGGCTCAACCCGCTCGACACTCGTATCCCGTCCCAGCACCAGTTCAAGATTCTCTGCTCGATGGTGGAGATCATCGGTGGCGAGCTGGCATCCGAGAGTGAGTTCGCCCTGTCGGTGGCGCATGCCGCGGCGCGAGTGCGTGCTGCCGACGAGGACCGCGTACCGGTGCTGTCCGACATCCACGACGCGCTCACCAATCCACAGCCGGCCATGCTCGGCAAGCGCGAGGTCGGCATCGAGGACATGGTGCGCTGGGGTCAGCCCGCGTCGCTGGCGATGGACCAGCTGTGCAGCGAAACCCGCGACCTGGCGGGTCTGTTCAACGGGCCCACCACCCCGGGCATCGATCTGGATGCGCGACTGATCGTCTTCGACCTCACCAAGCTGCCGCGCGAGGGCGAAGCGATGCCCCTGCTGATGAGCGTCATCGGCCCCTGGCTGCGGTACGCCTGGATCAAGCCCGGTGACACCGTCAAGCGCACGTTGATCGTGGAAGAGGCCTGGCACATCCTCTCCCATCGGCCCGTCGCCAGGCTCTTTGAGGAGTTCGTCCGCTATGGGCGACGGCTGGGGTTGTCCTTTTGGGCGATCTTGCATCACCTCGGCGATCTGATGGTGGACGAGGCCCCGGAAGCTTCCGCGATCTTGAAGCTCACGGCCACCCGCGTGCTCTACCACATGGACAAGGCGGAGGCAGACACCACCGCCGAGTACCTGCAGCTGCCGGACTGGGCGCGCGAAGCGATCACCGACGGCGCGAGCCGCTGCTCCCCCGGCCGCGCCGTGTGGCAGGTCGGCAACCGCATGCACCTGGTCGAGCACATCCGCAGCGCCACAGAGATCGAGCTGACCAATACCAACCGCAAGATGACGGAGTCCCAGACCGGCGATCAGACCCCGGCGGCACCGCTCATCTCGATGCGAAAGAGCGCAGCGTGATGACCCACAAGAACCGTGCCGCCCACGCCCCGCGGCCACACGCACCCGCAATGCCCCCATGTGGAATCACCGCGACCGGGAGTCCCGTACACCCCGAGCCCAAGCAGCTCGCTGCCTCCCGCACGGCAGCCGGCTGCGCGATCGCTCCCCGTAGGGAGGCGCACTAGTGGCCAAGGTCGTCACCCCTCACTCAGGTAACCGCCTGCACCTGTACAAGGACGCCTGGTGGATCGCCCTGTGCCTCACCGCGGTCGCCCTCACCCTCTGGACGTGGGCCGCCGCACTGCTGTCCGGCCTTCTCGCTCACGCCACTCCCGCTCTGGTGTCCTGGAGCGAGACGGCCGCAGCCATACCCGACCTCTTCTTCCACCCGCTGCGTCCGCAGGACGCCTTCCCCGCCGAAGCAGGCGTGGGTGGTCCCCTCACCTTCTATCCGCCCTTCCTCGCGACCGCGGTCGCGACCTGCTGGGGAGTGCGCGTCGGGTGGCACCGCTGGCGGGCCATGCGTGATGAGGGCACCGATGGCCTCGCCACCCGCGCCCAGCTCGAGGAAGCCATGGGCGAGGCCAAAGCCCTCTCGCGGCTCGGCGCTCTGCGCCCAAGCCTGTCAACTCCGCGCCCCTCCTTGGAGAAGGCATCAGGCGCTGCACGCGCGCTGCCATGGCGCACCAACGCTCCTCCGAAGGTGACGGACGTGGCAGTGACCGAAGTCGCGGTGTTCTGCGGCACCGCCATCCCCACCGGCGTCCGGTTGTACATACCCTTCGAAGAAACAGCCCTCATCGTCGCACCGCCCCGAGAGGGCAAGACCAGCCAGTTGATCATTCCGTGGATCCTCGACTTCCCCGGCTCCGTCCTGGCCACCTCATCGAAAACCGACGTGCTCTACGCGACGGCAAAATTCCGCGAGAAATATGGACCCGTCATGGTTCTCGACCCCACGGGCCTGTCCAACTGGCCGCTCCAGCTGCAGTGGAGCCTCGTTGACGGCTGCGAAGACTTCACCGTGGCACGCAAACGCGCTGAGACCCTCGCGGGAACCACCAAATCCGATGAAGGGACAAAAAACGGCGGATACTTTGTCATGAATGCGCAAATGCTCATGACTTGCTGGCTACACGCCGCCGCTCTCGACGGCCTCAGCGCCATGGACATCCTGCGCTGGGCCACCTCACCGAGCGAGCGCCAGGCCGTCGACATACTCGCGCGACACAACCAGCAGAACCTCGCCCGCGCCCTGGCTGCCCAGCACGCCGCCGCCCCCGAGGAGCGCTCGGCGAGCTGGCGCACCGCCGAGCAGTCCTTCCTCGCCTTGTACGACCAGAAGGTCGCGGCGATCTTCGGCCACTCGGCACGCGACAAGAACAACTTCAGCATTGCGAAGTGGCTGACCGCGGGCGGCACCGTCTTCCTGATCGGCGAGGAGGAAGAGGGTTCAAGCCTGGCGCCGATCATGGCCGCCTTCAGTCGCGCGATCCTCGACACGGCCAAGGTGATCGCCGCCCGGATGCCCAACGGTCGGCTCGACCCGCCGCTCGCGCTGCTGGGTGACGAGCTCGCCAACGTGGCCCCGTTGCCGCAGATCCCGTCCTTGATGTCCGTATCAGGATCGCAAAACATCTTCATGGTCGCAGTTCTGCAGAATCTAGCCCAAGCTCACGAAAGATGGGGCGAACTGGGCGTCCGAAAAATGTTCGCGGCCGCGACCGTCAAGATCATCCTGGGTGGCGTGTCCGACGAGCAGGAGCTCAAAACATACTCGGCCCTGGCTGGCGAGTTCGAAGAAGACACCGAGTCCATCAGCGACGACGGTGATCGTGCCTCCATCAGCGTCTCCACCCGGCGCCGCGCAGTCCTCGAGCCCGGCGACATCCGCCAGATCAAGGAGCGCGAAGGCCTTGTCGTGCACCGTCGCACCCCCGTCACCCGGGTCAAGTTCGAGCGCGTCCACGAGGGCGCTCGTGCCAAGGAGATCGCAGCGGCCACCAAGGAATCCCTGAAGAAGGTGAACACCCATGCGTCGACCTGACCCCCAGCGCACCCTATTCGACGCCATCAAAGCCATCGGCAAAGAACTCACTGTCCTCTCCTTGCGTCTAGGCCGACTGGAGGGCAACCGCTCCCCTTCCGAGACACGGGCCCTGTCGTCGGGCCCGAGCTCGGTGCGGTCGGACACGAACGACAGGGACCTCCTCATAGACACCCTGGACAGCTTCAACAGCGAACTGGCCGAACACCACGCGCGCCTGACCCGCATCGAGGCCGCCATCCCGCGCCGCACCCAGCAGATGCACAGACGCATCGTGCTACATCAACGGATCCACCCAAGGCGCCCTCGCACGACCACGAAGGTCCGCACTGTCAAGACCCCACCGTCACATCGCCATCTGCGGAAGGCGGTCACCGATGCCTGATCCGCTGGGACCACTCTTCGACGCCCTGGAATCGATCAACAACGAAATGACCGGCTTCGCCGCACGCCTGACCCGGGTCGAGGACGCAGCCTCACTCAAGGCGGGCAGCAGCAGTAGCGGGGGCGGTGGCGGTGGCGCGGAGGCCAGCGACCGCACGCCTGGAGCCCCGGTGGTCTGGCACAGGCTGGAAGCTGCCGTCCGCGAGAAGCTATGGGCCGAGTTCACCTCCTGGGTTATCCGCATCGCTGACACCTTCGAACTGACCACGGACCAGCTACCGCGCGAGTGCTGGTGGGAACACGGCGCCGTCGTCTCCGAACTCACCGCACTGTGGACCGGGTGGGAGTCCGCCCACGCAAGTGAAGACGACGCAGCAGCCGGACCATATCTGTGGCACGACGGGTTCGACCGCGCCATCGACCGAATAGGCCGCAGGCATCTCGGCGGATGCACCAACGGCGTTCACGAGCCCAAGTCACGCAAGATGTACGGAACCGACGCCGCCTACCGCAAGAAAATCTTGGAGGCGGGGCCACCGGGTGTTACTGCTACGAAGCCCAAAGCCGCATGAGCCGACGAGTGAAGGCCACCGTGATCCTTCATCTTGCCAGGTCGGCTGGACGGCACCACGCCCCCACTGTGGTCGGCATAGGCACCACCATAAGAATGGAGGTGGCAGGTGGGTATCGCTCATCGAATGCACGATGGAGCCGGACCGGCGCTATGTCTGGTGTCGGAATGCAGTCACGGGCCCCCGGTGACCGGTCCATGCCCCGGGCCAAGTTCCGATACCGGGCTGACCCCAGCGCGCACCTACCGCGAACGTCGGCACGGCAACGCCAGCTTCGCCCGGTTAGTCAAGGCCTGGATGGTCACCAACCATCCATGCTTCACCGCCATGCGCCTCGAGGCCGCCCGATCATGACGAATCGCCCGATCAGCTGTCGCTGCCATCATCTGCTGCGCGAAGAGGATGATGATCGATCACGCTGACGGTGTAGCCGTGCGAGCGCATCCACACCAAGGTCGGTTCCAATCCCGACCGGGCCATGGAGTCGCGACGCTCATAGGCCTGGTCAACGGCCTGCCTGATGGGCGCGGGCAGCGGGCCGTTCTCCAGCAGCAGTGGCTCATGCCAGATGGGCGCCGCGCCCTGGAGCCCTCGCTGCGTCAGGGGTCTATCAAGCCGCTGCTCATCGTAGGGAAATTGGTAGTGCAGGTGAGAACCATCGTCACCGGCGACCAAGATGTTCAGCGTGGGCACCAGGGCGGCTAGAGGCAGGTCGCAAGCGATGGCCAGGTCGCACGTCTCCCAGGAGAGAATGACGCAGTCCGCGCGTGCAGCAGCGGCAAAGAGCGAGAGGTCCGCGACGCCTCTTTGTGCATCCTCCCCCGTATACAGGGGACGAGTCCACGCCACGCCGATGATCTTTCCGCCAGCCACAGCTGTGAGAGAAGGGCGCTGATTGACCCCACGTTCCATGAGCGCAGTCTGCGCCTTGACTGTTGCATCCACAACGATCTGAATCGTCGTACCGGCTGGGAAGTACTCCGAGGGCGGCCTCCCTCCGGAGGCACCCGCTGATGAGCGAGTGCGATACGTGCGCGACGGCTTCCTACGTCCCATCGGTCCCCTCCGTAACCCGTGACGACGCCCGAGTCGCATCGCCGGTGATCGGACGGTAGGTGACTCGCGAGACCGGCAAGGTGGATGCAGCCGATCCCGTCCCGTCCGCTGCTCCTCATGCCCGCTGGGAGTCGTCGCCGCATCCCGCACCGCGGGATGCCCCCCACATAGAGGCCAATGCGCTGCCTGCCGTGCGCCTCCTAAGCTGAGCCCTGGACGTCGGATAACAGCCACGTGGCAGGCTGGTCCAAATCCTCACTGTCGCCCTCGGGGACCCACCGGTCGGGAAGAACTGCGACGATACCCACGCTGGGGCAGCCGGCCGGGCCCCGATGGTCCTGACGCGACGAAGGCAGCTGCCTGGCACCCAATTCCCGTCGGCGCTAGCCCCCTACTGCACAACTCCATGGCTTGGCAGGGTGCGAGCGGTCAGCCTGACGCGCCCCTCCGTGTTCGATCCAGGGTCAGCCTGCTCGATCGGGCGTCAGGAGAGATTGCGCCATGCGTACGCCAGGTGAACCGCACGAGGTCCGACACGTTGGCCCCCCGCTGGACTGACAGCGACAGACGCGAGCGCAAGCATGAGCATTCCGCGCCGCCGGGCAGGGGTCATCGAGTGCTGCCACTGATGTACGGCGTGTTGGGCAGTGACTGGGACGTTGAGGGCCAGCTCCGCCTCCCCCGCGGTGAGGATCTCCTGGGCGGCTGCGAGCTGGCGGATGGCCTCTGGCGTGAATATGCGGGGCAGCGCTTCTCGAGCAATACGCAGCTCGAGCTCGGGTGGCGGGATATCGGGAAGGCATCCGTGGACGCAGCGGTAGTCGGTCAACAGACCGCCGATCAGAGCGCTGTGGCAGATGCCACAGCGCGCCAGATCGGCCAGCACTGAGCCGTGCCAGATGACCTCGTGCCCACTGGGCTCCTCCATGAGCACCGGCTCAGCCGTCCTGGGCACGATGGTGATCTGCCGCAGGTCTGGACGTCCTCCCGGAACTGTGACCAGGCACGCCGAGACGTGATAGGGCCCTGCGGGCGTCCGCCAGATAAGGGCGCGCCCGTCGGGGCAATCGAGATCTGCCGGGGCACTCGTGTACAGCGCAGGGTCAACGGCGGCGCGGATGGCGATTAGCTCGCTATCGGCGGGAGCCGCTGCGAGGGCTTCCCGCAGTGCGGCCGCGAAGACTCGCGCGGTGTTGTCCCAATTGGCCAGCCGCTTCTTAGCATCATCGTCGAGCAGTATCCAACGCATCAGGCTCCAGCCAGGGGTGTCCGACCCTGGTAGAAGATCTATGGCGAAGAAATTGGCTGCCATGGTCCGCCAGCTGCTGTCCACGATGAGTGCAGGGATGTTGTACCCGTGGAGCATGCGCTGCAGATACTCGTCGATCGGGGCTTCAGCGAGCTCGAATCGCGCACGCTCAGCTTCGGGAATCTCAAGGGCGTCGATCACGGACCGGAGGGCCGCTGCACCGGGCCATCCGGTTCCCAACTCGAGCGCGCGATAGCGGTCTTCAGAGAGGCCCGCGCGCTGTGCGACAAGTGCGGGTTCGAGGCCGGCCCGGATGCGGTAGACCGCGAGTACCTCACCCAAAGAAGCACTCAGCATGCTCTGCTCCTCTACCTTCGGCTTCGCTCGGGATAGGTAACGTACGGCGCTGATCTGCGAGATGCCTTGGGTATCAGGGTACGAAACATGGTTCGGGAGAAATTAGCGTGATCTTGCGAGAATCCCCGCCCGGAGGGGCGGGATGAATCGCATCCTTAACGGGGCGGCGCGGAGCGCCGTCGCATCGCTTCGTATCCCAGGTTCGGGACGCTTCTGGTTCTCGATGTACTCCTTGATGATCGACAGGGGGGCGCCTCCGCAGGAGGCGGCGAGGTAGGACGGGGACCAGAAGTGTCCGTGCATGATGGCGCGGTTGACCCGGCCTCCAATGGCGTCGTGCTCGAGGAAGAGAGTGGATGGTCTGGTACGGCCTCGGTGCGAGACGACGGGGGTGCATCTCGCACCGAGGCCTATTCACCGTAGCGCCAGCTCCTTGCCCCAGGCTGGGCAACGGTGCAACTGGCGGGACGTTCAAGCTCGGCACCACGGGCCCCGACTAAGCGCAATCGACCCCGCCCTCCTGGAGCTTGTCGACGAACCTGACCGGTGTCAGCGGCCCGTGCTCACCCAGGGCCGCCAGCCCGCCTTCCGCCTGCCGACGGCGCAGTCCCTGTCACGCGGGACGCGCGCCGAGGTGACCAACCTCGATCCCGACGTCTCGTGGGCCGGCTGGAGCAGTTCGTCCAACAGCAGCCCGCCGCGGGGGAGGTCTACGTACTGCGCGCCCGACCTCGCCCGCGCCGCCTCGGAGAAGAACGAGGGAAAGGAGCCTTGCCTGGCACCGTCGCTCCGGCTGCTGAGCCCGTGTCTGCCGCGCTTGGCGTCTGCGTGGCAGACACGCTCGCCCTCAGGGCACGTGTACGCCACGCGGCGAAGAGCCCGTGAGCGAGAACAACTCCAGACAGTCCTCTCGGCACACGTCTTCGTGGACTTCGATGGCGGGCTGGCCGGCACGTACCACGTCCCGGGCGCGCATTCCGATCTGACGCCAGGTGAAGGTGTCATCGGGATGTCCTGCTGCCCAGCGCACGGCGTCCGGCTGGGTGGCGCCGTAGACGATGCCGCTCATCTTCGCCCAGATCGCCGCGGCAGTGCACATGGGGCAGGGTTCCAGTGTCGTCACCAGATACGCACCTGGAAGATACCGGGAGCCAGTGCGCTGAGCGGCCATCCTGATCGCCACGACTTCGGGGTGTGCGGTCGGATCTGTCCCTTCCACGAGCCCGCTGCCCGACTCGCCTATGACTTCTCCGTGCCTGATGACCATGGCTCCGAGGCCGTAGTTGCCGGAGAGTGCAGCCTCCCTGCCCAAGCGCACGCACTTCCTCATATCCGACTCGAAGTCGTGACTCGCCATTCCCATCAGGAACACCCCTCATGAACGCTCTCATCGCACATCTGTACCTGCCCTGCCCTGTTGTCTCAGCGCAAGGCACTACGACGGTAGAGCCCAGTGCCGACCGGGCACCCATAGACCTGTTCACCTGTCTCGGCGGCCTGGAACACGGGGCAGATGTGCGCTACGGCGCACACACTCGTCGGCCTTTGCGGAGACTCCAGACGCGGCGGCTGGCGGTGGGCGTCCGAGGAACGACGCCGAAGGCGAAGGTGATGTTCTCCGGCGGCGCCTCCGTCGTTCCGTGCGGTCAGTAGGGTCGGCTCATGGTGACGCGACTTCTCCGACTCGAGAGTCTGTTGGGCTGTCGGCTCAGTGCGGTGGACTACGGCAGCATCGCCGAGCTCGTCGGCAACGCCAAGAAACCGACGAAATGGTGTGGCCCCGGCTGACAGATTTGCCGACGGCGCTCGCTACTGGACCGTGTGGCTGCCCGATTCGAGGACGTGACTCTGGTGGGGTCATTTAGAGCTTGCGCGGATGGGCGCGATGGAGCACCCCGGGAGGCGAAAAGGTCTGTCACCACTGGGAAGGCCTGTGCCTGCACTGCCGTCATGGCTGGCGCTTTAGCTGATGCGAGCTCCCGCGCCGCTGACACGGACGCGCGGGTCACCCGCGCGCAGCGTCACCGTAAGCTCGCCAGGGCGGCCCAGGTCCTCGCCCTGGTGCAGGGTGAGGACGGCGTCCTCGGGGACCAGGCCGAGCTCACGGGCGTACGCACCGAACGCGGCGGCCGCGGCGCCGGTCGCCGGGTCCTCGACGACGCCGCCGACGGGGAACGGGTCACGGACATGGAAGACGGTGGCCGACTCCCGCCACACCAACTGGACCGTGGTCAGGTCCAATCGGTTCATCAGGGCTTCGAGGCGCGCGAAGTCGTACGCGAGCTCAGCGAGGCGAGCGCGCGTCGCCGCCGCGAGAACGAGATGGCGGGCGCCGGCGAAGGCGATATGGGGCGGGAAGGCCGGGTCGAGATCGGCGGCCGGCCAGCCGAGCGCGGCGAGCGTCTCCGCGAGGTTGGCGTCGGCGATCTCCTCGATGTGCGGCTCGACACTGGTGAGCGTGGCCCGGAGCGTCCCGTCCTCCTCGGCCACCTCCACCGGCACGGTGCCGGCGCGCGTCGCGAATACCAGCTCCCCGGGGCCTATCCGCTCGGCGAGCGCGACGGCGGTCGCGACGGTGGCGTGCCCGCAGAACGGCACCTCGGCCTTGGGGCTGAAGTAACGGATGCTGTACGCCCGCCCCTCCTGGCCACCGAGGTCCTCCGGGGGCGCGGTCAGGAATGCGGACTCCGAGTATCCGAGATCGGCGGCGATGGCCAGCATTTCGCTGTCGTCCAGGGCGGTGGCGTCCAGAACGACGCCGGCGGGGTTTCCGCCGTCGGGGGCGCTGGAGAAGGCGGTGTATCGCAGCACCTCGGGCCGCAGCGCGTTCGTCGTCATGTTCGTGGCAACGCCAGCCGGGCCCGCGGCTATTCCTGAGCGCGGGTAGAGGCGGAGATGGGCGCCTGCGGCCCGCCCACGCGGCGGAGCCGCACATCGATACAGACGCCCCGGCCCCTTCCCGAAGGGGGCATCCGCGCCAACAGATGGGTTCACGGGCGTCGCCTCGGGCGGTTGTCCCAGCGGTGGGTGGTCCAGGACTGTCGGATGAGGCTACGGACGGTGATGATCGTGTCCGCGAGGTCGAATAAGGCGTCGATCACGGTGGAAGTTCTCATTCCAGCGCGCTGGGCATTCTCACCTCTTCTCACCATGGCACATCGCCGAATGTCACCACGGTCACCCTCTGACCTGCGACTTCGTGGACAGATCAATGAGAAAATATGGCGACGCCAAGGCGAGAATCGCACGTCAATCATCAGGGAGGTCGTCTACACCCAACTTGGCTGGCTCGCATGACCGTCCCGGCGCCCGAGGAAGACATCGAGCATGTCCCGGTCGAGGTGGCGCAGCTTGTCCGGGTTGACGACGGCGTCGATCCGAGTGATGAGCCCGCTGCTGGCGAGGGTGAAAGCCAAGACCGCCGCCTCCTGCCGCACCGGGTCGACGATGACCAGTCCCGGCGCGCCGTTGATGTCCCGTACCAGCGCGTCCATCCGGGCAGGGTCGTAACGGCGCGCGATGCGCTGCACGAAGTGGGCCACCTTCTCGGCGCCGGCCACCGGCATGCGCGCCGCGGTGACCTGGCCGCCGCCGTCGGAGCGCCAGACGACGTCGGGGTCGAGGATCGTCAACAGGCTGTCGAACTCCCCGCCCGTCACGGCCTCGAGAAAGGCTTCGACCATGCGCCGGTGCTCGCCGCGGTCTACCGGGCGGCGCGGGACGTCGGCACGTATGCGTCTGCGGGCGCGGGAGGCCAGCTGCCGTACGGATTCGGGGGTGCGGCCGACGGCCTCGGCGAGCTCGGGGAACGGTACGGTGAAGACCTCGTGCAGAACGAAGGCTGTGCGCTCGGCGGGGGTGAGCCGCTCCAGGAGCGTGGGCAGGGCCATGCTGACGGACTCGTCAAGGGTTACCCGGTCCTGTGGGTCGAGGCCGTGGCCGTCTGCGATGACGGGCTCAGGAAGCCAGGGGCCGAACGTAGGACTCGCGCCGGGAGCGGGCCGAGCCCCAGTTGGTCGTGGCAGATGCAGCTGACGACGGTGGTGAGGTACGCGCAGGGATCGGCTGCTTCGCCGTCGGCAATCGCCTGCCAGCGCAGCCAGGCCTCCTGTACGCCTCGTCAGCGTCGGCGACCGACCCCGTGACCCGGTAGACAATACCCCACAGACGGCCTCGGCATTCCTCGAACGCGCTCAGCTCCGCCATGGTTGCGGCCTCCTTCCCTCCTACATGTGCAGCCAGGATGCCGTCGACGCCGGACGGAACCTCGCAAGAAGGACGAGGCGGCCAGGCGAAGTGTGACAGCGACGTCGAGCGCGTACGTCGTCCTCGACAAGGCCTCTCGCGTACCTCATCACCGCCAGCCCCGGCCTCGGTGACGAGGTGGTCCCCGAGGAGTGGCCACGCGGATACCAGCACCAAGGCGGCCCGGGAGCGCGTGGGGCTGTTGGCCGAATCGAGATGGCCGCCGAAGTCGCCGAGTCCTGCCCAGAACTTGAGCGGGCGACCACGATCCGCGGCTTGGTGGAAGAGCTCGCCGCCGCGACACCCAACCAGACGAAGCTCAAAGCCCATGGCGAGGCGGCCCGCGCGTACCTTCCCGACCACCTCGGCGTCGACGGCACGCAGGGCGACGCGGCGGCCGAGGAAGGGGCTGTTGAAGGAGATCGCCACCCGTACGGAAGCAGACGGGACGCTGGACCCATGTGGGCGGCCGTGCCAGCCTCCCCGACGCGACGGCCGATTGTCCCTTCCACGCGTGGGTGGTCAGGGCGTGGGCACGCCGAGCCAGATTGTCGTGGCGTTGCAGAATTCGCGGATGCCGTGGCCGGCCAGCTCGCGCCCGTAGCCCGACCGCTTCACACCCCCGAAGGGGAACCCGGGGTGTGAGGCGGTCATGCCGTTGAAGTAGACGCCTCCGGCCTCCAAGTCTCGCGCGCAGCGCTCCTGCTCGGCCGCGTCCCGTGTCCAGACGTTGGAGCTCAGGCCGAACGGGGTGTCGTTGGCGACCTGGAGCGCCTCGTCCAGGTCCGCGACCCGGTAGAGCGTGGCCACGGGCCCGAACGCCTCCTCGTAGTGGATGCGCATCTGAGGGGTGATGTCGGCCAGCACCGTGGGTTCGTAGAACCAGCCCGCGGTCCGCTCCTCCGGCCGGTCGCCGCCGCACAGGACCGTCGCGCCGCGACCCCGGGCGTCGTCGACCAGCTCCTCCAGGGAGCGCCGGCCCTGCTCGCTGGAGAGCGGTCCCACGTCGGTGGACTCCTCCATCGGGTCGCCGACCGCCAGTGACGACATGGACTGGACGAAGCGCGAGGCGAAGGCGTCGTAGATGTCGGTGTGCACGATGAAGCGCTTGGCCGCGATGCAGGACTGGCCGTTGTTCTGCACGCGGGCGGTGACGGCGGTCGGCACGGCCCGGTCGAGGTCGGCCGAGGGCAGGACCAGGAACGGGTCGCTGCCGCCCAGCTCGAGGACGGTCTTCTTGATCACGTCGCCCGCGATGGAGGCGACGGCGCGGCCCGCCGGCTCGCTGCCGGTGAGCGTGGCGGCGGCGATCCGGGGGTCGCGCAGGATGTCGGCGACCGCGTCGGAGCCGACCAGCAGCGTCTGGAAGCAGCCCTCGGGGTAGCCGGCCCTGCGGAACAGGTCCTCCAGGTAGAGGGCGGTCTGCGGGACGTTCGAGGCGTGCTTGAGGAGCCCGACGTTCCCGGCCATCAGAGCGGGGGCGGCGAACCGTACGACCTGCCAGAGCGGGAAGTTCCACGGCATGATCGCCAGGATGGGTCCGATGGGGCGGTAGCGCACGATGACCTGGGAGCCGCCGGAGTCCTCGACGTCGGCGGACCGCGGGCGCTCGTCGGCCAGCTGCTCCTCGGCGTGGTCCGCGTACCAGCGCATGGCCTTGACGCACTTGGCGGCCTCGGCGCGCGCCGCGTTCAGGGTCTTGCCCATCTCGAGGGTCATGGTGCGGGCGATGTCGTCCCGGTCCGCCTCGAGCAGTTCCGCCGCGTCGCGCATCAGCTCGGCCCGCCGGGCGAATGACGTCACCCGGTGCTCGCGGAACGCCCGCTGGGCGCGGTCCAGCCGGGTGTCGATCTCCTCGCTGCCGAGTGCGTCGAAGGTCTTGAGCGTTTCCCCGGTGGTGGGGTTGACAGTCGCGATCGGCACGGGAATCCCTCCTGGATAGGCGTGAGACAAGTGGTGTGGGAGTGAGCTCGGGTTACCGGCATCCCGGGTCTTCTCTTGAGGTTCTCTGACGGAGTTGTGCCGCCCTCGGTGTCAGCAGGTGAGCGGGAGGGTGGTGGCTGCGATGGCTCACCCCAAGCTCTGTGATCAGCAGCGTGGCCGAGGCGGCAGCCGTCCTGGGGCCGACACCCAGAGCCAGCGCAGCGAGCAAGTCCTCGCGGGTGTCCACGTCGCGGCGTACGGAATCCACCCCGGCGAGCGTGATTTCCTCGGCACCCGAGGCCAGGTGGCGCGTCCGGGAGGTGTCCCCGAAAGCCGGGACGAGATCCCACCCGGGCGCCGCCGTAAGAAGCGTCGTCCCCACCCCGCCCGCGTCGGCCAGGAACGCCCGTGGGAACGCCCCCGCGGCGGCCAGGACCCGGGCCAGCTCCGCGGGGCACAGCGCCGGCAGATCGGCGTTGAGCGCGGCCACCTGCGCCTTGGGGCGCTCGCCGCGCACCGTCCGGGCTCCGTGCGCGAGCGCCGCGTTCAGCCCCGCCCCCGGGGCGTCGGGCAGGGTACGGGCGCCGAGGGCCGACAGTTCGACCCGGGCGAGCGGATCGTCGGTGACGACCAGCACATCCCGTACGTCCGCACAGGCGAGCGCGGCGGCCACCGTGTCCTGGGCGAACGCGAGCGCGAGCCCGGGCCGCAGGCCGTCCCCCGCCGTCTCCGCGAGCCTGCTCTTGGCCAGCGATAGCGGCTTGAGCGGTACCACCAGGGACCAGCCGCCGCCCGTCGCGGCGTCTCCGATTCTTCGTATGGCCATCATCGTCACGTGCCGCCCGTTCGGCTCCAGGATTGGGGGAGCGGCAGTGGTGTTGCGCCATCCGGGGAGAACAACGGTGGCAGCAGTTCCGGCAGGTGCCCGTCCGATGCCATCGCCGCCTCCTGCCGCTGGGCCGGGACCTCGCCGTACGTGGTCGTCCGGGGACGGGACGGCCGACCCGCGGCGTCGGCGATGGCGGCCAGGTCACGGATCGAGCGGTACGAGCCGTAACTCGAGCCCGCCATACGGGAGATGGTCTCCTCCATGAGCGTGCCGCCCAGGTCGTTGGCCCCGGAGCACAGCATCTCGGCGGCGCCCTCCGTGCCGAGCTTCACCCAGCTGGTCTGGATGTTGCGGATGTGTGGGTGGAGGAGGAGGCGGGCCATGGCGGTGACGGCGCGGTTGTCGCGGGTCGTGGGGCCGGGGCGGGCGATGCCGGCGAGGTAGACGGGCGCGTTGGTGTGGACGAAGGGGAGGGTGACGAACTCGGTGAAACCGCCCGTCTCCTGCTGGATTTCAGCCAGCAGCCTCAGGTGGCCGAGCCAGTGGCGGGGCTGGTCCACATGCCCGTACATCATCGTCGAGGAGGAGCGGATGCCCAGCGAGTGGGCCGTCTTGATGACCTCGACCCAGGTGGCCGTCGGCAGCTTGCCCTTGGTGAGGATCCAGCGGACCTCGTCGTCGAGGATCTCCGCGGCGGTGCCGGGGATGGTGTCCAGGCCCGCTTCCTTGGCGGCCGCCAGCCACTCCCCGATGGACATCCCCGTACGCGTCGCGCCGTTGACGACCTCCATGGGCGAGAAGGCGTGCACATGCATCTCCGGGACGCGCTTCTTCACGGCGCGCGCGATGTCGAAGTACGCGGTGCCGGGCAGGTCGGGGTGGATCCCGCCCTGCATGCAGACCTCGACCGCGCCGACGTCCCAGGCCTGCTGGGCGCGGTCGGCGACCTGGTCCAGGGACAGGGTGTAGGCGTCGGCGTCGGTACGGCGCTGGGCGAAGGCGCAGAAGCGGCAGCCCGTGTAGCAGACGTTGGTGAAGTTGATGTTGCGGGTGACGATGTAGGTCACCTCGTCACCGACGGCCGCGCGGCGCACGTCGTCGGCGACCCGGCACAGCGCCTCCAGGGCCGGACCTTCGGCGTGGAGGAGGGCGAGGGCTTCGGGGTCGGTGAGCCGGGTCGGGTCGTCGGCTGCCACGGCCAGCGCGGACTTCACATCCGCATCGATACGGGACGGGAGCATGCCCGGGGCCGCCGCCTCGCGCAGTGCCTCCCAGTCCCCGTAGACCTCGTCGAAGTCGTCGCGGCGGTCGGCGGTGCGGCCTTCGGTGTCGATGGTGCGGTGCAGGTCCGTGCGGCCCGTGGAGACGAAGCCGCGCCCGTCAGAGCTCATCGACGCATTCTCGGGCTCCTGCCAGGGGCGGCCCTCCACCACGGCGTCCTCGCGCGCGAGGCCGGTCTCCGGCTCGGCCAGGGCGGTCACGTGCGGCAGCAGACGGGGGTCCAGCCAGGGCTCGCCGCGCTGGACGAACTCCGGGTAGACGGCGAGGCGTTCACGCAAGGAGAAGCCCGCGGCGGCGGAACGGGCTGCGAGCTCGTCGATCTGCGGCCAGGGGCGTTCGGGGTTGACGTGGTCCGGAGTGATCGGGGAGACGCCGCCCCAGTCGTCGATACCGGCGCCGATGAGGCGCGCGTACTCGTCGTCCACCAGGTTGGGCGGCGCCTGGAGGCAGCCGGAGGGGCCCATGATGTGCCGCGCGACGGCGACGGTGGCGACCAGTTCGTCCAGATCCGCGTCCGGCATGCCGCGCATCGCCGTGTCCGGCTTGGCGCGGAAGTTCTGCATGATGAGTTCCTGGATGCCGTGGTACGCGCGCGAGATGCGGCGCAGCGCGAACAGCGACTCCGCGCGCTCCTCGTAGGTCTCCCCGATCCCGATCAGCAGCCCGCTGGTGAAGGGGACGGAGCTGCGCCCGGCGTCCTCCAGGACGCGCAGCCGGACGGCCGGCTCCTTGTCCGGGGAGCCGTAGTGCGGGCCGCCGGGCTCGCTCCACAGCCGTGTCGCCGTGGTCTCCAGCATCATGCCCATCGACGGGGCGACGGGCTTGAGCCGCTGGAAGTCCGTCCACGTCATGGCGCCGGGGTTGAGGTGCGGCAGCAGCCCGGTCTCCTCCAGGATGCGGATCGACATCGCGCGTACGTACGCGATGGTGTCGTCGTACCCTTCCGCCTCCAGCCACTCGCGGGCCTCGGGCCAGCGGTCCTCGGGGCGGTCCCCCAGCGTGATCAGCGCTTCCTTGCAGCCCAGTTCCGCCCCGCGCCGGGCGATGCTCAGGACCTCATCGGGGGACATGAACATCCCATGGCCCGCCCGGCGCAGCTTGCCGGGGACGGTCGCGAAGGTGCAGTAGTGGCACTTGTCCCGGCACAGGCGGGTGAGCGGGATGAAGACGCTCTTCGAGTACGTGATGACGCCGGGGCGGCCCGCGGCATCGAGTCCGGCGTCGCGCACGCGGGCGGCGGAGGCGCACAGGTCCCGGAGGTCGTCGCCGCGGGCCTGGAGCAGCACGGCGGCCTCGACGACGTCCAGCGCCACGCCATCGCGGGCACGGCGCAGCGCCCGCCGCATGGCGTTCGCGGTCGGTGCGGACTCCTCGGACCCCTGCGCGCTCGTCGTCATCAAGAAGTCCTTCCTGGGCACAGACGGCTGCGAGGGCGTCGGCACGGGTGGGACACCTGCTACCGCGCTAGCGACAAGGGATAGGCAGTGATCTTGCTGAGGTCGACGGCCGCGCCGCGGCGGTGGCGGACCGCCGACTCGGTGTAAACGTCGCCGTGCGCCCTGGCCCGAGCAGAGCAGGAGTCGGGTTCGTCATACACGAACGTCTGGCTGCCGCTTCCGCCGTTGGCCGTGATCACGGGCATCGAAACTGCGTAGAGGGCCATGGCCGTATACCTCTTCTGTCTGTTGGAATCCTCATCACGTGTTCCCGCAGGCCCCGTTGTAGTGAGGCCGTACGGAATTGGTTGATCGGTGGCGCTACGGGCTCGGTGGATCGTGGCGCCGGGTCAGGGCAGCTGCCACCGCCGAACGAGAACCTCGACGGTCTGCAGCCCAGCAGGTTCCGCAAGCCACTCGCCCCCCACCACGGCCTCAGCGTGGAGACTCGCTCACGCTGGGGATGCATCAGCATGCGGTCTCCACGGGCGAGACAGGGCCTCTGGGCAGCGGGAAGATATCCAACGCCACGGGACTGGTCGTCATCTTGTTGAGCTCGACGGCCGCGCCCCGGCGGTGGCGGATCGCCTCCTCGGAGTGCACGTCAGCGAGCGCCCTAGCTTCAGCGCAGCGGCGATTAGTGTCCTCGTACACGAACACCTGGCGTCCGCTTCCCCCATTGCTGCTGGTAATGGGAATTTCGACTGCGTACCAGGCCATTTGCTGACTCCTTTTGTGGATGACTGTCCGCAGCTCAGGCGGATCACGAGAGGTTGTGCAGGCCGGGAAGGGAGGCGTAGGGCGGCGGCAATGAGTGGATGCCGTTGGGGAATTCGGGCGAGCTGCGCATGCCGCGGATGTAATCGAAGTCGAGGTTGGCGGTCAGGATCCCCGGCCCCGTCATGGTGCCCAGAATGTATTCCGGTGACGCGATCATGGCGTGCCCACGGTTGAGGCCGGTTGCCGGATCGACAGGCTTCAATCCCGTCTTCACATGCGCCTCTCGCAGGGCGCCGTCCATGAGGCCCATGGTCGTGCCGGAGTAGGCGTTTTTCGAGATGGCGGCCTGGCGAACCATGGTGTGCCAGTTCTCGGTGAACCCCAGGTCGTCGATGAGAATCCCGGTGGGGTTCACGATGAGCTCGGCACCATTGTCCGCCAGTTCACTAGCGATCTTGGGGACGAAGATTTCGCTGCAGATGGCGATGCCGAGCTTGTAGTCGCCCATGTCGAACACAGGCAATTCATCTTCGCCGTAGTCGTAAGCGACGTAGGTGAACTGCCAGTGCGGGCCCAATGCGTAGAGGCCGTAGTAGTAGTCGCTGTCAGGGCGGTGACGGTAGTAGCGGCCGATGATCTCTCCGTGGCGGGAGATCACCACACACACGATGTGATAGGCCTGCTCGTCGTCTACGTCGGCCTTCTCGGTCGTGCCCATGACGACGTCGACACCGTGGCGCTGCGCCGCGCGTTGGATCCTCTCGACCACGTCGTAGCGGGTGTGCCAGGTCACCGGGCCGGGATACAGCTCTGGGCATACCAGCAGGTCGATTCCCAGCTTCGCTGCCTCGGCAATGTGGCGCTCAAGGTTGTCGACCATCATCGGTGCTCTGTCGCCGGCCTCGAGCTTGGGCTGGAGCAACCCCAGGCGGGTGCTGGCCTTGGACTGCTGACTCATCGGGACCTCCTTCGGGGGTGTCGGCGGTGAGAGCACCGCCCGACAAGTTGTGTGGTCATAGACGGCTCGTTGCAGGTCGAGTTACCTCTTCGGTTCCGGGTACCGGTTGTCGTTCGCATCGGGCATCAGCCTCTTCAGGGCACGTAGGCCACGGCGTCGAGGGCCACACGTGCTCCAGGCACGTGCAGGGGTCCGGGTACGGCGGTGACCGCCACGGTGGGGGGATCTTCGGGGACGGCCTTGCGCAGCATGGTGTAGACGGCATAGCCGTCAACGGGCTCGGTGACGAAAGCGCGGAGTCGTACGAGGTTGCTCAGGCTGGTTCCGCCGGCCTGGCAGATGGCGTCGAGGCGGGTGAAGAGGTAGTCGAGCTGGCTGGCAATGTCGGGGGCCGTGTGGAGGCCGGAGGCGTCGCCTGCGACCACGTTCGAGGTCCACAACAGAGGGCCGGCCTTGATGGCTTCCGATTCGTGGCCCAGGGGCCTGGCGCCGGTGCTGACGATTTGCTTGGTGTAGCCGCCGCCCGGGTTGATCGACTGGGCGATCTGCTCCATGCGCACGGCCCGGTCGCGGTGGTGCAGGTCTGTGCCCTCGTAGGCGGGGATGAGCAATCCGGAGCAAGGGATCACGGTACGGGCCGGAGGATCGGTGGCGAATCGCTTGCGCCACACTCGGTCCAGTTCCGCCAGGTCTTCGAAGTGGGTCAGGTAGACCGTCATGTGGACGACGTCGTCCAAAGTCGCGCCCACCCGGCTCAGATACTGCTCCAGCCGAGTCAGCACGAACTCCGTCTCGCTGGCAATCTCGCTTCCCCACGCGACGAAGGGGTCGACTTTCGCCTTGGGGTGGATGTCGCGTGTCGCCCAGTCGACGGCGGTATCTCCCACCGTAAAGACCATTCCGCCGCCGGTGATGGCTTCGTTGAAGGGAGCTCCGCCGGTGAAACTGCTGCCGTAGTTCTTGTCTTTGAAGCTCTCGTGATACCCCTCGCTGGCGGGGACGACCTGCTTGCTCGTGCCGTAGCGGGGGCTGACGGCAATGCCGGTGTGGACCACCGAGGCGAAGTCATGCACCAGATTACCGGTGCTGATCAGTGCGCTGGTGGGACGTTCCTCGGGAACGTCATGGAATCCGGGACCCCGAGTGGTCTCGAGGAAGGCGGGGCCCAGCTTCTTCTCCGGAACCCAGGTCTCGATTTGCACCACATCGCCAATCGACGAGTGCAGCTCCGGAAGCCGCTCCACGTACCGCTTGTAGAAGAACTCTGTCTCGCTTCTGGCCTGTTCCGGCCGGGAGAGGTAGTACGGCGGGAGGACGTCGATTCCATCTGGCTTGTTGCCGCTGTTGTCCACGGCCAGGCCGGAGAGGAATGTGTACGGTCCGGCCGTCGCCAGCCGGGAGAAGTACGCGCACGGCCCGTCGACAACGTCCCGCACGATGCGGCCGCGCTCGACCACGGGCCCGGGGGCGGGTCCGATGGGATCGGGGCTGCGTGTCATCACGGTCTCCCTTTCAGGTGAGTACTAGGCTGCGGACGGTGTCGGTCACCCCGGCTATCGATGGCAGTACCTGCTGTTCGAGGATGTCGGCGAAGGGGATCGGGACGTTGGCAGCCGCGATCCGGGTAATCGGCGCGTCGAGGTCAGTAAAGGCTTCCTGGCCCATGAGGGAGGCTAGGGTGGCGCCCCATCCGCCTTGATAGGGATTTTCTTCGACGATGACCAGACGATTGGTCTTCGCAACGCTGGCCTTCACCGTTCGTGTATCCAACGGATTGAGGCAGCGCAGGTCGATCACCTCCGCGGAGATGCCCTCTGCTTCCAGCTGTTCGGCGGCCTGCAGCGCCAACGGCACCGACCAGGCCAGGGCCACCAGGGTCACATCATGGCCCTCGCGACGAATGGCGGCCTCGCCCAGTGGCACCACGTGGTCGGGCGGCGCCGGGGCACCTTTGGTTGCCAGCAGTGCTTTGTGTGCGAGGTACGCCACGGGGTCGCCTGCGCGGATGGCGCTGGCCATCAGGCCGGTAGCATCGGCGGGGGTGGACGGGGCGACGATGCGGATACCGGGGATGGTCAGCAGCCAGGATTCGATCGCCTGGGAATGCTGAGCGCCGAAGCCGAGTCCGCCGCCGTTGGCGAACTGCATGACCAGCGGCAACTTCTTGATCTGACCACCGGTCATGTACCGGATTTTCGGTGCCTCGTTGGCGATGTATGGCCAGCCGTTGGCGGCAAAGTCGGCGAACATCAGGTCGGCGATGGTGGGCATGCCGGTCATGGCGGCGCCCATGGCCATTCCGAGGAAACCCTGCTCACTGATGGGGGTGTCGCGGACCCGGTCCGGGCCGAACTCCTCCCATAGGCCGGCTGTGATCTTGAATACGTGGCCTGCGGCGCCGACGTCCTCGCCGACTAGGGCGATGGAGGGGTCGCGGCGCATTTCCCGGGCGATACCGTCGGCAACGGCCGCGCGATAGGTGATCAGTTTCTCCATGACTCCCCCTCCTTGTCGGCCCATAGATCGGTGAAGGCTTCGCTCGGGTCTGGCGGTGGGGCTGCCTTGGCGGCTTCGATCGCCGCGTCGACGGTGGCGCGAGCCCGGGCCAGGGCGGGGGCGGGGTCGGCTCCGGCGTCGCGGACGCGCTGTTCCAGTCGCGGCAGGGGGTCCCGCTCGGGCGCGAGCCATTCCCGCACTTCCTCCTCGGGCCTATATTTGCCGTCGTCTGTCCTGGAATGCCCGTAGTGCCGGTAGGTGGGCGCCTCGATAATCGTTGGGCCTTTGCCGCTACGGGCGCGTGCGGCGTGCCGCGCTACGGCATCGCGTACCGCCACGACATCGTTACCGTCCACGATCTCCGCCGGCATGCCGTAGGCCGGTGCGCGGTCCGCGGCCGGATGCTTCACCGCGGTGACCGAGGCGATCGGGGTGTACTCCATGTACAGGTTGTTTTCGCAGATGAAAAGGACCGGTATGTTCCAGACGGCGGCGAGGTTCAGCGTCTCGTGGAACACGCCGATGTTTGTGGCTCCGTCGCCGAAGAAGGCGACGGCGATTTGTTCGGTGCCTCTCCTTTGCGCTGCCCAGGCAGCACCGGCGGCCATGGGCAGGTGGGCTCCGATAATTGCGTAGGAGCCGAGCATGTTGCCCTTGGCGTAGGTCATGTGCATGCTGCCGCCCTTGCCGCGGCTGGCGCCGGTGGCGCGGCTCATGAGCTCGGCCAGGCAGGCCTCGGGCGGCAGTCCGCGGGCGATGGCGTGGTGGTGGCCGCGGTAGGTTGCCAGGACGTAGTCGTCGGGGCGGAGGGCTGCGCTCGCGCCGACGGCGATGGCTTCGTGGCCGGCAGCCAGGTGGGTGGTGCCCTTCACCAGGCCTTTCATGAACAGGTCATAGGCGGCCTTCTCGGTGTAACGGATGACCGCCATCTGCTCCAGCATCGCCAGAAGATCGTCGCGACTGGCGGGAGTCAACGGCGATGCCGCCTGCTGGGGGGCGGGGGTCGGCACGTCACTCACCTCCTGGTGCTGGTGCTGTGGTGGGGTTGGGGTTCACACCGCGGGTCGGTGGCTCCCAGCCGACAAAGTGGTAGCGCGGGGTGTCAAGCACCCACTTATCCAGGGAGTACTTCGTGATGACCTTGCACCCGTACCGCGTCACCACGACCATTTCCTCGAGGCGGGCCGCCGTGCCGTCGTCCGCGGGCTCGTAGGTCTCCAGAGCTAGGACCATGCCCTCCTTCAGAACCTCAGGATGGTCATGGGAAATCAGGTGGGAGCCGATCGGCTTCTCGTGGATGGACAGGCCCACGCCATGGAGAAACTGCAGCCCGAATGCCTGCTCCTCGTTGGCGAAGCCGAACTCCTGGGCCCTGGGCCATACCGAGACGATGTCGGCCGTGGTGGCGCCGGGCTTGACCAGCGCGATGGCCTGTTCGATGTGGTCGCGGCAGCGCTGGTATGCGTCCCATTGGGCTCGCGAGACGCCGCCGACAGCGAAAGTCCTGTAGTAGCAGGTCCTGTAACCCTGGTAGGAGTGCAGGATGTCGAAGAATGCCGGGTCACCGGGGCGGATGAGCCTGTCCGAAAAGACGTGCGGGTGGGGTGAGCAGCGTTCGCCGGAGATCGCGTTGACGCCTTCCACGTGCTCGGAGCCCAGGTCGTACAGAACCTTGGAGACCAGGCCGACGCATTCGTTCTCCCGGACGCCGGGGCGCAGGAACTCGGCGAGCTGCACGTAGGCGGCGTCGACCATGCTGGTCGCTGTCGACAGCAGTGTGATCTCGTCATCGGTCTTGATCCGCCGGGCATTCATGAACAGCTGCTGGCCGTCGGTGACGGTCAGCCCCTGGTCCTGCATCGCCGCGATCACCGGCCACTCGGCGACGTCCACTCCGACGGGCTCGTTTTGCAAGCCGTACTCGGCGAGAACGGCGTACACCTTGCTGGCGACGTCTTCGGCGCGCCCGGCCCCGGGGGGCATAGCTCCGCGCAGGGTGGACAGACCGGCGTGAGCCCTGCCTTCCAGCCAGCCGTTGTAGAGCTGGTGGTGGCGGGCGGCGGATCCGAAATCCCAGATGACCGGTTCGCCACCGCGTGGTAGCAGCGCGAAGCGTAGGAGCTTGTCCATCGCCCACGTGCCGATGTGCGTGGCTGTCATGTAGCGGATGTTGTAGAAGTCGAACGCAAGCAGGGCCCCGAGCTCTGAGTCATCCAAGTGGGCCTTGAGTCGCTTGAGCCGATCGGTGCGCAGGCGGCCGTAATCGACTGGTTCCTGCCAGTCGACGGGGCGCCCGAACGTTGCGGTACCCATGGGGTTCTTCTTTCGGTCAGGGGAGGGCGTGGGCGAAGATGTCGCGGTAGGTGGCCTCGGCGCCGAGCACATGGCGACCTGTCGCCCGCGGCACAGGACGTGGATCACGTCGGCGAACCCCAAGAGTTCCTCGCACTGCCGTAGTGACGGCTCTGGTGCCGAATGGAAGCGGCGGCACCGACAGGCGGAACGATTCTTCTGGGCCGCTGCGGCCGTGTCAGGAGGCGTCTCATTGGCGGCTACCCGGCCAAGGCAATGGCGTGACTCCGCCAGTGCATTGGGGTGACATCAGGTCGACGTGATTGTGGGCTTCTCGCGCACAGGCTTGAAGTATTCTTCTTCCACCGCCAGCGAATACTCGGTGGCCCGGTATGGCGGAACAGTAAAGAACACCGCCAAGGTCTCTTCGCCCTCTTTACCGGAGTAGGTGATGTTCGTGCCCTTGGGAAGCCAGAGGAATTCCCAGGGACCGGCGGTGGCTTTCTGGCCGTCGTCGGTCTCGATGGTGTATTCACCCTTCAGGCAGACGAACACCTCGTCCATGGAGGTCGTCAGCGAGTTGGATGTGCCGGGACCCTGTAGGACATACCCTGCCGACAGCTTGTTCGTCAGCTCTTCGCCGATGATGTCACCGACGAAGATTCTTCCGTCGCCGCTGATCTGCTGCTCCCGGACTTCTCTCCACTTTGCGTCGTCTATGGAGAACTTTTGTATGTCAGGCATGTCCGGATGCCCCCTTTCTGGAAGTGGACGTGCGGCGGCCCTTGGGTGATACGGCCGAGCCCTACGCCCCGTCCGCCAGGTGCTTCAGTTGTTCCGCGTCGGCCTCCAGCTGTTCGATCGCTCGAGGCTCCGGACTGACCGTGTCGAAAACCAGCTCATCGGCCCGGGCGATGTCACGCACCTGGGCGATGTCATCCCTGATCTGCTCCAACGAGCCGGAGAAGATCGCGCGGTCGTTCCCGAGGGGCTGATCGGTGATGTGGAGGATGGCGCGGTAGATCACCTTCAGCGCGTCGCCGTCACGGCCCTTCTGCCGGGCGGTCTCCCGGATCATGTTCATGCAGTCGGCGACCACCTGGGCGGGGAAGCCGGCGGGGAACCAGCCGTCGGCCGCATCTGCCACACGCTTCATGGTCTTTTCGGTGTAGGCCGCAAGGTAGACAGGCGGCCGCTGGATGGGCTTGGGTCCGGCGTCGGAGCGTGGAATGTGAAAGTATTCTCCGTCGTACGCCACGGAGCCCCCGGCCCAGACGGACTTCATCACGTCCAGAAACTCGTCGGCGCGCTCCCCCAGGCCCTTTCGTGACACCCCGACCAGTTCATACTCATCGCGTGAAAAGCCCTGCCCCAGGCCTGCGATAGCCCGCCCGCCCGACAGCACGTCCAGGGTCACGAACTGCTTGGCCAGCTGGAACGGATTCCTCATGGGCATCACCAGAACGCTTGTCCCCAGGCGGACCCGTGTGGTGCAGCCAGCGGCCCAGACCAACGACATCATGGGATCGAGGACGTCCTTGTACGTCTCTGGCCATTGGCCCGTCGCTGAGGCGGGGTAATCGTCCTGAGGATTCTTCGGCTTGATGTGCCGGTCCGTTACCCAGACGCTGTCGTATTCCAGCCTCTCGGTGAGCTGCGCGATACGTCGGATCCCCTCAGGCGTCGCACTCGGGCCGACGTTCGGAAGAACGAAACCTAGCTTCATACGCGCTTACCTCACCTTCTCGGGCGCGGCCCGGGCCGGATGGTGTTCATGTCGGCCACATGCACAGCGCCACATGCGGGGCGCGGCAGCGCCCGAACAGCGTGCTCGAGGCGGGTGGCATGGAGCCGGTCGCTGGACACGACATCTGCGGTCGACGCCACTGGCACCTCCGGCAAGCGGCTCGTGGCCGGTGGCCTGATCTCGGTGTCGATCGGACCTGGACCCGGGCTATGTAATTGATTGCAGAGTAAGCACGACATCGGTTATGCGTCAACAGCTTGCCGCCGATCTGCATATGTTCCCAGGTCACAGTGGCTTTCCGAGGCAGGTGCTTGCGATGATATTCAGCCATAAGTGCTTGACAGTAGACGCTCGCCCGGGCATCCTCGGTGCAATCAGTTGCACATGATCGCCACACTGCTGTCTGGCGATGAACAACCTGGGACACCTCGGCTGCGTCCCGCATGAGGCCATGCGGCGAGCGAGACTCAGTCCCCAGGTGTCCGTCGAGCCGATGCACCGACGTGCCACGACGCCGTCGGCAGCCTTCTGACCCGGCCTCGCCGGGCTCCGCCTCGCTGCCGTCAAAGGCGCTGCGGAGGGCCGGGACATCGCGAACGTCCAGGCCTCCCAAGGAGGCGCACACTGACATCCAGGGAAAGGAGCCGCGCCATGGATCTCCAGCTCCGCGGCAAGGCCGCGATCGTCACCGGAGCTAGCTCAGGAATCGGCGAGGCCACCGCCAAGATGCTCGTGGCCAACGGCGCCCGTGTCGTCCTCGTCGGCCGCAACCCCGAACGCCTCAGAAAGACCAGCGAGGAGATCAAGCGCGCCGGCGGCGAGTGCAGCGCAGTGGAAGAGGACATCAACGCCGAGGGCGCCGCCAGGCGGATCGTCAACGTCGCCTTGGAGACCTACGGCGCCCTGAACATCGTGGTCCAGAACGCGGGCATCTACTACACGCGCGATGAGACCCCGGTCGCCGAGACACCTCTGGACAGGCTCCTTCAGGAACTGGATGCCATGTTCGCGACGCACGTCCGGGCGCCGGTCGCGCTCGCCCACGCCGCACTGTCCCACGTGCAGGAGCAGAGGCCTTCCATCGTTGTGATCGGGTCCAACCTTGCCCACTACGGCGCGCCGGGCACCGCCGTCTACGCGGCCAGTAAGGCAGCGATCGAGGCATTCGCGCGTGTACTCGCCGTAGAGCTGGCCCCGCGGGGCATCCGGGTGAACACCGTTGCCCCTGGCATTGTCAGGACGCCGATGAGTGAGGGGGTCACTAAGGACCCGAACATCGAGGCCCAGGTGGTCTCTCAGATCCCGCTCGGATACTTGGCTGAGCCTGAGGACATCGCTCACGCCGTGTGCTTCCTGGCATCTGACCACGCGTCCCGCTCCACCTCGGGCAGCACGCTGCTCGTCGATGGCGCCGTCTCTGTCGCCTGACCACCGCCACCCACGCGGACTCCACCGGCTGACGCCCACGTTCGGTACGAGCCTTGGCCAGGCCGCTGAATGAGCCCGCACGCGCCGACATGCTCATGGAACCCGTATCCGGTGGGCCACCACAGGTGCGATGTCGCGCTTGGGGGCTCGACGAGCGCGGTCCAGAGGATCAGACAAAGGAAGAGCGGTAACCAATGAGACCCGCCACGCTGACGATGCTCGGGAGGACGAGGTCCGCCTGGACGCGCCTTCTTCACCGACTCCTGCACGGCCAGGACATAACGGTCGACGTCCACACCCATGTCATCCCCGACGCTCTGCTGGCCATGGCGCGCAGCAGTGATGGGTTGTTCGGTGTCCGCGAGGAGGACGGCTTCATGGTCCACCCGCAGGGCTTTCGAGCGCCGCTTTCTCGGGACTTCCACGACCCCGAAGCGATCTTGGCGCGCATGGATCAGACGGGCATCGATGTGTCGGTGCTCTCAACATCGCCGACGCTCTTGTTCTACGACGAGGACGCCAAGCCCGCTGAGACCTTCGCCCGACGTGCCAACGATGCCCTCGCCGACCTGATCAGTCGCAGTGACCGGCTGTACGGCCTGGCGCACCTGCCCCTGCAGGCACCGGAACGCGCTGCCGATGAGCTGCAGCGAGCGGTCACCGTGCTCGGGCTGCGCGGTGCGCAGATCGGAACCAATGTCGAAGAGCTTCCCCTGGAACACGCGCGCCTGGACCCGGTCTTCGACGCCGCGCAGGACCTTGATGTGCCGCTGCTCCTGCATCCCTACTTCGTCGGCCCCAAACCGCGGCTCGAGCCCTACTTCCTGACCAACACCATCGGAAACCCCCTGGACAGCGCCATCGCCGCGGCCCGCCTGATCCACTCCGGCGTACTCGACCGCTGGCCAAGGCTGAGGTTCGTCCTCGTCCACGGCGGAGGCTACCTGCCCTATCAGCTGGGCCGACTGGACCACGCCTACGCCGTACGCCCCGAGGCCCGCGAACACATCTCCCAACCACCCAGCGCATATCTCAACCAGTTCTGGTTCGACACCCTGACCCACAGCGATGACGCACTGCGCTTCCTGAAGACGCTGGTGGGAACAAAGCAGCTGCTCCCTGGCACGGACTGTCCCTACGACATGGCCGACACCCATCTCATGGACCGCCTTGCCCGGACCGGGGTAGATCCCGGGGTCCTCAGCAGGAACGCACGCGCGCTGTTCCTCGACCACGCTCCCCACCGTCCCCGCACCGAGTGAGCACACCGCCGGGCCTTTGCAGGTCTCCGGCACGGGGCGCGTTATGGATCGGCTACCGGGCTTTCGCAGTTGAGCCTCGGACCACCAGTTCCGGTGTCAGCAACTGGCGCCGTGGAGTCGAACGCCGGTGGGCCAGGCGATACAGGAGCATCTGCGCTGCCGCAACGCCCATCTCGCGCTGTGGCAGCCTCACGGTGGTGAGTGGCGGGTTCAGGTGATCGGCAAGGGGCATGTCATTGACCCCGCTCACCGATACCTGCTCGGGGCACTGAATGCCACGCTCTTTGAGGGCGTCAACGCAGCCGATCGCCATCAGATCGTTCCCCGCGACCACCGCGGTGAACGAGGCGCGGCGATCCAGCATCTCGTCGCACAACCTGCGCCCCTCCTCCAGACTGAACCGCCGACCGAACCCCACAAGCCGCTCATCGACCTCAAGACCGCAGCTCTCCATCGACTCCTTAAAGCCCCGATAGCGCTGATATCCGTTCCACAGATCCTGAGGTCCCGCCAGATGAGCGATACGCCGATGGCCCAGCCCCGCGAGGTGCTCGACGACCAGCTGCATTGTCTCGGCCTCATCGGGACAGACCGACCACATGCCAGGGCCCTGGGTCCGGCGCAGCATGAGCACCAGCGGCGTACCACTGTCTTGCGTTGCGGTGAGCAGGGGGTCGTGGCGGCGCGCCGTTGCGGCGATGAATCCGTCGACGCGCCGGGCCTGCAGATTCCGCAAGGCTGACTCCTCGCGTGCAGGATCGTTGTCGGTGTTCGCGAAGACCGCTGTGTATCCGGCATCCCGCAGTACGTCCTCGATTCCCCGCAGCATCAGTGGGAACAGCGGGTTGGCCATGTCCGGAACGAGCACCCCGACCGTACGCCCGAGAGCTATCTCATCTGGCTGGTATCCCAGCTCTTCGGCGACCTTCTCGATGCGCTGCACCGTTTCGGGAAGGAGCTGGTGGCGGGTCCTTTCGGACAGAGCCCGGGACACCGTCGCCGGGGTGACGCCGGCCTTTTCAGCGATATCGCGCTGCGTAACACGCTGCTTTTCAGCCTTCCGGTCAGGTGTGGCTGGAATGTCGCTACCCCCTTCACGTCCCCGTTCTGCTGACTCGGTCTACTTTGGCAGCGGAGAGGCTGTGCAATTGATTACACGGTAACATACGAGGTCAGCTGGCTTCCACGCAACAACCTCCTGACCAACGCTTGCAACTCCATGCACACCTGCTCGAGGATGCACATGGCCAGCAGCGAAACCGCGACGTGGCGTCCGTAGACCACCGCGGGCTCGGTCAACTGGTGGGCCCCGGCACCGCTGCGGCGCTGGCACGCTCGCCACGGCTTCACCGAAGACTCCAGGAGAGGACGCACCGTGCCCGACGAGTACGCAGCCCACCGCCACACCGTGGGCGGCATCAGCCTCACCGACGTGGGCGAGGGGCCGGTGACGCTGTTCGTGCACGGCGTCTTCACCAACGGGCGGCTGTGGCGTAACGCCGTCCGCCTGCTCTCCGGCCACCGCCGCTGCATCTGCGTCGACCTCCCCGGCCACGGACACACCCCGCCGATGGGGGAGCCGTCGGTGTGGGGGCTCGCCGACGCAGTCGGCACGGTGATCCGGGAGCTGGACCTGCGCGAGGTCCACCTGGTCGGCAACGACACCGGCGGCGCGGTCGCGCAGGTGGTGCTCACGCGAAACGCCGGCCGGTTCGCGTCCCTCACACTGACCAACTGCGACACCGAGGGCAACTTCCCACCGCCGATGTTCAAACCCGCCGTCTGGGCAGCCAAGGCCCGGCTGCTGCGGGCAGCCGGTCCGGTCGCCCGGCCCCCCTTCCTTGCCAAGCAGCTCTACCGCACCGGCTACCAAAAGCCCATGTCCCTCCCGGACGACGTGGTCACCGACTACCTCCGGCCGATCCTCGGCAACCGCGCGGGGACCCGGTTCATGGAGCGGCTGCTGGCCTCCATGGCGCCGGACCAGCTCTCCCATATCCGACAACAGCTCAGCGCGTGCGAAGTCCCCACACTGCTCGTATGGGGCACCGGCGACTTCTTCTTCAAGCTCAAGTGGGCGCGTTGGCTGCAGCGCCTGATCCCGGGGGCCACCGACATCGTCGAGGTGCCCGGCGGTCGCCTGTTCTATGTGGACGAACGAGCCGAGGAACTCGTCACAGCGCTGGAGAACCACTGGAAGTGAGACTCCGCCCATAGCCGGTAGACATGCGGTGATCCCGGCCCAATGAGAGAAGGCGCGACGGCCGCCCGGATTCGGCCGCGCGCCTAACAACGCCCATCCCCGCACAGATCGTTAGGAGCAACAGGAACCATGGCGGTTTCCGTAACCCTGCCGGCGCTCGGTGAGAGCGTGACCGAGGGCACCGTCACCCGCTGGCTCAAGGCCGAGGGCGAGCGGGTCGAGGCCGACGAGCCGCTGCTCGAGGTCTCCACCGACAAGGTCGACACCGAGATCCCGGCCCCCGCGTCCGGCGTGCTCTCCTCCATCAAGGTGGCCGAGGACGAGACCGTCGAGGTCGGCGCCGAGCTGGCCATCATCGACAACGGTACGGGCGCCCCGGCCGAGGCTCCGGCGCCGGCCGCCGAGGCCGCCCCGGCCCCGACCCCCGCCGCTCCGGCTCCGGCCCGGGCCGCCCCGCAGGCCGAGGCTCCCGCCCCGGCTCCCACGCCGCAGGCTCCGGCCGCCCCGGCTCCTGCTCCGTCCGTTCCGGCTCCGGCCGCCCCGCAGGCCGAGGCTCCCGCCCCGGCTCCCACGCCGCAGGCTCCGGCCGCCCCGGCTCCCGCTCCGTCCGTTCCGGCTCCGGCCGCCCCGGTCGGCGAGGGCGAGGGTGCGTACGTGACCCCGCTGGTGCGCAAGCTGGCCGCGGAGAGCGGTGTGGATCTGGCGACGGTCAAGGGCACCGGCGTCGGTGGCCGCATCCGCAAGCAGGACGTCCTCGCCGCCGCCGAGGCGCTCAAGGCCGCCGCTGCCGCCCCGGCCGCGCCCGCCGCAGCCCCGAAGGCCGCTGCCATCGAGCCGTCCCCGCTGCGCGGCCAGACGGTCAAGATGACCCGCATGCGCAAGGTCATCGGCGACAACATGATGAAGGCACTGCACGAGCAGGCCCAGCTGACCTCCGTGCTCGAGGTGGACGTCACCAAGATCATGCGGCTGCGGGCCAAGGCCAAGGAGAGCTTCGCGCAGCGCGAGGGCGTCAAGCTCTCGCCGATGCCGTTCTTCGTCAAGGCCGCCGCCCAGGCGCTGAAGGCCCACCCGGTCATCAACGCCCGGATCAACGAGGCCGAGGGCACCATCACCTACTTCGACACCGAGAACATCGGTATCGCGGTGGACTCCGAGAAGGGTCTGATGACCCCGGTCATCAAGGGCGCGGGCGACCTCAACATCGCCGGTATCGCCAAGAAGACCGCGGAGCTGGCCGGCAAGGTCCGGGGCAACAAGATCACCCCGGACGAGTTGTCCGGCGCGACCTTCACGATCAGCAACACCGGCTCGCGCGGTGCGCTGTTCGACACGGTCATCGTGCCCCCGAACCAGGCGGCCCTCCTGGGCATCGGTGCGACCGTCAAGCGCCCGGTGGTCATCGACCACCCGGAGCTCGGCGAGACCATCGCCGTCCGCGACATGACGTACCTGTCGCTCTCCTACGACCACCGCCTGGTGGACGGCGCCGACGCCGCCCGCTACCTGGTCGCCGTCAAGGAGATCCTCGAGGCCGGTGAGTTCGAGGTCGACCTCGGCCTCTGAGCAACCCCGCACCTCGGCCCTGCAGGCATCTCAACCAGGAAGGCAGAGACCCCATGGCGACAGCCGACGCAAGTGGTGCACCCCAGAAGACCCCGGCCAAGGACCCATGGGACCTCCCCGACGTATCCGGCCTGGTGGTCGGCGTGCTCGGCGGCACCGGTGACCAGGGCCGGGGCCTGGCCTACCGGCTGGCCAGGGCGGGCCAGAAGGTGATCATCGGCTCGCGCGCCGTCGAGCGGGCGGAGACGGCCGCCGGCGAGCTGGGCCTGGGCATCGAGGGCGCCGAGAACGCCGACTGCGCGCGGCACAGCGATGTGGTGATCGTCGCGGTTCCGTGGGAGGGGCACGCCAAGACCCTCGAGACGCTGCGCGAGGTCCTCGCGGGCAAGCTGGTCATCGACTGCGTCAACCCGCTGGGCTTCGACAAGAAGGGGGCCTACGCGCTGAAGCCGGAGGAGGGCAGCGCCGCCGAGCAGGCCGCGGCACTGCTGCCGGAGGCGCGGGTCACCGCCGCCTTCCACCACCTGTCGGCGGTGCTGCTCCAGGACGAGTCGGTCGAGGAGATCGACACGGATGTGATGGTGCTGGGCGAGTCGCGGGCCGACACGGACATCGTGCAGGCGCTGGCCGCCCGTATCCCCGGCATGCGCGGGATCTTCGCGGGCCGGCTGCGCAATGCCCACCAGGTGGAGTCGCTGGTGGCCAACCTGATCTCGGTGACCCGCCGCTACAAGGCCCACGCGGGGCTGCGCGTCACGGACGTCTGACGACCCGGGGTACGTGTGAGCGCGTACGTACAGTGCAGTGTGGAGGGGCCCGGAGCTGAGCTCGCCGGGCGTCGAATCCGGCGGGCAACGCGACGGCCTCTCGGTGGGACCACTTCGGGCTGGCTGCGCGCCATCGTCCAGCGAACTGGTGGCCGACAGGTCCAGGATGACGATGCGGCGGGCCATCCGATCCGCTCCGAGATCGACTGGCCCGTACCCCTGGTCGTCGAACGTGGCCGCATCCCGTCGATAAGTCCCCCAGCTTCCCCAATTCCGCTACGCCGTAAGCCGACCGTTCCGGGCTGGCGCCGGGGGACACCGGGCACGTGCCCGCCTCTGGCAGGTACCGCTCTGCCCACCGCCCGAGTTCCTTGAGCGCGGGCTCCAGTGCCCGCCCCGCTTCCGTCAGCCGGTAGGCAACGCGCAGCGGCGGCCCTTTTTCCACCTCCCGTACGACCAGCCCCGCCGCCCCCAGCTCTGTCAGCCGGTCCGAGAGCATGCGTTCGCTGATCCCGGGGATCGCCCTGCGCAACTCGGCGAAGTACACCGCCCGCTGCAGCAGCACGCACACGATCAGTCCAGTCCAGCGCTTCCCGAGCAGCCCGAACACGCGGGCCATGCCCGCATCGACCTCCCTGCACGTCTGCACGCCGTGGTCCGCGCCAGGATCCATGCCTCCAGGGTCCCTCTAGTGCTGCAGAAAAGTAAGGGATAGGACGCTGACCGGGTCTGTGAAACGAACGGCTCCGTCGCGTGTTCGTTGATGACCAATAGCGGACTGTGCAGGGGGTCCGGCCTTGAGGGCCGCGGTGACAGCGCGGACGATGGGGCCGTCGTCTGGGGCGGCAAAGGCGAGCATCAGCGTCCAGGCGTCGCGGTGGCGGCTGATGAGGTAATCCGGGGTGTCACAGCCGGGGCAGGGAGCCGCATCCGTGCCGGACCGTCGCGCGTACAGCACCTCCTCGTACAGCCCTACGGCACGAAGGTGGGCGCGTGCGGATCGATGATCGTCAGGCCCCACATGAGACGGCGCCAGGCCCAGGATGCCGAGCGGTGGCGACACCGCCCGGCAACTCACCGGCGCCGAGGGCGATGAGCGCTTCTTGCACCGCTCGGTCGTGACGAGCGTCCTCGAGCGCGTGATGCTCGAGGGTGATCTGGTCGAACCCGAGTCAGACGCGCTTGGCCGTATCGCTTACGAGGTCGGCGAAGGCGGCATGGGCCGAAGCATCGGGGCGGCAGGCTGCTGCCACAGAGCGTGCGCGCGGCGCGCGCGGAGCGCGGCGGCTGACGCCCGGCACCGCCAGCGGGTCATTCCCAGGAACCGCCCGATGTAGCGAACCGTGCAGTGCAGCTGACCGCCCGGCGCCGTAAATACCGCACCGCTGGGCGACCACGGCGTCTTCGCCTCGGATATCCGGGCGGTTATCCGGTGCGATGCGCCCGGAGGGGCGGTTTTCGATCACTCGCTCCCGACACGCGGGGGACCGCCGAGCAGAAGCACACCGTCCGGATCGCAAGCTGTCGGCATGACCACTGCCACGCGTACCGACCATGTCGCGGCGATCATCGACATCTCCGCTTTGAACCTTTCCGTTGGTCATCGCCCGGTTATCAGTGCGTCGAGTGATCTGGTCCGAGCACGCAGCGGCAGCTTGGAGGAGGTCAGGTGCGCCATCGCGGAAGGCTTCGGGCCCGATGGGGAGTGGTGCTACGTCGGCAACGATCTCCACACCGTCAGCATCGGTGATGCGGAGATCCGGCTGCGTCTTCAGTCTGACACCGCTTCCTGGCACGCGGACTATTTCGGGGCTGGCTGGGAGAGCTCGCGGTACGCGTGCGTACCGGCGGAGCGCCGGGCAGAGATCGCCGTCTACGTGGACTGCACCAAAGGTCTGAAGGCGGGCCTCGTCCAGGAGTCTGACCTTCGAGCTGCGGCGGCCGAGGGCGGGTTCCCGGCCGTCGACCGCCTGGTCCGCCGTCATATCGCTCTGATGGACGAGTGGTATGCCGCGCTGGATAGCCTTCATGGCGCGTTGCTCACCTCTGCCGGAGCGCTCCCTGCCTGGGCGCTGGAGTTCGTGAGAGGTGAAGGGGAAGACCTGAACAGTGCCCGCGAATGGCTCACCAGTGCCGTAGTGGACTACCACCACGGCACAGCCGGTCGGCGACCGGACACGCTCTTCGGGGGCGTCTGTTTCGTGTTTTCCACGGGCTCGGTGGATCTGCTCCGCTGAGAACTGTCCGCGGTCGGCCGCGTGATTGGGCGGCGCTGGTGTGGTTGCCCTCTGGCCGTGCCCTTCGTGTTGCCCGATCAGGACAATGATGCTGACCAAGACTCGGGCGCTGTGGCCCCACCCAAGTGAGTGATCTGGCCCCCGGCGGCGAACCGCAGCCGGTGCCCTGGGCGTCGGGTCGGGCATGGACGGTATCCACGAGCAGCACCTATCCGAGCCAGGCCTGATGGTCCTGGACATCACCGCCGCCGATGAAGCGACCGCGCTGGCGGCAATGACCGAGCTGGACCGGTGGTGGGCGACTTCCGGTGTCGGTCCGGTGAGGCGCGTGCCAGGGGAAGCTGGGGTGAGGGCGCGCGTGTACGCAGACCTGCGACGACCCGGGCGCGAGGCCCTCTAGCATGGTTGACCCCGTATCGCGCCGCTGTCAGCAGACTCCTGCCCAACGGCGCAGTAGCGTTGGTGGGTCCGCCGGGCGGCGGGGCGGACCGCGGCGGGGACGTTACGCTGCTGGTGCGCGCCGCGAGAGACGCAGTTCGACGTTCCGCATCGTCCGCCGGGTGTCGACGAGACACCGGAGCAGGAGATCGAACTCCTCTGCGGGCAGCATCTCGTGCACCACCCCCATCAGCGAGGCAGAAATCCGGATAGCCTCCCCGCACGATTCCCCAAACCGCTCTTTCAGCGGCGTGTGCAGATGAGAGACGAACGTGTCCGGCAGCACCTGAGGCTTGCCCAGGCGCTGACGCTTCGCCGCCTCAGCCACGCATGCCATGAATGCATCGAACTCCTGCCGCTCCAACTGCCACGCCAGGATCTGGACCACCCGTACCGCCATCGTCAGCGGCACCGGCCACTTGCTGCTGTACTGGTCGGACAGATGCCCGGCGAGGTGGTCGATGAAGAGCGATCGGTATTCGGTGGATTTCATGCGCTACCCATAGCGGCTGAACTCGCGGGTCCGACCGAGCAACACCGGGGGTAGCACAGGGTGCCGAAGTGATTCATCCAGTCGGCCTTCTTTCGGTGTGAGACTGCTGCTCGTGAGTGGACCGGTCCACCGGATGCGCCGGCCGGGCCGCGTAGGGCATGGCGCAGCGCCCGGCCGTTGAGCCGGCACAGGCGTATCGTCAACTACACACTCGGGCTCCTGCTGTCGGTGTTCTTCACCGCCGCGAGCGTTGCCGGACTTCGTAGCCAGCACCCGCCTCGTCGAGCAGGTTGCCGCGGCCCACCCCCACGATCCGCAAGGCGTGGGTGGACGACGGCTATCGCCAGCACCTCCTCGAGCATGCCGCCCGCCTCGGCATCGAGATGGAGATTGGCCAACGACCGTCCTTGACCGCGCAGGTGGGCGGTGGAGCGGACGCTGGGCCGGCTGATGTTCTCCCCGGTGCCTGGTCCGCGACTACGCTTCCCGGGTCCGCTTCAAGCCCCCTGCTGTCGTGAGGACCATCGTGATGTGGGTGAAGCCCCTGGCCTGGAGTGTCCTGGGCGTTTCTCCGACCATTCTGCAGTGGGTTAGGCCCAAGCGGTCCGGGTGGTGCAGGGGCCGCACCGTTTCGTCGCATCCGACGGCGTTCAGCCACTTCGGCGTGTCGTGGAGGTAGGCGTGATGGATTGCCGGATCCCGGGCGATGTCCCTGCGGATGGCGTGCAGGACATGGTCCTGGTCATAGATCTCCAGCGCTGAGGAGAGCTGGGCCAGCATGGGCAGGAGCCAGCTTCGACTGTGGTCGGCCAGGACGGTGGGCGCGTCGGGGTGGAAGATCACGAACCGTAGGAAGTTCTGATCCGGCATCGCCGTGGTGTGCGATCGCGCATCCCTGAAGAGGTCGCGGAAGGCGGGGTTGGTCAGCTTGACGTTCCAGCGGTGATCGACGAGGAACGACGGGAAGGTGACCGCATTGATCATGGTCGCGTAGTCGCGCAGGTAGGTCTTCGTCTGGGCGTTCTCGGGAGTGGGCGGTCCGGACAATGACTCGCGGTGCGGCTGTGGCTCTCGGTCGACGGTGAGCAAGAACAGGCGCCTTTGTTGAAGTCCTGTCATTTTCAACACCGTGGAGAGGGTGTAGAGCTTGTGATCGGTCCACTTCTTGACCCGACCGCGTTCCCAGTTGCCGTACGCGCGGGCACTCACCTGGAGCTTCTCAGCGACATCCTCCTGGCTCAGCTGGAGCTCCTCCCGGCGCCCTTTGAGAAGCGCGTTCAGGTGCCTCGCCCGGATGGCGGCGGCGAGCTCGTCGGCGACCGGCGGCGAGGAGGCTTGGACGTGATCCCTCCGCGCCGAGCCGCCCGCGTCCTGGTGCCTGTCTCCCGTGGGCTGACGGCCGTCCATAGGCCGCGGGAGGCGTGGAGCGTTGGGGAGGGGAATGGGGTTCTCAGCCGGTGGTGGTCCGTCGCGCCGCCCCATCAGGGCGATAGTTGCCATGGTGGACTCTTCCTCCTTCCAGTGATGCTTTCCGCTGAACTAAGCGCGTGAGGTGGTCCCGCGTACGGCTCGCCCGTCGCGCGGGTGCTGCCTGTACTCGGGTGCGGGAAGGGTGCCAGTCGCGCAGTCCCAGCCGAGCTGGTTGAGCTCGCTGCAGTACAGGTCGCCAGCCCCGGGCGGCTCGATGGCAGCTGCCACGCCGCGTCGTGCCTCGTGTGCGGAACCACCCGCTGTTGCTGGAACGGTGTACGTCATGAGAGCTGGCTCCTGGTGACTGGAGCGTGCAGACAGTGCGGTGGGCTCAGGGTTTGGGCGCTACGCGGGTCGGCTGCATAGAGGCCGTCGGCGGACCGTCTGCGTTGTCGCGTGGGCCGTCGGCTCTGCTGCTTCGACGGTTGCGTCTCGGCGGAGCTCGACGGCAAACAGCGCTGGGCTTCGCAGGCCCCGACCTTCCGCCCTCGGCCGACGTCGTCGATGTGGACGGTCGGAGCTGCTGTTGGGAGGGGCAGCTCCTGCTGGCCCGCTGGCGCACGGGAGTTGCTAGCTCCTCTGTCGGGTTGACCGGCTGCGGGTCGCTACGTCCCAACCGCCTCGGGCCGTCGGTGGACCGCTAGCTGCCCTCTCCGACGACTTGCTCTGCGGCCCGGGGCTGGCCTGGAGGTGTGCCTACGTCGAGTGCCGACTGTGCCTCAGTGGGGGTACGCCCGCGCATGGTCGTTGCCTTCCGGTACGTGGGCTGTGCTCCGGTCGCTGGCCGAGCCCTGTTCCTGGGCAGTGTGGCTAGGCTACCCTGAGCGCTGCTGACGTGTGTCGACACGTCGGTACAGCCCAGTGGATTCCTGAAATTGCTGGTGGCGACTCTGTGGGAGTCGTCTGGCGGCCGGTCTGCTCCAACAGGGCGGCTGCCGTCGTAGTTTGAGTGCTGGGCGCTGGGAGCTGACTCCAATCACTCCCCCGGCGCCCAGCTCATTTCTCTTGGTCCACGTGCACGATGAGAACAATCGCCCCGTTTTCGGATCGTGGGTGGTGCACGGTTCCCGCTTGGGCTATGAAGAATGTTCCCTTCGTATAGGTTCCATTTTCGTCGCTGAGTTCTCCGTTGATGACGTACCCGATTTCGGTCTTGTCGTGACGGTCTTCCCCCGCTTCCGCGCCCGGGCCGAACCAGTAGATCGCGGCAGAGATGTCACTGCTCTGTCGGAGGTGGGTCACCCAGATCTTGCCGGGGACGACTACCTGCTTCGGCTCTGTGTCGACGTGACTGATGTCAAAGCCGGCGACGGTTGTCATGGAAGCTCCTTCGGTGCGGGGCGGTTTGATCCGTCCTCGGGTGCCCTGCGGCCCGCTGGATTGTTTTGGCGATCGTTGGGCCTCGGCGGTTGCCCGGGGCATGGGACCCGGGGACCTCAGGCGGAGTCCCGACGCTGTGGGCGCCGTAAGCGTCATCCCATCCAGCAGCGATGCGTCGGGGCAGGCACGGCCGTGAGTGGGGCTGGCCACCGGCTCCTCAACGGTGGTCCTGGAGAAACAGTTGTGGACGACTGAGCCGCCGAGGTCCGGGCTCAAGGGTGCGCTGATGAGGGCGATCTGGTGACTGGCGGCCGCTGCTGAGACAGCGTGTGCCATGGTCGGCGTGACCGGCCCCATCTGTAGCCAAACCGCTCCAGGGGACAGAGCAGGGAGTGCATACGGGATCACCGCTGAGCGGAGAATCTCTGGGTTCTTGAATGCTGAGATGACTATCTTGCTCTGGAGAAGCTGAGCGGCCCATTCCTCTTCCACGGATGCGAGCTCAGCGAGCACCGATGCTTCGATTCCGCTGCAGTCCTCGGGGAGAGCCCAGAATTCGGCCGACAGCCCAGCCGCGCGGAGCCCGTCCGTGATCCGAAAGGCATCACGAGCAGAGGCGAGCACCGTAACGCGGGGGAAAGGCATGTCAGTTGCTCCGGCAGTTCAGGTGTGTCTATGGGGATTCACGCTATGGACGGTGCCCGGTTTTCGCTATTCCGTGGGTGCACAATCTGCAGTCGATCGCCTTTCGGGTCTGCACAGTGGTCGCCTTGGGGTACGGTGCGGGTGCACAGGATGGGGCGTAAGGCCTTCGGTCATGCACTGTCGTGTTGTCGTCGGGCCGGTAAGGCCACTGCTGCCGGCTGCGATGGTGGTCGGTTTTCACGCGTGCTCCTTGGGTGGTGAGAGGGCCTGGACTGGCCGCTATGCGGCGGCCGGTCGCGGCAGGGTCAGGACCGGGCGGTCGGTGCAGATGTGCAGGGCGAGGGCCAGGTCCCGCTTCCCCGGGAGGGCGGCCAGGTCCAGCCCGGTCGCACGTTCGACCGATCTGAGGTGGCTGCGCACGGTCACCTCGGAGACGTTCAGTGCGCGAGCAGTGCGCTCCACGGTGGTGTGGTTTTCCAGCCACGCGGTTGCGGTCCCTATCAGGTCCCGCCGTTCCCCGTGCAGGGGCTTGAGCAGCGCTTTGGCCCACGCTGTGGGTTCTGGTGCTTTCAACAGGGCACTGAGGTCAGGAACGCCGCTGGTGGAGTGGTCGGAATCCTCCGGGGATGAGGGCTGCGCGGCGATGTCGAGCGCTAGGCAGACGACGACCTTGTTCAGGTCCAGGCTGAGGTCGAGGGCGAGCAGCCTCTCCGCCCTGTTCACCAGATGTGCCACGGTGTTGCGGTGGACATCGAGGATCGCCGCGGCTGCAGCGCGCGGAAAGCTGAGCGCTACAGGAAGCGCCGTCTCAATCTGGTCCCGCTGCGGTCGCGGCAGGCTCTGGATCGGCTTGAGCAGGTGTTCGGCCCATGCGTTGGCGGCCGTGGGCTCGAGGAGGTAGATGAGCTTGGCTCTGCCGGGTGAGAGAGCGACCGGCTCCTGCAGGTGGGTGGTGAACGCGAGAGCCGTGATGGCTTCTTCATAAGCGTCAGACGTCAGAGCGAGTGGGTGGCAGCCGCTTCCGCCCATGCGCAGGTCGGTGAAACCGACGACAACTTTCTCGAGTTCGACTGCGAGGCCGACCGTATTCGGCTCCTCATCGTGTACCGGCTCAAGGACGATGACGTGCTGTTCCATACCGGGGCACCGGATCGCCAGTGCTCTGCCGGCGGCGACCGTCTCGCATCGACGAGCGGTTTGCTCGCGCTGCGAGGCGGTTCCGCAGTCGATCACATAGACGCGTACCTCGTCCGTATCCAGCAGGCCCTGTGCTGATGGGGCCAGCACTCGGCGGGCCTTGGTCACCTCTCCGATCATCAGCAGCTGGAAGGTCGCAACTCTGGCTTCGCGAGCGGACTGTGCTGCCCTCTCGTACTCGAGCTGGGCTTGGTCGAGAAGGCCCATCACCTTCGCAGCGTGCTGGGTGAGAGAAGCGGCGGCTGTATCGAACGGGGACGGTGAGGCGACGGCCAGCACGGCTGCCATTCCGGTGGCCGAGGCCAAGGAAATCAACCGGGTGTGCGCTGCAGCGTTGTCCGCCGACGCTGCCCTCTTGGAGTCCATGGCCTGCCGGATGACGGCGTGCGCGAGTTGGGTGGGGGCGCTATCGGGCACGGCCGCCAGCACCCCGCGTTCCGGTGCACTGACCAGAACCTGTGCGTCCAGCGCTGTGGCGATCCATTCGGCGAGGCGCTGTATTGCGTTGGTGTCGGCGAGTTGAGCCGGCAGTTGGTTCAGGAGGCCGTCGAGGTGCTCAGCCCGCCTCTGGGCACACTGCAGTCTGAACTGCTGCAGGGCCGTGTTGATGTCTTTCCAGAGGGAAGGCGGCGCTGTGGTGGTCAGCAGTGGTACGCGCAGACGGCTGGCGAGGTCACGGGTGGTGGCGGGATAGACGGGGAGGTCCCTAGTAGAGGCCGTCAGCACCAGCCCCACCGCTTTGTGGTGCGCCAGGGCGGGCAGCATGCGGTCGACGGCGGCGGCGGTGAGCCCCTTGAGAGGCCGGCCTCGGAGCGAAACCAGGACAAGGGCACCGGCTGAGTCCGCGTAGTCTCGGTGCGACCTGGTGATGTCATCCTCGGTGAAGGTGACCACGGTGTTCACTTCGGCCTCGGCATGGAGTGCCGCCAGTCCTGGTTCGGCGAATACAAGCTCGAGTTCCGGCTTCAGGCGTATCAGGTCACTGAGCGTTGTCACGTTTCCTCGCCCAGCTGCTCGTCGCCGAAGTGGACGCCGACTGGCCGATCTGCAAGGGTTCCCAGCGTCATCACGGACATCACGCCCCTGGGTGCCCCGGCAGCGATTCGGTCAGGGTCCCCCGGAATGCCAGGGCGTTGTCCCGGTGGGACCTGTGGGATGCGGCAGCTTCGGTTCTGATCTGCCGGGTGGCCGCTGTTGTCCCCGCAGCGCGGGGTGCGGTCGGCTGCGGTAGCGGTGGGGGGGAGGGGCGCCGCTGGCCTGCGGCGCCCCTCCGCGCAGCCGAGGGTCCGCACAGGGAGATGAAGACGAACCCTCGACGGCTGTGCCCGGTATCGGCTGCGCGGCATGCTGCTCGTGCGGCTGGTGAACCGGGTGCAGTTCGCTGTGTCCTTAGTGGGCCCGCTCGGCTGGTCATGCGCGGTCCGCTGCTAGTGGCCCATGCCGACGCCGCCGTCGACGGGCAGGACGGCGCCGGTGATATAGGAGGCCTCGTCCGAGGCGAGGAACCGGACTGCGGCGGCGATCTCCTCTGGTTCGGCCGCCCGACCGAGGGGGATCTGATCGCACATGGCCTTCAGCCGCTCCTCGCCGAGTGCCTCAGACATGGCGGTCTTGGTCAGTCCAGGAGCGACCACGTTGACCGTGATGTTGCGCGACCCGAGCTCGCGGGCGAGCGAGCGCGCGAAGCCGACCAGTGCCGACTTCGAGGCGGCGTAGTTCGCCTGTCCGGCCTCACCCCGTAGGCCCACGGCCGAGGAGATCAGGATGACGCGGCCTTTCCTGGCGCGCAGCATGCCGCGGTTGGCCCGCTTGACGACGCGGAAGGTGCCGGTGAGGTTGGTGTCGAGGACCGTGGTGAAGTCCTCTTCGGACATGCGCATCAGTAGTTGGTCACGCGTGATCCCGGCGTTGGCCACCAGAACCTGAATCGGCCCGTGCTTGTCCTCGACCTCCTTGAAGCTCTGCTCGACCTGCTCGGCATTGGTGATGTCGCATCGGACGGCGAGGGTGTGCTCGGGTGGCTCTCCGGACCGGTAGGTGACCGCGACCTTATCGCCCTGCTCGGCAAAGGCCGTCGCAGTCGCGCGGCCGATGCCGCGGCTGCCCCCAACAATGAACACTGAACGGCTCATCTCATCTCCCTGTAATGCACTGCCGGTCGGCGCGTCGATGCAGTCGGCTGCTGATCGAGGCGACGTTTGGATCGAGCGGTGGGGCGTCGGCCGCGTCTGGCGGGCGCGGTACACAACCCCAAACAGCTGACTTATCAGGCTCTGCGCTCTTCCCCGGTTGAACACGGCGACCCCCGGCGACTGCCCGCCTCGAACAAATGAGCGCTCGGTACTTGCCGAAGTCTTGTAGCGTTACCGGCGAGTTCGCAGGGGGTCGGGTGTACGCAGGTGCGCGCTCCGGGCAGTCGCGCTGTCGCCTGGCAAGGCGAAGCGTCTTAAGTGACGCCGCGTCACCGGGCATGTTGGCGGCTTCACAGCATCCCTCCTTTCCCCGTCCGCCACGGGCGCACCGAAGGCGGCGAGCCCCTGGCGGTGACTGATTTTCATAGCGGATTCAGCCATTAACCAGGGAAGATGGTTACCTGAAATTCACCGTTCAAGTAAACGCGAGACCCAAAATGTGACAGAAAGGGATGTACGTCATGGACAGCCGTGGGCCGGAAGATCGCCGCGCACTGGGGCGACTCCTGGCAGCGGCACGAGCCAAGGTGAACCCGGCAGACAAAGGCCTACCCGTGAAGACTGGCCGGGGGCACCACGCGCAGGGCCTCTCACAGGCCAACATGGACGAGCTGACGGGGCGCCCCGACTCCGGGACCTACGGCAAACTGGAGCGGGGCCAGATAGAGCACCCGTCCGAGGACTATCTCCGGGCAGTGGCCCGGGCACTCAACGTCACAGATGAGCAGTGGTGGACGGCACTGTGGAGATTGGCCGTTGGCACCCACGAACCGCCCAGCCCCCTGCATCCCGTCGCCCCGCCGATCCCTGAGGCTTGGCAACGCGCCATCGACGGCATCACCCATCCCTCCTACTGGACCGACGTCGCCTGGGAGCTGAAGCTCTCGAACGCCCCGTGGAGAGCGATGTTCGACCCGGGAGAGGTCCCGCAGAACATCATGCGTTTCATGGCGCTTGACGAGGCAGCGCGTAAGAAGTACTTCCCCAACTGGGAGAACACATGGGCCGTGCCTGTTCTTGCGCAGCTGCGGGCCGTATGGGCTGCGCATCATGACAACGAGGTCTTGGCGCAGCTCCACGAGGATGTGCTGGCAGACCCCGTGGCCGGCCCGATCTACCGGCGGGTGGAGGCGGACATACAAACCCATCCCCGCGCCTCCGAGTCGCGCCCCCTGTACCACGCGCAGCTGGGGTACGGGAGGGTCACGATGTGTGTCTCCACGCCCCTCGATTTCCGCGGTACCGGTATGCGCTGGATGATCTTGTTGTTTGAACCGGACGCCCCTGACCACCCGCCACAGGATCCCGCCTAGTGAACTGGCACGGGAGCCGGTCCGCACTGCTGGCACGGCTCGGGCAGCGACCGAGATACGACGACTGTGACCACGCTCACAGTCGCGCAGGGGCCAGCGGTCGTCAGAATGGTCGCCCATGGACTATCCATCGCAACTGGTGCCTGTCGCCGAAGGCGTTCATGTGTGGGCACCTGACGGGTCCGGTACCTGGGGGCTCGCCAACTGTGTCCTCGTCACCTCCGACCGCTCAGCAGCTCTCGTCGACACGCCGTATTCCGAGACCCTGACCAGACGCCTCCTCACGGCGGCAGAGCAGGTGCTACCTGACGGCGCATCGATCACGACCGTCATCAACACCCACGCCAACGGCGACCACTGCTATGGGAATGAGTTCCTCCCCCAAGCGGAGGTCATCGCCACCCAGTCCGCCCTGGATCACGCGTGTCTGGAGCCGACTCCGGCGCAGATGCAGCAGCTGGTCCACGGCGGCGACCCGGATTCCCCGCTCGGCTGGTACATGAAGAAGCACTTCGGCCGGTTCGACTACAGCGGACTGCAACTGCGTTGCCCCGACCGCACGTTCACCGGCGCCGAGGATCTCAAGGTAGGCGCCCTCGACGTGCGGCTCATCGAGGTCGGCCCGGCGCACACCGCAGGAGACCTGATTGTTCATCTCCCCCAGCGGAAAACCGTGTGCGCCGGCGACATCGTCTTCCACGGCGACCATCCCGTGCACTGGGCGGGCCCGCTGGCCAGCGTCTGGGACGCCTGCTCCCGCATTCTCGAACTCGATCCCGACGTCATCGTCCCCGGGCACGGTCCGATCATGGGGCCTGACCAACTGCGCGACTACATGGCCTACCTCACCTACGTGCGCGAACAAGCCCACACGCTCCACCGTCACGGTCTTCCCGCCGACGAAGCGGCCCTCGCGCTGATCGGTGAGGGCCGGCACCCGCACCTCGACCTGCCCGAGCGGCTCTTTCTCCTGGTTGCCGCGGAATACCGTCACCTCGAATCTGATCCCCAACCTCCGAACCTCGTCCAGCTCGTCGCACAGGCTGCGCGCCTGGCCCTCGACCTCGAGACTGCTCAAATACACCCCTCGGCGCCGAGGCCCATCTCCGGCTCCGCCGCCACCGTTCCCACCGATTCCGGCGTCTAGTCGAATGCGATCGAGGAGCCTCATGGCCTTCATCTCCCGCCCCGCCGTGATCCTTCCCGAGTATGAGATCACCACCGGTGAGATCATTGACGACATCCAGAGCGCGCACAGCGACAACCGCCGGCTCTCTGCTCTCGCGGAGAGGCTCCTGGGCAATATCGGAGTGGAGACGCGCCGCTTCACCCGGCCGTTAGAGCAAGTAGCGACCTCAGAGACGATCGGCAAGCGGAACCTCATCGCATTCCTGCATGTGAGCGCATTGGCACAGCAGGCTGCCCAGGCTGCCCTTGACCGGGCAGGCCTGAGCGCGAGCGATGTCGACTACGTACTAACCGCGAACGCCACCGGCGACGCGGTACCCGGCCTGGACACGGTCTTGTCCAACGCGCTTGGTCTGCGACCGGATATCCCTCTCAACGCCACCAGCCAACTGGGGTGCGCCGGCGGCGCCACACTGCTCAATCGCGCAGCAGACGTCATCCGAGCCCAGCCCCATCGTCGCGTCCTCGTGGTCTGCGCTGAGTCTCTCTCCTCCACCTACCAGCATTCCGATACCAGCATCGAATCCCTCATCTACAAGGGCCTTTTCGGAGACGCGGCTGCAGCTTGCCTCGTGACGGGGACGCCACTCGAGGACGGACCGCGCATCGATGCGACCTGGGACTACCTGCTCCGCGACAGCATGGATCGCTACCGGCGGCGGATCGAGGACGACGGATACCACTTCGACAGCACCAGTCGGGCCCCGCAGTCGGTCGATGACGTGATGCCCGAACTACGCGCTTGGATGGCCACCGACGACCCGTGGGAGCCTCAGTTCGCCGTCATTCATCCAGGAAGCACGAAGATCATCGAGAGTGCAGTCAAGGGACTGGGAGGTGCCGAGGATCTAGGAGCCCTGTCCCAACAGAGCCTCGCACAGCACGGCAACCTCGGTGGCGTATCGATCCTCGATGTCCTTGCGAAGACATTTGACCACGCTCCGCCGGTTGGTGATGTCGGGTTGCTTGTGGGCTTCGGGCCGGGCTTCCGGGCCGCCGCAGCCCGGCTGACGTGGTGTCGCCAGGACTCTGCAACCTGACGCCAGCCGCCGAGATCCTGAGACTCCGTCTCCTGGTGAGGATCCCGCTGTCCCACTGCCACGCCTGTGAGGACATCTGTCTCCAGCATGCGAGCGCTGTGACGGAAGTCCTCCGGGTGTGGCGGCGGGGCGGAGGCGCGGAACTCAACTCAGCGGTCGAGAGCGTCGAGCTCTGCTCTGCCCAGATGCAGCCGGGGCCGAATCAGGCTGGGCGTGGACAGCGGCGACGGCGTGCCACGCGAGGACGCGGGGGCAGGCTGTCCGCCCGGCGCCTCCCCTTCAACGGCCGTTTTTGTCCGAAACCTGTCAAAAGATTGGTCGCGTCTTCAGAGCATCTCAAGCCGAAGAGGCTCCAGGTGCACCGAGATGCCCTACGGTGCATCTCCGTCAGGCGTTCATATGATCTGAGGGGGTACCGCATGGCATCAAGTCCCACGACGAGCGGGGAGCACCCTCCGCCTAGCCGACAGGCTTCCCTCACCACCGCACGCGCCGGGGCAGCCGTCTGCCTCCTGATCCCGATTCTGGCCGCCCTGTGGGTCCCCTCGTACGCCCGAACCACCCCGGCGCTGGGAGGCGTTCCCTTCTTCTACTGGTACCAGCTCGCGCTCCTGCCGCTGGGAGCCGCGCTGACCGGAGTCGCATACCTGCTGCTTCGACGAGCGGAAAACAAGTCTGGGAGAGGGAGAGAGCAGTGACGGACATCAATATCCCCGCGTTGATCGTCTTCACCGCTCTCTTCGCCGTCGTGACGGTCATGGGCTTCCGGGCCGCCCGGTGGCGGCGCGCGGCCGATCCGATGCGCCTTGACGAGTGGGGACTCGCCGGCCGTCGCTTCGGCACTTGGACCACCTGGTTCGTGCTCGGCGGTGAGCTGTACAACGCATATACATTCGTGGCCATCCCTGCCCTGATCTTCGGCGCGGGAGCGATCGGCTTCTACGCCGTGCCCTACTCCCTGATCGCCTTTCCCCTGGTCTTCATCTTCATGCCACGCCTGTGGTCCGTCACCAGCAAGCACGGCTACGTCACCAGCGCCGACTTCGTCCGCGGCCGCTTCGGCTCGAAAGCGCTGGCCCTGGCCGTAGCGATCACCGGCCTGGTGGCCACCATGCCGTTCATCGCCATGCAGATCATCGGAATCCAGATGGTCCTGGATGTGATGGGCCTCGGGGGCGGCCCGGGCACCCATTGGCTGGTCAAGGATGCCCCGCTGCTGATCGCCTTCGCTGTACTGGCGGCCTACACCTACTCCTCCGGAATGAGGGCTCCAGCGCTCATCGCGTTCGTCAAGGACGCCCTGGTCTACCTGGCCTTCGGCGTCGCCGTCGTCTACATCCCCTACAAACTCGGCGGATTTGATGTCATCTTCACCGCGGTGGAAAAGCACCTGAGTCAACCCAGCCCGGCAACGGGTGCGCCGCTCGGATCGCTGACCATCGGTCCCGAAATGCAGTGGACCTACGCCACTTTCGCCCTCGGCTCGGCCATGGCCGTATGCATGTCCCCTCACCAGATCACCGGGATGCTCTCTGTAGGCAGCCGCAACGTGATCCGCCGGAATGCCGCGCTTCTACCGGCGTACTCGCTACTGCTGGGTCTCATAGCACTGTTGGGCTTCATGGCGGTAGCCGCTGGTGTGGGCGAGAGCATCGCAGGCAACCCTCAACTGGCTGTGCCTCAGTTGTTCGAAAACATGTTCCCCGCATGGTTTGCCGGGATCGCCTTCGCGGCAATCGGCCTCAGTGCCCTGGTGCCCGCCGCAGTCATGTCAATCGCTGCGGCAAACCTATTCACTCGCAACATCTATAAGGAGTTTTTCAAACAGAACGCCACGCCGGCGCAGGAGACCCGCGTCGCGAAACTCGTCTCGCTGCTCATCAAGTTCGGCGCACTGTTCTTCGTTCTCGCACTTGGCAAGAACTTCGCAGTGAACCTGCAGCTGCTCGGGGCGATCTGGCTGCTGCAAACTTTCCCGGCGGTTGTCTTCAGCCTGTACACCCGCTGGTTCCACCGATGGGGCCTGCTAGCTGGTTGGGCCACCGGTGTGAGCTACGGAACGCTCACAGCCTACGGCGTCCCTGTACCCGGCAAGAGCGGCTCCCACTTCGGTGGCGCACACGAGATCATCCCAATCATCGGAGAAAGGGGCTACATCGGCCTGACTGCCCTCATCCTCAACCTGATCGTCGCAGTGGTGGTCACCATTGTCCTACGGGCCCTAAAGGCGCCAGAGGGCATGGACGCGACCTCCCCAGCGGACTACTACGCGGACAAAGACGAATCATCAGCCCATCCCAACGCTGCGCCTCCCGTCAAGGATGCAATGGACGTTCCCATCGCAACACAGCATTAGAAATCCTTCCCAGCCCAGCAGCCGTCCTAGAGATAGCTCAGGGGCGGTTGACGAGATCCCGCCGACCATCCCGATGGGGCGGGATCTCTTTTCGAGCCTGTTGACCTGTCGCAGCGAAGCAGGTTGAGCAGTCTCATCGAAGTTCGACCATGAGGCAACCTCGCTCCGGCATGGGCTGCCCTGGCCAGAGCTGATCACCGACAATGCGCTCGCCGCACCTGAGAAGGCAGCAAACCGGGTGCATGAACACCTGCGCTCACGTGCTCGCTACAAGGGCGCGGAACCCTGAAGCGAGGACACGGAGGACTGGGAGGAGGTTCTCACCCCACGTACGGCCGCCGTCCTGCGCTTGGCCCTGATCGGGACCTGGCCCGCGATCCCGCACTGTGGGCGATGGTCCGCAGTGCCTGGACGATGGCGCGTCAGCAGGGCCATGACGCCGACCTCGCCGTCGACTTGGGAGTTCACAGCGGACGGGATGGTGAGCTGTCCCGCGTCGCGCCAGGTGATCAGGTCTGGCGCACTGGGCGGGGGATGTGGCGGTCCAGGCCTTCGAACTCTTCGATCATGTCGTCACGCGGGGCACGTCCGGCGCCCGGGTCCTCCTTGATGGCGTTTCGAGCCACCTCGGTGGGCGTCCGACCCCATGCTCACCCGCCAGAGCCCTCTGTCCTGAGCGTCACCGTGCCGCTACGGTTGGCAGCGGATGCCGACCAGCAGGGGGTACCCCGTGACTGCTATGGCCAAGCACCGCAGTCCAATTGGTGACGATGGGGATCAGCCGGGACGCCCTATCCCGCCACCGGAACCGGAGCCAACACCACCGCCGTCTCCGGCGCCGGAGGAGTAGGCGAGGGCCGTGGCTACCGACCCAGGCCCGGTGGAGATGGGGATCGGGAGACTGCTGGCCAGCATCTCCGGTCGGCTCGGTCACCCCGTGCCGGAGGTATGGGCTCAGGCACTGCGATCCGTACCGCGGGACCAGTTCCTTCCCGACCAGATCTGGCTCCGCGACGGCAACGGCGGCTACCAGTTGTGCGACCGCGCCCAGGAGCCGGGGCGATGGTGGCAGGCGGCCTACAGCGACGCTTCCTTGGTCACCCAGTTCGCCACCACCTCCGACGGTACGGAAGTGCCAGCGTCGTCCGCGTCCGCACCGAGTACCGTGATCCGGATGCTCCAGGGCGCCCAACTGTCCTACGGTCAGCGTGCGCTGGAGATCGGCACCGGAACCGGCTTCAGCGCCGCCCTGCTCTGCTCGGTTCTCGGTCCGGACTCCGTCACCACCGCCGAGGTCGAGTCCCATCTCGCCGTCCAGGCGCGGGAGAACCTCAAACGGGTCGAGTTCGAACCAACGGTAGTGTGTGCCGACGGCACGGTGGGATGGCCCGCAGCTGCGCCGTACGACCGGATCCTGGCCACCTGCTCGGTGCGTTCGGTCCCTGCCGAGTGGCTCGAGCAGACGCGCCCGGAGGGCGTGATCGTCACCCCCTGGGACAGCGCCTGGTGCTGCTACGGCACCCTCGTCCTCGCCAAACACCAAGACGGGAGCGCCAGCGGCCGCTTCGCGCCATACGGCTCGTACATGCTCATCACCACCCAGCGCGTCGACGTCGAGCTTTCCCGCGACCTTCTGCACCCCGGCCAGCAGCCCGACACCAGCACCACGCCCCTTTCTCCCTGGGCAGTTGCCGGCACCGACTTGAACGCCCAATTCCACCTGGGCCTGACCGTTCCCGGCGCCTGGTACTCCTGGGACACGGAGACCGACCACGCCCACACCCGGCTGTGGGTGGCCGACGACGCGGCCACCAGCTGGGCCAGCATCGACTACGACGGCCAGCAAAGCACCACCTTCCGCGTCGCCCAGCACGGCCCCAGGCGGCTCTGGGACGAGATCGCCACAGCGTACAAACTGTGGCACGACGCAGGCCGACCCCCCGTCGACCGCTACGGCATGACCGTACGCCCCGACGGGCGCGCAACCCCGTGGCTGGACTCGCCCACCAGACCACTGATCGTCGACGGGCCCGCTTGAGCGGGGCTCGGCTGCGCTGCGCGGTACCAGGAGCTACGCGGGAAGCGTCTGTACAGGGACTTCTCAATGACGTTGTCGTCCGTGTGCGCGCGGGTGTTCGGCGAGGAGGCAGACTCTTTGGTCAACTACTCGGCCGTGAAGTGACCGAGCTTGTTGACTCAGTCGTCACGGCTCGATGACTTCTCGCTGACAGCTGTCCTTCGCAGCGAACCGCGAGGAATCGTCACCATCGACGTCGACGAACTGGCCGAGATTCTCGTCATGCGTGCCGAGACCCACTTCGGCATGTAACCGCCCTCGGCCTCCTGCCCGTCAGTGCTCAAGCGCGGGCAGATGGGCCAGGCCGGTGTCGAGCATGATGCGGTCGACGGTCTCGTGCAGGGAGCTGTCCGCACCGATGACAGTTTCGAGTCCGCTGGGCAGCAGATCGAGGGGCCGGTACCAGGCGCGCATCTCGGCTTCGCCGTACTCGCTCGCCTGCGGCTTCGTGGCGTGGCGGGCGAGGGTCTGCTCGAACGGCACGTCCAGGTAGTAGCCGTAGGTTGGGCCGCGGTGGTCGGCGCGCAGCTGGGCGAGCATCTCGCCGTAGCGGTCGGCGCCGAGGATGCCTTCGACGACGACGTGGAATCCGGCGTCCAGGGCATAGCGGGCCACGGTGTCGATCAGGCCGATGTTTGCGGCGCCGGGCCGGTCGCGTTCGCGCAGGACGATGCGGCGGAGGTTGTCCTGGCCTACCAGGGCCAGGCCGCGGCCGAACTTCTCGCGGAGGCCGGCTGCGACGGAGGACTTACCCGAGGCGCTGTTACCGCGCAGCACGACCAGCCGGGTGTCTTCGGTGCCTACCATCACGGCGGTCACGCTACCGGTGACCAGTGACATCGCGCGGACTCAGCCAAGAGCCTGCAACGCGCCTCCAGGGGGTCGTGCGGGCGGATGCCGCCGCAGGTCAGGGCTGCGGCGCGACACGCTCCGCGCACCCCGGGGAGACTGATCACCATGACCAGCGACGACGACCAGCGGGTCGTACGGATACCCAGCGACCGAGACCACGCCTTCCACCACGGCCCGGTGGAGAAGCGCAGCACCACCAAGCATATCGAGATCATCACCTTCACCTGGAACGAGGAGTCCGACATCCTCCACGCTGCCGGGACTGGGTGAAGGACCACCCGACGGCGCAGATCCGGGCACTGAACCTCACGAGGAACCCCCGACGCCCCCGGCCCCGCACGAACGCGGGTCCTGGAGCTGGCAATCGACCACGCAGCCGCCCACTGGGGCGTGCAGCCCGCCGCCCGGCCAGGGTCTGCTGGCCGAACCCGGCCTGTCCTACCCGACAGGCAGGATGAAACGCACCACGTCCACTTGCACCAAGGGGAGGAGCCACATGGCAGTCGAGTTCGAGTCGTTGCAGGAAGCCGCCCAGGAACTGAGCGACGACATCAGCACCCACGACAAAGCCGGGCTGGAAGCCCTGAGCGACGCACACCTCCGTGAGCAGTACGACGCCCGCGACGAGCTGTACGAGTTCATCGACGGCCTGTGGGAGAAGACCAAGGCCGACGTGTCCGACGCTGGGGCACGCGATGAGTACGCCGGACTGGCCGGGCTGCGCGACCTGGCGGCAGCGCTCAGGAACAACGCCAGCGACATTCTCACGGAACGCGAAGGCTGAAGCGGATGGCAGGTTCACAGAAGGAGCCGGACCGGCTAGTGGCGGTGGTCGAGAGGGTCATCGAGGAGCACTTGCCCGGCGGGCCCTCGGGAGTCGATGTCCGGAGCATGGCCAAGGCGATCGTGCGGCGTGTGCGGATCGAGCAGCTGGTCCGCAACACGGCGGCACTGTCCGAGAAGCTCGAAGACCTCACCCGGGCGACTGAACCGCTGCACAGAGACGGCGGCGGCCCCGGGGATGGAGGGTAAGGCTTGAGACACCCGCTGGGCCTGTTAGGTCCAACAGGTCATATGTGCTTGACCTTGTGCCGGAAGGAGTCCGGGCTGCTCATGATCCACCGGAACCGCAAAGCCGGGGGAAACCTCCAGTAGTCCTCGAAGCAGTGCGGCGGCGGGTTCACGCACATCCGCAGGCGCCGGAAGTAGTCGGTTTCCAGCCGGTTGCAGGACGCGCACAGCAGCCCCCTGACCGCACCCGACCGGTGATCCGTCCGGCCACGGTGGACCGTCCCGGTACGGGCGGTGGGAAATCTTCGGCACCGACGACTGGCAGCGGTGGCGCTTTCGAGATTGAGACCGCCGGAGGCACTGGCCGCGTCTTGTCCTGCGTCGTCGTCGGACTCGGCGCTGGTGCCGTTGGCGTCCACCAGCGCGGCGGCTGCCGCCGAGGCCGGCACCTTCCTCGCCGCCAACGCCGTGAAGGAGACAGCAGGATGAGCAACCCCCACGAGGAGAGCGTGCACCACCTGGAGCACGCCGAGGTCACCGGCCTCCCGGCACCAGTGCCGCTGGACGAGCAGGAGGCCGAGAACCTGGCCGTCTGGCACGCCGAGAACATCGGCGCGGACGTCGTCGACCGCTGAGATTGTCACACCCCCAAGGGGAAGGAACCCGATGTTCAACCGGAGGAAGAACGCTAAGGCCGCGCTGCTGGCGTCGCTGCGCGAAGCCGCACTGCGCGCCGTCTGGCGGCTGCACCAGGAGAACGGCCCCGGCGACGTCAACCCGCATACTACCGAGGTGACTGCCTACTCCCTCGCGTCAATGCTGACGTTTTCCGCCGACGGCTCGCCCGTCCACGTCGGCGACGTCATCGACCGTGTCGCTCACATGATCTACGCAGGCAAGGCCGAGAACCGGGATAGCCGACTCGCTTGGACCGTGTGGGAGTTGGAGCGGCTTGGCTACGCCGATGCCGCTGCGCATCTCGCCGAGCTGGTCAGGACCCACTGCGGTACCCGGGCCGTCTGAACGCACGTCGTACAACACAAGGGCGTCTTCGTGATCGGCGGAACGGATACCACGTACTGCGCCTCTCTGTGCCCCACCGCGCGGCCAACGAGTTCTGCCGCGCCTGCCGAGCGTAGCGGCGCGCAAGGCCGGGATGCCGCCGAACGGCCATAGTCCAACCCCTTCGAGTCACCCTACCGCCAGCGCTGCAGGACGGCTGCGCAGAGGGGGACCCGCACGATCGCCGGACTCTTCCTCTGGCGGAAGGGCGGGCCCGGCGAGCAGCAGTTGGTGTGCCGGATCAATCCGGGCGGGCGATCAGGTCCAGAACGGGAAGGGGCGGACGGCGCACCCGGGAGCGGTCCCACGCAACGTGCGATCGAAGGCGCGAGACCGTCCGGCCCCTCCGTCCTGTCCGCGCCGGGCACTGGGACGGTACGAGGGCCGTCCCGGCCGGGCGCGCTCAGTGGCGTGGGAGAGTTGACCACTACTCCGCGGGGGCGGACGGGTCAACGCCCCGGCACAGCTTGGGCGGACCCGGGTGCCGTGGTCAGCGGGTGGTCGGCGGCGGGCAGCGACAGCGGTACACGGCGGGCGAACCAGCGGCGCAGGCGCAGCGGCGGGTGCATATGCAAGACGCGTAGTGTGGTCCAGGTCCGAAAAGCCAAGGGCGTGGTGCGTTCCTCGGCGAGGTCGGCGCTCCACATGTCAGCGACGGGGGAGCGGCCGCACGCGCGCACCGCGTGAGCGTCGCAGGCGAGTTCGCCCCACCAGCGGAAGGCGCCGATTCCCAGCCAGGACGTACCGGCGGCCCACGCGAAGGCGGGAAGGGGCAGCAGGCCTGCGGCGAGGGTGGTCGCCGACACGGCGCATGTCTCGGCGAGCAGGCGCTTGCGGGTGTCGCGGCGGCGCAGGTGCGCCAGTTCGTGCTCCAGGACCGCGGGCAGATGGCGCGTGTAGCGTGGGCTGAACCACCGCTGTCCGAGCCACAGGTGTCCCCGCTTGCCGTGGCGAGTGGAGCGGGCGTCGCCGAAGCCCCCGCGCTCACTGGGCAGGGCGATGGAGATCCGTTCCAGGCCGTGCCGGGCGGCGAAGATCCGCACGTGATGCTCGGTCTGCCGCATCCGCTCGGCCATCGCCGTATACAGGCCGCCGTGGTCGTTCTCGGGAAGCGTGCGGGGGCGGACAAAGAGGTCCCAGGTCAGTGACTGCGCGAAGTAGCCCGAGGAGACCCCGCGGTCGTGCGTGTGCCGGCCGTGCCAGGCCCAGACACCTCCGGCGAGCAGCGCTGTGTAGACGGCCACGGCGGGCTGGGGGCCTCGCAGCGCGGTGGAGATCGCCTGGCTGGCCAGGACGACCGTGACCACGATGTGGGCCCCGCAGCGGCCCAGCCTCTCCCCCATACGCATGCAATCACCGTAGTCAGCGCGTAGGCCGTTCGGCAGGTTCGTTTCCGGGGGGCGATCAACTCCGCACGATGCATAGCTGCGTCTGTCCGACTCCCACCAGTCGCCCGTGCCCCGGAGGACGCTGCCGTCGGCGTGGCCTGAGGCGGCACGTGCGAGTTCTCACTCCAGCGCGCTGGACATTCTCACCTCTTGTCACCCGGCTGCATCGCCGGATGTCACCACGGCCACCCTCCGACCTGCGTCTTCACGGACAGAGCAATGAGAAAACCTGGTGACACCGAGGCGAGAAATCGCACCCACAGCGGGGCTGTGGGGTCCAGCGCGGGGTGTAGTGCTGAGTGAGGCAGGTGACTGCCTCATCGAGGTGAGCTGCGCCGTTGCCGGCGTATCCCACGCTCGTTCCGATGACCGGCTCGAAGTACATGTTGATGGGTTCGGCGGGATCGGGCGGGATGATGGCGGCTGGTAACGCGGAGCCCTGACTGCCTCGGCGTCGCTGTCCCTGGGGGCTGCGGAGAAGGCGCCGTCCTGGTCCAGCAGGAACACCGCCACGCCGCCGGACAGCACAGAACGCCGCACGATGACGCTGGTCCGCAGCTCGTCGGTCAGCCGGGCGATGAACGCGGCTGCGCGGCCGTCCAGTCGCAGCGGTTCCGGTTCGCGCCGGTCCCGGCCAGAACGGAACTCCACGTTGCGCCCGCGGCCTACCGGGATACGCAGAAGCATCGGGGTTTCCCCTTGGTGAGTTGGCCGCCGCGGCTCTCCTCGCGGATCTCTCCCCGGCGAATGCTATCGGTGGGCTGTCTGCTCATCGAGACGGCCGTGTCAGGGGTGGTGCGGGCCGGTCAGTCGAGGGAGGTGGCAATCGCCAGCGCCTGCCCCGCGGCAATGGCGCGGCCGACGGCGCCGAGGTCCTGGTGCTCGGCAGTGAAGTGGTAGAGGCGGCCGGTCTCCCGCGCGGCTCGCCGCCAGCATTCGCTGGTGGGCAGCGTGCCGTCGTACCAGGCAGCGCCGTCCGGGGACCGCACCAGCAAGTGGTCGCCGATGAGGGTGGTGCTCCAGCCGGGACAGGGCACGGCCCAGCCCGCGTAGTCGTCCGTGGTGACCCAGCCCAGGCACCGTGCCCGCGTCAGCAGGGCGTCGGTGTCCTGCAGCTGGCCATCGTCCTCGTCGAGAATCTGGATCGTCAGGGGATGGGTGTAGATGACGGCCGGGCTCCGAGGGCCGGGCAGCCACGCGTGCGCATGGACTTCCAGTTCGGGAAGACCATCCCGGACGCGTCCCATGAACTCCCACACGATGTCGTCTCCTTCGTTTCTCTGCTCGCCCGCTCACATCGCATAGCGGGCCGTGATGACCAGGACGCCACCGGCGGCGATCAGCGCTGGACCTGTCGACTCCCAGTCCTCGCCGCGATAACGATTGTCCGTGATATCCCCGATCATGGGACCGATGAGTGCGCAGCAGAACCCGATGATGAGCAGGAGTCCGCCAACGGCTCTCATGGATCCCACCACCCACGCCGGCACCGCGGACCGGCCCCCTTCCTTTTCGTCTCCTGCCGGCGTTCGTCTTCGGCCTGGCCGGAAGCTAACTGCCCAAGGGTGCAGGGGCCGGGGCCGGTTCGGCAGCGAATGGTTGGCGCGCCCGCCAGGCGGGCGGATTTCTCTACACGGCGCCGGCGTCCAGGGACGGCGCATCCGCTGACGCAGCAGGCAGTTGTGCAGCATGCGACCCTTCTGCTGCGTTCCCTGAGGCGGGGTCGATGGAGCAGGCCCACACTCCCGTGGCCCCCGGGGGCAGCTCCGTACGGGGCGCCCTCCGAGGGTTGGGCGAGGTCAGCCCGAAACTGTGACACCACGGTGCCAGTGGCGCCGCGTCATGCAGGCGCCGGTTCGGACCGTGATCCACAGCGGAGGGCCGGGAGGCAGCAGCACACCGGTGGAGTGCGCGACCGCCACCGCGATCGTCAAAGGCCCAGGTAGCGCCATCAGTTGGCGGTGTGACCTCACCCCGCGCCGCGAGAGAAGCGGCAGGGTCTGACCCGCCGCCAAGCCGGGCTCACCACCAGCCCATGCCGCCCGTGGAGCAACGCAAACGGGCCCGGTGGGGGAGAAGCACCTGTTCAGCCGGGGGACGCGCAGGCATGATGGCCGCCATCAGCGGCTTGACGAGAGGACTGATCGACCATGTCACTGCCCGCTCTGTCCGCGGATGACCGAGCCAAGGCCCTGCAGAAGGCGATCGCTGTCCGCCAGCAGCGGGCCGAGTTGCTGGCTTCGGTCAAGTCCGGCCGACTCTCACTGCCCGAGTTTCTCACCCTCCAGGACCCGGTGGCCGGCAAGACCCCTGTCCGGCGGCTGCTGGAGGCCCTGCCCTCGATCGGCAGGGTCCGGGCCGAGCAGATCATGAAGGAGATCGGCGTCCCCGACGGCCGTCGCGTCCAGGGGCTGGGCTCCCGTCAGAGGCGATTGCTGATCGAGCGGTTCCCCGCGCGGGGCTGATCAGCGTGGGCAGGTGGATCTGGCTGCAGCCGCGGAGACGAATGAGGAACACCATGCCGGTCGCTACATCCCGGTCGCAGGCTCCTCCTCCAGGCCGCCGGTGCTCTCCGGGCGGAGATCAAGATCGGCACATTCGAGCCCGGTCAACAGCTTCCCTCCGATCGCCAACTTTGCAAGCGCTTCGGCATCGCGGATATGACGGTCCGCAACGCGCTCGAGGTCCTTCGCCGCGAAGGATTCGTCCACACCGTGCAAGGCGTCGGCAGCTTCGTCACTCATCCGGCGCAGATCCTGAGCGGCCACCCGGCCGCTCAGGATCTGCGGGAGCTCGTGCGGATATGGCCCAGCAGATCAACGCGTTGTCGTGGCGGGTATCCCAACTCGAACGCGAACTGGGCAGGACGGCGTCGACCACGTCGGCGACCTGAGGCTCGCACATGCCCGTGCACGAAGGGCGTACGGGCCCGCCCACGTGCGAAAGACGGGCCCGTCGGGGAGCGCCTCGGGTGCACACCCCAGGCCAGGCTACGTACCGCGCGAGGCGGCCGCGTGCCGCACCGCACCGGACGCCCCGGGTGTGTCCATCGATGGGCGGCAGGCCCCACGGCGGGCGGGCACACAGCGCGCCTTGACCTCTCCCACCCGTCAGATCCCGACGAGACGGGACAGCAGTGACAAGGGCGGTGAGAACAGGGCCATCAACGGCAACGACGCCACGATCCTCGGCGTCGTCACGACGGTCCTGCGACGTCTCTGAAACAGAACACAGACAACTCGCCCACGTTACCAATCGTGTGGGACCAACATGCATTCAGTCGCCCGATCCAGTGATAGCACCACACCTCCGCTACGGGGCGGCAGGGGCGCCCTCGCTGCAGGCCGGGTGGCCCCAACCGGACGCGAGCTTGGCGATCTTCTCACCCATCTCGTAGCGGGACTGGCAGTGGCCACAGCGGCCGGGGAACTTGGCCTTGATCACGGCACCCGCTCCGCCGCGCGGCGCCCTGCGCGCCGGTGTCTTGCGAGAGCGGGCCCCACGCGGCTTGTCCTCCGTCTCGGGGCTCGGCCGCGGCACGTGAGTGGCGCCGTGCGCCGTGCCCGCGGACTCCTGCTCGGTGGCGGCGGTGCTAGCCGCGGCGTCAGCGATGGCGTTGAGCGGGTCGCCGTTCACCTGGTGGGCAAGGACGTGCTTGAACGTCACATCGCGGCCTTCGAGCAGCGCGTCGATGCGGATGACCAGGTCCTTGTTGGCCACGGGCTTCTTCGACGCGGTCTGCCAGCCGTTGCGCTTCCAGCCCGCGATCCACTTGGTGACCGCGTTCATCGCGTACTGCGAGTCCATCCGGATCTCCAGCGGCACGGCCGGGTCGGTGGCCTCAAGGAGTTCGGCGAGCGCGGTGAGTTCGGCCACGTTATTCGTGGTGCGGCCGAGCGGGCCCGCCTCCCAGCACTGCGGTGTGCCCGCGGCGTCGGCGAGCACCCAGGCCCAACCCGCAGGCCCGGGGTTGATCTTGGCAGCACCGTCGCAAGCCGCGACCATACGTTCTGACATCCCTCGATCATGCCAGGCCCATGGGGCTGCCCAGGCGCTTCGGGCCGCTGCCCTACGGGAAGGACACCTCGGTCGGGCCGTGAGCGGTTCGCCCTTCGCCGGGCTCAGACAGCAGCAGTTGGCCGCAGACCTCCGGCACGGCGGATCCGTCCAGGTAGCGCTGGGCATAGTCCGGGGGGACGACCGTGGCGGGACCGGCCACCGCGTGCTGGCCTGATCGACCGTGCGCACCTCAGTCGCTGGTACCGAGCTGACCAGGTTCAGGTTGCGGCAGCGGCCAGTAGTGGCGATGGCGGCCGCCGCCGAGCTCGCCGGACACGTCCGCGCTCCCAGTTCGCCAACACGTTGGGATTGCTGAGCGCTGTCGGCGAGACGGTGCATTTGGGTCTCTCACAGCTGCCTGCCGACCGCGCCGGGACCGGAGAATCTCCGGGGCTATGCATGCTGCTGGTGCGGCAGCCCAGCGCACGACAGAGCAATGAGAAAGCCTGGTGACACCAAGGCGAGAAATCGCACAGATGGTCCAAGGTGGCGAAGTCGACCGCGACCGCGCGGCGGGACTGGCTCAACGGCAGGTCCCCGATGCCGTACGGCATCGGGGGCAGCACGCGGCGCAGAGCCATCTCGCGCCCAGCGCAATCACCGCTGACCGGCCCGTTCCGGCAGGCCGGTCATGGAAGGCCGAAGACGTGAACGGCTCATCAAGCACGTCGCGGCAGGACGCGCGCCCGCTGAGGGACTGGGGGCTGCCTGGCCGCGCTACGGCAGCCTTCCCGCCGATCGACCGCGACAAGAGCCCGCTGCTCGCCGCCGGGCAAGGGTGGACCTGCCGGTCGGGGCCTGGGCAGACGTAGCGGTCGAATTCCCTTGAGAAGCAGGACGGTTGTACCGTTGCAGTGAGGGGGACGGTCTGGGGAGGCGGGGGTCGCATTCGCTCACGACTGACCGGAGCGCGGGCTCGAACGGTCTGCTGTGGGCGGGCCCAAGCGTTGTCGGCCGTCTGCCCACCGGGCCCTTCCGCGCGATGCGATGCTGGGCCGGTGTCCGGGCAAGCAGTGCCGAAGCCGCCGCGGGTGTATGCGTGTTCGGGAACATGGGCCTGTATGCGCTGGTGAGGAATGCATGACTGTCTCCATCCCTTCGTCGGAGCGCGGTCACCGGGCCGCCGTGGCGTTCGACTGCCCCACTGGTGACCTGGCCGCCGGGCTGCTCCGGTTCACCGGGCTGCCCGCGCTCAACGGCGCCTCGGCGCACGCCGCGTTGTCTGTAGCCCTGGACCTGGTTTCTGAAGAACCGCAGCTGCCCGAATGGTGCGAGCTCGCGCGGATCCCGATGTGGCACGGCCGGTTGAATCCCCTCTCTGACGTGGAGCTCCTGGCCCCGCCGGCCCGGTCGGTGCTGCGGCAGATGTGCCGCTACGCGGACGCCATGGACGAGGAGGCGCTGCGCAGCGCGGCCCTGGCCATGGTTCCCCGTGTGTGGCTGCTGGAGGCCCTGGCCGACGCCGTGGAGGCGCAGGGCGCCGAAAGGGATACGGCGGCGCCCGCGGGGCGCGCGGCGGACCGCGCGTTCCTGCGTTCGGCGGCAGAGCTTGAGCTGATGGTGCTCACCGACGAGTCGCCCGGGGCCTGGGGAACAGTGGCCGGTACCGCGCTGCGGGCTGCGCTGGTGGGGCGGCTGGCCTTCCTGAGTTCCGTCTTCGCCGAGGTGGCGGGACTGCCGCAGGCTCCCTCGCTGGCGTGGCAGGAAGTCGGACCGGGCCGGTGGCGCGCCGTGGAGTGCCTGCCCGGCGCCACCGCCCCGCTGGTCATAACAGCAAAACTGGACCCGAGCCGCGCGAGGGAGTCCGTTCCCAATCTGTCGGTAGCCGGTGCCGCCCGGTGGTGCGTGTCCTGGGACGTCCCGGGTGCCGGGAGCTGCACGTATGAGGCGGGCAACGCCGGCGGGCTCGGCTTCGCGCAGTGGCATGCCCACCAGGCAGTGCAGCGTCTGCGGTGCACGCCGGGAGGCGCCCGCCACGGCGGGCGCCTGCTGATCCCCGTGGATCCATCCGCCCCCGCATCTGTTGCGCCGCCCGTACGGCATCTGGGGCTGGGCGCCGTCCTCAGTGCCGTCATCGCCCGGTGGGAAGACGCTCTCATCGCAGGCGGTCCGGCCGGAGGCTTGTGGGTCTCCCTGCCGCACATGTCCCCCGGTGGTGAAGCCGCCAGTGCCGCAGCCGCACTCCTCCACGACCTGGAGGCTCCCTGCCCGACCGCTGCGGAGCCGGTGAACCACGCCGCCGTCGACGCCCCCGGCTTCGCCGCCTTCCTCGCCTCCCATGCCCTCGCCCTGACCCCCGCGGCCCGGGCCTACCTCGCAGGCCTGGCCGACAGCGGCCCCGGCCCGGACACCATCGCCCACCGGCACGCAGCCGCCATGCGTGCCGTCCTGGCCCTGCTGCTCACTCCCTCTCAGGCTTCCGCCGTTGCAGCGGAGATCGGGCCGCCCCCCGCCGACGGCGGCTACCGGGCACTGCTCGATCCGACCCAACTGGCCGACCACGTGCGCCTGCATACCCGGGACGAGGCCCCTCCAGACGGGCTCGACCCGGCTCAACTGGGCGCAGTGCGGCAAGAGATCTGCGACGGGCTGGCCGCTGTAGCCCGCCTGTACATGCGTCGCGAGCTACAGCGGGAGCACCTCGCGTTCGACGATCTCAAGAAGGCCGTTGCCGACTTTGTCGCCGAGCGCAACTCCTTCCCCGACCCCTACACCAGCCAAGCCGAGCCAGGCCCAGCACATCCGCTTCTGCCCGACCCCCCGCTCCGCTTCACCGTGTCCTTCCGGACCGTCGAAGAACTCTGCACGACCAGCTTCAGCCACACGACAGACGTACCGGGGCCGGCGCCCCTGCAACTTCTCCTTCCGGCCGACTGGGGCAAGGACGTCGCCGCGGCCGGCTTCGCCGTGCTGGCAGGGCGGCCGGTCATCGAGGTCCTCCGGGCAGACGACCGGGGCCGTCCCGACGTGGTCCGCATCCTCGAACTCGACGTCAACCGCCGATGCGATGGTGGTACGGCCGCCGTCTGGCAGCTGGATGCCGACTGCCCGCTCGTCAACGTCGACTGGACCTCCGGCAGCCCTCGCCTGTACATGCCCCTGGCCGCCGACGAGGGACGCTGACCATCCGATGCGCTGCACCGGTCCTGCTTCTGACCCCAATGGGTGATGTTGCTCGGCCCGGGCGAGCGGGTACGGTGCTGTCGGAGAGACGTCACCGTGGAGGCCCGGCATGAAGGCACCCGAGCAGCTGCCCCAGCTCACCGAGGACGAGTGCCGTGAGCTACGCGCCTGGGCCGCCGATGAAGGCGCAACCGGCAACACGGGCGTGGCGGACATCCTCAAGCGCCTGACCACCGAGGGGCAGCCCTCCCTTGAGGAAGCCGCACCGTGGCCGACGGTACTCCCCGAGCTGCTGCGGGATCTCCTGCCCGACGCGGCCGCCTGACCGTGCGAACGCCGCCGGACCCAGTGGCCCGGCAGGACCACGTGAACCACTGTTTCCCTGGAGAGACTGCAGGACGTGTCACCCAGCTCTGATCCACGCAAAGCCGAAGTTCTTCTCTCCGCTGACGCGATCAAGCAAGTTCACGGATTCGATGAGCGCCAGAAGGTCGCCGTGGCACTCGCCATGGCCGCCATCACAGCGAACCCCCAGCTCGGGGATGAGCGCCCCGGCCGCGTCTGGGACTACCAGGACGTTGGTGGCGCGCGGGTGCTCTACACGATCACCCAGTACACGGGCGCCGTCGTCGTCTACGGGTTCGTCTTCGAGCCCTGACGCTCCCGAGATCACAGCGGGCCGCCGACGCGTCCTTGCCACACATCCACGAACCCGGTCGAGACCTGCGCCGACGCGTCTACGAGATCCACGTGCCCGGGTCGGTCTGCCCCGGCGGCGTAGGCTCCCCCTCCCTCCTGTGCCGGGGGCATCCTGGGCGCCCGTCCAGCGGGCGCAGCAGAGCTTCTTGGTCCGGTGCTCGTGCCGGAGCTGGTGGTAGCGGCGTGTGAAGGCTTCGGTGGTTCCCTGGGCGGTCGGCGAGGGCCGCGAGGTCGCCGATGTTCCGGATCAGACGCCAGGCTGCTGCTGGGTGGAGTCTGCGGCCGACCTTGGTGCCGTCGGGCCCTCAGCGCTGGCCTCGGGCGGCTGCTGCCCCTGGAGAGCGGCCGATCAGCCGCACTATGGTAGGCATTCCGTCACCACCGGGCGATCAACCAGCCCAACTCCCGCAGCTTGATTCCCACCGGTGCTCACCGTCTGTGGCAGGCTTCCTGCGCCCGCCCTTGCTCCGCGCCCTCCAGCCGTGCACACCATGCGCGGTGTGCCTCAACCAGCTCACCGACGAAGGCCTCGACCAGGCCAGCCTGGGTGTACTTGGGCCACCGTCGGCGCAGCAGCTCCCAGGCGACTCGGGAGGCGAGACAGCTGCGCACGGCGGTGTCGTCCCAACCCCAAGCTGCGGCCTCTCCACGCAGGCCCGGCACCGACTCGAGGATGTGATGAAAGAAGCGGTCATCGAGGACCGCCAACGTCTCCCCGCCCAGCAGACACATCTCTCGGCGCATCCGCGCGATGTCCTCGTGCAGTCCAGCAGGTATGGCCCCCGACTCCCGCCGCACCAGCACATCAAGCCGGTGCACGAGATCATCAGCAACCTCATTCAGCCCATCGATACGCCGAAGCACCTTCGCTACCGTCGCCCCAGTGTCCCTCACACCGACCCTCCCACGCCCCACGACAACCGCTCCCTTCCAAGCGCCCGTCCCGGCACAAACAACACGCTGTGTCCCCGGCTGCGCGAGAATAGACGTCCACGCCCATCGATGCAGCATGACGTAGAGCCGGGGGCGCTGCGCACGACGGGCCCCCTTGAGCATCCCCCTGATCTCGGCTTGACGACGCCCTCCTATGCTCGAACTCGCGGGCGGCCGCCGCGTACGACGCGAACCTCAACACCGCGGCCGTCCGCACCAGCCGCTGACGGCCGCACTCCTCATTTTTCGCGACTTTCGCGCATGGTTTCAACCAAGCCCTCCTGTCGGGCCTCTCGCGCATGACTGTGTTTGGCCCGGGGCAGGCCTGGTGCGTCACGCAGTGCAGCGGTCAGGGGAGGGGCGCGGTGTCGGACGTAGCGGATGATCTCGAACAGAGGCTGGATGAGGGCATAGGGCACTACATGGCTGCCATCGCGGAGGAGCTGCTGGACGACGGCGTGCCCGTCCGCGGCGTCGACACCTACACGGTCCTGGACGACCCGGACCAGGCCGCGATCGGGAAAGATCTGGAAGGCAACGTCAGCCTCACCCCCAGCTTCCAGCGCCAGGTCCTCGGCACTGCGGGTGAGGCCGGGCTGCACTGGTGCGCGGTCTCCGGCTGGTGCCTGCTGCTCTCTCCTGCGGAGTCCCGGCCCACCTTTCTGGAATCGGCGCGCTGGCTCGGAGCGGGTCTGCTGCCTACCCCCGGCCGCGTCGCGGCGTTCCTCTCGGCAGCACGGCTGGAAGCCGAGAGTGCCGGCAGCCGCGAGCGTCCCTTCTACCGCACGGCCGGAACCAGTCTGGAGAACCTGGCCGAGCGGCTCGCCGTCTACCTACCTACTCCGGGCCCGACGGCGCCGCGCACCTACCAGGACCGGTACACCCGCGCGGCCGGTACGGCCTATCGGGACCGCGCCCTGAAGGCGCTCCTGGAGCCCAAGCAGGACATCATCGAGGTCCCCCTGCGCACCGGCGAACTGGAAGCCCTCCGGCACCTGCTCGACTTCACCGAGACCGCGGCAGGGCTATACGGGCCCGAACACCTGGCACACCACCTGGCAGCGGACCTGATCCAGCGTGCCCGATCCCCACTCGGCGCAGCAGCCGTCGACCACTATCTGGCGACCCACCGGTACGCGATCGACCACGCCGCCAACCTCGAAGAGCAACGCCGGAAGATGAACAGCGACGACTGAACCCGCCCGCAAGGGCCGCCGATGACCACAGCCAGCGACGCGGCGACGAGTCCGGCACAGCATCCTCCATCCCCCTCCAAGGACCACGTGCGCCCCCTACACTCGAGGGCCGCTCCCGGAGTGGGAGCGGAAATCCCGCCGACGAGGGGCCGTTTGACGTGCAGGATGCTCCGATCTACGACCAGCTCATAGCGGAACGCGGCGACGTTCTTGGACAGGTGCGCAGCGAGGCCGAGCAGATGCGGCGGCAGGTCGAGCAGGTGATGAGGCCGGGAGGGCTGGCCTCTGCCGCGCCTCTGGGACAGCGCCCCGTCCCGTCCGCGCACCGCTGACCCGGTCAGCGGCCGACCACGCACTCGGCGCATAGACCGGATTCCGCTCGGCCCGGCCGGAGAACGGCACGCCCCTCACCACCCGAAGCCTAATCAGCCATGGGAAGTGGCCCGCCCGCTCTCCTGCGCCAGCTGCGGCGGAGCGGGGCGCTGGTCCACGGTGAGGTTCTGGAGGACAGCTCTGGGGAGGCCAAGGCCGAGGTGAAGTTGGGGGTGTGGCTGTCGAACACCAAGACCAGGCGCGCGACGCTCACCCCGGCCAAGCTCGCTGTTCTGGCCGAACTGGGGCTCCACGGGGGCTGAGGGAGGCGCCCACGGTGGTCTGCCGGGCAACCGGCGGACCACCCCTGCGCTGTCGCCTCGTAGCCCCTATGCCTGCGCCCATCGGCTCTCCAGCTCAGCAACGGTTGGCTGGTTGGCCATCGCCCATTGAATGGCGTCCGGAAGGGTGGATCTTGGGTGATCGACGCACCTACGCAGGACTGAAAGCATCAGTTCTACCGCCCTGACCGCCGACTCCACGGAGTAGTGGACGTATTCCTGCGCGGTGTGTGTACCGAAGGGGTGGGGGGCCGTAGGCTTCGGTCTCTCTTTGGCGTGCACCGCTGCGTCCCGGAGATCAAAAAGCCAGTCGAACCCGGTAACCCAGGTGGCGTTGACCGGCCCCGTATGGAACACGAGTTTCAGGGCCTCACGGATCTTCCCTGGCCGGGGAGTGCCCTTGCCGAGCCACTTGTCCCGAACATGCTGGGGTACACCCGTGGATCCGTAGAGCGTCCAACGCATGCGCTGAAGCAGCGACGGCGACCAGCGACGCATCGAACTCCCGGCGCATCCATGCGGACACTTCGCTGCTGTCGCCCATCTGCGCTGCCTTCTCGCGGGCACCACGCGCGGCCCGCGCCTGGTCGATCGCGATCCCTGCCCAGCTCTGCCACAGGTGGGTCGTGATCTGAATCGAAGCCGGCGCTTCGGCCGTCGCAGCAGCCTCCGCTACCCCGGCAGCTGCTTCGGCGCTGACCCCGCTTCCCCCGCACTGCGGGCAAGGCCCCTGGCCCAGGAGGGCCCGCTGAAGCTCGCCCTCCCGATACTCATAGCCGCAAGCAGCGCAGGTGGAGCTACCCACACAGCCACAGTACCCAAGGACCGGATCGCCGTGCCGTCAGAGCTGTCCGAACCCAGCATGTAACCCAGTGCCGTATCGACCAGGCTGGCACCAGCGACTCACCGGCGCGTCCGCCGTCTGCTGCCGGTGTCCAGCGGCAGCCCGATCTGCGATGCGACGCGGTCGAACGAGACCCGCGGCGGGCGCGCCCCTTCAGTCCCGCTTCGCGACATCAGTACCTATTTCCCGGGCGGCGTTTAGCCAGCCCGCCGGAGTGCCACCAAATAGCATCACTCGTCAAGGCGTGCTGCTGATCCTCCCGCTGGGCATGTCGATGCTCAGCCATCGACTGCTATCCGGGCAGTCGGTGACCACCGACGTTCTCGGAGGGAGGTGCAGTGGGGAAACATGCCCGGCCGAACAGCCACGGCCACAAGGGAGCTACCAGCCGCCCAAGCTGGCGTGAGACCGCGATCAGGATGTGCGTCCTGGTCCTGGCCCATTTGATCGCCAGCTCATGTAGTGGCGGCCAGTAGCTCCACCAGGGAAGGGGCCGTCTACGTGCGGAGACGGGGCGGCCCCGTTCCTGCAGGAGCCTAGCTGACCACTGTCACCAGCTCCTCGAAGCTCACAATGGCACATGACGTGTCAATCTGAGGCGTCCTCGCGGTCCCCAAGCGGTCGTCGACGCCCGGCACCTCCAGCGCGGCGGCGCACGCCGCCGGCACCGCGTTCAGGCGGGCCCGCACCCGGGGCCGGTCCGGATGCTGCTCCTCCAGCACATCGCTGAACGGCGTCCACAGCCGCTCCCCGATCACGGCGGCCGCGTCCGCAGCGCCGCGGGCTACGCCTTGAGGCGCTCCTCCACGTGGCACGCGTCGCAGGCTCGTGTTCCGGGCCGGGCCAGTGCCTGCCGGGCTTCTGCGGTCGTCAGGGTCGCTTCGCCGGTGTAGAGGAAGCACAGCGCGTGGTGGATGACGGTGGGCCGTGGCGCGGTCGAGTCGTATCGAATCTTGACCGGCTGCAGCGCCCACCGGTCCTCATCCGTCGCGCGCCGTACGCCGGGCACGACATGGTCTGCGGCTGTACCGCGGCTGCGGGCCTGTGCGCGAGCGACGGCCGCGGGATGGCGGCCGGTCGGCACACCGTCATAGGAGACGCCGTCGACCGGGCGGACCTTCGACGCTGGCACGTCGAAGCGGTCGTCGAAGGGCTGGGCGCCGTACCCGCTCTCGCTCGGGCCGTACGACCAGACGCTGATGGAGACCTTGTAGACCCACTCGCCGCTGGGGGCCTGCCAGCGACCGAGGAGACGGCCAGTGAGCTCCTGGCGATCCGGGAGCACGATCCTGACCGGGGGCGTGGGCGCAACTTCCGGTATCTCGTCACCGCGCGACGGCTTCACGGCTACCGCTCCACTGGGTCGTCCTGCTCGTCGTCGACATGCTTGAGGGCCATGCGGGCCGCGATCCGGGATGGTCCCTCGAGAGTGCCCCAGAAGTCGTGCGTCCCGACCGTCGTGACGAGCTCGAGCTCTTGCGCCCGCAGTGCCGTCACGGCTGCCCAGTCCCCTTCGCTCCAGCGCTCGCTGCAGGCGGGCCGCTTGTGACCGCGCCAGTCGGTGAAGGCGGCTACCGACTCCGTGTACTGCGGCAGCCGTGCGTACAGCGCGCTCAGCTCAGCGCGTACCCGGTAGATCTCGCGCTGCGCGTCCCGGAGGTCATCCGGGAAGTCGGGGAAGTCGTAGGTTCCAGCCACGGCCAAAATGCTACTGCCGTTCGAAACTCGGAATGGGGGAGGCGCACCACGCTCATGCTGCGAACTCTCGCCCCGGTGCGCTGGGCTTCTCAGTCAATGCCCTGTTGCTGCTCAGCCGGTGTCTGCTCTGTCCCAGCTCACGCCCTACACAGACACAGACACCGCCCCATCCCGCCTCGGGCCCCACTTCCGATCCTTCATGACCGCCGTTTCAGGCGGGTGGACTACGCGCGTAGAACCCCCATCCCCAGACGTGAGCCAGCGCCACACTTTCGGCGTGCACCGGCCTGTCGAACGCACCCGGTCTCGCGCGGGGCCGCAAGTCACTCCGGGCGGCCCAGCCGGTCTGGCGGCGGGACGGGCAGCGGCCAGTAGGCGGGGTCACGCTTGCCATCGAGCGTTGCCAGCAGGACGTCCTCGGATATCTGCAACGCCGGGGCACACCGCAGAAGTTGGGACGGGGTGATCGGGGCGCCGTCCAGCCAGGCCGTGATGAGCGGTGCTGGGAGGATGGCGGCTTCGTGCTGCACGGCCCGCCGCACTTCTGCGCGTTGGCGAGTTTTCGCTCGGGCTGCCCCCTCGAAATCCGGGACCGGCGTCGTCTCTGGCGACATTGCCGCATTCCCCCTTCCGTCTCCAACTCGTGCGTAGGTGCTCCAGGGAGTTCACCCGGTCGCTGTTTATCCTGCCGCACCCGCCGTGGTGTCCTCCGGCTCCAGAGCGGCTGAAGAGGTCCCGGTCGACGCATTCGATCTGGTGCTCGGCCGTCCAGGCGATGTGCTCGTTGTCCCGGTACAGGACGACCGCGGCCTCAGCGCCCACGGCGAGGACACCACCTATGACGATGGGCGCTTGCCTTGACCTGGACGCCAGACCGGGCGGGTGACCGCCATGGAGGTCCCCTTCACCGAGCTCCGCCGTCCTGCACCGCAAGCCGATGTGCCAGAGCCGTCCGCTGGCCCTGCGACGTCGAGGATCAGCGCTGATCAGTCGGTAGAGCCACCTGGAGTTCCTTCACCCTCGCCTCCAGCACCGTGATCCGCTCCGCGGACTCCTTCACCACGTCAAGGAGCGATCTCAAAACCTCAAGCCCGCTCCTGTGCAGACCGATGGCTTCCGATCCCAACTCTGCAACCACTGTTTCCAGCTCCACATTCTCCAGGCTCTTACTCATCCCTCCATCCTCACAGTTTCAACCAGGCGAGGCCCGCAGCAGGCGCCGGATCACTCAAGCGGTGCCGTTGCTTGACCGTTACCCGGCAGCCGCCACACCTCCCATCGGGCATCGCAACGGCGGGACTCCAGGGGATTTCGCCCCGGCCGTCCGCCAAGGGCGGTAACGGACGGCCGGGGCTTCAGTCCCGCCCTGGGCGCCGGTGGACGGGGTTACCACGGCCCGCGGGTGGATTACGGGCCACGCCCAGGGCGGGAGTTCAGCGGGCCGTCGGTGGCCCTTGCCGCGGGGGCCTCACCGCGTCTTCGTCGACGAGCGCCACCAGTCGGACCAGGCGGGGAGTATCTCCGGGGCCAGGCCCGGCGCCTGGACGAACACGCGCGGCGGCCGACGCGCGCCGAGCGGCGCGCGACGTTCCCGCACGGCGAGCTGCGGCTGCATTCTGGCCTGGCTCACCGGGTGTCTTCCTGCTGGTAGTTGAGCAGGATGCGGCACATGCGGCCGAGGTCCTCGACGTGGCTGGCCGCGGACTGCAGGCCCTCGCCGAGCCCTTGGGCGAGTGCTTGGCGGGTGTGGTCGAGACAGGTTTGCTGCTGGTACCACTCGGGCGTGCCGCGATCCAGCGCATCAGTGTCCTTCTGCACGATCGGCATCAGCAACTGGAGGTGCCCGCGGAGCAGTCGCTCGAGGTCGACCAGTTCCTGGTACGGCGGCAGTACGCGCCGCCGCGTCAAGGCCTGGTCGATCGTCAGGGCAATGCTGTCCACGTCGATGCAGTCTGTCGTGGTGGCGGCTCCGGGCCGTTCCGTGGTTGTCACGGTGGTACCTCCCGCGGACAGCTCGGCGGCTGCTGACACCGGGTATCCGCTTTTCGACGGCGGGTAGTGGAATGACCAAACCGCGCGTCATGCTGTACGGACCAGCGATGACCCGCTCACCGCATACAGGTATGCGCGCCGTGCATGAGAACAGTCGGGAAGCTGTGAAGTCCAGGTACCAACGAACTCAGGGGCTCTCTCACCGATGAACTGGACTACGCATGCCATCCGGGAGGCTTCACGAACCGGCGACTACGGCCGCGTTGTGAAGCTCGCTCGTGCTGAGGCCGGCGTCTCCCAAAAACGGCTGGGCGAAGCCTGTGGCATCAGCCAGTCCGCTGTCTCCCGGCTGGAAGGCCACGGAATTGGCACCTACAACATGACCCTCCTGGCGAGGGCGGCCACGCACTTACACATCCCCCCGCGATTGGTCGGTCTCGCCGATCACACAGCGGTGCACGCTGCGCACGTGGACGGAACAGAAGTGGAACGGCGCACCCTCCTCGCCGGTGCGGCAGCGGTCGCTACAGCGTCGGCGCTCGCGGCGCCCCCCGCGCCTCACGGGCGCCCGGCCGATGGCCAGGCAGCGACGCTGCGGCTGGCCACGTCCGCGTTCCGCCGCATGGATGGCTCAACTCCGTCCCGGCACCTGACCGAACCCGTGCTCGCGCACCTCCGCTTGACCCAGACCATCGCCAGCGAGACCAAACATGAAGAACAGCGGATCCGGCTGGCCGCAGTCGGAAGCGAGGCGGCGAGCCTGGCCGGATGGCTGGCTTGGGACATGGGAGATTATGGCTCCGTTCGGACTTGGTACGGCAGCGCCATCAAGGCCGCACGCCGTGCTGCCGACCCGCTGCTCACTGCCTACCAGCTGGGCAGCTTGGCGCAGTTCGAAGCACACGCCGGGAATGCTGCGCAGGGCCTTGACCTCGTGCGGTCGGCGCGCAGGCAGTTCGCCGACCGGCGGCCCGCCATCGCCGAGGCGTGGCTGTACACCGTCGAAGCGCTGGCGCATGCGGCAGCCGGTGACCGGGTGGCCGCGGATGGGGCACTCGCCGGTGCGGAGCGCAGCGCAGAGAGGATCGCCGTCGAGGAACCGCCGCCGTGGCCCTGGGTGTTCACCTTCAGCGACAGCAAGGTGGCCGCGTGTCGCCTGTCCTGTGGTGCCCGCCTCGGCCTGCCGAACTGGGTATTCCGGGCGCAGGATGCCGCAGGGGCTGTGCTGTCCTCGAGCCACGACAAGCAGCGGGCGCTCCTGATACTCGACGTGGCGTCCGGCCACATGGCCGCTGGACGGCTCGACGGCGCGTTCGCGCTGGCGACATGTGCGGTCGAGACTGGTCTGCGGTACCGATCCGGCCGGATCGTGGAGCGGGCTCGTGCGCTCCGCCGAAGGTACACATCACCGGCCCCGCCGAAGGTGGTGCGGGACTTCGATGAGCGGCTGCACGGCGTTTATCTGTGAGGACCGACGGAGGGAACAGTCGATGCGATTGGGGATCACGGGGCATCGCGGACTGCCCGAGCAGTCCGAGAAGCTTGTCCGCGCTGCCTTGCAGGGGGAAGTGCGACGGCACCGCCCGGATGATCTGGTGGGGGTCTCCTGCATCGCGGATGGGCCGGATACCTGGTTCGCGCAGGCGGTCCTCGACCACGGCGGCCGTATCGAGGTCGTCATCCCCGCCGACCAGTACCGGGAGGGTCTCCCGGAGTGGCACCACACCACGTATGGCACGCTGCTGCAGCGTGCCGTCGAGGTACACCGCACCGGGCTCGTCGAGTCGACCTCGGAGGCCCACATGGCCGGCAGCGAGATTCTCGTCGGGCTGGTAGACGAGCTGATCGCTGTGTGGGATGGACAGCCGGCCCGCGGCTACGGCGGCACGGCCGACGTCGTCGCCTACGCCGAACGGAACGGCGTTCCTGCCCGGGTGCTGTGGCCGGAAGGAGCAGCGCGGGACTAGGCCGTCGAGCGCCTCCCGACACTTACTGCCTGGACCAGGCCCTTTGCTGGTCCAAAGGGAGACTCGGAAGCAGCACACCACCGCGCGGCCGGACCCTGCAAGCGCTTCCGCGAGCACCGCCCGCGCCAGTTCGTCCTGCCGTGCGGCCAGCTCAGAGGGTTGATCACAGGTGCAGGCACAGGAGGCAAGTGCCCATCGACAACGCCGACGACGCGGAGATGGACGAACGGCGGAGATGGCCAAGAGGGTCGGCGCAGTCGCCGCGGCCACTGTCGAGGCGCTTGAGGACTGAGAGGCTGTCCGCCCTGACTACTTGGCGGTCCAATAGGGCGGGTCATTCCCACCGGTGTCCGCCGCTCGCCGCAGCGCCTCCGGGGAGCCCAGGATGCCATGCGGCAGATAGCCGGACCGGACGTCCAGCTCCCACCCGTGCACTTGGACTGCAAGGGCGGCCAGGGTCAGGGCGCCGAGCGGCAGCAGAGTCCTGGGGGCGGGATCGGAGCCCAGACTCTCCCGGTGCTCGATGAGCCGGGACACGAGAGCCTGCTCAAAGGCGTGCTGGTCGTCGTCGAGAAGTACGCGAAGGAGGCGCTGGTCCGGTGTCAGCGGGTCGGCTGCGTCCAGTTGCCGGGCCGCCTCGGCGCGCTCGTCGGTGCCCGGCTTGCGCATGGTCACGGTGGGCCAGTCGCGGGGCAGGTGCCCGCGCGCCTGGGTCAGGTAGCTGCACAGGGCGTCCATCGCAGCGAGGTCCGCCGGGTCGGACGCCGAGTTCAGCTTCGAGTACGGCACCCCGTCGCGGATTGCGGGCGCGTAGTCGTCCCGCAGGAGCAGACCGATCACTCGCCGCCATTCCCATACCAGGCCGCTGACGAGGCATATTGCAAACGTGTCGATCCATGTCCTAGCCGTGGGGGCCTGCGCGACGACGTCGCCGAAGGCGAGGTCCTCGCTGCTGAGCTTCTCGCCGATGAGCGGGAAGACGATCTCCTGGTCGCCGTCGGGGAAGCAGCCGATGCTCAGCGCCCCCAGGGAGCACTCCGCCGCGGTCCGAAGTGCCGTGCGTGCTGGCTCCTCGAGCACGGGGTCTTCCATGGCGCGGGCGGCGATGTGGTCGAGGAGCTCATCACGCATATCCTGCAGCTTCTCCGGGGACGGGTCGTCGTAGCGCATCCAGTGCCACCGCCGCCGGGTCCGTCCACTGATGTCATCGAGTGCCTGGGCTATGTGCTGTCCACGGACCTCGTGGCATGTCACTTCCTGCACGGCTAGCGTCCTCTCATGATCTACCAGGCCGGGCCCGGCACGCTATCAGCGGGCTCGGACATTGCCCTGAGATCATTTCCGCAGGCGGCAGCCGGACGGGCTCGACCGCGACAGGCGGTGGGCCCGCGCTCTTCACGGAAGCGGCTGAACCGTCACCCGCCTCGGATTAGTTCCCGGAGCGCCGGGCACTCTCCCCGCCGGGCCGGGCGGATCAGTACCCGTAGCGGTACCGGTCTTCTTCCGGATCGGTGTACGCATGCCAGAGGGCAGCCGCGGGCGGGCGAAGGCCCCCCACGCTCCCACTGGGGGTCACCCGTCACCGTGACCACCCGGTGCACGGGTACAGTCAGCGGCGGTTGGCAGCCAGCCGCACGGAAGTCGATGCCCTGGTCGACCGGCTTGCGCAGCGAGCCGAACAGGCTCGCGAGGAACGGTGTGGCGTCCCTTCGCCCGCACTCCACGTCGAGCCTTACGTATGGGGGCCGGTAGCGGAGCAGCTCCTCCAGCAGTTCCAGCCCGCCGTCGCGATCAGGTGCCCATACGTACTCGCCGTCGAGCGTGTCCATGCCCGCCTGTGGTCAGCGGGTGGTCGGCGGCGGGCTGCGACAGCGGTGCATGGCGGGCGAACCAGCGGCGCAGGCGCAGCGGCGGGTGCATATGCAAGACGCGTAGTGTGGTCCAGGTCCGAAAAGCCAAGGGCGTGGTGCGTTCCTCGGCGAGGTCGGCGCTCCACATGTCAGCGACGGGGGAGCGGCCGCAGGCGCGCACCGCATGGGCGTCGCAGGCGAGTTCGCCCCACCAGCGGAAGGCGCCGATTCCCAGCCAGGACGTACCGGCGGCCCACGCGAAGGCGGGAAGGGGCAGCAGGCCTGCGGCGAGGGTGGTCGCCGACACGGCGCATGTCTCGGCGAGCAGGCGCTTGCGGGTGTCGCGGCGGCGCAGGTGCGCCAGTTCGTGCTCCAGGACCGCGGGCAGATGGCGCGTGTAGCGTGGGCTGAACCACCGCTGTCCGAGCCACAGGTGTCCCCGCTTGCCGTGGCGAGTGGAGCGGGCGTCGCCGAAGCCCCCGCGCTCACTGGGCAGGGCGATGGAGATCCGTTCCAGGCCGTGCCGGGCGGCGAAGATCCGCACGTGATGCTCGGTCTGCCGCATCCGCTCGGCCATCGCCGTATACAGGCCGCCGTGGTCGTTCTCGGGAAGCGTGCGGGGGCGGACAAAGAGGTCCCAGGTCAGTGACTGCGCGAAGTAGCCCGAGGAGACCCCGCGGTCGTGCGTGTGCCGGCCGTGCCAGGCCCAGACACCTCCGGCGAGCAGCGCTGCGTAGACGGCCACAGCGGGCTGGGGGCCGTGCAGCGCCGCGGAGATCGCCTGACTGGCCAGGACGACCGTGACCACGATGTGGGCCCCGTAACGCGCCAGCCTCTCCCCCATACGCATGTAATCACCGTAGTCAGCGCGTAGGCCGTTCGGCAGGTCCGTTTCCGGGGCGCGACTCCTGCAGGAAGCATTCCGCCACTGGATCCACCCACATTGCGTCGGTGACCCCTTCTGGAGCACCAGAGTGCCAAAGTGTCGGCCTCCTACATGTCGTGAGGGGTGGTGCGGTTGCCAGTGACGCGCATCACCACGGCCCAGCGGTCTCGTTGGTCGGGGCTGGGCGCCGTCACGCGCTCGGTCCACATGTTGTCGCGGAGGTTGGGCAGCCAGTTCGGTTTCGGGGTGAGGTCCAGGACGGCGAGCATGCCGAGCGTGACGCCCGTCGCCTGGTAGGCGACGGTCTGGGGCAAGTAGCGCTTCAGGCTGTCGCGGCTGGCGTTCCGCTGCTCGCGTTTGCACTCGATGACGATCTCGAAACCGGGAAAGCTGACGAGGATGTCAGCGCGGCCTCCGCTCCGGTCGATGGGCTCGATCTGAGTTTTCATGCCGATGGCGTCCAGGTAGTCGTGCAGATCCTCCTGCAGTTCGACTTCGAGGGGCGGCTTTTCCCCTTCCTTCCGTGCGAACAGATAGCCGTACCGCTTGGTGTGGCCTGCGCGGCCCCGGTTAGTCCGGTTGCTGAGGAAGCGGATGGTCGCGTTGACCAGCGGAAGGAAGTGTCGTCGGACGGTGGGGTCCTGGAAGTCGGGGCAGTCCTTCAAGCCGGCCACGATGTCGTCGTAGAGCTCCTGCTCGACTTGGGGACGTTGGGAGGTGTAGCCGAAGCCGGCGTCGTCGAGGTGATCAAGGAGGGTGTCGACTATGAGGGCTGGCAGTTTGGCGCGGAGCTCCTCATCGATTGCGGCGGCCAATGCGGTGGCCGCCGCGTCTCCTTTTCCCGGGCCGTCCTCGATCGGCTCCTCGGGACTCTGGTGCAGGCGGGAGTCGATTGCGGAGATCAGATCGTGGGCGCCTTGCCTGTCCCAGCTCTCGGGCGCGTCGGCGAGGAGAGCTCGGACGTGCAGAAGGAGGCCTTCCCGAGTCGCGAAAGCATCCTCGATGCGGGGGGCGACCAGGTTCTGGATTGCTGGGGCTGGGCCGGTGGTGGTGAGGCGTAGGGAACGGTGTGCCGTGTAGGCGGCCAGGATGTGCTGGATCGTGTGGTTCGGCCACGCGGGCAGTGGTGAGTCGAGGTGGGTGGCTGTCTGTTCGAGGTTGATGCTGAGGGTGTGCCAGGCAGCTTCGGTGTCGTAGCGGCCGTCGCGCCAGCCGGTGCGCAGGCCGGTGAGCCATAGGGCGTGCTCGGTGGTGGAGCGACGTAGCTGGGCGGCGTTGATGGAGAGTGTTTCGTTGTCGCCCGCTTCGAAGGCCAGGAGGGCGTTGATGGCGGCTCGGTAGGCGGTGGCGTCGGGCCGGTCCTCGTCCGCGGTGATGGCGTCGGCAAAGCGCTTTCGGCTGGTTTCGAGATGTGCCAGGAGTGTGGCCCGGTCGGGTGCGTTGAAGGCGTCCGAGAGGTGGCACATGGCCAGTTCGTACGCGGCGTCGGAGCGTAGTGCTGGTGTGCCGAGGAATGCGTGGAGGGCGGTGGTCAGGTCGGGGTCGCGCCACTGCTCGTAGGCGGCTCCCAGGGCCCGTACGAGGCGGCGTGCGTAGCCGATGGGTGCCGCTGGAGCCTGGGGGGCGACGAGGAGGTCGAGGAGTCGGTAGCGCTTGACGGCGCCGCCTGCGAGGGCCAGGCGCAGTGCGGCTTCGAGGAACAGGCCGGCGGTTTCGGCTTCGAGGGGTGTGGTGTGGTTCTCGGCTCGCTGGAGGGCGATGCGATTGAGGGCTTCGGCGTTCTGCTGGAGGTATTCGGGGTGGCCGCAGAGGCGGTCGAGGATGTCACCGGTGGCGCCTGGTCGCGTTTCGGTTCTGAGGGCTTCGATGATGAACGCGGCGGCGCGGTCGGGGGCTGTGAGTTGGTGCCAGGCGGTCAGGAGGACTTCGGCAGCGCGGAACCACAGCCGTGAGGTTGCGATCTGGTCGGCCTGTGCCCAGAAATGCTCTTCGCCGCCCAGGTCTTCGAGTGCGGGAGCGTCTCCGTGGCGGTTGAGGAGGGTCTCCAGTGTGTTGATGGTGAGCCCTCCTCGTCGCTCGGCGGCGTGCGGGGTATCGGCACGTTAACGCGCGGCTGTGGCAGTGGTCACCACATGTAGTCGCCCTTCTCGGCGATCTTTGCATGGTCGGCGGGGACCACTTCGCGGGCCAGGTCGCGGTTCGCGGTGGCGGCGATGATCTGCAGCCCGTCGGTCTCGTCGCAGATGGCCTGCAGCTGTTGCAGGGTCTCTGCCAGATCGGTGGGGATCATTTCCTGGGCGCCGGCGGAGTCGATGAGCAGGAGGCCGGGGTGGCGGCCGCCGTGCTTCTGTCCGACACGCAGAAGCGCGAGGAGGGTAGCCATCCGCAGCCTTAGCTGTTCGCCGTCCACGGCGTCCTTGAAGAAGATGTCCCCGTCGTCCTGGCGGAGCTTCATGACACCGTTGCTTTGGAGCTTCACGTCTTGGAGGGCGATGTAACCGAGCCGCACGGCGAGGGCATGAATCTCGGCGCTGACTCTTTTCATGATCGGTCCGCCCTCCTTCTGCGCGCGCATGTCGGCTTCCTTGTGCGCGGCTTTCAGGATGACCTCTTCGGTATCGGTGACGTCCGGTACGACGGCGCGGTCGTGGGTGGCGGCCCGCTCGTTCAGTGCTCCGCGGAGCCGCTCGACGTCCAGCTGCCGCCGCAGCACCGATGTGTCGGGGAGCGCCGCTCGGGCGGCGGCCAGCTGCCCGCGGGCGGTCTCCAGCTCTGCCTCGGCGCGCACGCATGCGGCTTCCGACTCGCGGACGGCCGAGCGCGCCTGACGGTCGGCGTCGCGTAAGGCGTCCACGTTCTTCGCGAGCTGGTCGATGGCGGTGGTGTCCTCGGGTGCGTCCTGAGGTGGTCGGGTGCCGCAGACGGAGCAGTGGTGTTCGCCTTGCCCGGCGCGGGCGTGGGCGAGATCGGATACGGGTGTGGCGCAGCGGGGGCAGCAGGTGGGGCTGAGGGCGCCGAAGTAGCGCTTGGCGGCGGTGTTCTCCCGGAGGTCGCGCAGCTGCTTGTGGTCCTCGATGAGGGCCTGGTGGATCTCTGTGAAGCGGAGCTGGGCCGAGGTGTGGGCCTGGACGGCCTGGGCATGGTGTTGGGCGCTGCTGGCGATGTGCGCTGCTGCCTGTTCGAGGGTCGTGGCCTGGTCTTCCAGTGCCGGGGCGGCCTGGTCTTGCGCGAGGTCAGCTTCTGCCTGGGCCAGTTGGTCTTTGAGTTCTTGGAGCGACTCGGCGCGGGCCTGGGTGTCCTGGGTGGCGCGCCGGCGTTCTCCGCGGTGCTGCTGCCGCAGGGTCTTCAGGGCGGTCTCGGCGTCTCGGCGGGTGCTGGTCCAGGGCAGGCCGATGAACATCTGCAGGAGGCTGACGACGGCGCCGTTCTCGGCGGTCTCGCCGAGCAGGACTTCGGAGTTGCGGTTGCGGGAGATCAGAGCGTGGCTGAACAGCGGCCAGTCCGTCAGAGTGGCCTTGCCGTCCTCCTCCCCTTTGACGTCGTCGCGCCATCCGCGGAGGATTTCCAGGTTGAGGCGGTTCATCATGAACGCGCCCATGACGGATTTGAACTCGGCCTCGCTGGTGAACTCCACGGCTGGGGTGGCCGCCCCGGTCTCAAGACGGCCGGCCAGGACGCCGTCGGTCTGCCGGAACTCGACACTGAAGGGGTCCTCGTCGATCAGGCCGTCGAGCCGCACGTGGGAGATCCACCGGCGCACGCCCTTGCGGAGCCTGGTGTTCTCTCCGCGCAGGCACCACCAGATCACTTCCAGGACACTGCTCTTACCCTTGAGGTTGTCTGCCGCCAGGCACCACAGGCCCTCCCCGAGGGGCCAGGTGAAATGGAAGTCCCCGGTGACCTTGCCGGCTTTGGTGCCGGAGAACTCAAGCTGTGTGAGGGCGAGCCGGTGGGGCCTGGGCAGGAGTCCGCTCTCGCGGACGTGGTGGTGCTCCAGGACCCTGGCAGCTTTTTCTGCGCTGACCCCAGCCCGGCGGGCGACGGCTTCGGTGAAGGTGGTCATGCGCTCTGCCCTTCGCTCGCGCGGCTGTCGACCGCGGCGAGGCGGGCGCGGACGCGGCTGGTGATCCCGGTGATGCTGTCGCCGAGGTGGGTGCGTTCGTACTCGGACTGCTTGTACTGGGCGTCCTTGAGCGCGCTGCCGCTGCGGTCGCCGGCCAGCATCAGAACCAGCCCGGCACGCTTGTCGTACCAGGCCAGATCCGGCTCCTCCGACCGCAACTCGCCTGCCGTGTCCCGTCCGGCGGGGAGCAGGCAGTAGTCCCAGCGGTCGATCTCCGGAGCCGTGCCCACAGCGTCGATCCCGATCAGCCCGTGTGCCAGAAGCAGTCCCAGCGCGTCATCGAGCGGCTCGTAGGCACCGAAGCGCCAGCGGACCATCGGGTATGACTCGAGATCGGGTTCATCCCCGCTCAGCAGCGCGGCGGCCCGGGCGACCGGGTTGACCCCCGGCAAGACCTGACCGGCAGCAGCGAAATTCAGCAGCTCATCCGCCAGGTAATCGGGGTTCCGTAGCCAGAAGTCCAGGGCCTGGAGCTTCTTCTGACCGCGCAGAACCGCCACGGAATCTGGATGAGCTGCGCACTCCGTGTCCGGAGCCGGACAATGATCCAGCAGGAACAGGATTCGCACCGCATCCTGGACCCGGCTCGCTCGCCGAGTCCGACTCTGTTCCGATGGCATTGGCCCCCACTTGTGCCGCCGTCACTCCCCGGTAAAACGAGTAGCACACACCGGCGCATGTCGGTAAGTAGGCCGACACGATAAGTCACCAGCGAGAGTGCCGTGTCGGTGGATTCAGGCACTCCCCGAGCCGAAGCGGGACACTAGTCGAGGTCCCGCATCGGCCCTGCCGGGCGGCCGGCCGGTACGTGATCGACTACGCCGCCAACCTGGAGGCGCGACATCGCCAGGAGTAATTGCAGCAGGGATTGGCCTGTACCGGAGCGGCCCGGCGCTGATGGGTGCCGGGCCGCAACGGCGGTGGGGCTACGCCTCGCCCTGGAGCAGGGCGGCGTACTTGCGGTCGTTCTGGGCGGTGGCACGGTGCTGTTCGGCTTCGGCGCGGTGTTCGTCGGCCAGCGCGGGCTCGGCTGTGACCAGTTGCTCGTAGAGGCCGGCGATCTCGTCGTACGCGGCCGCGTGCCGGAGTACGTTCTCGGCGAGACGGCCGTTGTTCCCCGGGCCGCCGTCCTTCAAGACGCTGTGCTCCTCGTTGACCTCCCTGACCGTCTCGCTCAGCTTCCTGAGCTGGCTGTGCAGGGCACTGCCGCGGGCACGCAGACTGTCCTCGTACGCTTGGGAACCGGGGAAGCGGACGGCGTCCAACCCCGAGGTGACGGCGTGCGGCCGCGAGGGATACACGATCGCGTACCGCTGGTCCGCCTCGGCGGCGTACTCAAGGGTCGTCGCGTAGCTGCTCTCAGTGGGGCGGGCGGTGCGGCCGAGGGAGGCCCAGGCGCGGACGTCCTTGTACCACTTCTCGTGCGCGGACTGCCGGGTTATGCCTGCGGCCGAGCCGATCTGGTCCCAGGTGGTGCCCTGCTCGCGTTCGGCGACCACAGCGCTCGCCACCACCTTGTCGATCTGCTGCTGTAGATCCAGGGCGGCGCGCAGCAGGGAGCCGGGAGGTGCGTCCGGGTGGACCGGCACGGACTTCAGAGCCCTGTCGGCCAGGTTGCAGAGGTCGACGGCATGGGCGACGCGGGATTCGTCGCGAGGGGACAGGGTGGACGGCTCGTTCGGCGTTGAGACCGTGGAGGTGTCTGCCACATCAGTCATGCGCGTCAGGCTATCCCTGACACCTGTTGGCTGTCAGGGATAGCCTGACGAATTCCGCCACACGTCGCGCCCGTGACACCGCATGTGGCGCGGCGGTGCTACGCACCATCGCCGAATCCGAACAGCTCGGCCTGGCCTGCGGCGACCACCACGGGGGCACGCCCATCGACCAGCTCCGCGTCCCCGTTGCCGGCCCCGTCCTGAAGGACGCGCTCGGCCAGCTCACCCATCTCCTCGCCTGAGCCAGGCGGATCCGCGACGGGGGTGAAGTACCGGCCGGGGCGCACCGCTGACGAACACGGCACCTCTACGCTGGCCACCAGGAACGAGGAGGAAGACGTGAAGCGGGCACGGGCCGTTGAACTGATCGAACAGATGCTGCACCGGCTCGACGACAGCCAGGAGTGGCCCATCACCCTCGTACAGCAGGTCTGGCTCTTCGGCAGCTTCGCACGCGGCGCGATCGAACCACACGACGTCGACGTCGCCGTACAGTTCGACCGCGACAAGCGGATGAAAGAGATCGTCATCCAGACGCTGCTCGCCGGACGCGGCAATCCCGACGCCCAGCTGCGCCGCGCCCTGGCCGGAACTTCCCGCGGCCTCCAGATCCAGTTCGACGACTCGGTGCGCGGGCAGCTTGAGTCCGAGGGCACCGTGATGCTGCCGTTGTGGCAACGTGGCGACCCCCTCGAAAAGGCCCTCGACGTCCTGTACGGCATCGCCGAGGACTCCGACGCCGGCCGCGCCGAACGCCACGACATGATCGACGAGTTCATCGGGCTCGACCGCCACATCCCCCGCCCGGTGCGCGCGGAACTAATCAAGTGGCAAGAGCAGGGCCTCATCACCATCGCGAAGGTGACCCTCCCCGATGCGCCGGACACCGACCTGCTCGACGACCCCAACATGCTGTGGAGCTTCCGGCGGTGGAAGCCTGACAGTCCACTGCGGCGCGCGGCCCTCGCCAGCCTGTCCTACCTGCAAGCTCGGGGCGCCGAACTCGACGACATCGACCTGTCCGGTACACGGCTGTGCACCCCGCGCCGCCTGGCCGGGCACCGTAGTGAGCCCGTGTGGTGGATCAACTGGAAGTGGCAGGGCTACCGCGGCATCCCTTACTGCGTCCGCGGGGGCAAGGCGTGGCTCGAGGTAGTCGGGCCGACCCGTACCCGCCCGCTGACCGCGCTGATGATCCAACCGGGGCTGAAGGTCCGTGATCTCCGGGACTGAGGCCGCCGACGGCCGCGCTGCGTGCGACAGCGGCTCCGCTGACCTGGCGCGCCGCACCGGCGCAACTGGTCACCCGGCGACACACTCGGCCGCAGCCTCGCAGCTCATGGTCCGGGGGCAGGTCAACTTCGCACAACTGGCCGTGCGAGCCGGTGATTCGCCAGCATCGTGCACAAGATCCGTCCAACTGTAGTGAACGGAACATCCGCGACCTGGGAAGACGCAGAACGTGATCCGCCAACCAGCGTCCTCGGTCACGCTCCCCCCGTCGATGACGGCGACGGTCAGACGTGGAGCGAGCGTAGGGTGCCGCGAGGTCGCGGCCGGGCCGATCAGGCGGCACTGATCGTGCTGGACGCGTGGCTGTTTCGATGGCCCCTTCCGTGCCACCTGGACGGTCCGGGGCGTGGGCAGGTTTCTCCGTCGTGTCTTCGGCGCGTGACGGACTTCTTTCGCTTCTGGTCAGTTCACGTCATCCAGTAACCCGACACTCTCTGGGTGCTGCAATGGGAATGGCTCTGCGGTCGCAGGGAAGAGGAAGAGGGCCATGAATGTATCCACGGGCCTCCCCCAGGACGGATTGGGCGAGCGTCTGGCCGATACGATCAGTGTCGGCGCGCTGATGTCCGTCACCGGCACCACGGCGTCCGCGGCGGCGGCCGCCGTGGACGGCGCACTCGACGCCGAGCGGCCGATCGTACGGATGCGCCTCGGCGCGGCGGAGTTCTCGGTCGCACGGCCGGAGTTCATCCGGCAGTTCGCTACCGAGCTGGGCCTTGGAGGCCGAGAGACGCAGCCTCGGCGGTTGGCCGACGTCGCGAACCAGGTCGAGGATGAACTGGCCCGCCGCGAGGCGGTTCTGGTGGTCCACGGTGCCGACCGGATGCTCACCGAGGCGCTGGAGTGGCTCTACAGCAGCTGGAGCCGGGCCGCTCCCGCCGCCCGGCTCGCGGTCGTGTTCACCGGGGCCCCGGCGTTCGACCGGATCCTTAATCAGCCCGTGCTCGCCAGTCTGAAGAGCTGCATCTTCATTCACCATCGCGTCACGGCGTGACGCGATGTGGCAGCAGCGGAAGCGTGGTTGAAACAAGATCTGCGAGAGCCTGCTCGAGGGCTGCCCGTGAGGCGATGGACCTCACCCCCTACTTATCGTGTGGCTCAAGGGGCCTCGCGCACTCGCGCACCGCGCCGGTGACAGGCCGAGGGAAAGGCAGTCCGTACAGGCGGGCGAGAAAGGGGCATGTAGCGTGGCCGACTCCGGGCGTGAGGCCGTGGATGTGGTTCCCGCGGGCCGAAGGGCGGGAGACGGATCGCAGAGGGAGTGGCTGAAGCGACGCGCCCAGGACGAGGAACGCCAGCTGCTGCAGGCCGGTGGCACTGATTCTTTCTCGGCCCTGGATGCCCGGGGGTTTCGGCGGCTGCTGGTGCGAGCCTGCGCGGATCGGCTGTTCACCCCGGCGCTGTGTGCCGAGGCGGCGCGGCGGGCTGCGGGCGGGCGGCTGACCACACGCGACGTGCGGCTGATTCTCCTGGAGGCGGTCGGCGATGCGGCTGCGGAGAACGCCCGGCACGCCGTGTGGGATGCGATAGTGCGGCGGCCGCAGGACGCGACTGCGGTGTTGACCTCGCACGACCAGGCCAGCGGCGGCGGGGCGCTGTTGATGCGGACCGAGCGCCGTGAGGTGGGCCACGAGGGGCAGGCGTGCTGGCGCAGCTCCGGGAGGCTCGTGCATGGCGTGGTGGTGCGCGCTGATCAGAGCAAGACGGTCCTGCACCTGGCCGCACTCAGCCTGTTGGGGCATCTCAGCGGGGTACAGCCGGTGCCCCAGGTGCCCGTGGTTGACGCGGGCTGGGAACCGGTCACCGGTACTCCCGGGATGCCTGCACAGCGCGTAGGCGCCGGGGAGACGGCCTCGTCTGCCTTCCACGAACAGCTCAGGCAGATGTGCGCGCACCCGGTGACAGCTCCCGCGGTGGTGACGGAGGTAGCGGCGCGGGCCAGGGCCGGAACACTGCAGCCGCGGGACGTTTACGTGGTGCTGTTCGAGGCCCGGGCCGAGCAGTGGGCTCCGGCCCGGCAGGCCGCGATCGAGGCCGCGGCGCTGCGCGGGGTGGCGCCCAGTGTGCTCGCCCTGCATGCGGCGGCCGCGAAACAGCCCCAACCCCAGTACATGTACCGGACGGTGGGCGAGTTCTCGCCGCCGCGCTTCACGTGCACCAGCTCCTACGATCCCGGCGACGGCCTGCTGGCCGTGGACTGCGAGGTGAGGCGGACCAAGAACCAGGCCCGCGACGGTGCGGCCCTGGGCATGCTGGAAAGGATCACCGGCCTCGAGGCGCCTGAGCTCGAGCCGGTGGTCGGGGAGCCGCCGGTGCTTGGGCTGCAGCCGGGCAAGAACCCCGTCAGCGCGCTGCACGAACTGGCACAGATCGAGGTCATCACCGACCTCGACTTCCACGTCACGAGCACCGTGAGCGGCAAGCAGCCCTTGTTCACGTGCGTGGCGTCCTGCACCAAGGCCGGGAGCGCGTGGACGGCAACGGGACAGGGCGTGGGTAAGAACAGCGCCCGGGAGGAAGCAGCCGGCGCGCTGCTGCAGCAGCTGGCCGCCGACGGCTCTCCGCCCTCCACTGCGCCTGCCCCGGCGGCGGGCCAGACGGTGTCGGTGATCCCGAAGCTCAAGCCGGGCAAGAACCCGGCCTCCGCCGTGCACGAACTGGTGCAGATCGAGGTCATCACCGACCTCGACTTCGCGTACGAGGAGACGGGCAAGCCGTCCTTCACGTGCACGGCCTCCTGCCGCCATGCCGGGCAGGTGGTCCAGGGCACCGGGCGCGGCCGGAGTAAGAAGATGGCCCGCGAAGCCTCCTGCCGCGACCTACTGACCCGGCTCACCCTGATCGCCGCCCCACCGGAGCGGCAGACCGCCACCGAGCCCGACGGCGCTGCGGCGGACGGCGCCCACGGCCGCCCCGAACCCGCCCACGCGCTTGCCGCCTGGCCCGTCCTGTCCGGCCCGGAGGCGGCCGAGACGACCCGAGCCGTGGTGCGGCTGCTGGGCGAGGGCGCGGCGCTGACCGCGGACATCGAGCACGGCACCCGCATGCTGCTGTACCGACCGGACGGGGAGCCGCTCCCCGAACCGTGCCACACGGCGCTGTCGGGCACGGTCGAACTCATCCTGCCCGGCATGGGAGTTGCGGTGCGCCGGATGCCAGTCGAGGTCTGGCAGGTGCCCTGGCGAGTGCTCGTCAACGCGCTGGCCGCCCTGAACCATGCCGGTCAGCGGGTGCACCCCACCGCGACGGTGTGGTGGCAGGTGCTGCGGCTGGGCCTGGAAGCGATCGCGGGCGAGCAGGTGTATCCGGGCGTGGACCAGGACGGCCACGACGTGTGGCGGCTGGGCCCGCTGACGTCGGGCCAGCGTGATCGTGCCCGGCAGCTGGCCCGCTCGATGCCGGCGCACGCCCACTGTCTGCCACTGCCGGCCACGAAGCCCCCGTACCGGCTGTGGGCGCCGCAGGTGGTGCTGCGCCGGGTCTTCGACGCGCTGGCCGACGCGCTGGTGCGCTCCCCCGGCGCTGCGGCCGTCCACGGCCCCGGCCCCTACACCAGCCCCGCGCCCCGGCCCCAGGGCACGCAGCTGCGGGACTGGGGCGAGAGCGTCGAGCAGCTCGCCGACCCCCACGCCCCCTCGCTGGTGCTGAGCATCAAGCCGCCGCCCGCGAACAGTCCCGCCGACACCGAGCTGCTGTGGGCCGTCCTGCGGATCAAGACCAGCGGCACCGACGGCCAGGCACGCGTGCTGGACGCCTCGGTCGCGCTGCCCGAGTCCGGAGCCGACCCCCACCTGCTGGGGCAGGTCCGCCGTCGGCTGCGTACCGGCGCGCGGGCCTGGCCGCCGCTGCAGCGCCTGCTGGAGAGTGACCGCCCCGGCCGGTGCACCATCCGTGCGGTCGAGGCCGCGCTGCTGCTGGGCGAGATGGGCGCCGAACTCGCCCGCCTGGGCATCGAGATCTCCTGGCCCAACCGGTGGCCGCAGGCGCTCGGGGTGCGCACCGTGGTCGGCTCCCGCTCGACACCTTCGACGCCGGATCGTGGGAGTGCGCCGCACCGCTTCGCCCTGGACAACGTCCTGGACTTCCGCTGGCAGCTGACCGTCGACGGCGAGAACCTCACCGACACCGAGATGGACGCCATCGCGGGCAGCGGGCACGCCCTGGTCCAGGTCCGCCAGCGCTGGCTGTTGATCACCGAGCAGACCGCGCAACGCGCCGCCCACCGCCAACTCGACCCGCTGCCGGCCGCGGACGCGCTCACCGCTGCCCTGAGTGGCAGCATCTCCATCGACGGAGTACTGCACAGTTGCGAGCCGGCCGACGCCCTGGCCGACCTGGTGGAGTTCCTGCGGGCGGGCACGCACCAGCCCGTCGCCATCCCCGCCGCGCTGCGCGCCGAGCTGCGCGACTACCAAGTCCGCGGGCTGGCCTGGCTGGCGAACACCACCCGGATGGGCTTCGGCGCCCTGTACGCCGACGACATGGGCACGGGCAAGTCTCTGGCCGCTCTCGCCCTGCACCTGCACCGCCGCGAAACCACCCCCCGCACCGCGCCCACGCTGATCATCTGCCCTGCCTCCATGCTCACCGGCTGGGAACGCGAGATCGGCCGCTTCGCGCCCACCACCTCCGTCCGCCGCTACCACGGCACCGACCGCACACTGGACGACATCACCAGCGACACGGTTCTGATCACCACGTATGGGACGCTGCTGCGTGACGGCGACATCCTGGCGGCCCAGTCCTTCGACCTCGTCATCGCCGACGAGGCGCAGCACGTCAAGAACCACCTGTCGGCGACCGCCCGCACCCTAAGGCGCCTGGTCTGCAGCGCGCGCGTCGCATTGACCGGCACCCCGCTGGAGAACCGGCTCGAGGACCTCTGGGCGCTCATGGACTGGCTCAACCCGGGCCTGTTCGGCACCCTCCGCGCCTTCAACGAACGCTACGGCGTGCCCGTCGAGCACGACCCCGCCCACTCCCCGGCCACTGCGCGCCTGGCCCGCCTCCTGGGCCCGTTCATGCTGCGCCGCCGCAAGAGCGACGCCCACATCCTCAAGGAACTGCCCGACAAGGTCACCAACCACCGCTATGTCCGGCTCAGCGGCGAACAGGTCACCCTGTACGAGGCGGTGGCGCGCGAGGCGATGGAGCAGATCCGCGCCAGCGACTCCATCCAGCGCCGCGGACTCGTGCTGACCCTGCTGCGGCAGCTGCGGCAGATCTGCAACACCCCCGCCCACTACCTGCGCGAGACCCCCTCCCTGGAGGGCTACGACCCGGATGCCGCCGCGGCGCGGTCGGGCAAGCTCGCCGCCCTCGACGAGCTGATCGCCCAGATCCAGGAGACGTCCGAGTCGGCCCTAGTGTTCACCAACTTCGCGGCCATGGGCCGACTGCTGGTCACCCACCTGAAGGCGCGCGGCATCACCGAGCCGCTCTTCTTCCACGGCCGCATCCCCCCAGGCCGGGCCCGGCAACAGCTCGTCGACGCCTTCCAGACCCGCCACAGCCCCCTCATGGTCCTCACCATCAAGGCCGCCGGCACCGGCCTGAGCCTCACCGAGGCCGCGCACGTCGTGCTGTTCGACCGCCCCTGGAACCCCGCCGTCGAGACACAGGCCGTCGACCGCGCACACCGCATCGGCCAGACCAAGAGCCTCCAAGTCCACTACCTGACCAGTGAATTCTCCATCGAGGACCGGATCGACGCGCTCCTGGAACACAAGCGAGCGCTGGCAGATGCGGTCCTGTCCGGCGGGGAGACCGCACTGACCGAGCTGACCGACGGCGAGCTCGCCGACCTCATCACGCTGGGAGGCCGCGCATGACCGCCGCCAACTCGCCCGCCGCGTGGGCCGATACCTTCGAACACGCGCACAAGCAGGCCACCTCCAGCCACACCGTCCTGCTCCAGGGCTACGCCGTCCACCTCTCCGGCGACCTCGGCCCCTTGGACGTGACCCAGGGGCAGGCCAGTGCCCTCGTCACCCCCCGCCACGGTGAACCCTGCCAGGCCGTCATCCACATCATCGCGCTCTCCGAGGCCGAGCAGGACACCCTCACCGACGCACTTGCAGCCAGCCGCCACCGCGACGCCGTCCTGGGCGGCAATCTCCCGCCCGCTCTCCTGCGCCCCGAGGCCACCGGGGACGTCACCCTGGCCCCCGCGCCCGAGCAGATCTCCTTCACCTGCGCCTGCCGCCAGGCCCCCTGCCAGCACACTGCCGCCCTCGGCCACGCGCTCGCCCAGCACCTGCGCGCCCACCCCGCGGCCTGGCTCACCCTGCGCGGCCTGCCGAGCAACCGCCTGGCCACACGACTGCGCCGCCCCGCCCCCCGCTCCACCCCGTCCCCGGCCTCCTCCGCCCCGGTGAAGGACACCCCCGCCGCTGCCCCCAGCAGGGCGTACCTCAGCGCCCATCAGGCCTACCAGGCCCAACCCGCCTCTATGCCCAAAGGGCCCACCATCGCCGACGGCGAGAGTGCCCAGCCACTCCTCCACCACCCCGACCTTGCCCCACCGCCCCCGCAAGCCCCCAGCCTGGACCAGCTCCGCCGCCTCACCGCCGAGGCCGCACGCCAGGCCGCCGCCCTCTTGGCCGACGGCACTTCGCTGGAGAGCGACCCCGTCACCGACGCCGTCCGCCACACCGCCAACCTCCCGCCAGGCCGGCGAACCGACGACACCGCCTACCGGCTCGGTCTCGAACCGCCCGTCCTGCGCAGCCTGCTGACCGCGCACAGCTACGGCGGCACGCCCGCCGTGCACACCGCCCTGCACCCACAGCCAGCCCCGGCCGACGTCCTGAACGCCGCCGTCAAGGCCATCACCCCGCTGCGGCCCGCCTCCCGCATCCCCCTGGCCGCCCGCGGCAACCAGATCACCGACCCCGCTCTGGGCATCGCGCTCCGCTTCGGCCCCGACGCGCGCTGGTACCCCTTCAGCGCCAGTGAGCAGGACTGGGAATGCCTCGCCGCACCCGCCACCGACCCGGCCACCGCCTACCGCGCAGCCCTCGCGGCGAAACGCTCGCGCGCCCGGGCCTCGCTGCGTTCCTGACATCCGCGTCACGCGATGCGGTTGCCTGGCCGTATCGTCGTCCTGGCGCACTTCGCTGGTGTGTACCGCGGCTGGGCCCACCTCCAGTCGAGGGTGAACCGAGCGGCCGCTCGGATGCGAACGTAACTGGTCGTGCCGGCATGTCCTTGAACCCCCGTACCCTCCCTGGCGCTCGCTGTGGTGGGACGGCACCGCGGGGAGAGGCGCAGGAGCTCGTCATCTGATCTCCTCCGTGGTTACTCCGCCCCGTTGACAACTTCAGGGCAGAGAGGAAACGGACTCCTGCGACGCAGGGCAGGGAAAGCCGATTCGTGACTTCGGCGTCTTGCAGCGGCTCCACCGAGGCGACTACATGTGGCCCCATTTCGTGAAGATCGTTACGAAGCGTTCCGACCCCTCACCGTTCTGGATCTTCATAGAGTGGGACCAGTTGGAGTCGCACTCCAACAGAGCACGAAGGCGCCCCACGCCCATGTCGATGGCGCGGCCCACCCCCTGTGCCGGTCAGCCGGTCGATGAGTCCCATCCTTACGCCGAGGCGGCGAGTCAGGGAGGATGGCCAGCCTCACAGCTTGCCGAAGACCACTCCGCGCCATGTCCAGCCCGCCTTGAGGACCGCTTTCCGCAGGGGGCTTCGCAGCTCCGCGCCGTCGAAGCGGAAAGTCTCCGTTGCTTCGAGGCGGCCGCTGTCCCCGCGTTCGATCGTCCAGTGGCGGGAGACGGTCCTGTCCGGCCCGCGCGAGTACTCCGACGAAATCTGAAGCCTCGGCGGATTCCCGACTCGGGTGACCTCCAACTGCTCCTCGAGGGCGCGGACCTCATAGTCCTCCTGGACCAGGCGCATCCGAATCCGGACAGCGCGAGTCAGCTGGGACTCGATGAACAAGGTCTGCCAGGCGGGCTCCGCCATCCGCCACTCCGCCATAAGGTCGGCGTCATCCGCGGCGCCGTCGCGGATGACGTACGGCACATCGGGCCGGTTGAGGCTGAGCAGGGCGGTCCGCACCTCCTCGGCTGAGCCTGGCGCGACACCGTCGGCGGGGCGTTGGGTTCCGGTCAGCTTGTCGAAGAGTCCCATGGAATCAACCTAGTACTCCAGTCTGGTTTCGCGATCTTGCGGTCGGCCCGGCCATCAATGGGTACAACCACGGCGTGATCATTGGGGGTTGTGGACTCCTGACACTGGCCGGTTCACCGAAGAGGGCGCGGACTCCGTCCGGCAGACGGTTGCTCGGATTGGCCTCGATGTCCGGGCACCAGCCGATCACTGAAACCAGGGCATCGGAGTCAGGGCCCAGCCTGGTCGGCCGCACGTTGCGCGCGCAGGAGATCCGCGCGCCATCGTCCCCGCAACAGCAGCACGTGCCCCCACCCCCCGCGCCACCAGGTCCACGCCCCTGATAGCCCCACCGCGCGCCGTGCGGGGTGGTTTTGACCGCGAGCCCGTACATAGCCACCCGTCGCCGGAGCAGGAGGTGCACTCGCTCCCCGGCGGCGCGGTCGCGCCCGCAGGGCGGAACGCATGCGGGGATACAGAAGGTGCAGCTCCCGCCCGGCGGGAGGGACGTCAAGACCGCTCGACCGGCTGGACAGGCCGGTGCAGGATGGGCCGCTGATCCCTCGATCCGTTACCCCGACTGGCGCCGCGCACATGGCAGGAAGACGATGACAACTCAGGACAGCCTTCAGCGCCGACGGCGCCTCGGCCTCACAGCCCTCATAGCCGCAGCCTTGCTCGGCAGCCTCACCGGCGCGTGCAGCAGTGCCGGCTCCGGCGGCTCCTCCAACACGACCGCCCCGGCATCCGGGAAGCCGCTCCGGCTTGGCCAGCCCAGTCCAGAGGAGCAGGAGATTTCGCGGTACAGCAAAACCGGGAAGTTCATCATCACGCCCGTGAAGGTCGTCGAGGGTGAGCAGGAAGACCTGCGTGAGCTCGGTGATGATGACAAGTACGCGGGCAAGAAGGTCGTCTGGGTCTACGTGAATGCCAAGCTCGTCGACGGCGATGCGGTCAAGGGCCCCATGGTGATGACCGACGTCGGGGCCCAAGCCGGGGCGGGTGTCCAGGCCTCGCCCCTGATCCTCATCGGTGATCTGAGCAGTAGGCCCAAAGACTGCGTCAGCGAGGACCTCGAGGCGACCTGGAAGCAGGGCGATAGCCGCACCGCGTGCGCGGCCTACCTGATGCCCTCCGGCTCTAAGGTCACCCATGTCACCTACTCGGCCGGCTTCTACAAAGAGCCCCTCCAGTGGTCTGTGCCGCAATGACGTTGACCGGCAGTCCTTACGTGCGTAGACAGGTGAAGGTCCTACGCCGGGCGGCGTTGTATGTCGTCATGCCGCTGGTACTCATCGTCGTCGCGGGCTACAGCTGGTACCGGCTGAGCGACACTGGCAAGGGCTGGCGCTACGAGGACAAGCTGGCGACATACTGCGACGGCTTGATCCCCCCATGACGAGTCCGCCATCTTCACCCGCCTCGAGACGGAGGCCGGCTTGCCGTACGACGAGCGGCGTAGCTTCGGGGACGATCGCTTCAACTACTGCCGGGTCGCCGACCTGACAGTGATCATCGGTCTGGTACCCAAAGGTGCCGACGGATCCGACTCGGGTGCCGGTGAGGTGTTCGACGAGCTGGACTCGGGCACGGCGGACGCCCTTCCCGTGGCCCTGGGTGGCGGCTGGCACGGCTATACGGACATGTGTAACACCGGCGTCGTGCTGTCGTGTGACAACAAGCCTGCCTCCGTTGTCGTATCGATTGCCAGCGATGAGTCGCACGAGAGTCCGGGCGGGGCCCGTGTCATGGGCGAGCTTGCTGCGGCGACCGCGGTCAAGGCGGCTGACCGCTGGTCGTGCGAGGCCCGGCGGGGAGGACGGATCCCCCCGGTGCCGGCGCCAGAAGGGGAGTTCTCCTCATACGCCCGGGCCACGGGCACGTGCCAGGGCATCCCGCTCCGCGGGCACGAGGAGACGATCCACTGGCTCAAGGAGACGAAGTCGACCGGCACTGCCCCTCTGGAAAGGTGCGTGCTGGGCGAGTCCAAGGCGCGTGACGAGCCTCTGTACTGGCTGGAGGCCGGGTTCGGCCCCTACGCTCAACGCCTTCGGTCAGAGACCGATGAACCGGATCGACTGAACGCGGACGCGGGTATCGCACGCGACGGGGCGTGGGCGAGCGCCACGTGTCCCGGCGCCGTACGAGCGATCTTCCGTATCGGCGCGACCGAGTACGCCTATCCGCAAAAGGGCTTTCTCCTCACGTCCTTGCGCGGGTTCGCCGAACGTTCGGCGAGGCAGCACGGCTGTACGGACCTGAAGTTGCCGGGCTGATCGCCTGGTCTCGTCTCCAGCCCTGGTGGACCACCGCTGGCACCAGCGCCCAGTGCGACAGGGTCCAGCGCCTGGCCCGCTGCGGGTCCGGCGAGGGCCGGGGTCCGACGGTGCGTGGTGACACCGCGTTGGCCGGCGTCCCAACGGCAAGACCTGGGACGACATCCTTGCCTGATCTGCGGCCCTTCTATCACCGGCGACACTCCGCCCGCCCCAGCGCAGGTTTCCCGACGCTTCGCCGAGCACGTCATGGCCCATGCCGCCGCCCCGGTGCTCGGGCCCCTGGTCCCCTACGGCTATCGGCGTACGAACTACTACTTCGGGAGTGGTGGGGATGCCACCGGGCCCTCCTATTTCGGCGGTCATCGCCACGCCCGGGCATATCGCCACCAAGCTGGACAAAGAGCAGGCCCCAAAGGGGCCACTACCCCGCCGTACTGGCAGGCTTTCGCGCGGTCCTCGCTCCCGTCTAGGCCTCCAGTTTTGACTCCTCGACCCTTGATCCGGCGAGCGGTCAGGCCCGCTTCCTGGACTTGGACGACGACTTCTTGGCCACCTTCTTGGCCGCCGACTTCTTCGCGCCGGTCTCCTTCGGCTGCCCGCCCCGTGCCGCCCGTTGCTCGCTCACGGACTTCTCCAGAGCCGCCATGAGGTCGACAACCCGCGGAGCCTTCTCGGCCGGTTCCTCCGCCTTAGGCACCGGCCGGTGTTCCAACTTCGCCGTCACGACCTCCTCGAGGGCCCGCGTGTACTCATCGTGCAGCGCGTCCTCGGGCACCTCGTCCATGGTGTCCATGAGAGCCAGAGCGGCCTGCAGCTCCTGGTTGCTGAGCTTGACGTCCTGCTCGGGGGCCATGCCCTCGTGGGGGCGGATCTCGTCCGGCCAGAGCATGGTGTGCATCGTCAGCGCGCCCTGGTGGATGCGGATCGCGGCCAGGGACTCGCGGCCGCGGAGGGCGACCTTGCCGACCGCGACCTTGCCCGACCGCTCGAGCGCGTCCCGCAGCAGCACATACGGCTTCGCCGCGGCCGTACCGTCGGCTACGAGATAGTAGGCCTTGTCGAGCTGCAGCGGGTCGATGGTCTCGGCGGACATGAACGCGATGATCTCGAAGGTCTTGGCGGTAGGGATGGGCAGCTGGTCGAAGTCCTCGTCAGTCAGCGGCACGACCTGATCGCGGCCGACGGGGTAGGCACTGACGATGTCCTCCAGAGGAATTTCTTGCCCGTCGAGCTCGCAGACCCTGCGGTTGCGTACGCGTCCGTTGTCCGCCTTGTGGACGCGGTGCAAGGTGATGTCGTGCGACTCGGTGGCGCCGACGACCTGGATGGGGATCGTTACCAGGCCGAAGCTGATCGCGCCCTTCCACAACGATCGCGGCATGACAGCACCTTTCATCCATTTCTGTCATGCTATGCGCATTTTTGGAACGTTGGCTCTCTCGTTGGCGCGGGGCGGAGCGTGGCCCTCACCTGGCTTGGCGGCGGGGTGCGAGGCTCGCGGGGCCGACGGCGCCGGGGCCGAACCGGCGGTTGGCGCGGTCGATGGCGGGTTCGACCTGGAGGCGGTTCTCGCGCGCCCGGTCCAGGGTGAGCTGCTGAGCGGCCGCCTCGGCGGGGGTAAGGCGCTCGGCTCGGAGGGCGACGGCGCGGACGCGGGCGCGCTGGAGTCCGAGGGCGTCGAAGGCCGAAGCGCGCGAGTTCGCAGAATCCTGGAGCTAATCCGCTCGGAACCCGTGCGCCTGCTGCCTGTCTGAAGTGGCAGTGCGCACGGGTTCAGGTCCTGGATCGTTTAGCTCTTGCAGCCGCAACCGCCCGCGAGGGATCGGGCGGCGCATCGCGCTGGGTTACGGGGAGGTACGGGGCGTAGCCACCGCGTTGCGTTCCGAGGGGGCGCTCACCTTGCGCCTAGCCCGTCCTCGCTGCAGCCAGCCGCTGATGGTGTGCCGCAGCGCCAACAGCCCCACGACGAGGTCCAGTCCGGCAAGTCGCGCCAGGAGCTGAATGCGCTCGGCCCTGTACTTGCAGTCCTCGTACGGGATGGTCGTGTGCTGCACTGCGTAGGAGAGCGACATGGCGCGATCGCCGAGGAGCCGGTGGAGGAGCTCGGTCACCTCCCGGCGAGCGAGCACGTGGGGGCGGCGCGTGCCCTCCCGGAGCATGTCGAAATTCTTCTGGGAGAGGTCCGCCAGCACGTCCCGGTGGGGCTTGCGGCGCTCCTGGTAGGTCGCGAGCGCCATGCCCCAGTCTTCGGGATGCGCAGCAAGGCATTCGTCGAGGACGAGGGAACCTTCGAGACCCGCGTTCATACCCTGTCCGTAGAACGGCACAACGGCAGCAGCCGCATCCCCGACGATCACGACCTTGTCGGCGAACCGCCAGGACGAGGTCTTGACAGTGGGGAACCCGGACGGCGAGCCGTGCAGAAACTGCTCGGCCAGGTTTGGCATGTACGGCACGACGTCGTTGAAGTGCCGATTGAAGAAGTCGGTCACGGCGGCTGACGTGGTCAGACTCTCGAAGCTGTCCTCGCCCGAGACTGGCAACACGATCACCGCGTTGAACGAGCCGTCCCTGTTGGGGATGGCGAACATCAGGAACTTGCCTCCCGGCCAGGCATGAAACGCATGGCGCGCCAGGACTCCCGACTCAGCAGCCTCGGCAGTGACGGTGAGCTCCGTATAGCGCCACGGAAGGTAGTCAACGCTGAAGTCGGCGAGCTGACTCCGGTGCATCTGTCGTCGGACGATCGAGGCAGCCCCGTCGGCGCCGACGACGAGATCGGATTGGACCTGGCGATGCTGCCCTGTCTGCGGATCAACGACGGTGATGGTCGCGACGGCCGGGTCCAGCTTCGTGCAGCGGTGCCCGAAGCGCAGGCGGAGGTTGGGCTCCTGGCTGGCCGCGTCGACGAGGTACCTCGTCAGAGCGGTCCGGGACACGGCCTGCAGGGGGCGGCCGTAGACCAGCCGGCTGGTGCGGCGGGCTGTGTGCACGACGCGCTCGTGCAGTGGTGTGCACAGCTCCTCCAGTACCTGTGCTTCCAGGCCGAGAACACGCAGCGCGGCTTGCCCACGCTCCGAGATCGTGAGGTTGATCGACTTACCGCGCTGAGCCCCCGCGTAGCGAGGATCCGGCCGCGCTTCGAAGAGCTCCACGCGGTGTCCGCGGCGCGCGAGCAGGATGGCCAGGAAGAGGCCGACGGGCCCGCCGCCGACGATCGTGATCACCTTCCTTCCTGCGGCGTGGCCGGCGGCCTGCATAACGTCGGCCTCTTCGTGCGAATTCTTGAGATTGATGGTGGTCATGTCTTCCTCCTTGGAATCCGGGGGTTGGATCTGCAAGGAAACCATTCATCGTGTGCGTATCGATGAGTCGGTCCGCGGAAGTCATGGGAGGAGTTTGGTTAACCACTCCTCCTTCGCGCACCTCCAAGATCACCGATACCATAGTTGAGAAGCATGTCCGGCTTGATGCCGTTGCTGAAATGGTTGAAGGGTCCACGAGTAAGAGGCGTGATTATGGCCCTTACCGAAGAGATCAAGAAGGTCGCCCGCGCCCGTTCTGTTGCAGTCCCAGAAACGGGCGTCTACAGCCTGATACGAGAAGCTCCAGGACTGCGAGAGCTACCGTCAGTGCAGGCAGCGGGAACCGATCCTCTTGCGCAGTATGAGGCGATCAACGCGATAGTCGAGGCTGCCGTGGAGCGACTCGGCGCCGATGACATCGGAGCAGCCAAGGCCCTGCTTGGCATGACAGAGTCGACTAACGGGGCACCCTGGCAAGTCCGCCAGCGAGAGGCAGGGGCGGCTTATCGCAAAACGTGGGAGACGTTCCGGCGCACACCTCAGAAACGTCTGCTGGAGCGCATCGCCAGGGAGATTTGCCCTGCCAATCACAAGCTTCCAGCCGAGCCGGAAGTAACCGCCTTCAAACCATGCCCAGAGCTCGATCGAGAGTTGATCGAGTACGTGCACACCGCTAAGCCTGACGCTGCCCGGCTCCTCGAATACAGCTGCTTCACTGCAAAAAGCATCCTGCTTGCGCTTCGTGACGTAGGCTGTCACACCAGGCTCCTCGTGGCCCATCCCCTCAGTATTCAGGATGGCTTTCAGAGGCGGCGTATCCAGGCGACATTGGACGACATCTTCGATGTCGAGTTCGCAAGTTGCCGCAACCTTCTTGATGTCCGCTTTTACTCAACGCCACCCTCACTCCGGGGGCGCAGATTTGGCGAGCGAGTAACTCTCGGCTGGTACACCTACCGCGACGACAACGATCTTGACGTTGATGACCCACGGCAGGTCCTGACATGGGGTCACGACAATGCCCTCGTTGCGGCTGACGCGCGTACCGAGCAAGGAGCGTGGCTCGCCCTTTGGTTTGAGCGGGAATTTGATTGCCTCTGGGAGCATCGCAAGACTGGTACTGACCCCGCCTCTCTACCTTCGGTACTCCAGCAGCCAACAACGTCCGCGACTGGACACCCCCAAGCTCATCCGGGGCGAATGAGTCGGCAGTCGGGTCGAAGCCGTCGGAGAGGGCGGTGACCGCAAGACGTCGACTTGCCAGGCACAACAGCAGTTCCTGGACAACGTCGTCGGCGAGGCGGGCCGCCTCGATGTGCTGCGGGCGATGCCCGGCGCCCAGTCCCTCACCTCGGACAGGAACACGAACCCGCCCTGCTGTCCTCATGGAACGGTCCGGTTCTATCGGAGGCAGCCGCGGCATCGCCGACCACCACGACCGACAAGTGTTCCTCTCTGCCGTCGGTGGTATCGGCCTGCTCTTCGGTGCGAGCGTGCTCTTCGTCGGTGCTGGCTTCTGGTGGGCCAGCGCGGGCGACATCCGGCGCTGGCGGGACTGGCGCACCATCACCGGACAGACCACCGCGGTCACCGTCGTCGGCCCGCCGTTTGTACGTCTGGGCATGCTTCTGCTCGTCCTCGGGCCTGCCGCCATCGGTCTGCATCACGTCGTGGACGCCGCCCCGTACGGCAGCTGGATGCACAGCTACTAATAAAGGCGCAGGGCAACAGCCCGCCCCGGTCTGCTGGTCACGACCCGTGGAAGGAGGGAGCGGCCGGGCGGTGCCCGGCCGGTTCGGTGTCGACCTGGTACACCGCGGCGAAGCCCTCCGCGCGCAGGACCTGCGCCGTGGCGGCCTGCGCGAGGGTGTACTGCCAGAGCAGCGTGTCGTCCGGGACACGCCGGTTGCGTAGCCGCAGCCGGTTGCGCGCCCGGCAGGTCTCCAGGCTGGTGAGGAAGCGCGGCGGTGCTGGCGGGCGTGCTCCAGCAGGCCGTGTCTGACCCGGCCCTCCACGTTCGTGGAGTCGACCAGCACGGTACGTCCGGCGCCCAGGTGCTCCGCCAGCAGCTCGTTCTGCCGGGCGACGGCGGCCGGGGTCACGCTCTGGCTGCCTGCGTTGCCGCTGATTTCACGGCGCAGAGCGTCGAGGCAGACCACCGCGTCCACGGAGACGCTGGCGGCGAAGGTGGACTTACCCGCCCCGCCGGGGCCGATGGCGACCACGAGCGTGCCGGGCGGCAGGTCGAGCGGTGTCTCGTCCAACGGTGTCCTCCGAGCGGGTCAGGTGCGGCGCGGGTCGCAGTCGGGGCAGGCGAGGCTGTCGGCGGGGTGGGGCCCTTGGTCGACGGGCACCCAGGTGCGGGTGTGGCGGCTGCGGCCACGCATCGCCTCGGTCCGCCGCGGTGTCCACTCGGTCGGCACGTGGTGCTCGGGCAGGTCGGGGACGCGGCCGTCGCAGGCCACGCACCTGCGGTAGACCAACGGCTCGTTGACCAGCCAGTCGGTCCGGTCGCCCGGCTCGGTGGCGTCGACCAGGCGCAGACCGGCGGCCTTGTCCCAGCCCGCTGGCCGGGCACGGTCCGGGGCGTAGTAGTCCGAGACGACGCATCCGGGGCCCAGGACGCGCCCGGCGACGCGCTCCAGGCGCCGGGCGTCGAACTCGCCGGGTTCGGTGAGGTGCCACCGGCCGAACCCGCCGGACTGCCACACCAGGCGCATCGGGCGATCGAGCTGGACACCGGTCTGGCCGAGGGTGACGACGCGCCCCTCGATGGGGCAGCGGTACCGGCCCCGGCCCCGGCCGGCCGCCACTCCCTGGAGGGGGACACGGCACGTCGGGCACTGGTATTTGCTGATCTTTTCACCGCGGCGAACGCGGACGTTGTGGGTGTCCGTGCACTGCGGGCAGCGTCCGTTCACAGCGGCCTCCCGTCGCAGTCGACGTACCCGTCGGCGGAGCGGTGGGGCTCGCTGCAGTCGGCGTGTGCCGCGTCGCGGTTGTCCTCGTCGTCGGGGCCGTCCTGGGCGGCCAGTTCGGCGGTCGCCTCGATGTCGATGTCTCCGGTGCCGTGGAAGATGATCGTGGCGCCGTCCTCGTCGACCTCACTGTAGGAGGGGAGCTGGGCGTCATCGGCGTCGCCGGTGCCGTAGGTGCGACGGTGGCACTTCGGGCAGCGCCAGATGCCCTCGCCCTCGACCTCGAACGGCTCCGTGGGGTGCGCGCAGTTCGGGCACGGCGGCGTGGGGAGCATCGTCATGTCTGCTCACCACCAGTCATCTTCTCGGCTGCGGCGGTCCGTTCACCGCGCTCGGCCGGGTCCTCCGGGGCGTGTTCCTCGGCTGCCGGGGGCGCCAGGCGCAGCTTCAGTGGCGGGGTGGTCGGTTTCTTGTGCGCGCCCGGGCAGGGGGTACCGAACGTCTCGTGGCGGTGCATGGGCAGCCGCCCGTCCATCAGCGGCCGGAAGACGGCCAGTAGGCCCGCCGTGCACTTCTCCCGGGCCGGGCAGAGCACCATGCCGACGAAGGGTTCGTAGTCGGTGTAGCCGGTCTTAGCGCCTCGGCACGCTTCTGCTCCATCCGCGCGTACGTCGGGTCCGGCTCCGGCCGGGGCGAGGTGCCCCCTGGCAGCGGGGCGCGGTGCAGGGCGAGCAGCTCGGTCAGCCGGGCGACCTCGGCGAGCGCGGCGTGCAGGTGCGCCGCCCAGCTGCCGGGCGCCGGGTCAGGCGTCGCCGCGGCGGCGGCCCGGGCGGCCTCTAACGGGCTCAGGGGGGTCAAGTCGGCTCCTTCCGGCCGGAGTTGTCGATGCGGGCGAAGGCCTCCCGGAAGACGGCCACGTTCTCGCTGGTCATCTCGTAGCGGATGGCGCGCTGCCAGGAGGGGTTGTCGGGGTCGTAGAGCGGGGTGATGGGCTGCGGGGTGCCGTCGGGCCAGTGCCCTTCGCGTACGCCGCGCGGCACCGCGCGGGACAGGGCGATGGTCGGGCCGCGCAGTCCGCGGTCGAACTCCTCGCGCAGGACGTCGGCGTCCTTGGAGCCGTCGGCGTCGACGACCATCCGGGCGAAGGCGCGGGCCACGGCGGGCAGCGAGCGCAGGTAGTGCTCCGCCCGGTCGACGGTCCACTCGGTGCCGACCGTGAGAGTCAGCTCGTCGCGGTGCTCGGCGACGAGCGCGAGCAGCTTGCGCTCGAACTCCTCCGACGCGCCCTCAATGGTGATCTTCATGGGCGCTTCCGGTGGATTCTTGCCGTGTTCTTCTTGTTCTCCATGACAGCTGAGTGTGCCGGACGGTCCGCGAGCCCGTCAATGTAGCCCAAGGAGAACATGGCCAGATTTCTATACCCGCTCGGGCGAACCGATGGCACGGTGCGTCTCGCCTCGGATAATGTGCCGTGGCTGGGGTTGCCTGATCCGGCTGATCACTTCCACGGGGGAACGGAGCGCCATGGCAGCGTCCTTCCCTCTCCCCCCTCTGCGCGCTCGTCGTCTGCCGAGGCGAGATGAGCGGAGGCGTACTGACTCCGAGGAACGGGATACGTGAGTTGCTCCGTCCGTCGAACGGGCGCGGCAGTTGCCGGGGTGAGGAGGCGTTGGAAGCCTGTCGGCCTCAGCCGACCTGATCCACGTCGACGACCGGACCGTCACCCCGCACCTGGGAAGGTTCTCCGTCAACTACCTCGGGGCTGAGGCCCGAGGCTTGTAAGTCCTGTCCACCACTGGCTGTGGTGTCTGGCCTGCGTCCTACACCTTGAAAGTGTTGGGGCGGTTGACTGCGCCCCGCTGCCACACAGCCTCGCCACGGTGGGCGATGTTGCGGGAGCCGTTGCGGTCCGCGTGCATGACCGCTCCGCAGGAGCGGCACGCGAACCAGGCCTGGGACACCCGGTTGGTGCGGTGGGTGTGCCAGCACTCGCAGCACTGGCGGGAGGTGTTGCGCGGGTCCACGTGGACCACGGGCACACCTGCCCGCCGTGCCTTGTACTCGACGAACGCGCCGAGCTGGGCGAAGGCCCACGAGTGCAGCCAGTACCGCTGTTCCTTCCTGGCCGTAACCCTCTGCCGGATGCCCTTCAGTTCTTCCAGGGCGACCCCGCGCGAGGTGCGTTCAGCGGTCTTGACGATTCTCTTGGCGATGCGGTGGTTGGTGTCGGCGGCGAACCGGGCCTCGCGGCGGCGGATGCTCTTCAGTCTACGCTTGGCGCTTTTGGTGCCCTTGGCCTGCAACTTCTGGCGCAGGCGGTTCATGCGCCGCCGGTAGCGGTTCACCTTCCGCCCGGACATGATCTTTCCGTCCGAGGTGGTGGCGATGTTGACGATGCCGAGGTCCACGCCGAGGAAGCCGTCAGGCTCGTACGCTGGGGGTTCGGGCAGGTCGACAGTGGCGACGAGATAGAACGTCCCGTCACGCATCATCAGGTCGGACTCACCCTTGCGGTGCTGGAGCATCTTCAGTGCCCCGGGCGAGCATACGAACGGCACGCCCTTGATCCGGCCCGCGACGGTCCAGATGGAGACGGTCTGCTCGTCCAGGTTCCAGGTAAGGCACCGGTCGTCGAACGGCTGGGCGGCGTCCTCGCGGAAGACGATCGCCTTGCACTCCGCTTTGCGCCGGGCCTTGCCGGTCAGGTGGCCGGCCTTGATGTTCCCGGCCATGGTCGCGTAGGCGTCCACGACCTTCTTCACCACCCGCACCGCCGGCTGCGCCGACAGATCGAAGGTGGCTTTGAGGTCGTAGTACACCTCCTCCTGCAACTCGTTGCGGCGCTTGAGGCCCTTGTCAAACGCCACCGTGGAGACCCAGTTGGCGCCCCGGTTGCAGGCACGCAGGGTCGCGGCCAGCGTGTCGGCGTCATGAGCCGATCGGAGCCACAATTTCACCTCCGCAACAATCTTCACACAGATCACCCTAAGCCCGAACGGAGTAGATCAACTCGGCGCCGCCCTGAGTGCCTTGTGCTACGCAGCGATGCTGCGGCGCTCCGCGCCGCACGGCCGGGGAAGCCATTCCTCCCCGACCGGCACCCGTTGCCCACCCCAGCTCAGCTCGATCATCCGGGTCCGCATCACCAGATCCCGGGGGCGCCTTGCGGGCCCGCGCCAGTCGACGGACAACCGCCTGCTCGTACTCGTCACGGCTTGGCCGTGCCCGTAACACCATCAACCAGCACCCGAACCACCCCGCCACCAGCACATATACCCTGCACATGGCTGCCTGGGTGGGGGTTGACCTCAAGTCCGGTTGAGCTTCTAGGTTCGGGGGCGCCGATGTCGATGTACCGGAGAGGAACGGCCATGAGGACGCTGGTACTTGGAAGAACGCCCGCCAGGGTGACGGAGGTGCTGGCGACGCTGCGCGCGGACGGCTTTGACGCGGAGGGAGTGAGCACCGACGAGGAGGCCCGAAAGCTGTTGGAGACCGAGGAGTTCGGGGTGCTGATCGTTGGCGGGGGTGTGGAGCCGGATTCCCGCGCAGCGATCAAGGAGTTCGCGGCAAAGCACCGGGTGCGGCGGGTGATCGACGGCGCGCTGACGGAGCCGTTCGACGCCTACGTACGGCGGGAGTTCGAGCCGCTGATCCGGGAGGCCGCCTCCAAGGGGTGACGGCCATGGAGCACCAGCGTCAGCCCTGACCTGACGAAGCACTACTAGCTCAGTAGCCGACCGTCCTCCCGAGCGGCCGTACCGGAAGTCTGGGGCGGGCAGGTCCGGGGCTCCGCTCCTCTGGGCTGCGCGGCCCGCCCCGGAGGCCAATTACCTCGGCGGTGTCGGCACCGACACGTTCACCTCGACGCCAAGCCGCACCGGCCCGCTGCGCGGCGCGGCGTACGACGCGCTGCTGGTGGCCACCTGCAGGTCGAGGTGGTGGCCGGCAGGCAGGCTATACGCGACACCCGAGAGGTCCAGCGAGAGCTGCCGCGGGTGGGTGGACAGCTCCTCTACCCGTACCGCCTGCTCCTGCAGATTGACGACTTCACCGGACTCGCGGTCGACCAGCTTGAGGAACAGGTCTGCCGCGGGCGCGCCCGTTCCGGTGAGGCTCAGCGTCGCCTTGGGCATGCCGAATAGTTCCATGCCGCCGGCCGGCGCCGTAACGATGGGTACGGTCAGCGCGGTCGGGTCACCCGGCTGCGAGGGTGTCGCGGTGAGCCCCCGCCCGCTGGTGGGCACGCCGGTGCCGACCAGCGAACCCGAGCCGCCGCCGGTGACGGAGGCGGACGTGGGCACGTCGGTGAGGCCGCGGAAGCCGTGCGTATTTGTGCGGTATTCCACGGCGGGTCCGGTCCCGGTTTGGCGGTTGCCTTTCAAGTAGCGGTCGAACCAGGTGAGAATGGCCTGGTCGAGATGGGCCCGGTCGTCCACCGGCGTGTAGGAGTCCGGGCAGGCGACATGTCCGCCGCAATAGACGATTAGCTTCGAGGGCGCGTGCTGGGATCGGACGTGACGGAAGTTGCTCACTGCCTCGTTGATGTTGAAGAGAGTGTCCACACTGCCTTGCATGAGCAGTGTGGGTACGTCGACGGGGTGTTTGTCGCTGTATCCGGCCATGCTGCGCGACTTGAAGAACTGGTTAGTCGACTCGCTGGGCCCGTTGTTGACCAGCAGGTCGGCGTGCGCCTGCTGGAGGTCGTTGGAGTACGAGCCGGTCTGAATGCCCGTCTCGTTGGTCGGGTTGAGGCCGCGCGTGAGCGCTGTGGCGAAGCCGAGCTCGAAGAGGAGTTCGTCCCAGCCGGACTTGACCACGTTGTGGGGGAACAGTGAGTAGCGCAGGTCGTGCCAGGTGATCTCGGGCGCGATGGCGTCGATGCGCTCATCGAAGGCTGCGGTGACGAGCTGGATGCCGCCCGCGTACGAGCCCCCGGAGAAGCCGACGATCGGGTCACCCGGCCGCTCTTTCTTGATCTCCGGGCGCTGCGTGGCCCAGTCGAGTAGGGCGCTGGCGTCGAGGCGCTCCACGTTGGGCGCGTTGACGTGGGTCTCCCCACCGGACTTGCCGAAGCCGCGGCTGTCCCAGGTGAGTACGGCGTAACCGTCGTGGACAAGTTTGCTCAGGGTCCCGGTGTCGAGTTCGGTCTGTCCCGTGCCGCCCCAGCCGTGCGTGCGCATGACAAGCGGTACTGGGTGGTGGCTCGAGGCTCCCGGTGGAAGGAAGAGGGTCGAGTAGATCGGCACCCCGTCGAAGGAGTGGATGACGTGGTGCTCGATCGTCGGGGTGGGGGTCTCCGACGCGGCGGAAGGGGCGAGCAGCACACCGAGGACGAGGGCGAGCGCACCGGCGATTACTGCGGCTGTGCGTGCACGCATGGCGTGTTACCTCCATTTGCGAGGAGGTTGGCCTGGGAATCGGTCCTAGGCAAGGGCTTCCGCGTGACCTTAGGAGCAGAGGCGCCGCAGCTGGTGCGGCCCCTTGCACGGTCCCGCGTCCTGGCACACCGGTCACGGCGGCTGGTCCGCCGGGCGGAATGAGATGCATCTGCTGAGAGAGGGACACAAGGGCGCAGCCGTCGCCCGGGTGGTGGGCGTCCACCAGCTGCGGCTCACTGTGGTTCATTGATGCTGGGAGCGTCGTTCCCGGACCCTGACCCGCGAGGCCGACTGGCACCACCAGGAGATGTCCATTGCCTTGACCGCCGCGACCACCCGAGCCTGCGCGGCGCCGGGCCAGGACACACCGCCGTACGCGGCCTGCTGATCCAGGTCGGGCGCCTACACGGCCCGCACGAGCCAGCGACGCGGCCGGGATGCGGGCGCTGATCGACGAAGCCGCCACCATCGACGCCGAACTCGGCGGCACAACCCTGCTACGCGACGACGGCGTCAGCTGCTCCACCACCGTCCAGCTCCACCGTGTCTGAACCGCCGAGAATGCCGCGGGCGCCCGCTCCGCCGCGCTCGCTGCCGCCCGGACCGTGGCATCACAGGGCCTGCGCAGCATTGAGCGCCGGGCGCTGGATCGGGCGATGCCGCCGCTTGTATGCGTCCCGGTGGGTCTTCGATAGCCGCGCTGATGGGGCATGCTTGCGCTGCTGTTGCGGTGTACGGCGCCTGGACGAAGCACCTCGCTCGTTGGGCGTCGCAACTGGCTGCGATGTCGCACCGAGAGGAGGACCAAGTGGCCAAGAAGCCGGCGCGGGAACAGCGGCTGATCATCGAAGCAGCCGACCCGGACACCGGACTGCTGAAGGGCACCACGGCCCAGCTTGAGGCGCTGGTCGTAGGCCGCTGGGCGTTCCGGCATCCCACACCGCCGCACCGCTGCTACCTGACCCCGGCGGGATGGCAGCTGCGCAAGCAGCTCCTCCAGCCCCAGGCCGCCCTTGCCGCTCCTCGGGAGGCGCCAGGGTTCGCTGCCCGGAAGGGTGACGAGATGGCGCCGGAGGATTCTACGGCCCGCGAGCGCGAGGTGCGCAGTGCGTGGGCGGGACTGCTGGAGCTGCGGCGGATGAGCAATCGTACGGGCAGCAGCCGAATTCCGTGCCCGTGGGAGTTGACGAATCCGATGGCGGCCGTCGGGCTGGCTCTCGAAGCGGCCGGATGCGCGCCGTCCGAGGCCGATCGCAACGGCTGCCGTACGGCGAGTGGTTACCTCCTGTCTGCGTGGCCGCAGGCCGCCACAGTGCAGGTAACGCGAGCTGTCCCAAAGGGCGAACCGCAGGCGGGCGCCTCTGGCCTCAAAGAGGCTCTCAGCGAGTACGCCCACGTTCTGGATCGCGCCGGGTGGCTGGTGTCAGACCACCGCGATAGGTGGCTCGGAATGTTTCTCCTGGCGTCTCCTCGTCGTACGGAATGATTGCGCCGGAGAAGCAGGATCGCGATCGCCCTCCGGGTGCTCGGGGTCCGTCAGCCCGAGCGCCGGGAGGGCCACGGCCAGCGAGGCGACACGTGGCTCGGTTGTTCGACTCATCTCCGTTGCCGTTAGGGCCTGCGTTGCCGTGGGGGCGACGGTGGTGAGAAGGGTCGAGACTGCCGCGGTCAGGGCCACTGACCAGGTGACCTCTTTTTTACGAGCATGCGCCCCGGTTGCCTTCCAGCGCTGCTGCCTTCCAGACGCCTTCTGAGTCCTTTTGGAGGAGGGTCACGTATTGAACAAAATTGCTACCGGTGGCCGAGTGGTCGACCTTTCCTGTTTTTCGGTTCTTGGAGGCCCCACCACTTTCGTCGGAGCAGTAGATGAGCTCTGCGGCTCGGTGCCCCTTTCGGACGTTTACCACAGCGTCGAAGTATCGGATGGTTCCGGTGATCGTTAGATCATTTTCCTTGAATCCTGAAATCCAGTCCTTCGTGTCCTTGAGGGCATCGGAGGAGTGGTAGAAGGCCACGTTCGGGGAGTTCGGGTTCGGTGGGTTCTGGAGGATGGCTTCGTTGACGGCGCGAATGCCTTCCCTACCGTCGTTGAGGATCGTCTGAATCCGGGCGTCTTCGTCAGTCCAGTCCTCGAAGTCCATCTCGAGGGTCTTGGGGATATCGATCTTGGGGCGGTCTGCGTTACTCGATGGAGGCTGGGAGGAACTGTGTGAGTTGTCAGCCTCGTCCGCGCCCTTGATGTTGTCGTCCGGGCCGGAGTCGCCGCTGCACCCGGTAAGGACCAGCGCGGCGGCTGCGGCAACCGCCGCAACAACGGGCAAAGAACGGCGGTTCACTGGTAACTCCTGGTGGGGCGAGGGACGTCTCAAGTAGGCCGACGCTATCTGCGGGATACACGGTTTCACCACAGAGCATTTCCGCAGGAGAAGGCGGTTATAGGATGCAATCGGAATCAACTGGAAGTTGAGTCATGCACCTCATGAGGCTGCGTAAGCGTGCTGGCATGCCTGCAGCACAGCCCGTTGACGGATGCCGTGGGCGAACCTGACGAAGCAGGGCGTGGGGAAGCGAGCTGCATCGCGGGGCAGCTTGCGCAAAGCGCGTCTCCGTCTCACCTGGCGGCTGCCCAGGCGTGCCCGACCTCCGGGCATGAGGGGCCCGGTCACACTTGGGACAGATAAGCTCCTCACCCGTGGTGCCTCCTGAGGAATCCTGGAAATGGCAGTTAGGGTGGCCTTCCACTCGGCCAAATACTGCGACTTATAAGCGATCTGCCCCGCATCCTCGACGGTACGGCCCAGGTCGAACGAAATGAACCCTTGCCCGGAGAGCTCGGCAGTCAGTCGGCGCAATAGGGCGTGCCCCGGAGCAAGTTCGCGATAGGCCGGGTCCATGGCCGGTCTCACAGAATAGCAGCGTCGGTGGCGGTACAGACACAACTGGGCAGCCACGACGGCCTCGTCCACCGCAAGGGTTGCAATGAACGCCGTACCCGAGCCGCACCGTTCCAACACCGCTTGCCACTGCTTATCGGCTCCCGCAGCACCGACTTCAGATAGAGGGACATGCCCCGCCCATCGGCGGTGGTACAGCTCTGACAGGACTGGGTATGTGCCGATGAGTTCCGCGGTACTCCGGGTTCGGCGATAGACCACGCGGTGGCCGCCTGCGGCCAGCCCGACCCAGGTGCGCTCGCGGCGCTTATGCTCCTTTCTGGTAGCGCGAGACATTGCCGAGAAGTCCACGGGCAGCCCGATCACCGCGCAACGCGCCGTCGTGTGGTCGTAGCCCGACTGGGCCGCCACGTGCCGGCCCAGGCAGCTGTCGGTAGGCACGTCCGGCATCACCACGCAATCGCCCTCGCGGGCGAGAACTCTCAGGCACTGAGCCAGAGCTGCTCCGACGCTGTGCTCTTCAGAGCCGGGGCCGACAGCACGGATGTACTCGGCGTGTGGCGACGAGAGCGGACGAACCTGCTCCCGGCCCTCGCTCTGGTCGCGAACCAGCGCCAGGGCGGCAACAGGACCGTCGGAGTCATCTGCCACCATCACGAGCGGGGTGGCGGTAGGTGACATCTGCTCGGTCCACCCGGCAAGCCATTCAGGCGATTGGTATGGCGTCGCCATCGCATCTTGCCTGTACAGCATCGGCCAGCGGTCTTCCAGGAAGGATAGGGCGGACCGATCACGCAGCACACGTACCGTCACCACGGCGTCCCCCTGGAGGCGAACTCGTTCACGGTTGATACGCACGTGATTCCGACCACGAGATGGCGTCGCACGCCGCATGCCGGAGGAACAGACCGACCTCCGAACGGCTGAGCAACCGGTTCGACAGGAATGTCTTCTGTGACCCCTCGGCCCCAGACACCAAGCCGGGCCAGCACTCTGGAGGAAACTCCGGAGCAGCGGTGAGGACAACTATGCGGAATGAACTTCATCTGCCCTCCGTGAAGGTGCCACTTCGCCGATGCGTCCGCCGAAATGGGCGGACACGCAGCGAGGATGCACACCCCTTCAGGCCCCGTTCGCGTCTTGAGTAGTCCCTCCCGCTGGACGCCCCTGGAACCTCACTCGGTCTCCCGAACGGCGGGAGACGGGGCCTTCGCCCCAGTGACGGCACCCGTGCGGTCTTGCATGCCGGACGACAGCCAACAGCGCAGAGACAAGGCAGTTGTTTGACCGGTCGCCGGGAACCACTCCGGCGAAACGCGCCCCCGCGCACCGAAACCACGGTTGCGAGGCTTACCCCCAGCTCCGTAAAGAACGGCCTGCTCGAGCTCGGCCAGCCCGACCGCGCTCACCAGTTGATCGGTGAGGGCATGGGCCTGCTCCCCCACGCCCGCGCCGAGCCCCGCGCGGTGTTCCTGACCTAACGAGGCCGACAGCTTGTTCCGGGCAGGCGAAGCCGACCACGCCGCAGCAGCCGCGAAAGAGACTCGTCCTGGCCAACCGGATCGGTAACCCCGCGCTGTGCCATCCACAGATGGTGCGGCTGCGGGAGGCGGCCGGGGACCGCATCGTGTTTGGGGAGTTCACCGACGTGGCCTCTGGGCTGTCGGACAGGCGGAAGGGGCTGCGTCGTGCGCTCCAGGCGTGCCAGGCCGAGTCCGTGAGCACGTTGCTGGTGACCCATGAGGAGCGGCTGGCCAGGTTCGGGACGGCGATGCTGGCCGAAGTCGTCGCCAAGATCCGGCACAACCTCGAAGACGCCCAGCTCACCCAGGTCGAGTGGCGTGACCGATGGGACGCCGCCCGTCTGTTCCTGACCGCGGACGGCGAGACAGGAGCCCCGCACGGCAACTACACCATCACTGTCGATCCCGAGGACGGCTCGGTGTCGCTGGTGTTGCCGGAACCGCTCAGGCACCTCGCGAACGCCCCCAGGGGCCGGTACCGGCCAGCCTGCACCGTCACCTTCTCGCATCGGCGCGGAGAGTGGCTGGACTGGGCCACCGCCCACCGGGCCGTGCGCTACGACATCATCCACGACCCGATCCGGGGACGCTGGTACCTCGACGCCTCTTGGTCGGCCGATACCGCTGTATTGCGGACCCCGCAGGAGATCCGGGCCTTCGGGCAACGTCTGCTCGGTATCGACCTCAACGCCGACCACTTGGCCGCTTACGTCCTCGACCCGCACGGCAACCCCATCGGCGAGCCGATCACCGTGCCCCTGGAGCTGACCGGCCCCGCCAGCGTTCGGGACGGCAGATTGCGGGCCGCGATCATCGAACTCGTCCGCATCGCGAAAGAGCACCACTGCGTGGGGATCGCGGTGGAGAACTTGGGCTTCGATGACGCCCGCACCACCGGCCGGGAGACCATGGGGCGCGGCGCGCGCGGGAAGCGGTTCCGCCGCACCGTGGCTGGTATCCCCACCGCGAAGTTCCGGGAACGCCTCCGAGGCATGGCTTTCCACCAGGACCTCAACGTGGTCGCCGTCGACCCGGCCTACACCTCGATCTGGGGCGAGCGGTACTGGAAGCCCCCACTCCAGCAGCAGGCAAAGACTTCCGTCACGCGGCATCACGGTGCCGCCGTGGCGATCGGCAGGCGTGGCCTGGGACACCGAATCCGGCGTCGGCCAGGTGTGACCCCGCCCCACCAGAGGATGGGACCGGGGAGAGCTACCGGCCAGACCGCATTCGTTGCCAGGCCACGCGGGACCGTGAGACCACCCAGGACTACAGGCACGCCAAACGGAGGCGACAAGACCTGCTGGAGCCCAGGTGACCAGCTCACGCTGTTCCCCGACCTCGAAGACCGTTCGCGAGGTCACCGGACTACCCGTCCGGATTCATGCGATTCAGCCAACACCGGCCAACATCGCTAGGAACGGTTCAAGACGTACGTCGTGTCCGACTCCTCGAACTCCACAATTCGGCTGACGCGGTGCACCACCACGTTGCTTGCCTTCACGGTCGGTGCGCGCGGTGCACTGCCGGAACGGAGACCGCGGCTTCGCCGTCGGGACCGCGGTGCTGCAGCAGGTCAACGGAACGGCCAGCAGCTCCACAAGGCCGACGTCGTCGTCCTTACCAACGGACGGTTCTCCTCCAAGGCCATCCTCCTGGGCCATGCAGGACTGGATCCACCTCGTCGACCGCCGCCTCTACGGTGAACTGGCCGCCGACTCCCGCCTGCTGTGGGGACTCCTCTGCAACCGGGATCACGAGCGGGCCTCTGGCGCGAGGAGCTGACGAGCGACTGCTCGATAGGCGCGGTGGACGGCGGCGGTGCGACCGGTGGGCTCGGCCAGCACCTGGTCCGCCTGCTCGGCGTCGCACACGAGGTCGGGGATGCCTGGGTGGAGAACCGGCAGCCCCGAGCTGGCCGCAAGCTCCTGGCGTGAGCGCGCGGACTCGCCTCGGTCACCGATGATGACGAGACCCGCTGCGTGCGCAGAGTCGTAGTCGGCGAACAACGACTCTGGGTCGCGGACCGCAGTCCTCGTCGTCACGTCCCAGCCGTTCGAGCGCATGGCTGCGAGCCAGGATTTCTCCCAGCCCCGCGACAGCCGACGGCCGTCGCGGCCGTGGGAGACCATCTCGGTGAGCCGGCCTGGCTGGGCCCACAGCGGGGTCACACCGATCCACACCTCCGCCAGCTGAGCGACCCTGACTTGGTCCATCGGGCCGGTATCGAGCAGCACAACGTCGTGGTCGGAGTCGCGGAGTACGTCTTTGATGGAGTCGGCAAGTTGAACCCCATCAGGGCAGCGGGCCAGCTCGAGTCGCGCCCCGTTGCGCAGCAGTTGCTGTCCCTGCGAGGCGGGCTCTCCGCTGAGCGCATGCGCGAGGAACCGGCTGACACCACTGGTGGCTCCGTCGGCGTTGACCACGAGGACGCTGACGTTTCCCTCGTTGGCCAGGGCCACGGCCAGGTTGGCTGTGAAGAGGGACCTGCCGACGCCCCCCGCGGCCCTTGGCCCGACGACAGCCGCGACGCGGTGCAGCCCGCCGAGCGCCGCCGCGCCGGGGACGCGGGGGGCCTCTGGCTGTGCGGCCGGTGACGCGGTGCGGCGGCGCAGCAGGACGCGGGCGATCTGCTCGAAGTCCTCTTCAGAGGGCACTGGCTCCGGACTCTGCCCGGTGCCGGTGAGTGTGACCTGTGGATAGGTGGAGAAGGCCAGCAGATGCCGCAGGACCCGGCTCTTGCCGGGCACCGCCTCCAGGCGTCCTACGTACCTGGGCCAGAAGGCGCGTTCTACCGCGGGCCTGCGTCCGCGGGTCTGTCCGGCGGCCTCACCGCTTGTGATCCATGCGTGGAGATCGGCCCGGTCATTGGGCGGGACCGCGAGCTCGATGCGCCCCGTGGCGTCGAGGTGGTACAGCTCTGCGCCCTGAGGTAGCGGCCGGCAGCGCAGTCCTGGCACGCCCAGCACGGGCCAGTCCTCATCGTCGCTGTCGAAGGCTGGGAGCAGTGCGTCGAGGATGCTCCTCCAGCTGTCCTCGGCGAGGTGAAGGCGCAGGGCGTCAGGCGATGGGGTGACGCGCGTGATGTAGAAGACGCTGTTCTTACGCTCCTCATCCTGCTCCCACCAGTTCCAGGGCGCGCAGGCATCGTCGAGCTCGGAGAGGACGGCGGCCTCAATCAGCTGCTGGTCGTCTGTGCTGGCTTCGGGGACGACGGGGTCTCCGGCGGTGAGTGAGCGGGTCGCCGAGAGCGCTTGTTGGTGGCTCTCGCCGGTGAAGAGGGTGCGAAGCCGTGCGCGCTGTTTCTCGCGGGAAGCAGACATCGAAAACCTTCCATGGCACTGCCCGGCTCAGCGCGAAGAAGGCAAGACAACAAAATGTACGATCTGACAGACCTAGCCCGCTTCGGCCGAGATGCGGCTCCGCGAATGCCGGGCGCGGACCCTGTCGGCCAGGCTGCAAAATCCAGCCTCCGCCAGCATGCTAGCAGCCTGCCATTCGGCGGACCGAGCGTGCGGCCTTTGCAATGCACGCCAGGCACAGGCCGCTTTCGGGCCGGGTGCGGCGCGAACGGCGACCGCAGTCGCCGCACTGCCACCATCCCTCGTGCAGCGGGGGCGGCGCGCCAACGTCGCCCAGTCGGCTGGTGTGCAGCTTCTCCAGCCGGGTGGCGAGTAGCTGGTGCGCGATGCGCTGCTGGGCCGCCTCGGATGCTGCCGCCGCGGCGTCCATAGCAGCGGCACGGGTGGCGTCGGTGTCGGGACCACACCGCTCACCACGCCAGCGCCCCCGCCCACGAGTACGAAGCGCACGCCCACGGCGGCCACAGGACGGCCGGCGCCTCCTGGAGGACTACCTCCCGGGCGACACTGCACTGCCTGACCGGCTGCGCCCTCGGCGAGATCCTGGCCATGGTCATCGGTACCGGCCTGCTGTGGGGCAGCGTCGAGACGATGGTCCTCGCGATCGCTCTGGCCTTCCTCTTTGGCTACTCGTCACGCTGTATGCGGTACGCAAGGCGGGCTGCCTGAGCCTCAAGGACGCGATCCTCGTCGCGCTCGCCGCCGAGCCAGCGCATGCCGATGGCGGGCAACGGTGAGGTTGGAGCGCCCCAGCCAGCGGCAGTGGCCCACGGTGTGGGTGAGGGCGGCGCCGCGCTCGTGCGGGCCGTCGCATACCGGGGTGCCCAGAAGTTCGCCGCGTGGCGGACCACCGCGGCAACGGGAACGCCGCGGTCCTCGGGTGGGGTTCCGAGAAGCCGGCCAGGTCAACGCGCAGATCCATATCAGGCGCGGCGCTCCCGCGGGACTGCTTCGGGCGGCGCTGGTCGAGTTCCTCCTCCAGCTCGTCGAGGAAGGTTCCGAAGGTCGTCGATGATGCTGCGCTATGGCTATGCTGCGGGCGCCGCTGGTGTCGTCATAGTTGTCCCCAGACTCTGAGTCCCCGCAGATCTGGGCGGTTCGGCGTTTGCGCCTGCTTCCGGGAGCTGGGAGCTCGGCTCCTTTGTCGTGTCAGGAGCGGGTGAGAGACTGGTTGGGCCCGGCGAGGACGTCGCCCGAAGCCGATGCGCTCGCCGGGCGCCCCTGCGGATCGGGCAGAGGCGGTGTCTAAGTGACCAGGCAGCCCACACCGGCAGAACGCCGAGCCGCGATCCTTGCAGCGACCCCGCAACGGGACAGCTCCGCGATACGGAGCAAGATCGGGTGTTGCAGGCACTCGTCCGCCAAGGCCTGACCGTACGGCATGCGCGGGCGCGCCACCGGCTCTACCTGACGCCCGCCGGCCTGACAGAACGCGACCGGCTCACGGCCGCCTCAGCGCCTGCGTGTTCCCTGCCTCCAGTCGTACCGGAGGCCTTCGTCGCCCGCGCGGGAGGCAAGCGCCATCCGTACGATGCCGCCGCCCGGCAACGCACGTGCGCAGTGCTTGGGAAGGCGTGGTCATGATGCGCCAGGTCAAGGGCAAGGCACCCGGGCTGCTGTGATTGTGGGAGCGCCGGAATCTCGTGGCCGCAGCCGCACTTGCTCTGGAGGTCGCCGGTTGCCGCCCCTGCGTCGTCGATCACGGTGGCCGCGTGAGCGAGGGCGGTTACCGAGTCACGGGCTCGGCGCAGCCCGAGGCCCTGGAAGTACGGTGGATGGCGCCGGATGATCAGGCCACACCGTCCGCGGTCGTCGATGCGGAGCTGCGCTCGTGCGCCGAGGCGCTGCAGCAGGCTGGCTGGCAGGTGACGATGCATACCGAGTACCGCACCGCCGAGCCGCTTCTGCTGGCTTCCCCTCGACGCGCCTAAGCACAGCGCCGTCCGGCAAGGCGCCTGCTGAGAGTGGAGTACCTCACCTGGCACTGCGGGAGTCTGCTGATCCAGTGCGAGGCCTCATGCCCGTGCTCGAGCCGTCCGCAACGCGGCGCGCACCCGTGCCGCCCCAGCCGCATACCGATCCGGTGCTGGGTCGTCGGGCGCGAGGTCCGCCGGTCGGCTGTCCCGGAGGGCGCCAAGCCGGGTGGCCAGCAGATGCTCTGCGGTACGGGCCCGGGCCTGCCCGGCGGCTTCAGCGGCCGCGGCCTGAGCGGCGGTTCGGGTGGCGTACCGGTGCCAGCTGCGCATCCGCGCCTCGTAGGCCTGCCGAGCCTCCGTGTCGGCCTCGGCGGTACGGGCGAGCAGCGCCAGGGCGGAGCGGCGGTATTCGGCGGCCGTAGTCTCGGCGGTCACGCGGCCCAGGACCGCCAGCGTGTGCTCGGTCGCGCCCTGGGCACGGGCCTGGGCACAGGTTTGGTCGAGGTCAGACCTCATACCGGCCTCGGCATGCGCGGCGACCGTATCGGCATCCGCCTGGCTCGCCGGGTCGGCCCACGCCGCGGCCGCCGTCCGGGCCGCCTCGCGGATCACCGCCTCGGTGGCGCGTCGGTGACCGCAGGTCTCGCACAGACTCGCCGACCCGGGCGCGCCGCAGTCCGCGCACGGCTGCGCCTGTCGGGCGCGCTCGGCGGCCGCGGCTTCGGCGCGGGCCTGCGCAAGAGCGGCCTGCTCGGCAGCAGTCCGTTTCCGGCGAATCGCCGCACATTCAGCATCCGCGGCCACCTGCTGGCGCAGCCGCTGCTCGTACTCCGCGCGCCACTCCTGTGTGGTGGCGGCCGGTAGCTCGGCGTCGATGGCGGCCGCGACGGCGTGCCGCAGCGCCCGCCGGTCGGCGATCAGGAAAGCGCAAGAGTCGCAACTGCCGCCGGTGTCCAGCCGGATGCCTTCGTCGCAGCGCGCGTCGGCGCAGCCTGGACGGCGCGGGAGGCCCCGTACGAGCAACCAGCCGACCGGGTCAGCTACCTGGGCCGGACCGCCCTGCTCAGCCAGACGGCGCATCAGCCGTGAGGCCAGGATCTCGCCGGCGGCCGCCGTACCGGCGACACCGGCCACGGCCGCGAGCTGCGAGCGCACTGCTGCGATCACCCGGGCCCGGGCACCGCCGCGTTCCAGCCGAGCCCACACCCCTTCCACCGGAGCCAGCACGACCTGCAGGTTCTCCGGCGGCCGCGGCCCCCTCCCTCCTTGCTGCTTGCTCTGACCGGTCCGCGGCCGCGCGCCGGTGAACGGCAGCTCCTGGCGCTCAGCACGGGAATCTTTGGGCTTGTCCCCGCGCAGCGGGCCACCTGGGCCGCCCACGAGCTTCAGACGCCCGCCCGCGTGGCTCCCGGGCTGGTGCTCGCGCGCGCCCGCGCGGTCCGGCCGACGGCGGGTGACCCCAGAAACGGCTTCGCCGGAAAACCCCATAGAGCCCTCACCATCACCAACCACATGAGCCACAGGAGCGTGCTTGGTGTGAAGCTCTGCCAAGGCGGCGCGGTCTGCACCACCGAGCTCCGCCTGCCCGCCGTCCGGCGCGCCACGGCCGGTGACCTCCGGTGATGCCGCTCGGGGCGCCGGAAACCGGGCTGGTTGATCCCCAACTGCCGCAGCGGGGTGGTCTGGAATCTCCGGCTTCGCCAACGACGGTCCCGTCCCGGAGTGCGCGGTCACCGGCATCAGGCGCGCCCCGTGCGCCGCCGCGACTGCGGGGACCAGCAGCCGACTCCGGTGACGCAGCCCAGACGCGGTCTCTACCCGGCGACTGACCACGGCATCGCAGGCCTCGAGGCGCGCCAGAACCTTCGCCCCGCCAGCCGCCGTACACCTCTTCCCCAGCAACCGCGCCACCGTTGCCGCCGGTCGGCCCCGCCGACGCTCAACCGCGCCACCGCACAACGGCACCCGGCCATCCGGACGGGCCTCCAGCACCATCAACAGCAGCGCCAACCGATCCCTCGCCGCCCCCGGCCCCCTACGGCCGGCCAGCAGCCCCGGCGGCGTACCCGACCCGTCCGCCCGTACCCACCCCGGACCGAACAATGCCTCCACCAGGCGCAGCAGCGTCGCCAACTCCGCCCGAGACAAGGCCAGCGGATGCCGCGGAGCATCCCCCAGACACCGCACCCCAACGAGCTCGGGGACCGCGATGTCCAATCCCTCCACCGAGCCGTCACCGCCCAGCCGGACCTCCGACACCAACAGCTCAGCGTGCCGCATCGTCGCCAGCGCCTTATCGATCGTGGAGACCGACACCCCCACCCACCGCGCGAGATCCGGCACCGCGGTCCGCGTCACGCCACCACGCTCCCAGTTGGCTTTGGCCGCCGCCAAGACCAGCAACACCCGCGCCACATCACCCGACTCGACCGCCGGTGGTGCATTGACCAGAAAACGCACCGCCTCACGCAACCGCCGCCGCATCCCCTGGCCGAGCTGCAACGGATCGCCCGGCCCCGCCTCTTCCACAGGGCCGGCAGCCGGGACCGACCGCAGCCGAGCACCCCCGCGTTGCGTCGGGATACGGAAAGTGTGTTCCGGCGCGGCGCTCAATGCGGCACCTGCCAGGTGCGTGACCGCCTACCGAAAACTTGTTCGGTTGTGAAATCGGTCGTATGTGAGCACCGCAACGGCGCAATTTGCGCCATTCGGGCATGAGTTAGCTGACAAACGGCAATGCTGTACTGCATGATGTGCTCGGTCCTCTCGTTGCGAGATGGGCAGCACAAAGCCCTTAGGGGCGGGTTCTGGGCAGAACCTGAAGATCGAACTGATCGCAGCCGGCTGGCACCGGGGCGGTCAGAACCTCCGCGAGGCCCTGCAAGGCCAGAGCGGAGAGCAGATGGGCGCAGGGCTCAGGTGACTGCAATCACCGGGAGCCCGAGTGGCCCGGGCGGCAAGAAGTCCCGTACGGGCGCCGCCCCCCGAGACCTAGATCATCCAACCCCCTCGGTCGAGGGCTGCCCGGATGTGGGCCGGAACGCGACACGGCGCCCCGTGGGGGGGGGGGGGGGGGGAGTGGGTCGAACCCAGGGGG